>CAWJDG010000028.1:0-251710 GCA_963841365.1 uncultured Acidobacteriaceae bacterium
GCATCGAAGGCTCGCGCCGCGGCGGCGTTTCAGGGAGCAGATAGGCGCGGAGATTATGGAAGCTCATGCCGCTGGCGATGATGAGGATGCCTTCATCGCGGAGCGGGGCGAGGGCGCGGCCAGCAGCGAGGTGCAACTCCGGATCGAGTGATGCGACAAGCGACAGCGTGACGACGGGAATTTCGGCTTGCGGGAAAGCGACCTTGAGCGGAACGAAGACGCCATGATCATAGCCGCGGTGCGGGTCGGTTGCTGAGGGAAGGCCGGCCTTGGCGAGGAGGCCCGCGACGCGCGAGGCGAGTTGGGAATCGCCGGGGGCGGGCCAGGTGAGGCGATAGGTCTCGGGCGGAAATCCTGAATAATCGAAGATCAACTGGGGGTGAGCGGCGGAGCCCACGGTGAAGGCCTGCGCTTCCCAATGGCCGCTGATGACCACTAGAGCTTTTGGCGGAGCGGGGAGCGTGGCGGCGAGCCCTTCAAGAAAGCGCTGGGTTCGGTGCCAGGTATCGTGCGGACCCCAAGTCCAATCCATGAAAAAGCAGGGCCCTCCACCGTGAGGAATGAAGAGCGCGGGTTGGCGTGCGGAGTTTGCGGGCATGGAGGTCTCCTTTTTTGAGACGGGGCCCGGTAACACTACAACGATACGCCGGTTAATCATGAAGCGGGCAAACGCCGATGAAGTATGAGGAGTGTAAAACCTCCCGAGGAGGCGCGCCATCGCTACGCCGTTGCGGTTGGGAGATCTTTTGATCCGCGGCAAGGTGGTTACGGAGGAGGAGATCGAGCGCGCGATGGAGCATCAGCGTGCGCATGGCGGACGGCTGGGCGAATGCCTTGTGGCGATGGGTGCGATGACGCAGAGCAAGCTGGATGCGTTTTTGCATCGTTTGCCCGCGGAGCCAAATGACATTAAAGCCACCGGAGTGGAAGCGACGGACCTGATGGGGCTGCTGATGAAGCTGATCCATGCGGGGCGGCTGGAATCGATGCGGCAATTTGCGCGCGCGATCAAGCTGCCGTATCAAATTGTGCTTGACCTGGTGCGAATGGCCGTGGAGCGGAAGCTTTTGATGACGCTAGGGACGCGCGATGCGGGCAACCTTGCGGAGCTGAGTTACATGATGACTGAGGAGGGCCAGCGATGGACGCTCGAACTGCGCAGCCGGTCGGGATATGTCGGGCCCGCGCCGGTGACATTGGAAGAGTTCACGCAGCAGGTGAGCCTGCAGAAGCTGACGAACGAAGTGGTGACGGTGGATCGGATTCGGAAAGCGACAGCGGGATTTACTTTTGAGGACGCGATTCTTGAGAAGTGCGGGCCGGCACTGAACTCGGGGCGCGCGACGCTGCTGTACGGGCCGCCGGGGAATGGGAAAACTTCAGTAGCTCAATGCCTGGCGAAAGTATTCGACGACGTGATCTATGTGCCGTACGCGATTCTTGTGGAGGAAGAGACGATCAGGGTATTCGATCCCAGTGTGCACACGGCGGTGGAGCGCGCGGGGCCGGATGACGATAATCCGCTGTCGCTGGCGCGCCGCGAGGTGTTTGACGCGCGCTGGGTGGCGTGCCGCAGGCCGGTGGTGATTGCCGGCGGCGAGTTGACGCTGGACATGCTGGATCTGCGCTACGACGCGACCGGGCATTATTACGAGGCGCCGCTACACGTGAAGGCGCTGGGCGGATGCTTCATCATCGACGACTTTGGGCGGCAAATGGTTTCGCCCACCAATCTGCTGAACCGCTGGATTGTTCCGCTGGAGAACGGTGTGGATTATCTGAAGTTGCACACCGGGAAAACCTTCTGCGTACCATTTGAGGAGCTGATTATTTTTTCGACCAATATCGAGCCGGATGACTTGATGGATGCGGCATTTTTGCGGCGGCTTCCGTACAAGATTGAAGTGGGCGCGCCGACGCTGGAGTCGTATCGCACGATTTTTGAGAAGGAATGCGCGAGGCAGGGATTTGAGCTGACGCGCGATGTGTTCGAGACCATCGTGTACAAGCTGAGGAAAGAAAAGGGGCTGGAACTGGCGCGCTACCAGCCGAAGTTTATCGTGGACCAGGTGGTGGCGAGTTGCCGGTTCATGGAACAACCAAAGCGGCTAGAGCCGCGGTTTGTGAGTTATGCGCTGGATAACCTGCGGGTGGTGCGGCACTCCGCGAAGAGTGAGGCTATGGCGGCGTGAAGGAGCGGCGAGTTGGCATGACCCCACCCTAGCCGGAAAAACAAAGACCCGGCGAGGGTGGGGCACCCGCAGTGGTGGTGGGCTCCCACTCATGACGCGATAGGAGTGCGACCTGAATGGGGCGCCGAAGTTCTTGGGTGGAATGCGTTAAATGTGATCGGCGGTGGAGGGTTCGCCGCGGCCGGCGGTGTACTCGACGCGAAGCACGGTGATGTCGTCGTTCTGACCAAATTGCTGGGCGCGGCGAACAATCTCGTCGAGCGGCTCGTTGCAGATGATGCGCAGGCGGTCAAATCCGAAGAGCTCGCCCTGGGGGTTTCGTGCCTCGGGGACGCCATCGGTCATAAAGGTGAGCTTTTCGCCGGGGCGCATTTGCAGGGTCTGCAAAGAAGGCTCAAGTTTGCCGGCGAGGCCCAGAGGCAGCGAACCGGTGAGAGCCACTTCTGCACCGTTGAGATATGGAGCGAGGTGGCCGGCGTTGGCGATGCGCAGACGGCCGTCGGGTTGCAGTTGGGCGACAAGGCACGTGGCGAAGTGGCCGTTGGAGCGGCCGATGAGACGATCGTTGAGCACGGAGAGCATGGAGGCGGGGTCAAAGGAATCGTTGGCGCGGGTGCGCGCGGCGCCGACGAGAACGGCGACGAGCATGGCGGCGCTGATGCCTTTGCCGGAGACGTCGCCGATGACGATTAGCAGACTGCCATCGCGGCCGAGGATGGTTTGGAAGAAGTCGCCACCGACGGTTTGGGCGGGGTGGTACTGAGATTCGACGGTGAAGCTGGGCGAGTTGATTTCTTCAGGGATGAGCACGTGCTGCTGCAATTCGCGGGCCTGCTCAAGATCGAGCTCGATGGTTTGACGGGCGAGCTCCTGGGCGACGCGGGTGCGCATGAACCGGCGGAGCAGAAGCACGCCGAGAATGAGGGCCATGAAGATGTTGGCGCCCGTGCCGGCGTCCATGCTGAGGCCAAAAACGGAAAGGACCGGGTAGGGAATGTTGAGGATGGGCGAGAGGTAGATGAAGAACGCGGCGAATTCAAGTAGCAGTATCGGAGCAGCAGCGAGCAGGGCCTCAGTGCGGTCGCGACGAAATCCCTCAACGAGAACGATCAGCAGCAAAACGGCTGTGGCCGCGACCAGGAATAGAGATGCATCGTTGAGGCGTTGCCGGGCAATCAACGACGAGATGCCGAAGACGCCGGAGGAGGAGAGCGCGCAGAACTCGAGGAGAATATTCTCGGCGGCGATGAGCCAGACGGCGCGGGGAATCCAGCGTTTTTTGTTGAGCCTGAACCAATGCCACCAAACCATGATCCATAAGGGCAGCCAAATTGGATTGAGGACGATGTTGAGCCAGAACTGAGCGGCGCCTGCGGAGATCCAGTAGGTGGCCCAGGCGAGGGACCAAAGTGTGTCGTAGAGGACGCTGGATGCAAGCGCCAGCGCGAGCCATAAGAAAGCGCGCTCACCGCGATTCTGCAGCCAGAACCACATCGCGGCCGGGATCATCAGCAGAAAGAGAAGCTCTGCAAGCGTCGAGGCGAAGCGGGTCAATGCGATGCGAGTCTTTTGTGATGTCTGGATGAGGCGCAGCGTGGACGGAAGACCGAGAACAGGCGGCTCGTGCATGCCGCCAGCATTCAGAATGCTCATTGGTGTTACAGGGGACATGTAAAACCGCAGCGCCAGCTCGATTTCTCCATTCGCGGCGGGCGGCGGCAGTGTGAAGATTACCGGCCTGGGAAAAAAGGTTGTAGGCGGAGACGTGTCGAACTGGCCAAATTCTCCAACGTATTCCCCGTTGGCATAGACTTGGCACGCATCGTCAAAATCGACGGGCATCTTGAGCGATAGAGGCTGGCCTGGTTTGGCAACGCGGACGCGCAGGCGATACCAGGCGTAGCCGGTCAGATTCGGGAAGCCGTTGGCGGTCCAACCTGGCACGGGGGTGAGCGACTCGATCTTCGGATTCGACGAGCCGGCTGAGGGCGCGAGGTCCATCGTGACCCAGTTCGAGTCGTCGAAATCGGGTTGCGCCCACAGTGGGGATTCGTTGGAGGAGGAATCGGCCGGCCCGGGCGAGTCACCAGGCGAGAATTTCCACGGACCGGTGAGAGGGAGGGCTGAATCGCTGAGAGTGATGATCTGGGCGGGCGGCAGAGGCGGAGGAGACAGAGGGGCCGGCGGATGCTTATGCAACGCACTGAACGCGGGAGCGGTGAGAAGAGCAAGCAGTACAGCGCCAAGAAGATGGGGGATATTCCTGCGCATTGGAGTGAGGGTAGCAAAAGCGTAGCGCGGGGGGAAGACAAAACGCACGGCGGGGAAGCATTTGGTAACGGGAAACACAGTGGGGCTAGCGGGGTTGGCGGAGCTCGAGCTGGGGACAAAAGCAGGTCCGCGTGTCGGAGAGTCGGCAAGTCAACGAGTTAGCAGGTCTACCCCACCCCAGCCGGAAAAACAAAAAAACCGGCGAGGGTGGGCACTCAAGATGGGCGTCAGAGCAGTTTGTTGTCGATTGAGTCGAGGGTGGTATCGGCGGCGGCGCGGCTCCAGCCGACGCGGAGGTCCTTGACGTCGTGCAGCGCGAAGGCTCCGCCTGAATTGCGCGGCGCGGTGATGGCGAAGAGGTCGGCGCGCTCGACGTCGAAGAAGGAGAAGGCGGGACGCGCATCGGGCGTGGCGTTGGCAATTTCAACGTGGCTCATTTCGAGATTGCGGATGTGGCGCAGAAAGAATCCAGAGGACGGCATGTTCCCGAAGCGGCCCGGCTCCGGATAGCCATCTTCCTGCTCGGGAGGCACGACTTGCGCCATATCGGCTGCGCCTCCGCCGATGGTCTGGACATAGATGTTCGAGAGCTTGAGGTCTTCAATCGGGTAGTTGGGAATGCCGGAGAGGATTGAGCCCTGGCGCGTGGGCGCGTTGTAGCACTCGAGGTTGTTGATGAGAACGCGCCGGAGCGTGCCAACCTTAGTGGATTCTTTGGGGCCGCGAAGGCGCGCGCCGAGACGCAGGAAGAGCGGGCCGCAACCGAGATCGCGCATGGTGGTGTTGGTGATGGTGACGTCCTCAAGCAGCGCGCCGTCGACGGATTCGAGCGCGTAGCCCAGGCAGCCCTCGAAGACGCAGTTGGAGATGGTGATGTTGATGAAGCCGCCGTTGGACTCCGTGCCGCACTTGATGCGGCCGGTGCCGAAGGCGCGGCGATCGGCGGGAAATTTCTTCCAGGTGCCGTCGAGCACGCGTGCCGAGCTGATAGCAGCCGGTGACGAAGCAATTCGTGATGGTGACGTTGCGCGTGGGCCGCGCGTAGCCGAGCGCGTAGCTGGACTTGGGGCAGATGCCGTCGTCCCACGGCGAGTTGACGGTGCAGTTGGAGACGCGCACGTTCTGGCAGCAGTCGATGTCCATGCCGTCGCGATCGGTGTCGATGGTGAGGTTGTCGATGGTGAGGTTGTCGACGCCGGTGAGGAGCAGGCCGAAGTGGCCGCCCTTGAGGATGGAGAAGTCGCGGAGCAGGACGTTGCGGCAGTTCTTGAGCGCGATGGCCTTGTTGCCGACGCCGGGCTGCTCGGCCTGGTACATGGGATAGTCGCCGCGGGCCATGCGCGCGGGATTGAAGGCGGGGCGATTGGAGGCGGCGCGAGGGCGCCTTGCTGCGGCGCGGGCGTTGCGTCTGCCGCGGTCGCGCCATGCAGCGGCGGTCGCGGCCGGAAGCGTCGCAGGTCCGGACCCTTCCTGCCGGCGACGGGCGGACGCCGGGACCTGCGCCGAAGCTCAGACCCTTGCCGTAGATCAGGCCCGTGCCGGTGATGCGAGATGTCGTGCATGTCTTCGCCCCAGATGAGGGAGTTGTGCCAGTGGTTGTGGCCGTAGTCCTGATAGGCGTCCCATGCGGTGTTGGGTTCGGCGGCATCGTATGTGCCGCCGTTGTAGCCGGTGGTTTCGCCGGGCTTGGGAGATTCGGCGGCGAGAATGGTTGCGCCTTGCTCAAGGTGCAGATGCACGTTGCTCTTGAGATGGATGGAGAAGCAGAGATAAATTCCGGGAGAAAAGAGGACCACGCCGCCGCCGGCGGCTGCAGCAGCTTCAATGGCGCGATTGACGGCGTCGGTGTCGAGGGTTTTGCCGTCGCCGGTGGCGCCGAATTGGCGCACATTGAAGATCGGCCGGTTGGGCGGGCGGCGTTGTTTGGTTTTTGACGCGGCGAAGGAGACTGCGGGAATAGCGGCTCCGGCCATGCCAAGGCTGCCCACGCGCAGAAAATCGCGGCGCATGGAATTGAAGTGATTCATGGATGATCCTCCTGGTTTTCGGCGTAGATTCTTGACGGACTGTTGCGCGTAGCCATATTACAGCGCGAGGGCGAGCGGAGAGTGCGTTTGTCGTGGTTTCCCAATCTCTGCGCGATCGAACTGCGACCTAAATGGGGAACCCAAGGTTCGGTGGTGGGCGGGGCGAGTCATGTTGACCTTGGTGGTCTCCCACTCATGGCGCAAAGAACGCGCCATGAGTGGGGCACCAATCTGTCAGAAAATCGGCACCGGGGTATGGCGAATGGATCCTAATCGAGGTGGAAGACTTCTTCGAGGGTGAGCATGTAGTCGTCAGCAGCTATGGCCGTTGGCAGACTCGAATAAGGGCGCCATTTCTGCCTGCCAGAGCGCGTTGATGGGATGGTCCATCATGGCTGCGTGGCATTTTTCAAAGTCGTCGGCCTCAACGTATCCAACCACCAGGCCGTCGGGCTGCAGGAAGAGAGAGTAGTTGCGCCAGCCAGCGTCGCGGAGGGCCTTGAGCATCTCGGGCCAGACTCGCGCATGGCGGGCTTTATACTCCTTTAGTTTTTCCGGGCGAACTTTCAGTAGAAAGCAGGTGCGCATTCTCTTCCTTTTCAACTGCGAAACAATTTCAATTTCGTTTCGAAGATATCCTAGCACCTTCTGAGTGCGGAGGGGGGAGAAAAGTTGCTGAAGGCAGGGAACAAGGGAGCGACAAAGCAGGGAACAAGGGAACGATAAAGCAGGGAACGAGGGAGCGAGGGAGCGGCTAATGAGCGACGAGGCCGGCGAAGAGCGGCACGTAGGCCAAGAGGGAAACGACAATTCCAGCGAGTGCGGCGAGGGCAAGGCTGTGCAGGAAGACGAAGCGAAGGATGGTGCCCTCCTGGCCGTAGGTTTGGGTGGCGGTGCTGGCGACGACGACGCTGGGCGCGGCGATCATTTTGCCCATAACGCCGCCGGCGGCGTTGGCGGAGCACATGAGGATGGGCGAGACGCCGATCTGGCGGGCGGTCATGCGCTGCAGGCTGCCGAAGAGGACGTTGGAGGAGGTGTCGGAACCGGTGCTGGCGGTGCCGAGCCAGCCGATGAGGGTGCCGAAAAAGGGATAGAGCGCGCCGGTGCGGGCAAAGGCGAGGCCGAGCGTGGCGTCGAGACCGCAATAGCGCGTGACGTAGCCGATGGCCATCATGGCGGCGATGGTGACGATGGTGTAGCGGATGTTGAAGACGGTGCGGCGAAGGCCGAAGCGAGCGAAGCGGGGCCGAGGCCCATGAGGGAGCCGGCGAGCAGGGCGGCGAGCAGGATTCCAGTGCCGGTGGCGGAGAGCCAGTTGAGATTGAAGATGGCGGCCTCAGAGGTGGGTGCGGCGACGACCGGCGGAACACGCTGGACGAAGTTGTGAAGACCCGCAACCAGGAATTTGACGGTCGTGTTTGTGTCCATCCAGACGGAGACGCGGGGAAGGCCCCAGACAAAGACAACGAGGCTCAAGACCAGCCAGGGCAGCCAGGCGTTGAAGATGGCTGCGGCGCTGTGGCCGTGATGTTTTTGAACCTGGCCCGTGATGTCACGGAGATTGACGTCGAGTGTGCGCCTGGGCTGCCAGTAGCGCAAGAAAACGACGAGGACGACGATCGTTGCCGCGGCGGAGACGATGGCCACGAGCCACGGGCCGCTGTACGTGGCCATCAGATATTGCGCGGCGGCGAAGGTGGCGCCGGCGGCGAGAATCGCGGGCCAGATCTCAAGCATGGCGCGAAAACCGGCGAAGGCCCAGATGAGCCAGAAGGGGATAAGGAGGTCGAATGGCACAAGAATGGTAGCGGTGGTGCGCGTGAGAGCGAACAGGTCGAGGCCGGTGACGCCGTGGAGGGCGACGATGGGAATGCCCATGCCTCCAAGAGCGACGGGGGCCGTGTTGGCGAGCAGCGAGAGGCCGGCGGCCTGAAGGGGGCGAAAGCCGAGGCTGATGAGGATGGCGGAGCAGACGGCGACGGGCGTTCCGAAACCGCAGGCGCCCTCAAAAAACGCGCCGAGAGCGAAGGCGATGAGCAGGAGCTGCAAGCGGCTGTCGGCGGTGATGCCGGTGAGGCTTTGCTGGAGGGTGACGAAGCGGCCGGTCTTGACGGTGAGGTCATAGAGAAAGATGACGGGAAGGATGATCCAGCAAATGGGGAAGACGCCGTAGCCTGCACCATAAGCAGCGGCGGTGAAAGCCAGTCGCGCGGGCATGTGGAAGACGATGATGGCCGCGAGGAGAGCGGTGACGAGGCCTGCGATGGCGGCGACGTGAGCCTTGAGGCGGAGGATGGCCATGGCGCCGAGGAGAACGACGATGGGGAGAGCAGCGATCAGAGTGGAGATTTGCCAGAGGCCGGCTGGGTTGTAGCCCTGCGCCCAGTGGCCGGCGGAAGGATTGGATTTGAAGAGGTAGATGACGCCGGCGATGAGAGCGAGAAACGCGGCGGCCTCGAAGGCGAGCGTTACGGGGTGAGGGCGATGGCTGGCAGGAGCTGCAGTGCCGGGTGCGGACGGATTAGATGACATGAGTCCTCAACTGCGTGCTTCGTCAAATGCATGAGCCCGGAGCGCGAGCGATCGCAGATTTCATTCGAGAAGCTTATATCAGATTAGATAGTGAGGCGTCGCGGTGTTCAGGCAGTCTGCGGGTGCGGGCGTTGCCTTACGCTGCGACAGCCGCTTCCTCGCGGCGGACGGTGAGGACGGTGATGTCGTCCTCCTGACCGAAGGATTTGGCAGCTTCAGCGAGGTAGAAGGCCGATTGCTGGCTGAAGTGGCGAACGCGGTCGAAACCGAAGAGTTCGCCGGAGGGCCGGCGGGCTTCAACGACTCCGTCAGAGAGTAAGAGGATCCGGTCGCCGGGATGGACATAGAAACGGACCTCTTCATAGCTGACGTCGGCGAGCACACCGAGAGGGAGTCCGCCGGGCAGGCTGATCTCCTGGCTGTTGAGGTAGGGCGGGGGATGGCCGGCGCTCGCCACAATCATTTCGCCATTAGCAGCGAACCAGATGGCCTGGCAAGTGGTGAAGCTTTCAGTCCCGGAGAGGACCCGATTGAGCGACGCAAGGATTTTGGCAGGACTGCGCTCCCTGGTGCTGCGCAATGCGCCCATGAGGAGGGAGACATTCATGGCGGCCTTGAGGCCTTTGCCTGCGACGTCGCCGATGACGACGATCATGCCATCCGGGCCGAGGGTTTGAACGTGGAAGAAATCGCCGCCGACTTCGTTGGCCGGGCTGTAGACCGAGTCGACCACGAAGCCGGGCGTGGCGAGCTTTTCCTGGGGGATGAGCAACTCCTGCACGGTGCGCGCAGCGGCCAGCTCGTTGGTGGCACGTTCCTGATCACGCTGGATGCGCAGGAAACGGAAAAAGATGATGAGGACGATAACTAGGATTCCGGTGAAGTCACCGATGGCCGCGAAGTGGATGGGAATGGCGCCCGCATGCAAAGTGAGAGGCGGACGAATGGGGCTTCCGGTGTTTTCGCTAATGGTGGTTGTGATGATCGGCTCCGCAATTCCCACCACATTGAGCACCAGCGGAATGAGGAGCAGGCCAGCCTCAAAGTTGCGCTTGAGCGTGGCCGAGATGAGAGTGCCGAAGATGAAGATCGACCATCCGATCATCCAAAGGACGCAGCAGACGAAGATGCTGGCGAGAAGTACGCCGATGGCGCTGCTGTGGCCGACCAGAAGCAGGGTTGGCCCAAGACCGGCAAGAATCGGCGCCGTATAGCGGAGCCAAACGATGTACCAACGCCGGCGCAGGGAAAGGAACGAAACAAGAAACTCGAAAAAGAGGTAGGCGGAGATGAGAATGAGCTGCAAGTCCAGCGCAGCGTACCAGAGGCTATCGAGACGGGCGGAGCTGCCTGCCACATCGATAAAGGCGAGGGGTGCCTGGACAAGCTCGTGGAGGGCCAGCCACAGGTATTCGACATGGCCCTTTTGCGCGAAGTAGAGAGCGAAGAGAAAGACGGCGAGAACGACCAGGAGGACCGAATATACGAGCCGGGGAAGGCGCTCGAAGAGGTTGCGATTGGACCAGAGATTGAGCTCGCGCTGAAGATCGGCGGGGTTGCCGAGGGAGAGAGTGCGGTTTGCGAAGAAGGCGGTATACGCACCGTAGCCGAAGGGAATATAGATGGTGCGTACGACCAGCGTGAGGGAAGTGTCAGAGGGAGCGAGGTTGAGATTGTAAATGCGGGAGATTTCGTGGTAACGCTGCGGTGCATTGCCGTCGGGGCCTTCGGGCAAGATTTGGTGGCCGTTGGCGAAGACGTCTGGGCTGAGTCCAGGCGCGCCAATAGCGAAGGTTGCGACCTCTGAAACCGGCAATTCAATGAGGAGGGCGAGCGGCCCATGGTTAGGAGCCAATTGAATGTGAAGTCGGAACCAGGCGTAGCGCCGCGTGTTGGTCACAGTGATCAGCTTATTGCCGGTGGTTTCGGGTTTTGACGGGGCGTCCGGATCGGGAATATCGGCCAAGGGTGCCTTGGCATCGCGAATGGCCCATGCAGAATCGTTGAATTCAGGCTTTGCAGCCGCGGGATCGGAGGTGATTCCGACGCGCCAGTCCCTGTTGAGGGCGAGCGGGGAACCGAGACCAGTGGCGTCAAAGACAGCCAAAGGCGGTGCGGGCGCGGTGGGAATGGCCGGCTTGGGGTGGGCGGGGGGCCTGGAAACGGCAGCGGTAGGGGGCTTGGGCGAGGCAAGCGCAGGCTGGGCAACAAGGGGAGCTGCCGCGCAGACTACAAACAAGACTGACGCTACGTTCCTCAGCCGCAAGATGCCTCCAAATCTGTTTGCTTCACTTTACTCGCAGGGGGTTGGAAGCTCAAAGAGGTGTTGAGAAGGCAATAGGGAAGCGGCGATTGGCGGGGCCAGGGGAACGCGGGAGGGGTTGCGCACACTATGCGGCGGAAATCGCGCTTTCCTTTGTTACCAAAGAGGGAGATACTGACGTCTAAGAGATTAGGCGAAGTGCGGCTGCGTGGCGGAGGTGAGGTCATGAAGGCATCGAATCGCATCGGCTTAAGGTTGGTGGTACTGGCAGGACTGGCGCTGGCGCTGACCGCCGGAGTTTGGGCGCAGGCGAGCGCGCCGGCCACGGGCACGGATCAGCAATCGAACCCTTCAGCGACGGCACCGGCGGCTCCGGCGAATGCACCTGCGGCGACGCCTACCGGCAGCACGCAATCGACACCGGCAGCAACTCCCGCTCCGGGAACGACCCCTGTTGGCGGCGATAGCCCCGCGCCCGCGAAGCAGCCGGACTCTGGAACGACTCCCTCAGCGAACACAAGTTCAGCAAATAACGGGCAGCCGGCTCCTTGCCCGGTGTCGGCGAAATCCGACGACAAAAAAGACAAGAAGGATAAGAAGGACAAGGACAAAGATAAGGACGCTGATGCGGAGCCCGGAACCGCTCCCGTGGGTGGCGACTGCACTGCAACGGCCGATGCTGTGAATCCGGACAAAGTGGTGGATCCCGGCAGCCAGATGATCAAAGTAAAGCCGGGCAGCATTGAAGACGTGAGCGCCGTGGGCAACCGCGATATCGGCGCGCGCGGGCTGGGGAACTGGTACTCGACCGACAGCGAAATCAAGATGGGCAAGCAGTACGCTGACGAGATCGAGAAAAGCACGAAGTTCATCAGCGATCCAGAGGTGGACGAGTACATCAATCGGATCGGCCAGAACATTGTGAAGAACTCTGACTGCAAGGTGCCGTTCACGATCAAGGTGATCGATTCGGACGAAATCAACGCCATGGCGCTGCCGGGCGGATTTTTCTACGTGAACTCCGGGTTGATTCTGGCGGCGGACGAGGAAGCGGAGCTGGCCGGGGTGATGGCTCACGAGACGGCCCATGTTTGCGCGCACCACGCGGCGCGCGAGATGACACGGCTGAACTATGCGCAGATCGGCATGGTTCCGCTGATTATGATGACCGGGTACTCGTGGACGGGGTACGGGATTTACGAAGCCGCACAACTGGCGATTCCGATTACGTTCCTGGAATTCTCGCGCGAGTTCGAGGCGCAGGCCGATTACCTGGGCGTGCAGTATATGTACCGCGCGGGCTACGATCCGCAGGCGTTTATCAGCTTCTTTGAAAAGGTGCAGGCGCTGGAGAAACGCAAGCCGGGACTAGTAGCGAAGGCTTTCAGCGATCACCCGCAGACGCCGGACCGCATTCTGCACACGCAGGAGGAGATTGCGCGGATTCTGCCGGCCAAGGCCGATTATCTTGTGACGACGTCGGAGTTCAATGACGTGAAGGCGCGGCTGGCACGCATTGAGAACAAGCGCCGGCTTACGGATACTAAGGGAGTGACTCGGCCGTCACTGCGCAGAGCGAGCACCAACCCGGATGACTCTTCGGGATCGGGGTCGAGCACCCAGGCTGGCGACAGCTCGGGTGACTCAGGCGACGGGCCGCCGACGCTGCATCGTCGCGACGACCAGAACTAAACGACAGCTTACAGCGAACAGCTAACAGTCGGCTGTTATGGCTGTTATTCAGTTATGTGGCCGGGGAGAGTTGTGCCTCGACTTTCTTCAGGCTACATTGGTTGTGGATTCACACCCTCTGCGGCTTGGCCGATGAAAAGGGCATCTGCGCCGCATTCAGGCTCCCCACTTGCGCTCGGCCGGGATGACGCTTCGCCATGAAGAAGATTGCGATCTTCGCTGCTGCCTTTGTTCTCATCCTGGTTTTGACCAAGATCGCTAACCAGATGCCTCCGGACCCGACTCCCGGGTTCTCTTTCTGGATCTATGCACAGCACGTCGTGCAGTGCTCTCCCACTGAAATCACGCTGGTGGATAACCACCAGACCGAGACACATCTGGACAAGGACGCGAGCTGGCCGGACTGTGCAAAGTTTCACAAGGACGATGTGCTGGATTTTCACCTGTCGCGGGGCGATAAGACGAGGTTCCTTAGCGACGAGTCGACGGCATGGTGGCGGAAAGCGATGTGAGAAGCAGGGAACAAGGGATGGGTACCAAGAGGTCGGAAGCTTAAGTCCACGTACAAACTACTTTGTTTCAATGATTTGCGCGTCCCATCCCTCCGCGAATTATCAGAGGCGTCTCCGCCTGCTCTCTTAGACGCAGCTGCAAATCATGGCTCTTTCGGCCCCTAGCTGCGAGCACCCGTCCTTTGGGTCCCTTAGTCGAACGCGTTCTGAGGAATCGATTGCCACGAAAGAAGCATTGAATTCCCGACATTTAATGCTTCTGATAGCTAGAGAGCCATTCCATTGGGAGTTGGCGGCTATCTCCACATCCCAGTGTATCCGCCAAGGCGTTGGGTGGAGGTTTCTAGTGGCAACGCAACAGCTTTGGGCCATCACCTGCTTTTTCAATCCGCTCGACTGTGAGAGCAGGCTCAGGAATTACCGGACATTCCGAGAGAACTTGAGTCTCCCTTTGGTCGCCGTAGAGTGGTCGCACGAAGGCCGCTTCCAGTTGTGCGAGAACGACGCGGACATCCTCGTGCAGATGGAATCCGGAGACCTGCTGTGGCAGAAGGAGCGGCTCCTGAACATCGCCCTGCGATCGGTGCCCCGGGACTGCTCCTTGATCGCGTGGCTCGATAGCGATGTGATCTTCGAGGACTCTAACTGGACCGATCGAACCATCGATCTGCTTCGAGACTTCATGATCGTCGAACCATTCAGCCTAGTGTACGAGCTTCCCCGGGGCGGGATGCCGGGAGACGCCGGCTCGAGGCAAAACCGAGGTTATGGGCTGATGCATGCGTTGGCTGAAGGTATTGCGCCGCCGGAAGTCCTGCGCGGGGACATGCGCGTGAATGACCGGACGTGCTGCGGGCTGGCCTGGGCGGCACGGCGCGGGATTCTCGATCAATTCGGTTTCTATGACGCTTGCGTACTAGGCAGCGGCAATCGTGCCATCACCTGCGCGATGCTGGGCCGCTTTTGCGACGCGATCGATTACATGCATATGGGTCCGCGTTGGGCCCGGCACTATATGAATTGGGCGCAGCCCTACTTCGAGGCGGTTCACGGAAGTGTGGGCTTCGCCGAAGGAGGCCTCTTCCATCTTTGGCACGGCGAACTTCAGAATCGCCGCTACGCCGAGCGCCACGCATTCCTGGGTAGCCGCAATTTCGATCCTGGAAAAGAGATATGGATTGATGACCAAGGAACCTGGAGATGGAATGGCTTGAAACCCGAAGCGGAACAATACGTCCGCGGCTACTTCCAGGGTCGGCGTGAAGATGGCTGAAGCCACCGCATGCGGAGCTCGTCCGGCGAAGGGTTCTCTACGCCTCCAGTTTGCGCACCATCGTCGCTCCTCGGCCGAATGGCAAGTCGAACACCTGCAACCGAGTATCTTTCTTGAGTTCGTCGACGAAGCATTTGACGCGATGCTCGTAGGCCCGGTCGTCACCGTACATCCGGGAGGTGCGCACGACCGCGCTATCGTGAAGAATAACAATTCCCTCGGGCGAAAGTTGATTCTCGAACGCGGCGTAGTCAAAGCGGACCTGCTCCTCGGAATGATAGCCATCGATGAACACCAGGCCCACTTCCCCCAGCGAGCGATAGCTCTCGGACGCCACGAATTGCTGGGTTGTCATCAAGAAGTGCCGGATGTTCTTCACTCCGAATTCATTGAAATGCCGCTGAACCGCCTGCGGATCTATCCAGAAGTTGTCCACCAGCGACGGATCGATGAACCAAAGCTCTCCCCTCTCCGAATTGTCCGCCAGCGCCTTGCCCAGAATCAGGGGAACGAACCCACGAAACGAACCGATTACGACCGCGCGCGACGGCCGAATGACGCGTGCGAGTGCGTAATAAAGCCAGCCGAGACCGAGATTGCTGTCCGCGGCCCGCTGTTGGTGGCCCATGCGCAACATGTCTTCATGCTCGAACAGTTTTTCGATCCATTCCCGCATGAAAGTCTCACTTCCCCGGGGAATACGGCTTGCCCCGATGGTCACACCCAACCGGCTTGCGCCGCAGCGCAAGTTATCCCGGAGCTACTATACTTGACCGACCGCAAATCTTTGCCGTCACAATGCGCAGCGGGTGACTCCGCGGTAACGGGTCTCCTCGCATGATTGTAGTGGTCGCTCCAACACAGGAAACCTGGGAGATCGAGGAATATCTGCAACAGCACGGCAGCCCCTTGCGGAGCCGCCTAAGAATCCTCACCTATGATGAGATCGCAGCCCGCCAAGAGCTGCCTCTCGGCACTTACGTGTTCGTGGCCATCGATCAACTCTTGCCGACTGAGAAACAAATTGCCAAGCGGTGCTGTGACAGCTTGCGCGAAGCCGATCCGCATCTCACGATCATCAATCACCCTTCGGAAGTGCTTTTGCGGTTTCCCTTCCTCGAAGCCTGCTTCGAGCAAAACCGCAACAGTTTTCGGGTCTATCGCGCCGCCGGTTTTTCTCAGTGCAATCGCTTCCCCGTTTTCCTGCGACGCGATTTGGACCACTGCGGCAATGTCAGCGGTCTGCTTTATAACCCCGCGGATCTCGCCCGGGCGATCGCCGAGAAAGTGCTGCGAGGATTTCGACTGCGCGATCTGATCGTCGTCGAGTATTGCGACACGATGGACGCCGCCGGCATTTTCAGGAAATACTCCGCATTCATTGTCGGCAATGCTATCCTTCCGAATTCCCTAACCCACAACCGCGACTGGATCACCAAATCGCATGGCCGACTCATTGACGAGGCGACTGTGCGTGAGGAACTCGACTACCTCACCAGCGATCCACACGCTGATTGGCTGCGCGAGACCTTTGCCCTTTCGCGCATCAACTATGGCCGCATTGACTATGGGTTGATCAACGGCCGCCCGCAGGTTTGGGAGATTAACACCAACCCGACGATCGCCCGCGCCGCCGGCGCCGATCCCCTCACCGAGAAGCAGAAGCAGTTGCGAGCGCGCGTCCGCGAGCATTTTCACCCTCGTTTCCAGGCCGCGTGGGAAACCATCGACAGTCCAGCCGACCCTAACCGCACGATCTCCGTCAAGGTCTCTGAGCGCCAGTGGCAACGCCATACAGCGGAAAGGGAGCTGCGCGCGCGGATCCAGGGCCGCAAAACCGCGATTGCCGCTATGGCCAAGGTGTTGATTCGTCCGATCCGTCGTGGAGCGAAACGAATCAGGCTCGCTCTGCCCTCGTGAAGCCGCGCCGGCAGTCCGACGCTTAAATGCCTTTCGGGCGCAGCGGGCACTCTCTTTGAGAATTTGTAGCGCTCGGCGGAGGGTAGATGAAATTGGGGCAGTCAACCCTGCCGGGGGAGGAACCAAGAGGTTTACTCTCCCGACTGATTGGGTAACGTGACGGGGATGACCCCAACTTCTTGGGCTGGAAGGGGAAAATGGCTGACGGCGGGGCTTGATAGGGTCGGGAAACGGGGTGAATTTCCTATAACTTCCGGAAATTCCTTGAATTACCCGATGAACTCGCGCTATAAACAGAATCACCGGCAGGTCCGCCGGAATCCGGTCAAGTGTGTCTTTCTCTTCCGGGGGCAATCATGCGTAACGCTGCAGTCCGCTCTAATTTGCTGGTTCCTGAAGTGCGCGAGGTGATGGACATCCGTCAGGCCTCCGGCTACCTTGGTATCTCGCCCGACACGTTGTACAAGTACGCGTCGGAAGGTTTTGTGCCTGCGTTCAAACTGGGCAATCGGTGGCGCTTCAAGCGCTCGCGGCTGGACGAGTGGATGGACCGGCAGAGCGAGTTGCATGCGCCGGGCGCCGAGATCGAAGCGGGAAAGAAGAAGCCGGTGCAGCGAGAAGCAGCCTCCGGCATCTAGCTGCCAGGTTCCAGCCTTTCGAAAGTCATCTTTTTGCGGTGTAGACCTGCTCTCGCGTAGCGTGAAATCGATCTTCACGACAACCGTGCGAGTATCGGGCCATCTCATCACAAGCATTTCTGAATAAGGTACCCTGTGCTGAGGAGGGCTCAGATATGGGGACGCGTGTGGACCGACGGACTGCAGATCTTTCCGCCTATCCGGACCTGGTCGTCGTTTATCTGGGAATGCGGGTGAATCGAAGCATCGGACTCAAAACGATGTTTGGGTTTGGGCCGAAGATTTCGGCCTCCGTCGCTGCGAAACCGGAGGGACTTCTGCACCACGAACAGTTTCTGTTCTCTTTCTTTCCGGCGCATCTAGGTATGCGCCAATACTGGCGCGATGTCGACTCGCTGCTGGCATGCACACGATCCGATCCGCACCGGCAATGGTGGAAAACGTTTCTGAAGGGTTCGGGAGGCACCGGGTTCTGGCACCAGACGTATTTTCGGCGCGGGGGATTCGAGGCGATCTACGACGATGTGCCGAAGCCGATTGGCATGATGAGCTTTGCACCCGTGGTTGCGGCGCGGGGCCCGATGTTTGGCGCGGCGGCAAGGTTGGAAAAGGAATTCGCAGGAAAACCCGCGCTGACCGAGGAAGAACTCTATGGTGACAAGGGATAGAGCGGAACGGTACGTTTGGCGACCTCGAGAGCTGGGAACGGCGCAGGACACGGGAACCATTTTCGTGAACTGACGGCAGGGCGTCGGCTGCTGTTCGCTGTGATAAAACTGAGCGCGTGGACCACTTCCGCCGCATGGGCGCGCTACGCCGCAAGCTGACACGCGCCGGACTCCCCGGGCTGCTCGTCACGCATCCTCCCGACATTCGCTATCTTTGTGGATTTACAGGCTCGAGCGCCGCGCTGGCTGTGACGCGCAGGACGGCGCGGCTTTTCACCGATGGGCGCTATACGGCGCAGGCAGCCGAGCAAGTGAAGGCGGCGCAGGTGCAGATTGTGCAAGGCTGGCCGTCGACCTCGGCGGCACAGTGGCTGGCAGCACAGGCGGGCGTGACGTTTGCCGGATTTGACCCGGCGAGAACGACCGTGGCGGAGCTGGCGCGATGGAAGGGGGAACTGCCGAGCCGCTTGAGGCGGGGATTTTTCCAGGGCGTGCCGGCGCCGTATGTGGAGATTCTGCGCTGCGTGAAGGATGAGGACGAGCTGACGCTGATGGCGGAGGCGGCATTGCTGGGCTGCAAGCTTTTCGACCACATTCTGGGGTTCATGAGGCCGGGAATCCAGGAGATGGAGGTAGCGGCAGAGTTGGAACACCAGGCGCGGCTGCTGGGCGCTGAGGGGATGTCGTTTGAGACCATCGTTGCTTCAGGGGAGCGGTCGGCGATGCCGCATGGGCGTGCGACGGTGGCGGAGTTGCCACGGCGGGGTTTTGTGACGATGGACTTCGGTATAATCCTCAATGGTTACTGTTCTGACATGACACGAACGGTCTTTCTGGGCACGCCAAAGCCCAAAGAACGGGCCGTGTACCATGCGGTGCTTGAGGCCCAGGAGGCTGGGGGGAAAGCAGTTGCGCCTGGTGTAAGCTGCGCGGAGGTGGACGAGGCTGCGCGGAGCATCTTGCGCAGGGAGGGTTTGGCTGAGGCATTTACCCACTCGACCGGCCACGGCGTTGGCCTGGAGATTCACGAGCCGCCGAGGGTTGGCGCCGGACAGACGACCCGGTTACAGCCCGGCATGGTGATCACGATCGAACCGGGAGTTTACCTGGCGGGCAAGTTTGGCGTGCGCATTGAGGATATGGTGAGAGTGACCCGCACCGGTGGAGAAGTGCTGACTCCGGCGCCCAAGGCACTGATTGAACTTTGAAACCCGTTTGAGCCGGGCGTTCGCCTGGCCTGGTGGAGAGTTAAGGAACGAATGAAAAAACAAGACATTGAAGATCTGCGGGAACTGATTGAGTTTTTGAAGCATCATCAGGTGGCCGAGTTTGACGTGGACCGCGGCGATTTGAAGATTCGGCTCAAATTCAACCAGGAGAGCGCGCCGGCAGGATTGAGCGAGCTGGCACGCCTGCTGCGGACAGCGCCGCCTGCAGCAGCGCAGGCTGCACTCGGGCAGGCAGGATCGGGTTCGGCAGGGGCCGTGGTTGAGCCGGCCGCTGACGCGGAAGCCGGGCTGCACTTTGTGAAGTCGCCAATTGTGGGCACCTTCTACGGCTCGCCTTCGCCGGGCGCCGCGGCGTTCGTTTCACCCGGAGACCACGTGGAGAAGGGGCAAGTGATTGCCATCATCGAAGCGATGAAGCTGATGAACGAAATCGAGTCAGACGCGGCGGGCGAAGTGGTCAGGTGCCTGGTGACAAACGGCCAGGCGATTGAGTTTGGCCAGCCGTTGTTTGCAATCCGCCCAGTGTAGCTGGGCGGACTAACACCGCCAACTCCGCTATCTAAGGAATCCATGTTTCGTAAGGTATTGGTTGCCAATCGTGGCGAAATCGCGATGCGCGTGCTGAATGCGTGCAAGGAGCTTGGCGTTCGCACGGTTGCGGTGTACAGCGAGGCCGACCGCAACGCGCTGCATGTGAAGTTTGCCGACGAAGCAATCTGCATTGGGCCGCCACGTGCGGCAGACAGCTATCTGAATGTGCCGGCGGTAATTTCGGCTGCGGAGATTGCCGATGTGGAGGCGATTCATCCCGGTTACGGACTGCTGAGCGAGAACGCGAATTTTGCAGAAGTGTGCCGCGCATCGAATATCAAATTCATCGGGCCGCCACCGGAAGTGACGCGGCTGATGGGCGAAAAGGAAAAAGCGCGGCAGGCGATGAAGAAGGCCAAGGTGCCGATTTTGCCGGGGTCGGATGGCATCCTGTCGACCGCGGAGGAAGCGCGGGAGTGGGCCGAGAAGGTGGGCTATCCGGTGATTTTGAAGGCGAAGGCCGGCGGCGGCGGACGCGGCATGCGGATCGTGCGCGATTCCGAGGAGCTGCCGAATTTGTTTTCCGCGGCATTTACCGAGGCGGCGAACGCTTTTGGGAACGGCGAGCTCTACATGGAGAGGTTCATCGAGGATCCACGCCACATCGAGTTTCAGGTGTTGGCCGATGAGCACGGCAGCGTGGTGTCGTTGTTTGAGCGCGAGTGCTCGATTCAGAGGCGGCACCAAAAGCTGATTGAAGAGGCGCCAAGCTTGCAGGTGACGCCGAAGATGCGCGAAGAAGTGGGCCGGACGCTGTGCCACTGCCTGACCAACATCGGGTATCAGAATGCGGGGACGGTGGAGTTCCTGATGGACGCGAAGCATCAGCTTTACTTTATTGAGATGAATACGCGCATCCAGGTGGAGCATCCGGTAACAGAAGCAATTACTGGCGTGGATATTGTGAAGGCGCAATTGCGAATTGCCTCGGGCGAGAAGCTGGGTGAGATTTTGCCGGCGAAGCTGGAGATGCGCGGGCATGCGATCGAGTGCCGCATCAACGCGGAGCACCCGCAGAAGTTTACGCCATCGGCAGGGACGATCACAGCATTTAACGTGCCGGGCGGGAACGGGGTGCGCGTGGACACGGCAATGTATGCCGAAGGTGTGATTCCGCCCTACTACGACTCGCTGATTGCGAAGCTGATTACGCATGGTGTCGACCGCGCCGAGGCGATTGCCAAAATGGAGCGAGCGCTGGGCCAGTTCATCGTGCGTGGAATCGATACATCGATTTCACTCCACCAGGAAATCTTCCAGGATGCGGGGTTCCGCGCCGGCGAGTTTGACACGGGATTCATGGAACGATTCCTGGCCGCGCGCGAGGAAGCCGAAAAACAACCGGCCTGAAGTCCCGCACCTGAGTACCCAACCGCAAAAATCTGACTGCAGATTTCGCTTTACGCCGCAGCATTTTTGCGGCTAGAGTGATTCCACACCAGAAAATCTGGAGGGCGTCATGGGGATACTGCAGAACTTGCCGAGCATTATTACGGCGATGGGAGGATTGGGAACCGCAGCGTTTGGGCTTGTGGATTCGACCAAGGTGCTTTGGGGTGGGGTGAACCGCATCGGATTCACGTCGATCAAAGACGCCGTGACCAAGTTGACGCCGGGGAAGGCGGTGAATGGCCTGAGCCAGGCGATGGTGATCGACACGCTGAGAGCCAACTGGTACAACGGGCAGGATCTCGCGAGCCAAAAAGCCGTGGCAAAGTCGCTGATCAAGTTGGGATTGAATGCAGGAAATGCAGCGGCTGTGGCCGACGCGGCTGGCGTGGATCGGGTGGTGCTGCACTCGATTGCGACGAAGATGGCTGCAGGGCACGCGCTTACGTCGGCTGAGAGCGATGTGTACGGACGATTCGATCTGATTCTGACGGCGATACTGGATGAGGCTTACCAGGAAGGCGATCAACTCTATACGAACTGGACGCGTGTGGTGGCGGCGATCTTTGCCGTGCTGCTGGCCTTTGTAGGTGGATGGACTTTGAAGGGCGGTGCGTTTGGCAGCTATTTGACGTCGAACGATCTTTGGCGTGCCCTGATTACAGGCGTGCTTGCGATACCGCTTGCGCCGGTCGCCAAGGATCTGTCGAGTGCGCTGGTGGCGGCGGTGAACGCGATGCAAGCAGTGAAGAAGTAGGCGCGATGACACAGTTTCTCGATCTTCGAATTCAGCCGGTTGGCGGAGAACTTGCGCAGCAGGTGGCCGTGTGCCAGGGCACGAGCCTCGCGAACTACACCGGTATGCCGATCGGCGATTTGCTGAACTCGATCAACGGCAAGCATGTGCTGATTGCGACGCACGGCTTTAATGTGGACCGCGAGAACGGCATTGCGAGCTTGTCGAATTGGGCCGGGCTGCTGCAGCTTGGGCCGGCCGCGGCTTTTGTCGGAGTATTGTGGCCGGGAGATTCGATCTGGGCGCACGGACTGGATTATCCCGGAGAGCCGAGGGTTGCCGATGACGCCGGCGCGTTACTGGGCCCTTATCTCGATGCCAATTTTCAGGGAGCAGCGAGCATTTCCTTTGCGTCGCACAGCCTGGGCGCGCGCGTGGTGCTGGCGACGATCGCGAATATGAAAACGCCCGTGAGGCGGCTGACGCTGATGGCAGGGGCGATTGATGACGACTGTCTGACGACGGAGTTCAAAGCGGCGGCGGCGAAGGTGGGAGCGATTTCGGCACTGGCGTCGATGAAGGACACAGTGCTTTCGCGGCTGTTTCCGCTGGGCAACTTTGTCGGCGGGATTCTGACGGCTGGGCATCCGTGGTGGCACGCGGCGATAGGGCATTGCGGGCCTTCGCAGACTTGGCCGGGAAATTTCCAAGCCCCGTACTTGATTCCGGATGGCTGGAGCTTCGACCATGGAAACTACCTGCAAATCAACGCGCCGCCGGTCCCGGTACTGCCTGTGCCGATGGATGTGCCGGCACAGGGCGCAGCGGAGCCGGGAGGGGGCATAGCCGGGTGGCAGGAGGCGTTTACGGCGGGGTTTGAGTCGAGCCGGTTCCGGTAGGGGCGGGATGGCGGGCTGCCAGAGGAAATTCACAGATTATTTCGTTTTTTCTTCGCCTTTTCAGACTGAGATCGAGTATGCTGTGTGGGCAACGAGGAGGTTGCCTTCATGGACTCTCAGAAAGAACTGATTGGAGAATTCGACCGCGAGATTTCGAAGACCCGGAAAATGCTGGATGCAATTCCCGAGGGTGCAGATTTCAGCTTTAAGCCTCATCCCAAATCGATGAGTCTGGGACACCTCGCGGGTCATTTGACCGACTTCGCCGGGGACTGGGGGCTGAACACGCTGACCATGGACAAGGTGGAGTTTGGCCCGGACCAAAAGTGGGATCCATATATTCCGGCGAGCAAGGCTGCGCTGCTGGAGAAGTTTGACAAGGCACTGGTGGGAACGCGTGCGGCACTGGTTGCGACGAAGGGCGACAACTGGGACCGGAACTGGAAGTTTGTGTACGCCGGGACGGCGTGGATCGACCAGCCAAAGCACCAGGTCTTCCGCGAAGCAGTGCTGGACCACATGATCCATCACCGTGGGCAGTTGAGCGTGTATCTGCGGCTGTTGAACGCGAAGATTCCCGGGTCGTATGGACCATCGGCGGATGAGATGTAAAAAGTGCAGGGAACGAGGGAGCAAGGGAACGAGGGGCTTGCTCCTCGTTCTTTCATTTTCTCGCCGGCACATCATTCCTACCTCGGATCGACTAGGCTAGATTCATGCCTTTTTCATTTCCGAAGATTTATCCAATTCTCGATAGCACAGCGATTCCGCAGGTGGGCCGGGAGGAGTTTTTGCGCAAGCTGGGCAGGGAACTGGCTAATGCCGGCGTGACCTTGCTTGAGTATCGCAACAAAACCGGTGCAGAGGCGGAGTTGATTGGCGATGCAGCGGTTCTTCGCGCGGCGATGCCGATTGGAAAAGTGAAGCTGATTCTCGATGACCGGCTTGATCTGGTTGACCGGGTTGGCTTTGACGGCGTGCATGTGGATGCAGGGGATCCGGCGCCTGCGGAGGCGCGGCGAGTGCTGGGGCCGGAGCGCATTGTGGGGACGTTCGGCGGCAGCGAAGCTCTCGTGCCGGGAATCCTGAAGGAGCCCGCGGATTATCTATCGATCGGGCCGGTGTTTGCGACGACAACGAAGCAGACAGCCAAACCGCCGATTGGAGCAGAGAGTGTGCGCAGGTTGCGCGAGCAGGCGGGACCGAGCGCGATGCTGGTCGCAGTAGGTGGCGTTACGCTGGCCACTGCCGGTGCGATTCTGGCTGCGGGGGCGAGCACAGTTGGTGTGGCCGCGGCGATCTTTCGCGCGGCTGATCCGGCCGGTGAGTTCCGACGGTGGATGGCAGTGCTCAAGTAGATGCGTGGCTGGACCTGTGTCCCAGAACGAGGCAGTTTTTGTTCAGAAACGGCACGTACTTTGTGCGAACTTAAGACACCTGTTGGTTAAATACGAGACAGCCCCCTTTGAGAGGCGGGCCGGAGCGGTGGCGTGGCGCGCGGAAGGATCGGCGCGGGCTCCTGCGATTTGTATCGTATGATTGCGTTACGAGTCCCATCACGCGGAATCGGCCAGACCCCTGGCTACCCCGTCCAATGCAAGAGGGAGGAACCCGCTCATTGAAATCCAGTCTGCTGCGCGTTAAACCCATGTCGATGCTCTCGAACGAAGCGAGCGAACAAGGAGAGCATACGCTGAAGCGTTCGCTCGGCCCGGTAAATCTGGTGACACTGGGGATTGGGGCGGTGATCGGCGCGGGAATCTTCGTGCTGACGGGCCAGGCCGCAGCGCTCTACGCGGGCCCAGCCGTGGCGCTGAGTTTTGTGTTTGCGGGCATTACCTGCGCTTTTGCCGGCCTGTGCTATGCCGAGTTCGCGTCCATTATTCCCATCGCCGGGTCCGCATACACCTACGGCTACGCGACGCTGGGTGAGCTGGTGGCGTGGATCATCGGATGGGACCTGGTGTTGGAGTACGCATTCGGCGCGTCGACGGTGGCGTCGGGCTGGTCAGGGTATTTCAATAGCCTGATGCAGCAATGGGGGATCGTGATTCCGCCGCAACTGACGGCGTCGACGGGAACCAAGCTGGTGCTTTACCAGCATCAGTGGATGCCGGTGATGTCATTGCCGCCGGGAGTAAGCGACGCCGGACTGCCCCACGTGACCGCTGCGTTGAACCTGATTGCCATGGCGATTGTCATGGTGATTACGGTCATCCTGGTGATTGGCATCAAGGAGTCGGCAAATTTCAATTCGGGGATTGTGTTTATCAAGTTGAGCGTGGTGGCGATCTTCCTGGTGGTTGGCGGGTACTTTCTGATTTGGCATCCCTGGGTGGCGAAGACGAACTGGCATCCGTTTATCCCACCCAGGGATGCGAATGGGAACTTTGGATGGGCGGGCATACCCAAAGGCGCCTCGCGGATTTTCTTCGCCTACATTGGATTCGACGCGGTGTCGACGGCGGCGCAGGAGGCCAAGAAGCCGCAGCGAGATATGCCGATCGGCATTCTGGGGTCGCTGGCGATCTGCACAGTCTTGTACATCCTGGTGTCGCTGGTGCTGACCGGCCTTGTGAGTTACAAGACCCTGGACGTAGGCGCTCCGGTGGCGTTGGGCATCGACGCGACGGGGGTGAGCTGGGGCTCGGTGCTGGTGAAGATCGGGGCGGTGTTCGGGCTAGCCACGGTGATGCTGGTGATGCTGCTGGGACAGACGCGCGTCTTCTATTCGATGTCGAAAGATGGCTTGCTATGGAAGTGGGCTTCAGCGGTTCATCCGAAGTTCCGCACGCCGTGGATTACGACGATCGTGTTTGGGATATTTGCGGCCGTGTTTCCAGCGTTCCTGCCCATCGAGCGGCTCGCCGACCTGGTGAACATCGGAACACTGCTGGCATTCACGATTGTGTGCGCCGGGGTTTGGGTGCTGCGGGTGCGGCATCCGGAGCTGAAGCGGCCATTCAAAGCGCCGCTGGTACCGCTGGTCCCGATCCTGGGCATTGTGACCGCGCTTTATCTGATGGCGAATCTTGCGCTGATTACGTGGGAAGTGATGATCGGGTGGCTGCTGTTCGGGCTGCTGATTTATTTCACGTATTCGGTGAAGCACAGCAAAGTGCAGAAGATGGCAAAGGTAGCGGCGGCGGACTAGAGTTATAACTTGTTGGAGAAGGTAAAACGGCCTCTCGCGAAGAGAGGCCGTTTAGTTTTGGAGATTCGACTGAAGCTGCTCTACGCGGTGGTTTTGGCGCAGAATTCGTCGAAGGCACGGACCAGTTCGGCGGCGATGTCCTGGGCTGTGGACTGCTCGATGAGGGAGCGCTGCATGAGGTAGACGAGCTTGCCGTCGCGCAGGATGGCGACAGAGGGCGAGCTGGGCGGATTGCCATCAAAGTAGCTGCGCGCGCGTTCAGTGGCTTCGCGGTCCTGGCCAGCAAAGACGGTGATCTTGCGATCAGGCTGGTTGGCGGAGTGGGTGAGGGCAAGACGAATGCCGGGGCGGGCCTTACCGGCGGCGCAACCGCAGATGGAGTTGACGACGACGAGAGTGGTGCCCGGCTCGGCCAGGGCTGCGTCTACTTCTTCGGCTGTGCGGGTTTCCTGGATTCCGGCGCGGGTAAGTTCTTCGCGCATGGGAATCACCATCAGTTCTGGATACATGATCGCCTCCGGCAGGGGAGCTGCCTGTAGTTATTCTACTCGGTTTCCGACTGCGGGGTTTCGAGGGGCGCGATTGGCTGTCCCAGGTCTCAAAATCGAGACCTGGGGCGCCCCATGGATTGTTGGGCGAGTTTATTGGTCGGCGAAGGTGCAGCCGCGGTTACGCTCGATGTTCTGGATCTGCATCAGCTCGCCGGTGCGCATCTCGGTGAGCATGGTGCCAAAGCCAGGCTGATTCGCGTTAGGAAAGGCGATGGTCATGAATGCAGTCCAGGCGTCGCGCATGGCGATCCAGGCACGTTCTTCGGCGCGAAGTTTTTCTTCGCTAACGGGCGCATTGAGAGGATCGCCTGGAACTGTCTTTGCGAGGCACGGCGACGCAATGATGGCGCGGAAGGCCTGATTGAGGTGGAGATCGGCCTCTTCAAACTGGTCCTGAGTCGGCACGCGGCCGCGCTGCTGCATGCGGAACTGAGATGCCAACTGCTGTTCGATCAGCTGAGTAAAATTGTCATTTTGCTGGTTGGGCTCGGACTCGGCGCGAGCCTTTGCATAGGCGCGGATGGCCGCGTCGACAGGCTTGAGGGATGCGTCGACCTGGTCCGATGTTAAGCCGGTGACATACATGGCGACGAGCGGCTCGATGGATTCCTCGGGCACGCAGCCGCGATTGCGTTCGATATTCTGGAAGCGGCGCAGATCCGCATCGCGCTCGTTAGTGAGCATCCAGGTAAAGCCGGCAGGGTCAGTCGCCGGAAAGAGCTTGCCAAGAAAAGCCGTCCAGGCGTCGCGCAAGGCGAGCCATGCAGTTTCTTCGGCGCGGAGACCGTCTGCGCTTGAGGGCATGGAGGGCGGATCGCCGGGTTGCGGCTTGTTGATGCAGGGAGAAGCGGCGACCTCGCGGAAAGTTTCGTTGAGGCGGAGGTTGGTTTCTTCAAGTTGATTCTTCGGCGGCAGCCGCATTTGCTGAACCATCCGCAGGTCATTGGAAAGCCGCAACCGCTCCTGGCCGGCAAAGGTATCGTTCTTGTCATTCGGCGAAGCGGCGGCATGGGCCTTGGCGTAGGCGCCGAGGGCGGCTTCGACAGGTTGCAGCGCCGTGGCGAGTTGCTCGGGCGACATCCCGGAGACGCTTTTTTCGATGAGCGGCTCGAGCTCGGCGGGGAACATGGAACGGTTGGGAACGCCGCGGCCCTGCACCATTCGATAGCCGTCAGGGAGTTCAAACCATTCGGTGCCCGGATCACCAAGCTTGAGGTCGGTGACTTCAAGCTTCTGCGTGCCGTTGCGCGGATCGAGGCGCGTGACGGAGAGATTGAACTGCAACTGCGGCGAATACCAGATTTCTTTAGTGACCACTACCGGCTTGTCGTTGCCAAATGCGCCCGGATTGTAGGTGCGTGTTTCGCGCGTGCCTGTGACCTGAACGCCATCCATCGTCTTGGTGCCGAGATCGTCGCGGGTGAGCACGGACTTGCCGTCGCTCGATGCGCCCGTGGGTTCATCGACAGGATGCTGTGTGGGATCGAAAGTCATTTGCCGGCAGATGTTCTGGCTCGGCGTACACGTTGTGATGAGAGCGGCCTTGGGATCGTAGACCCTGGTGCTGACGATCGGCGGATCGCGGTCGGAGTCGGCCGGAAGCAGGTCGCGGGCCTCGCGATACTCGCGACCATTGGCGTCGCGCGCTGCCAGCGTGTAGTACTTTTGATCGACCACAGTGCCGTCGGGCAGAACATGATGGATGGTGACTGCGATCTTGGCGTGGAACGGCTGCCCGGTGACAAGCGGGATGAAGAGGCCTTCGACATGGCCGCTCATGCCGCTGTCGGGGTCAGGTGCGTAGGTTGAGGCGGAAGCGCTGGCCGGCACGGCAGGCTGGCTCGGGGCCTGGGCAATCAGGAGCCGGGTATAAACAAGGCAAAAAACGAGCAAAGTGACACGCAAAATTAAAGTCCACATAAACGTGCTCCGCTGGAATCGTTTGAAGTATACAGAATGATTGGACGGAATATTAAGAATTCGTTGCGATCCTGTAATCTTGGTCTTTGGACATACGAACAAACATTGCGCTGGGCCCCTTCACGACCCTCGGCATCGGCGGGCCGGCGCGGTGGTTTGTCGAAGCGAGGAACGAGGACGACGTTGCCCAGGCGAGCGAGTGGGCACGGGGATGCGGGCTGCCGGTGTTTGTCCTGGGTGGCGGGAGCAATGTGCTGGTTTCGGATGCAGGATTTTCGGGGATGGTTCTGCATGTTGGCGTGATGGGCATCGAGCAGGATGGAGACCTGTTTCGCGTGGGCGCCGGAACCGATTGGGACAACTTTGTGGTGCAGGCAATCGCAAGCGGGTGCGCGGGGGTTGAATGCATGACGGGGATCCCCGGAACCGCGGGCGGAACGCCGGTGCAGAATGTGGGCGCTTATGGGCAGGAGGTTGCCTCCGTGATCGAGCGGGTGCGCGCGTTCGACTCAGGCACGCGGACTTTTGTCGAGTTTGCGAATTCAGAATGTGGATTTGGGTATAGGCGGAGCCGATTCAATACGGCGGATCGCGGGCGGTATATTGTGACGCGCGTCGATTACCGGTTGAAGGCGGGCGGAGCGCCAACGCTGCGCTACGCGGACGTGAAACGAGCGGTGGAAGTAAGCAGGGAAGCGGGAGTTGAGCCGGATCTGGCACAAGTCGCAACGATGATCAGGCGCATTCGCCGATCGAAAGGCATGCTTCGTGTGGTGGGCGATCCCGATTTGCGCAGCGCAGGCAGCTTCTTCAAGAACCCAATCGTCAGGAAAGAGCTCGTTGCAGAGATTTCGGCGCGCGCTAAAAGCGCGCCTCCGGGTTTCCCGGCGGGAAAAACGGCTGATGGCGAGGAA
Source organism: uncultured Acidobacteriaceae bacterium (assembly GCA_963841365.1). GTDB lineage: Bacteria > Acidobacteriota > Terriglobia > Terriglobales > Acidobacteriaceae > Telmatobacter. The sequence goes on from CAWJDG010000028.1 coordinate 29,375, forward strand.
TGCGTGAAGATTTATGCTGCATGGTTGATTGAGCAGGCCGGATTTGCGAAGGGATACGCAATGGGAGCGGCCGGGATTTCGTCACGGCACACCCTGGCGCTTGTGAACCTGGGCGGCGCAAAGGCCAAGGAGATTCTGGCGCTGGCGAAGAAGATATCCGCTGCGGTCGATGAACGATTCGGTGTGCGACTGGAGATGGAGCCGGAGATGGTGGGGTTCGCCTAAAGCGCAAAGGCAGCGCTCGCGGCGCGCGGAAAACGACTTTGGAGTAAGATCGAGGTAATTCCCACGAGGTCGAGAGAGCGTGCTGTATGCGCCTGGGCCTCCCGCGTCCAATTGTCATTCTCAGACGACAAGTGTTGTGCATTGGGCTGGCGGCGGTTTTGGCCGGCTTTTTCTGGGGCATTGGACAGCAGATCAATCTGAGCACCCTGCTCTTGTACTCCCTGATGATTGGCAATCTGATCATGCCCGCAACGGAGGCGTTGCGCTTCGTTTATTGGCGGCGCCGCTTTCCGTACAACTGGATCTTTTTTCTTCTTGTTGTTCTCGTTCTGCTCTTGCCTATCTACGTGATCTCCAGCGTCGTGGTGTGGTGGTTTGCCCCGCCAACTCCGCAGACGCTCGACCACTTGCTTTTGACCGGGTGGAAGCTGCCGGTGGTGGTGACATTTGTCTTTAGTGTGATCACGTATCTCTACAGCATTACGAGGGAGCAACTGGAGCGGCGCAACAAGGAACTCGAGCGCTCGGTGGAGAAAGGCGCGAAGCAGCTCGAGATGCAAGAGCAGGAACTGGAGCGCGCGAGAGAGATTCAACAGTCGCTGCTGCCGAAGGAGATTCCTCAGCTTGCGGGATTCGAGGTTGCCGGAGCATGGCTGCCGGCGCGCACCGTGAGCGGGGATTACTACGATGTATTCAAGCTGGACGGCCACCGGCTGGGCGTCTGCATCGCGGACGTGGCGGGCAAGGGTGTGTCAGCCGCTTTGCTGATGGCCAACGTGCAGGCGGCGGTGCATGCTTTCGCAAGCAGCGCAGAGAGCGCGGCGGGTATTTGCGCCAAGGTCAACAGCCTGCTTTGTGAAAACCTTGCGATCGGCAAGTTTGTCACGTTTCTCTATGGCGTGCTTGATTCGGAATCGCGCACGTTCCAGTACTGCAACGCCGGACATCTTTATCCGATCCACATCACCGCGGACGGTGCGCAGATGCTGAATGAGGGAGGCGCTGTGCTGGGCGTCTTTCCGGCATGGGAGTATAAGGACGCGTTGATTGCGCTACGACCCGGCGACCGGCTGCTGCTGTTTACCGACGGGATTACGGAAGCCGCTGACGGCGACGAGCGAGAATTTGGCGAGGAGAACCTGGCGGCGCTCGCGCTCGCCCAGAGAGCAAGACCGGCGGCGGAGATGAACAAGGTGCTGCTCGCAGATGTGACGGAGTTTTGCGGGGCGCGCTTTCATGATGATGCGACGCTGCTGGTGATCGCGGCGAAGTGAAAGGCGCCCAATCAGTTTTGCGGCGGTTGGAGACGCCGCTGCAGCCGATCGCGCTCGGCGACGAGCACTTCTGCAGCGGGGCCCTGGGCGGCGAGGTGGCCTTCGCGCAGCAACAAGACTTCAGCACGAATGGCAAGCGCGTCAGTGACGTCGTGCGTGGCCATGACGGCCTGAACGTTATTCTCACGCAGCCATAATTGCGAGCGCTCCAGCAGGGCATCGCTGGCGACGCCGTCGAGCGCGGAGAAAGGCTCATCGAGCAGGAGCAGCCGGGGCCCCGGAGCGAGGGCTCGCGCCAAGGCTACACGTTGCGCCTGGCCACCCGAGAGATCTTGCGGCCGCAGGGATGCAAGCTCGATTGCGCCAACGAGCGTGAGCATTTCTGTAACGCGGGCGGCGCGACTGGCGCGGTCGAGATGGCGCAGACCATAGGCCACATTGGCAGCGGCGTCGAGGTGCGGGAAGAGAGAGGGCTGCTGCGAGACGAGCGAAGTGCGGCGACGGCCAGGCTTCACGTGCGATCCCATTGTTGCTTCGGTGAGCGTGCGGCCATCGAGGACGATGCGGCCGCGCGTCGGCCGTTCGAGTCCGGCAAGCAGGCGAAGCAGCGTGCTTTTGCCGGCGCCGGATGGGCCAAATATGACGGTCCAATCGGACGCGAGCCGGCACTCCACCTGAAGGTGGAAGCTGCCGCGGCGCGAGTCGAGAGAAAGTTCAAGCACGGCGCGGCACCCCGTGCTTTTGCGTTTTGGAGTAGATCAGTGCCAAGGCGACAACGCTCATGCCAAGGAGAATTGCCGCCGTGCGGTCAGCCGCCGCGTAGTCGAAATTTTCAACCTGGTTGTAGAGCACGATGGAAAGGGTGCGCGTGGCCCCGGGGATGTCGCCACCAAGCATGAGGACGACGCCGAACTCGCCCATAGTGTGCAGAAAAGGAAGCACGACGGCGGCAAGCAGCGAGCGGCGAGCAAGTGGAACGAGAATGCTGGAGACGAGGCGCACAGGGCTGGCGCCGAGGAGGCGCGCGGCGTCGACCAGAGCGGTGTCGACCGAGGCGAAGCCGGCCACAAGCGGCTGCACTGCGAAGGGCAAGCTGTAAATAACGGAGCCGACAACCAGGCCGCTGAAGGAGAAGGCGAGCGGATGGCCGAGCATAGCAGCGATTCCGCGGCCGAAAGCGGTGCGCGGACCGAGCAGGACAAGAAGAAAGAAGCCGAGCACAGTGGGCGGCAGGACCATGGGAAGCGTCGCGACCGCCTCAAGTGCGGCGAGCCATCGACCACGGCCGAGCACAAGGAGCGCCGCTAGCGGCACGGCGATAGCAAGCAGAATGAGTGTAGTGACGGTTGCCAGACGGAGCGAGAGTGCGAAGGCTTGCCAGTCCATGGGGTTCAATCAACAGACTATCGCCTGCACGCGACGCCCGTCGCTAATTAGTTGTCGGCATCTCGATACGATCGATAACGTACACATCCACATTGGCCTTGCGGGCTTCGAGTTTTAGACCAAGCTGCTCATTGATCGCGGTAAAAAGCACCGGCCTGTTATCTGAAGCAATGCGAGCCGCGCCTGATTCCGCATTCGGTGCTTCGTTGTCGGGAGCCCATCGCAAGACGAAATCATATCGCCCGGAAATCTGAGTTTGATTCACAGCCGGCCGATCGAGGACGAAGCGCTGCAGAAATCGTGCAAAATCGTCCATCGTTGCATTGCCAACGTGCAGCTCCCCATTTGGATCGAAGGCTACTAGTGGAATTCCTTCGGGATCAGCCGTGCTTCTTACGAGCCTGAGAGCTCCAGAGGACCTGGTTAAGACGTACACCGGCAGGAGCTTTTGCTCGGTATGCATTGCCAGATGAAATCGATACGCGAGCAGGTTTTGAACAAGTTTTTTCATCTGGTCCGACGTTGGCCTATGGTCGGTTTCGGGGTCGGCGAGAACATCGAATTTTGCGGTTCTCAGCCAACCGGGGCCTCCAACCAATTGGTCAGGCTGGATGTTGTAGGCATATTTGAATACGTCGAGGAAGGTCGTTCCTTCAGTAGCGAAGCGATTGCCTCGAACCTGTACGAGAGTTTTTGCATCCGGTGCACTGGGCTTGATGGTGGCGACGGCAAAGGATGTCGGCGGCGAAGGCGGTTGCTGCGCGATCAAGCGAGTGCATGAGATAGCAAGGATCAGACCGATCATAAATCTCACAAGGAATCCCCCTGATTGGGACGGGAGTTCTCCATCTCGCGCACTCCAGGCCGGTCGTTCTTATTTCACCGGCGTGAGGCCGCTTTTGGCGAGCTGGGCCTGCACGGGCGGTGAAAGGAGAAAGTCGAGAAGCTTATGCACAGCGGGGCGCTGCGCGGTTTTGCTGACGATGACCGCACCCTGCTCGATGGACGGATAGAGATCGCGCGGGATGACGAAGTAAGAGCCGGTGGATGTAAGGCGCGGCGTGAGCGCGGAGGTAAGCGAGATGAGCCCTGCATCTGCGTTGGCGGAGTCAGCGAACTGGGCCGCCTGGGCGATATTTTCAGCGGTGACAATGCGCGATTTGAGGATGTCGTACATTCGGAGGCTCTTGAGAGCGGCAACGGCGGCGCGGCCATAAGGAGCGCGATCGGGATTGGCGATGGCGAGGCGCTTGAGACGCGGATCGCGGAGGAGATCGAGCGACGGCGGAGGCAAGCCGGAATCCTTGCGCTCCCAAAGGACCAGGGTGCCTTTGGCGTAAGTAATGGGCGTGGTGGAATCGGAGGAGCCGGCGGCGTCGGCGAGCCCCGCATCGATGAGGCGCTTGGGGTAACTGAGGTCTGCGGAGAGGAAAAGATCGAATGGCGCGCCGTTTTCGATTTCGGTGGTGAGCATGGCCGATGCCTGGTAAGTGACTTCGGAATGGATTCCCGTGGTGTGCTCAAACTGGGCGAGGATGGGCGGCAGCACGGGCTCGAGATCGGCTGCGGCGGCGACGCGCAGCGGGGTTTGCGCGTGGAGCGGGGCGAAAAAAACGAATGCGATGAGGGCAAGTAAAAATCGTTTCGGCACCGGTGAGGTCGGCCTCCCATCCACAACAAAGTTCTTCGTACACCTGCTAGGCTAACACCAGGTATGAGTGACAATCTGCATCAGTTGCGGTGTTTCGGATGTGGGAGCCGGATCACGGGCGCGGAGGCGCAACCGGATTTTCGCTGCGCCCAGTGCGGCGAGTTGTTTGAGGTTGAATATCCGGGATGGAGCCAGCGCGGGGGACCAGACCGGCCGAATCCGGGTGCACTGAAGTGGCTGTGGCGGGAGCGGCGCTGCTCTTCGGAAGGCCTTGATCAGTCGGGTGTCTGGAGGTTCCGCGAACTGCTGCCGATTCTGGAAAGCTTTGGAAACGCGGTTTCACTGCGCGAGGGGAATACGCCGCTGTATCACTTGCCGCGCGCGGCAAAAGCTTTGGGGGTCGACCAGCTTTTTGCCAAACATCAAGGGATGAACCCGACAGGATCGTTCAAAGATACGGGCATGACTTCGGCGCTGAGCGTAGCGCGCGAGCGTGGATTCAAGTGGGTGGCGTGCGCATCGACGGGCAACACGTCGGCTTCAATGGCGGCCTACGCGGCGCGCAGCGGACTGAATAGCCTGGTGCTGATTCCGGAGGGAAAAATTGCATGGGGCAAACTGTCGCAGGCGATGGATTACGGGGCGGTGACCTGCCAGTTGAAGACTGATTTCGATGGCTGCCTCCGCGTGCTGACGGAGGTGGTGAAGCAGGCGCCAATCTACCTGCTGAATTCCGTGAATCCTTACCGACTTGAAGGACAGAAGACACCGGCATTCGAGATCGCAGAGGCGTTCGATTGGAACGTGCCCGACCACGTGATTGTTCCCGGTGGAAACCTGGGCAACAGTTCAGCGCTGGGAAAGGGCTTTCGTGAGCTGCGCGATCTGGGGCTGGTGGCGCGGCTGCCGAAGATCTCAGTCATTCAGGCGGAGGGGGCGAATCCGCTGGTGCAGAGCCTGGCCAAGAGCCACGGCGCAACGTTGGAGCCAGTGGAGGCGCACACACGCGCGACGGCAATTCGCATTGGAAATCCGGCATCGTGGCGGAAATCGGCGCAGGTGATTCAGGAGAGCGGTGGATGGTGCCTGGATGTGACCGAGGCGGAAATTGCGATTGCCAAAGCCGAAATCGGCACGGAGGGACTGGGCTGCGAGCCGGCATCTGCCGTGACGCTGGCGGGGCTGAAAAAGCTACGCGCGCAAGGCGTGATCCGCAGCGGCGAGACGGTGGTTCTGGTGCTGACCGGGCACACGCTGAAGGACGCAGATTATACGATCGACTTCCATCGCGGAACGCTGTTGACCGATGAAGAGAAAAAGGGCCACGAGGCAGAGATTGAAGCGCTGCGTAGAGATGCGGTGGCCGTGGATGCAACTCCGGCGGCGGTGCTGGCCGCGCTCAAGGGCAGGGTGGGATGAGCGGGCAAATTGGGAACAGCGACGAGGGGAAACCGGGCGCGCTTCATCTGCGGCTGCCTGCAACCTCGGCGAATCTCGGACCCGGGTTTGACGCGGCGGCCGTGGCTCTCGATTTTTATCTCGAGATCGAGGCGAGCGCTGCGACCGAATTCTCAATTGCTGCTACGGGACGCAACGCAGACCGATGCGCGCGGCTCGAAGACAATCTGATTCTGGAAACCTATAAGGACATGCTGAGGAGCCACGGGCGGACGGTTGTGCCGCTGGCGATTCGCATGGTGAATGAGATTCCGCTAGGCATGGGTTGCGGTTCATCAGCGGCGGCACGCCTTGCAGCAATCGCGCTGGCGGTGCATTTTGGCCAGCTTGACTGGAACGCGGAGCGCATTGTGGAGGAGGCGTACGCGCTGGAGGGCCACGCGGACAACGTCGCAGCGTGCTGGCTGGGTGGATTCGTGACGGTGGTGTGCGAGGGAAGGAAAGTGCACGTGGCGCGGGTCGATCCTCCAGAAGAATGGCGCGCGATTGTTGTGTTGCCCGAGGAGCCGCTGTCCACGAGCAAAGCGCGCGCGGTACTGCCGCAGAGCTATCCGCTGGAGGACGTGGTTGCGAACTTGCAGTCGGTTGCGGTGCTGGGGTTGGCTTTTGCGCAGGGGCGAGGCGATTTGCTGCGCCTGGCGATGAACGACCGCATCCATCAGCCTTACCGCGTTTGCTTCTGCCCGTTGCTTCCGCTGCTGCTCCCTTTGGTGGGAAATCACGGGATTCTAGGAGCGGCTCTGAGTGGTGCGGGACCGGCGATGCTGGTCATCGTTGAGCACGAAAGTGTAGTGGCAGAAGGCTCGCGGGCGATTGAAAAAACCATCGAGAATTCCATGGCTGCGGAGTTGACAATTTGCCGATTTTCCAGGGCAGGAGCGAGCCAAGCTATTGAAACCAAAATAGTTGCATAACATGTAATCGATTAGCTAGACGCAACTCCGTGCGTTATCAAGAAGTTAAGGTAGTTATCCAGGTGAATAGTCATCAGAATACTGATTACTTCCGCCATTACCTAAGATTGCTTGCTATTTATCCTTTGAACACCTACATTCGCAGCGTGAGCAGTTCTGGGGGAGGGCTGCTCTAGCGCCCGAGGTCCTTATGGGATCCGGGCGCTTCTATTTGCACGCAAGTGTGTGCAAAATCGAGCCAAAATCTGCAAGAGAAATGCGGCGGCGAAGCTGATTCCTTTCGGGCTCCGCGGAGGCGTGGAAGTGCGAGGCGATGTGCGACTTTGCGAGGCCATTGTGCATCGGATGTGTATACGGTTTCCTGTACAATGATCGGGTGCGGGTCCGCAAGGAGGATCATGGCTGGATTGGGTGTTTTGGAAGTGAACGACGCAAATTTTGACCAGGAAGTGCTCAAGAGCGAGCAGCCGGTCCTGGTGGATTTCTGGGCGGTGTGGTGCGGTCCGTGCAAGGCGATTGCACCGATTGTGGACGGCATTGCCGAAGCTTATGCGGGGAAGGTGAAGGTAGCGAAGGTGAACGTGGACCAGAATGGGGCGGCACCTTCGCGCTACGGTATTCGAGGGATTCCAACGCTGCTGTTCTTCAAAGACGGCAAGGTTGCGGATCAAATGGTAGGATTGGACCCTCGCGCGAAGGATTTGATTGAAGAGAAACTGAAGCGGCTACTGGCGTAAACCGCCGAGAGCGGCGAGGGATGAATTGAACGGGAGGCCTGGACTTTGGTCCGGGCCTTTTGTTTTGCGTGGATTGCTCTGCTACGGAGCGGCAGCTCTGAACGAATTAAGATCCGCGGCGAAATTGGATGATGCGCCTGCGGTCGCGCTTGGTTGGCCGGCGTTCAGGCAAAGGCGCGAACTGCTGCATGGCCTTGCGCTCCTCGGCCAGATGGAGGCGGGCCTCGCGGCTGGATTCGGTTTCGCGATAAAGCGCTTGCGCTTGAGCCGCGGGGCCGCGCATCTCGCTCAACGAGAGAACATCGATCTCAAAGCGGCCTCCCTCGTTCTGGATGATGAGCCTGTCGCCGACACGAACCTCGCGCGCGGGCTTGGCCTTGACGCCGTTGGAATCAATCCTTCCCAGACCGCAGGCACGCGAGGCGAGCGAGCGCGTCTTGAAGAATCGCGCCGCCCAGAGCCATTTGTCGAGGCGCATCGATGTCATTGGCGGCCCGCGACTGCCTGGAGCGGCACAAAATAATCGTTCAAGAGCGTCAGCGCTTTTCTGCGGTCTTCCAGATGTAGAGGAAATCCGCGTCGCTCGAGGTTGCCACCTCGATGCCTTTCTGGTGCGATGCTCGGTTGAGCGCGGAGCGGATGTTTTCTTTCGAGTCCGGCAGGGCAGCTAACGGAACCTTGAGTGCCGTTCCCGGCTTCAGCCGAGCGATATCCGCCAACAAACGCAGGACGATGCGCTTATGTTTTCCATCACGCCCTTTAGGGACGTCACCTCGAAGAATCGCTGCAAAGCTTTGCAGATCGATTTCCGAGTCATCAGCCGTCGATGAACCGAGATCAGCAGACATTTTCAATCACCCCCGGGGAATCTTGAGATTAACCTATCGCTAACCTTACGAAAACCTAACCCAACGCTGGCAGTATATTAACCGCGCGACGATTTGGCAAGCTTTTTATCATGTTTATTTCTGAGGCTGTGTTCTTCACGACCTTGGCCATTGATTCTCCAGACATCGCCATTTCAAAAGACTTAACCCGTATTTTTGGAAGCGTGCTACGGTGCAAGTCAGAGGTGCAATTCAGATGACCGGAAAGCGTAATTCCCCAGTTGTTCCGATTGATGAAGTTCCGCCCGCGGACACAAGCTCGTATCGTCCCTTCATCCTCGTGGTAGACGATGAGTCCGCGATTGCCGATACAGTGACTGAGATCCTTTCCCGAAATGGCTACGCTGCAATGGCAACCTATGACGGGAACGAAGCTTTGGAGGCCGCGTTGATTACGCCGCCCGAACTGTTGTTGACCGATGTGAACTTGCCCGGCATGAGCGGTATTGAGCTTGCCATCAAGATCAGGCGAATCTTTCCCGACTGCAAGATCCTGCTCTTTTCCGGCCACGCGTCAACAGTGGATCTTCTGGCTTCTGCGAGGAACGCAGGTCATCACTTCAGCTTGCTCCACAAGCCCATTCACCCGGAAGAGCTCTTGGCACGTGTATCGGCCAGCCTCAAGCTCGCAGACACGATGGCCAGTTGAGATTCGATCGGCTCGGAATTTCCCGCGAGGCTTGATTGCCTTGGTGGAAAAATGTCAGACCGGAGCGACGCAAAAGCAACACAAAGTTGCAATGCTCCGGTCGACTGACCGTCCAATCTCTTTTCCAATCTGGTCCGCGCTCGCGAGGCGAGCGTGTGTTCAAAAAGCTCGCGGCGCGCAGCAACGTGTCCACGCGCAGCGTTCACGATGGCCGCGCGCGAAGCGAAAAAGATTCGCTTCAGGATTTCCCTGGTACTTTCCAGATATAGAGATTCCTGGCATCGCTTGATGTGGCTACGGCGAGCCCGTTTTTGTGGGTAGCGCGGTTGAGAGCAGCGCGAATATTTGCTTTTGTGGTGGGCAGCGAGGCCAGAGAGACTTTAAGCGCGGTGCCGGGTTCCAATTCATTGATGTGATGCAAGAGTTGTTCAATTATTTTTTTGTGTTTTCCTTCGCGTCCCGTTGGAACTTCATTCTGGCGAACTGCATGAATCCTAAGTGAAGTGGAATCCGGGGTGTGGTCGCCTTCCACGGTTTTGCGCCTCTGTTGCGATGTGATGCAGGAGAATGTGTGGCGTATGCCTGTGCGCGATGCGGGAGAATTTGTGGCGTATGCGGGAAGTATCGAAAGGCTAATGTTCGAGTAAAAAAATCCTAAACGAGTAAAAAGTTCACAGATTCCTGGCGAGAAGACGCAATTCCCGCCGAATGACAGTCTATAAAGTCCTCTGATGGCTGCAAGATATGAGCAAGGCGGCGGAAATGGAATGGCACTTGCAGGAACTTGAGCAGAGGTACCGAGGTATTGCTATGGACGGAACACGAAACTCCCCTATCGTGTCGACCGGAGAAGCGCCGTCGGCCCGCCAGAACAAACATCACCCGAGAGTGTTGGTCGTTGACGATGAATGCGCGATTGCGGACACGATTGCAAAGATCCTGTCTTTGAGCGGTTTTCCCGCGATTGCAGCATACGACGGGAACGGCGCTCTTGAAACGGCGTTGATAAAACCGCCCGAACTGCTCATCACAGACGTGGTATTGCCTGGGATGAACGGCATCGAGCTGGCCATAACGATCAAACGTGTCTACCCGGATTGCAAGATCCTGTTGTTTTCAGGTCAGGCGTCAACGAGCGATTTGTTGGCTACAGCCCACCGCGATGGACATCGCTTCACGTTGCTCAACAAGCCTGTACCGCCGCAGGAACTTCTGGCCATGGTGGCGGAAAATCTAAATGCAAACGTCGACGGCTGCGCAGCGACAACGCCTGGCCGGACTCCATCCGTGATGGCTTGACGACTGCGTCAGTGCCGGGTGACCGGCTCCGAGTGCATCAGTGCCTGATAGCGCCGCGCATATTCGGCTTTGTAGTCCGCGACGGCCCGTTCGTAGCTGAGATGCGGAGTGTTGGGCTTCATGTTCCAGTGAAGTTCGATGGTTCGCGTGACGGCAGGAACGGTGATCGCTCCGCCCGCAGGCTGTATGGGCTTGCCATCGGCCGTTGCTGATTTCAGATCCATGAACCACGGCAAATGCACGATGATCTGACCTGGCGGAGTAAAGAAGCTTGCGCGCAAATGCAGCACGGCCTCGCCATTTTCCGGCTGATCCAATGTAAATGCAACGGCGCCGAAGTTGGTGGGCGCCTGACGAATGGCGATCGTCTTACCCTTTCCAATCCATTCAGGAGAGACAACTGAGAGCAGATAAAGCTGATCGCCCTGTTCGCGGACGAGCATGGTGCGCAGGAGTGTGCGGTACTCGGCAGCGAACCAGCCGTGCGGCGCGAGGTTGTGGCCGAAATTGCGGTCGCCCCAGGGACGGATGTTGTATTCGAACCCGGCGTTCGCTGCGCTGGTGTGGAGCAGAAGCGCGTAAAACTCATTGACTGCCTGCTGCTGGTCACCACGAATGGTCTCGGTCATTGTGTTCTTGATGGTGAGATAGTGGTGCAGAAACTTTCCGTCGGCATAGGTCATGATGCCTTCAGCGTATTTGGCCTGCGTGGCTTTGAGCGTTGCGGTGACGCGAGGGTCGTGCGGGTTGAGTGTCGGCTCGGGAACCACCGAGAGCAAGTTGCCCCAGTCGTAGCCGCCCGCTTGCCCATCGAGCGCGGGCGGAATGTAGTCATTGTGCGCGGCCGCCTGCGCATCGAGCACCCTGAAAAACGCCTGGTGGAAATCGTCATACTCAGCCTGCCATTTTTCCGCGAGGTCAGGGTGGCCGGTTTCGCCGGCCATTTGAATGGCGAGCCTAAGGCCGCTGAGCGCGAGAAAGTTGTAGCCGGTGAGATGACCGGGCACATACTCGTTGTCGCGCACATTGCTCGCGGGAACGATGTGGAGCGGGTCAGCGGCGCGCGCCTGATGCAGCCAATCGACGGCGCGAGCGATCTGCGGAATCGCCCATTCGGCGAAGGCCTTGTCGCGCGTGATGCGATAGTGCTGCGCGTAGCCCCAGACGGCCTCGCCCCAACCGTCATATTGCTGCGGTTGCGATAAAAAATTGCCGTCGGGCTTTTGCGACTTCGAAAAGAACTGGAGACACTCGCGCGCGATTTGTGGATAGCCTGTGACGTCGTAGCTATGCATGATGTCGGCGCTGTCACGCAAATAGAACTCGTGGTAATGGAGCTTGTTGACGGTTTGAATGTAATCGGGGCCGATATGGTCGATGGCGATGAGGTCGTAGATGAGGTTGGTGTAAAAGGTATCGACGGGCTTCACTTCGGGCAGGTCGATCTGCATGCCCTGGGAGAGGATGGTTTTCCAGTAGTCAATGGTCTGCGATTTGGCGTTGTCAAAGGTGGTTTGATCGATGGCGGTGATGACGGCCGGATCGGAGGTGGGAATAAGCGGCATTTTGAAGTCGAGAGTCCATGCCTCGCCGGGCTGGAGGAGGCTGGAGTAACTGACGATGCCGACGGGAGTGGTCTGGGTCGCGTTGAGCCGTGTGGGCCGAGTAACGTCGCCCATTAGACGCGCGCTGTCCTGCTCACGCAGTGTGAAGGTGCGGCTGGCGTAGCCGCCGGGGAAGCTATAGAGATCGCGGTCGGAACGGAAGAAGTGGGATCCGTCAAACGAGTTCAGCCAGGTTGAATCGAAGGCTTCGCCGATCTGACGGTAGGCGCCGGGAAACTTGCCTTCGACAGGGCGCGTGAAGCGGTTATCCCCATGCGGCAGGCCGGTGGTGTTGGGGCCGTCGTAGCGGACGCCGGTGGCAAAGATGGCGCGAGTTGGTTCATGAGACTGATTCAGGAGCTCCACGCGAATGAAGTTGACCAGTGGGCCTTCGCTGGGGGCTGTGGATGCGGTGGCGCCGGGCGTAGGCGTTTTTGCGTCAATCCTGGTCTCGAAGATCGTAAAGCGGTACGCGATGCCGTCACGAACGAATTCATAGTGAACGATGGGCAGGTGCCCTTGCTCAAGGGTGCGGATGCGGACGCTGGTTGGGTCAAGATCGGGGCCCGTGAAGAACATGAGTTCGGCGAAACCGGTGCGGAGATAGCCCTCGGGGGTGATTTCAGTGGCGGCCTCGGCGCCCATTACGCCGATTTCGCCGGTGGGCTTGGAGAAATAGGAAAATGGCTGGCCGGGGTGGTCAATGGAGGGCGAGACCATCTGCGCGCGTGAGATGACCGGCACAGTGAAGGCGAAGACGAGGCAGGCGAAGATGAAGAGGGCTTTGCACAGGTTTTTCATGACAACAGGAAGGATACAGCCCGAGGAGCTTGTTTGAGCCAGCAATTGGCGTGACGGGAGTCACGGGCAACTCTGTTGCAACGGGCCTAGACTTTGGCCGCGTACCGTTGAGGAGGGGTTGTCCTATGAATGCGACCTGTTCGAAGTGTGGAACGCATCTTGAGTCGCCGTGGATGTTCTGTCCGCATTGCGGGGTGGAACGTGCGCAGGAGAGAGAGGAGCCCGCGCTTACGCATCATGAGCACGAAAAGGCGCCGGTGAAAGGCGGGTTCACCGGTTTGTTCTTCGGACTGCTCGCAGCGCCGGTATTGATCATCGCGGGCGGCATGATTTGCCTAACCGGGCTTGGGATATTTCTCGGCGTGCCGTTGATTGTGGCAGGAGTGCTGGCGCCGCTGATTGGGCCAGTGCTAGGTGTGAATGCGATGCACGGGAAATGCCCGTGGTGCGGCGCGGACGTAAGCGGCGTTGGGATCTTCGACAAATTCAGCTGCCCGACGTGCAGCCAGCGAATTGTGATGAAGAAGCGGGAGCTGCTGAAGGCGGAGTGAGTTCTGGACGCGTGGGCTAACGGCACCCTGCAATCTCTGCTTTACTGCGCTAGCGGACTTTCCGGTCGCGGACTTTGCAGCGGCGTCCTCACCTGCGTGGCGACCATTCGTGTGATCAGCTTCTCCATATATCCGCCGCCGTTGAAAGCATCGTCGGGCAGCACGCCGATAAAACGGATAACCCCTGTATGATCCACGAGGATTCCGAGCGGATAATCGCTGATGCCAAAGCTGCGCGCGGTTTCCTCTGAAATCTCCATCACATCTGTGCCGAGCAGTTCTTTCTGCATGTCAGGCGGCGCTTCTTCGCCGTCCTCTTTGAAGGCGAGCCCATAGGCGTGGATTGGAGTTTCAGAATTTGCCGCGCTAAACTGCGTCATGGTCGGCATCATCTTCCTGCACTGCACGCACCAGTATGGGAAGATGACCAGCGCTGTCGCGGCGCCAAAATTTACATCGATCTTCGCCTTGGCTGTTGCCGATTTGAAGGACCGGGTCACCGGGATCTGCTCAAGCTCGGTGCCAAGCAGGCGATATTGCAGATTCGTGCTGTCGATTTCCTGCCGGTCTTCGGCTGTCAATACCGCATCTTTTGGCAATGCTCGCTCCACCTCCTGCGCATACACTTCCGCCTGCGCGTCGTCGCCGGCATACCGCCCAAAAAAAGCTGCCTCCATGGCCATCGCGTAGAGCGCGCCAACATTCACGACCGCGTCGCCATACGCTGCCTTCAACGGCGTCCCCTTGCTTAACGCTTCAATGATCTGTTCGTGTTCCAGCACCGCCAGCCGCAGTGCATCCGGGCTCCCCGCGGTTTCGAGATCGTCCTTCATATAGCGAACCGTGTATGCCACCTCAGCGTCATAAGGCTCGACGCGCAGCATCTCTCGCGTGGTGGCCATCGCCAGGTCCAGCGCGTGAAGGTGGACAAATGCGCCCACACTGATGGCATAAGCTTGCGCCCTGTGTTCGGGCGCCTTGCTGGCGATGTAGCGTTGCGCCGCAGTATTCGCAGGGTTCCAGTCCTGCCCGAATGCGCAGAGATGTGCGAGATCGTACAAATCGTCCTTGCTGTAGTCCTCGGGCTTCATTTTGTCGCAAGCCGCACGCGCAATGTGCATGCCAATACTGAGCGCGCTGAGCTCAGAGTCCGACCAGTTATCCAGCGACTGCCGTACCACGTCGAGAGGGTGCATTGCCTGCTTGTAAATGGCGCCTGGCAGCTCGGCATCTGCGGCTGCCTGCGGCGTGACGGAATCCTGCCGTGTTTGATGCGGTGTGTCTGTTGACCCAGCCGCGATGACTTTTTCGCCCGGCACTCCTGCCACGCCTTGTGCGCCGGCTATAAGCGCTCCGCTGCCCAGAGCCAGCATCGCCGTACTCATCGAAATCTGTGTCAGCAGGACCGATGCCCGCATGATCCCCCTCCTATGGCCGCTCTTCGGTTCGAAGCTTTGCGCAGCGTGGCGCGCGAGCAATTTCCAAATTGAAATGAGAAGCTGAAAAGGCTTCCGTTTATGTGAGTCGTTGAGGAAACCGGGATGCCTGTGCAATTAGACACCATGGATCGGGAAATGGTTCCATGCAGAGTACCTTGCGCACCGGCACGTTGACTTATGTGGCGGCCGCTGCGACCATCAAACCGCCGTAGCCTCATGAAAGTGACGCCAGATGGTTTCGGCAGTTTTAGGGGAGACGACGGCGGCGAGGGATTCAGCGGTGGCTTGCTGCACGTCGCGCAGGCTGCCGAAGTGGGTGAGCAGGCGCTGGCGGGTTTGCGGGCCGACGCCGGGGATGTTCAGCAGCTCCGAGTCTCTATCCCGCATCGCCCGGCGCTGCCTGTGATAGCCGACGGCGAAGCGATGGCTTTCGTCGCGAATCAACTGGACAAGGTGAAGCACCGGGCTGCGGCGGTCGAGGACGATGGGCTCGTCTTCGCTGCCGTAGAGGTAGATGACCTCTTCCTTTTTTGCGATGGAGGCGAGCGGCTGCGAGGTAAAACCCAGCGACTCGAGCGCCTCGGCTGCGGCGTGGAGCTGGCCGAGACCGCCGTCGATGAGGATGAGGGACGGCATGGTTGAGGGTTCTTTGGAGGGTGACGGTTTTTCCTCGGAGACGTTAGAGCCGTCGAGTTCGGAGCGGCCTGTTGAGGGCAGGTTCTGTCGCCCCCCCGGGGCTCGGGACGCAATTTGTGCCTGCAACCCAGGGCTTGCGCCCAAGGCTAACTTTTCGCCACCCCTGCGGGGCTCAGGTGCATCGGCGGTGTCGCGGATGCGGCGATAGCGGCGCTCAACCACTTCGCGCATGGAGGCGAAATCGTCGACGCCGGCGACGGTTTTCACTTTGAATTTGCGATACGCCGATTTGTTCATCTTGCCGTCTTCCCACACGACCAAGGAGGCAACGGTTTCAGCGCCCTGAATGTGCGAGATGTCAAAGCACTCGATGCGGCGGGGAAGCTCGGGAAGCATGAGTGTGTCGGCGAGCGCCTCCTGAATGGCCTTGCGCGAAGGCTCGAGGACGCGGAAGCGCTGCGTGTAGGACTGGTGGGCGTTCTGACCGGCGAGGTCGACGAGGGATTTTTTGTCGCCGCGCTGAGGGACGGTGATTTCGATGCGGTGGCCGGTGCGCTCGGTGAGAAGCGCGGCGAGGGTTTCGCGGTCGTCGAAATCGGCGGGGACGAGGATGGTGCGCGGGACGTAGTGCTGGTCGATATAGAGCTGCTTGAGGAGCGCCGAGAGCACTTCGTGCGGTCCTGCTTTTGGTCCGTGTTCGAGGTCGAGTGAAAACTCACCCTCCGGGGCTAAAGCCCCCTGCAGTCCTGCAGCCGTCATGCGGGGGTTGAAACCCCCGCCTCCCTCCGGGTCGTGCCTTTCCGCGGCGTCTTCGGTCACGAGGGATTCGAGGAGATCGGGCAGGTCTTCCCAGAAGAACTCGCGGCGGTCGACGATTTTGCCGTTGCGCATATGGAAGAGATTGACGGCAAGACTGCCATCCTCAAAGTGATAGCCGAAGACGTCGGCGTCGTCATCAAGCTCGGCGGTGGCGATGCGCTGTTTTTCCTGGAGCTGGTGCACGGTGGAGAGCTGGTCGCGGAGGCGCGCGGCGGCTTCAAACTGCTCGGCTTCGGCGGCTGCCATCATGCGGGCGGTGAGGGCGCGCTCGAGCTCGGCGTGGCGGCCTTCAAGAAAGAGCTGCGCATCGCGGACGGCTTGCTTGTAGGCCTCGGGGGTGGTGAGGCCCTCGACGCATGGCCCGAGGCAGCGATGGATGTAGTACTGCAGGCAGGCGCGGGGATGGTAGCGCGAAAGATCGACCTTGCAACTGGGCAACAGAAAGCTGCGATGAATGAGCTCGACGACGCGGTAGGCCAAGTTACCGGGGAAGTAGGGACCGTAGTAGGCGGCACCGTCTTTGCGCAGGCGGCGCGTGACGAAGACCTTGGGAAAACGGTCGGCGAGGGTGAGCTTAACGTAGGGGTAGGTCTTGTCGTCGCGCAGAAGAATGTTGAAGCGCGGCTTACGCTGCTTGATGAGGTTGTTTTCGAGGGCGAGAGCCTCGTGCTCATTGGCAACGAGGATGTAGTCAAGGTCGACGGCTTCGCGCATGAGCGAGCCGGTTTTGGCATTGGCCTGCGAGGCCTCAAGCAGATAGGAACGCACGCGGGAGCGCAGGTTGTTGGCCTTGCCGACGTAAATAACTTCGCCGTCGGCATTCTTGTAGAGATACACGCCGGGCTGGGTGGGGAGGCTGCGGATTTTCTCGTAGAGGTCCATGAGCGGGCCGGCACAGGGAGGGCCAGTTCTTAGAATAGCGGGAATTGGAGCGGTGCTGTTTGGCGTGAGCGTTCGCGGCGGTCGCAGGGGTCCTCGGCCGATTCGAGAAGGTGAAGATAGCGCAATCCTTACCGGAAACTGTAAAAATTACACGATTATAAGCGGTCTGAGAAATCCACAGGGGCGAAGACTTGGCTTTATTTTTCAATCGTTTATGGGTAGGCTTGTGAGTGGTTCGCAGCGTGCACCTCTGGAAACCAGAGGAAACAGGCATCTCTGCCGGGCGTGCGCCAAAAGCGCTGGCAGAGGCGGAGAGGTGATAGCAATGAACATGCAACAATCTGGATTTGCGATTACGGCTGCGGCGCTGGTGTTGTTCGGTGTAACCGGATGCGCCACCAAAAACTACGTACGAACACAGACAGGGCCGATCATCGACCACACAGAGCAATTGGACCAAAAGACTGCGGACAATAACCGGCAGATTCACGATGTGAACGATCGCGCGCAGGCGGGCATCAGCAAGGCGCAGGGCGCTGCTGACACGGCCAACCAGAATGCGCAAAACGCCACCCAGGCGGCGAACGCGGCGGATTCGGCTGCCAACGATGTTGCGCACCGCGCCGATTCGCTGGACAGCGTAGTCAAGGGACTGGACAACTACAAGCAGGTGGCAAAGGTTTCAGTGACCTTTGGCTTTGATAAAGCCGTGCTGACTAACGACGACAAGCAGCAATTGGATGGCTTTGCCGGCAGTCTCGGCTCAGCGAAGAGCTACATTCTTGAAGTGACTGGCGGAACGGATTCGGTCGGGCCCGCGCAGTACAACTATGACCTGAGCCAGCGCCGCGCCGATTCAGTGGTGCAGTACCTGGCCGCGAAGTACAACATTGCTCCACACCGCTTCTACCTGATCGGCATCGGCAAGGATCAGTATGTGGCCGACAACAAGACCGCGGCAGGACGCAAAGAGAACCGGCGCGTGGAAGTGCAGTTACTCTCGAATATGAACCCCGAGGGCGATCAAGGCGGCCAGCCCTCAGCGTCTGCCGGCCAACCTGCTGCCCCGACGACGGGCCAGTCTGCGCCACCGGCAAACGGACAGGCGTCAACAGTTCCACAAGAGTAACGCGAGCGCAAGCGCGCACCAGCCAGCTTGTTTCATAGAGCGCTAGAAGGCAGACCCGGAGGATTGGGTCTGCCTTTTTGTCTTTTGGAAACGGGTCAGGATTGGGCGGCGGAAAGCTGTTTCACGTGTTCTGCGCGGACCTCATTGGCTGTGAAGAGGCGTAAAAAGGGGCTGCCGTGCGCAGCACCTTCGACGGCAGAGCGGCCGTGAGCCTCTTCGCGCTCGACGATGCAGACGACGGCGGCGACGATCATGCCTACTTCTTGCGCGGCCTGAATGGCGGCGATGGTGGAAGCTCCGGTGGTGCAGACGTCGTCGACGATGACCACGCGCGCACCCTCGCGGCAGAAGCCTTCAATGCGGCGACTCGTGCCGTGCGTCTTTTCAGCCTTCCGCACCAGGAAGCCGTGAAGCAGGGGCGCCCCGGGCTTGGATTGCGCACGCCAGGCGCTGGCCGTGGCGACGTTGGAGACGATGGGATCGGCGCCCATGGTGAGACCGCCGACGGCTTCGGCAACGATATGGTGTTCGTTGAGAAGATCGAGAATCGCTTCGCCGGTGAGGCGGCCGCCTTCAGCATGGAGCGTAGTGGTGCGGCAGTCGATGTAGTAGTCGCTGGTCCCGCCGGAGGAGAGCTTGAACTGACCGAGGCGGAAGCTGGTGCGGGCGAGAAGCGAGAGGAGTTGCTGGGCGTGGGTGGAGTCGGGCATCGAGTTCATTCTAAGCTGGCAGCCGGTAGCCGGTAGCCAGTTGCTGGTAGCGGGACATATTGGGGGCGGGCTACTAGCTACGGGCTTGAATTTTTTACATTTTGTCGAGGTGGCGGAAGCCGCCGGAGGCGATCAACATGAGCGAGAAGAGGAAGAAGTTATAGCAAGCGTGGACCATCACGCTGGCGGCGAGAGAGCGAGTGTAAAGGCGCACGGCGCAGAGCACCAGGCTGACACCGACGAGCAGGAGAAACGGCCCGATTGCGTAGCCGGTCTGCTGGGCGTGCATCCAGGCGAATGGAATGCTGGTGAGGATGGAACCGACGATCATGGCGGCGAGGGACCACTGCGGGTGGTCGTTGGGACCGAGTGGGGGGGCAGGCTTTCGGGTAGTGGTTTCGACAATCCAGTCATAGGCGGTGCAAAGCGCCGGCAGCAGGAAGCCGCGAAAGAAAGTTTCCTCAAAGAATGGCGCAAAGGTGACGCCGAAGGCGAAGAGCAGCCATGGCGCCCCTGGGACGTGAAAGACCTTTTCGATGGGCGTATTGGTCGGGCCGGGCATCAAGAGGCCGTTGATGATCGCGATAAAACAGCAAACCGCCGCGGCGTGGAACAGCCGCCTGCGCACACGCAGCGCGGTTCCACCGTTCCATTGCAGGCCGGCAAGCAGACTCTTATGCCAGAAGAGGGGGAAGACGAACAGAGAGATGCCGAAGGCCAAGATGTAAAGGACGGCCTCACTGCCCAGGAGGTAATGAATGTCGCCGACCGCTTTCTGTGTTGTGGAGATGCCATAGAGATGCTCGTGCAGGGCGAGCTCGACGATCAGGCCGGTGGCGAGAAGCCCCATAGGAATGATCACCAGCATGAGAAAGAAAAAGTGCCCGATATGCGGAATGCGCTCAGGTGCAGGGGGTTGGGCAGCCAAGCGCAGAAACGAAAGGGGCTCGGGCGATGACTGAGCGGCGGTGGGCGCCCATGGCTCAGGTCCGGGCGGAGGCAGAGCCTCAAGCGAGGAGGCGAGCGAGGGCTCTGATGCCGCGCATGAAGGCTCGGCGGTTGTGCCTGATTCGGCGGCATTGTCTTGCGGCCAATCCTGCGAATCGTCTGGTTTCTGTTCCGGCGAAGCGCTCATAAAGGATTCGTTCGTTTCTCGCGGGGCAACGATGCAGCCGCTGTATTTTTTGGATGCGCGCGCTTGCCGTTGCTACGCGGCGCGGGATTGGGTTTGCCCGACAGGGAAGGTTCAGTGCCAGCGGCGTCTGTGGTGGAAGCGCCGTTTGAAGTGGGAGCGGAGACTAGCTCGTCGACTGAATCGGCGGGCGCGAGGCGGCCGTTTGTGGCCTTGTAATACCGCTTGAGGAATTGGCCGGTATAGGAACCGGGTGTAGCCGCGATTTTGGCCGGGCGGCCTTCGCCGACGATGCGGCCGCCGTCTTCGCCGCCCTCCGGGCCTAGATCGATGACCCAGTCGGCGTTGCGAATCACGTCGAGATTGTGCTCGATGATGATGACCGAGTTGCCCAGGTCCACAAGGCGGTGCAGGACCTCAAGGAGTTTGCGTACGTCGTCGAAGTGAAGGCCCGTGGTGGGCTCGTCGAGCAGGTAGAGGGTTTTGCCTGTTTGCCTTTTTGAGAGCTCGCGCGCCAACTTCATGCGCTGAGCCTCGCCGCCGGAAAGTGTGGTGGCGCTTTGGCCCAGCCGCACGTAGCCAAGGCCGACATCGACGAGCGTTTGCAGCTTCTGGCGCACCTGGGGCACGTCGGCGAGCAAGGGCAGCGCGTCTTCGATGGTGAGATCGAGAACGTCGGCGATGGAGTGCCCGTGGAATTTGACGGCCAGCGTCTCCTGGTTATAACGGCGGCCATTGCAGACCTCGCATTGCACGTAGACGTCGGGCATGAAGTTCATCTCAATGCGGCGCTGTCCGTCGCCCTGGCAGGCTTCGCAACGGCCCCCTGAGACATTAAAGCTGAAGCGGCCGGGCTTATAGCCGCGCTCGCGCGCCTCGGGGAGCATGGCGAAGAGATCGCGGATGGGCGAGAAAACCTGCGTGTAGGTGGCGGGATTGGACCGAGGTGTCCGGCCGATGGGGGACTGATCGATGCGGACGACCTTGTCGATTTGCTCGGTGCCGGTGAGGGCTTCGTGTGCGCCGGGTTCCTCGCGCGATCCGTAAATGATTTTGGCCAATGAGCGGTAAAGAATGTCGTTGATGAGCGTACTTTTGCCGCTGCCGCTGACGCCGGTGACTACGGTCATGACGCCGAGGGGGATCCGCAGGTTGAGGTCCTGCAGATTGTGCTCCCGTGCGCCGGTAATCGCGAGCCACTTGCCGGTAAGCGGGCGCGGATTGGCGCGCTGCAGCATGGTGGCGGCTCCGCTCATATAGCGGCCAGTGAGCGACGCGGGCGAGGCCATGATCTGAGCGGGTGTGCCCTCGGCAACGACATTACCCCCCAATCGCCCTGCGCCCGGTCCAAGATCAAGAACAAAATCGGCGTGGCGGATGGTTTCTTCGTCGTGCTCGACGACGAGAACGGTGTTGCCGAGGTCGCGGAGTTTCTCAAGAGCTTCAATCAGGCGATTGTTGTCGCGCTGATGGAGACCGATGGAAGGCTCGTCGAGGACGTAGAGAACGCCGCGGAGGCGTGAGCCAATTTGCGTAGCGAGACGGATGCGCTGGCCTTCGCCGCCGGATAGCGTGGCTGCGTTGCGGTCGAGCGAAAGGTAGCTGAGGCCGACGGCGCAGAGAAATTCGAGGCGCTCGGCAATTTCGCGGCGAATTCGTTCAGCGACCAGCGCTTCCCGCTCGGTGAACTTCAGATTAATGGCCGCCGAAAGCGCGCGGTTGAGAGGGAGAGCCGTGAAGTCGGCGATGGAGAGTCCGCCAATTTTGACGGCAAGCGATTCAGGGCGCAGGCGCTTGCCGCGGCAAACGGGGCAGGGCGCCGCCGACATGAAGCTCATCATGTACTCGCGATAGGCCTCGCTGCGGGCGTCTTCGGCGTTGTCGCGCAGATAGCTGAGGATGCCATGGAATCCGGTGCGGGGCGCTTCGCCTTTGGGCGGCCCGTAGACAAGGATGTGCTGCTGCTTCGGGGGCAGATCCTCAAACGGAGTATCGAGATCGATCTTGTAGCGCTCGGCGGCGAGCTGAATGAGCTTGATGAGGTATTGCGACGAGGAACCGGGGCCGAGGCCGCCATCGAGTAGCGGCTTTGACCAGTCGGTGATGACCTTGGCGGGGTCGAAGTCGTAGAGCGAGCCGAGGCCGTGGCACTCGGGGCAGGCGCCGAAGGTGGAATTGAAGGAGAAGCTGCGCGGCTCCAGTTTGGGCACATCGAGACCGCAGTCAGGGCAGGCCATGGAGGAGGAAAACAATTGCTCTTCGCCGGTATTGAAGGCGACGAGCACCAAGCCATTGGCCAGTTGCAGGGCTTTGGCGATGGCCTGCTCGAGGCGCTTTTCGACGGAGGGCTTACCTGGCGGGCTTGTGTGTTCGGCTTCGTGGCTTCCCCCCTTGCCGCAAGAGGCCGCGTGGAGGTTGGGGCACCCTCGGATTGGGCAATCGCCGGCTTCAGGAGGATGCGGTCAACCACAGCCTCGATGGTGTGGTTCTTGCGGCGGTCGAGCAGGAGAGGCTCTGAAAGGTCGCGCATCTCGCCGTCCACTCTGGCGCGAAACCCTTGCTGATCAATCTGATCGAGCAAATCCTTAAACTCGCCCTTTCGGCCTCGCACGATGGGCGCCATGATGGTGACTCGCTCTCCTCGCGAGAGCTCGAGGATGCGCTGGACGATCTGTTCGGCAGTCTGGCGAGCGATGGGCCGGCCACAGTTGGGGCAGTGCGGCGCGCCTACCGAGGCGTAGAGGAGGCGCAGGTAATCGTAAATCTCAGTGATAGTTCCTACGGTGGATCGAGGGCTGCGGCTGGTGGTCTTCTGCTCGATGGAAATGGCGGGGCTAAGGCCTTCGATCGAATCCACATCGGGGCGCTCGATCTGGTCGAGAAACTGGCGCGCATACGCGGATAGTGTCTCGACATAACGGCGCTGACCCTCAGCGTAGATGGTGTCAAAGGCGAGCGAGCTCTTACCGGACCCGGAGAGACCGGTGACGACGGTGAGGGCGTTGCGCGGAATGCGGACGTTGATGTCGCGCAGATTGTGCTGGCGCGCCCCACGCACCGAGATGTGTGTGATGGACATGGTGGATCAGTCAGGGACCGGAAGGCAATTCCTGGTGCTGGAGCCGAGTTTTTCAGCGCAACATTACTAAGGTATTCTATTGGTCAATAGAAATAAGGGTCAACGCAGCGAATCTAGTGCGACAATCGCATAGGTAATTGCCTGCCGGCGGAAAATACCACTGGGCGGCAGGAAAGGCACGGCGCAGCCAGAAGCGCATCTAATTTTATATAGGCGGTAGGAATGGCGGGTACGTTGGATTTAGTCATGTTGGTTTGCGCGTCGATTGGTGCAATGGGATTTGGCATTTTGACCGCTTATGCGATTCTACGCACAGCCTTTGCGCTTTTGCGTCCCCGGCGGCGACTGGCAGAGGTTAAGCCTGAGCCGGAGACCGCGCGGGTCTTATAGAAGAGCAGCTTACAGCCGTCAGCTCCCAGTTTTCGCTCCCGGTGTTCGATGATTCGGCCTTGGCGAAGGGCGGCGTCCTGCTGCGCTTTAGTTCTGCGGATTCTGCTGCTGCTGTTGCTGGCGCTGCTGCTCGAGCTGCCGCTGCCGTTCCTGCATTTCTTCAATCATCTGCTGCTGAGTGCGAACCGGGACGCCAGGGGTGTAGCCGTTAGGAGCAGGCGGGGCTTGCGGAGGCGGCGGCGGCTCCTCAGGCTGCGGCTGCTGCGATATCTCTTCGGCCCCGTTGTCTTCATCGTTGGGCTGGCTTGGGTTGACATTGCCTGGACTTGGCGCGCCCCCAGTGCGGACGGAGAGGACAACGCGGCGCGGCGTGCCCTGGCCCTGGTCGCCGATCATGAGGACGTTGTAACTGGAGCCGTCAAGAAGCTGAAAGAGCACGTTACGCGCCGGAGCGGGGCCGTACGTACCGAATATCCGCTCATCCTTGCTAAGGCCTTCGACCTTGACGCCCGTATCTACTGAAATTTCTTTCAAGATCTGGTCCAAGCTGGAGTTGGACGCGACCACGAGCAGGCCGTGGCTATCCCAGACGACTGACGCATCTTTTGCAGGATCATTTACGGGCCAATTGGGAGCTACGGGCGCGGGTGATGTCGGAATCGGTAGCGGCTCGGGTTGCGCGGCGGGATGGGCAGCTTTGAAGTCTTTGCGCGCGTTGGCAGGCTTTTGTGCAGGAACAGATGCCGCAGAAGGTGCAGGCGATGTTTGCGCTTCGAGCATTGAGCCGGCCAACACGAATGGCGATAGAAGCAGGACGGCAAACGCTGTGGATGCCGGGGCGACGCGGCGCGGAGTTACGCCATTGGGCCGATGCGACGGCAGGCTGCGCGAAGGTTCCGTTTGCGGGATTGCGAATGTACGCGTCGGAAACACCTCTTTAACGTGAGCAGACCCTGAGAACAATGTGCATGCAACGGGCTGCTGATGCAAGGGGCCAGCGTAATGCGCTGGCGCTCACTGTACTAGACTAGCAGTGAACCGCGAACGCTCGAAAGAGTTTCCAGAAGGGCAGGGAGGATGTTGGCAGGAATGCGCTTCCAGTTGAAGATGTTGACCGCGGCGGCGTTGCTGCTGGCGCCATTGGGAAGCATGGCTGCAAGTTGCACCGCGCAGGCAGAGCTGGGGTCGCTGGATCGCGACGCGCTGACGGCTATAGCAGGCCGCCTGGCGAATGCCGTCCTGGGGCAAAATTATTCCGCACTACAAGCGGATCTGCTGCCTGAGGAAGCGTCGCAGTGGGAAGGCATTCGCTCCGGGGTAGACCAGGGTGCTCCGCTAGTAAAGGGCGGCCAGTTCCAACTGCGCAATGTGTATCTGCTGGACGCGAGCGACCAGACTACGCCGCAGAATACGCAGTTTTTCTGCTCGAACTCAACGGGATCGCTGACTGTCACCGTCAACATGAACGCATTGCCGCCGGGACGATACGCGGTGGTGCTGGCCGATGCTCAGGGCGCTCCATTGGCCGGGCAGATGGGGTTGGTTCTGGCGTGGGACGGCGCCGCGACGGCATGGAAGCTGGCGGGATTGACGATCAGGCCGGGTACCTTCGACGGACACGACGGCGTTTGGTACTGGGCGCGCGGGCGAGAGCTGGCCAAACCCGATCCGTGGAGCGCGTGGTACTGCTACGAGGCGGCGCGCTACCTGTTGCTGCCGGTGGATTTTCTCTCGTCGCCGAACCTGGAAAGGCTGGGCAAGGAGCAGTCGGACATTTCGCCCTCGCCGCCAAGCCAACTTCCGCTGTCGCTGCCGGATGGAGACCGCACGTGGAAGATCGAGCGAGTGGAACTGGATCCTTCGCTGCATGAGCCCGATTTGGGCGTGGTGTATCAATCGACGGGCGTCACCGATCCGGCAGCATTGCGCACCGAAGCGACCGCGGTGATGAGTGCGTTTCTGAAAGCGCAACCAGGGATCAAGGCGAACTTTCACGGGCTGTGGGCCTACGCGGAGAAGGACGGGAAGCAGACGCCGGTGATGGAACTGCCGATGAAGCAGATACCGTAGAGGCAGGAACAAGGGAACGACGGAACAAGGGAACGAGATGGCAGGGCTGGCTGTTTTCGGCGAAGCAGTGAATCGTTTGGCAACAAGAAAACACAAAAGGGTGAGGGGATTGGCAGGAATTATTGATCTGCGTTCGGATACGGTGACGCGGCCGACGCTCGAGATGCGCGCGGCGATGGCGGCCGCCGAGGTGGGCGACGATGTTTATGGCGAGGATCCCACCGTCAATCTGCTGGAACGGCGCGCAGCGGAGATGTTTGGCCGCGAGGCGGCGTTGTTTGTGCCAACGGGCACCATGGGCAACCAGGTTGCGATCAAGACACTGACGCAGCCCGGCCAGGAAGTGATTGCGGAATCGCGCGCGCACATTCTGGACTACGAGATGGCGACGACCGCGGTGTTTTCCGGCTGCCTGATCCGCGCGGTGCCGGCCGACGGCGGAATTCTTACATGGAAACAGATAGAGCCTGCGATTAATCCTTACGGAGGGTTTCGCGCTGCGACCGGGCTGATTGAGATTGAGAACACAGCCAACCTAGCCGGCGGACGCTGCACGCGTGTGGAACTTTTGGAAGAGATCTGGGACGGGGCGAGAGCGCACAAACTTCCCACGCACCTCGACGGGGCGCGCATCTTTAATGCCGCGGTGGTGCTGGGCGTGGATGTGAGTACATTAACGCGCGGGTTCGACACAGTGATGTTCTGCCTGTCAAAGGGATTGGGCGCGCCGGTGGGATCGATGCTGGTGGGTTCGGCGCAGTTGATGGCGCGGGCTCGTGTGTACAGGAAAGCACTGGGCGGCGGCATGCGGCAGGCAGGCGTGCTGGCCGCGGCGGGGCTGATCGCGCTGGAAGCGGGGCCGGGACGGCTCGGCGAGGATCACGCCAATGCGCGCTTGCTGGCGGAGGCGCTGGCCAATACCGAGGGCGTTGCGATCGATCTTGAGACGGTGGAGACGAACATCGTCGTTTTTCGATTGACAGCGGGGCGGGGCGCCGCGGAACTGGTGGCGCGACTCAAGCAGCGCGGGTTGCTGGCCGGCGCGTTTGGGCCCGATGCGATTCGCCTGGTGACGCATCGCGACGTGAGCAGGGAAGAGTGCATCGACGCGGCCGAGGCGCTGACCGAGGAAATTGAGGCGGGCGTCGCAAGGACGGCCTGACGAAAAACAAAAGCCCAATCCCCCGAATGAGAGATTGGGCCTTTGCATCTTGGTGAGATGCCGCTTAGAACAAATTCCACAGCGACTGGTTGTAGACCGCGTGGTGGAACTGAACCTCGGAGCCCTTGACGATGGTTCCCAGTTCGCGCGGCGAGCGGTTGGCGGCGGCCTGCTTCAGGTCGGCATAGCGGCCCTGCACGTCGGCGCCCAGAATCTGCCGCGATCCACTTCGATGACTTGAAGTCGTCGATCGCCTTCTGGATGTTGTCGGGCAGGTAGCGGCCGCCGGCGCGCAGATCCTTGGCTTTGGAGATGTCGCCGTCGATGCCGGTCTTGAAGATGCCGTAGAGCGACAGGTAGGGGTTGGCGTCGGGCGCCACCGCGCGCACCTCGGTGCGCATGGAGCGATGGTTGCCGATGGGCACGCGGATCATGGCGCCGCGATCGACTGCCGAAGCGCGAATCTGGTTCGGCGCCTCGAAGTGCGGATCGAGACGGCGATAGGCGTTCACGCTGGAGTTGAAGATCAGGCAGAGATCGAGCGCGTGGGTCAGGATGCGATCGAGGAAGTCCCAGCCGAACTTCGAGAGCTGCTCCTCGCCCTTTTCGTCCCAGAAGAGGTTGGTCTTGCCCTTGGAGACGGAGACGTTGGTGTGCATGCCGCTGCCGTTCACGCCCACGATCGGCTTGGGCAGGAAGCTGGCCGTGTAGCCCATGTTGTTGGCGATCTGCCGGCAGAGCAGCTTGTAGAGCTGAATCTGGTCGGCTGCGGCCACGACTTCGGCGTAGCCGAAGTTGATCTCAAACTGGCTGGGCGCGACCTCGGGGTGGTCCTTCTCGTTCTGGAAGCCCATGGCGCGCTGCACTTCGGCCGCAGTGTCGATGAACTGGCGCAGGGGATCGAGCGGCAGCAACGTGATAGTAGCCGCCGGCGTTGATGAACTCGAACTTGCCGGTCTCGTGGTATTTCTGCTCGGCGTCCTTGCCCGCGAAGAGGAAGCCCTCGATCTCGGTGGCCGCGTTCAGGGTGTAGTTCTTTTCCTTGAATAGCTTGTCGGCGTAGTTCTTGAGAACGCCGCGCATGTCGCCCGAGTATGGCGTGCCGTCCTTGTCGATGACGTTGCCGAAGACCAGAACCTTGCCGTTGCCGAAGACGTCGGCGGGCACCCAGTAGAAGGCGCTCCAGTCGATGCCCAGGCGCAGGTCGCTCTCCTTCTGCGCCGTGAATCCGCGGATCGACGAGCCGTCGAAGGTCAGGTTTTCATGGGCGCCCAGCAGGAATTTCTTGTCGTAGTCGAGCAGGTGCAGGCGGCCCTCAAGATCGGAGAACAGCACGGTGACGGCCTTGATGCGCTTCTCGTCGGTGAGATACTTCAGGCGTTTTTCGCGGATCTCACCGGCGGACCCGCGCTTGGAGCGGTCGGCCTTGGCCTGCAGATTCAGCGTCTCGAGCTCTTCATAGGAGAGGGCGAGAAAATTCCGTAAGTCGGTGGACATGGAACTCCTTTCATTGGCTGCGAACGGCGGTTCGTGTTGAAGGCAGCTACAAGACCACTGGAGCGAAGTTTCCCGGCAAATCGCGGCCCGGGGAAAAACTCTGAGATAGCCTTGATTCACTGCGAATCAGTCAAGCAGGACAGATGATGTTCGCGGAGTTCGCGGGCCGCGACCCGGTTCAACTTATTGGCTTTGGCGACCAGGTTGCGCGCTTCCCACCATGCACGCCAGAGAAGCAGAAGAAGGGCAAATTTCTTCACGGGCAGTCAATTTTGGGAGCGCAGAGATAGGGGCGGCACTTTCCCCTAAAATCTATCACCTGCGCCGGAAGCGTCGCAACCCGAGGAAAAAACGCAAATAGGGAAGAGGTGAGCGGAGATCGCTCACCACTTCCCCAGGATGTTCATTTCCCGGTGTCGAGCACCGGCTCGTGCGTTACTCTAGGCCGCCACCGACATCGCAACGCTGCTAACGGTCTTCAGAATGCGCGAAACGATCTGGTACGGATCGGCTTCAGAGTTGGGGCGGCGATCCTCTAGATAGCCCCTGTACCCGTTCTTGATGAAGTTGACCGGCAGGCGGATCGAAGCGCCGCGATCGGAGAGTCCAAAGCTGAATTTGTCGATGGCCTGGGTTTCGTGAAGGCCGGTAAGACGCAGATGGTTGTCCGGGCCATAGACATCGATGTGGGCGGAGATGTGGTTCTCGAATGCCGTCATGAGCGCTTCGAAGTACTCCTTGCCGCCAACTTCGCGCAGGTACTTGGTCGAGAAGTTGGTGTGCATGCCGGAGCCGTTCCAATCGCCCTTGATCGGCTTGCAGTGCAACTGGAGATCGACCTCGTATCTCTCGCACAAGCGAGCCATAAGGTAGCGGGCGGTCCAAAGGTCATCGGCAGCTCTATGTGAGCCTTTGCCGAAGATCTGGAACTCCCACTGGCCCTTGGCAACTTCGGCGTTAATGCCTTCGTGATTGATGCCGGCGTGGAGACAGAGATCGAGATGTTCTTCGACGATCTGGCGCGCGAGGCTGCCCATGTACTTGTAGCCGACACCGCAGTAATAGGGCCCCTGCGGCGCAGGAAAGCCCTGTTCGGGGAATCCGAGCGGACGCCCATCCTTGTAGAGGAAGTATTCCTGCTCGAATCCGAACCAGAGATCGGGGTCGTCCTCGGCTGTGGCGCGCATGTTGGTGGCGTGCGGCGTGCCGTCCGGATGCATCACTTCGCTCATGACGATATAGGCGCTCTTGCGGCTTGCATCGGGGTACAGAGCCACAGGCTTCAGAATGCAGTCAGAGCTTTTGCCCTCGGCCTGCATGGTGGAACTGCCATCAAAACCCCAAAGGGGCAGGTCAGCGAGGGTGGGAGGCTTTTCAAAGTCCTTGATCGTGGTTTTGCCGCGCAGCTCCGGAATGGGTTTCTTACCGTCGAGCCAGATGTACTCCAATTTGTACTTTGCCATGGATCTCCTTTGGGAAGGATGAAGGGATTTGAGTATGCAACTGAATCCTAGGGCTTCAGGCATAAAGATTCCGTGAAGATCCAAGGCCAAGTTCTGACGAAAAACCGGCAATCAACCTCGATGGGCAATGAGGACCATCAGGAGCAGGATGACCACAGGAATCATCGCCAGGGCGGCGTAGTACAGAATTTTGCGGGGAAGATGCGCTTTGCGCTTTTGCCAGTCGCGCATTTCGGGACGATCTTCAACACCCACCTGGTCGGGGTGCTGGAGGTCATGGAGAAACTCATGGGCATTCGCATACCGATTTTTTGGATCTCGCTCCAGGGCGCGGTACAGAATCTCCTGCAGTTGAGGGGAGATGGAGGGATCAGCCACCCGCGGCGGCAGGGGATGGTTTAACAGGCGGTCATTCATTACCGCCAGGGGCGAGGGGCCGGAGAAGGGCAACTTGCCGGTGAGCATTTCGTACAGGATGACGCCGACGGAGTAAATGTCAGTACGGCCGTCGCCGCGCTTGCCCTTGACCTGCTCGGGAGAGATGTAGTCGGGCGTCCCCAGGGTAGCGGTGAAGTTGGCGTAGGTGAGCCGCCGCGAGCCCGAGTCACTGGCGATGCCGAAATCAATCAGCTTGATGTTGTCGTGGTCGTCGACCATGACGTTTTCGGGTTTGAGGTCGCGATGGACGACGCCGTTCGCGTGGATGTAATCGAGTGCCTCAAGGATATGCGTAGCGATGCGGATAGCGCGGTCCCGGGGAAGCTTGCCTTCGTCGAGGATGCGGCGCAGTAGACGGCCGTCGCACCACTCCATGACCATGTAGACCCGGGAACGCTGCTCGCCGCCAAAGACCTTCATGACGTTGGGATGGTCGAGCCTTTCACCGATGGCCCCCTCGCGCTTGAAGCGGTCAAAGAGAATGGGATCGGCTTCCATGTCGGGATGGGGAATTTTCAGGGCGACGGCGCGGTTGTCGCGCTGGTCCGTGGCCTTGTAAATGGTGGCCATGCCGCTGCGCGCCACAGGTGCGTCAATACGGTAGAAATCGATCTGGCTGCCTGACTCCAGCGCGTCGTAGAAACTCATTGTGCGGTAAGCTCCAACCCGTCTCACTTTACTGTACCGGGTTTGAATCAGGGAACAGTAAGGAATCTATAAAGCAGGGATCAAGGAAACGAGGGACCAAGGATGCAAGGAAGGAAGGGCCCTGGCGCATTCATATGGGCAACCGGTAGGGGCGGCCACGGTACATGCCAACCTGTTCCACTGAGCGGACACGAATCACTTGCGCGGTGGTATTGTCGCCGCCATCGATTTCGACGGCGCGAGCGACGAGCTCGTGGGCGATCTGGGCGGCGTCCTTTTTCTGCGAGGCGATGGATGCGATCTCGGCCTCGCTCATTTCGTCGTGAAGTCCGTCGGTACAGAGCACGAGAACGTCGCCCGGCAGCAAGGTGAGGGCAGTGGTGTCAGGAGAGACGAACATCTCCGGACCGAGAGAGCGGATGAGCACGTGACGGGAGTCAGAGGAGGCAATTTCTCCCGCCGAGATCAGGCCCATCTTCCGTTGCTCGTTCACCAGCGTATGGTCCTGGGTGACTTGCCGGGCCCGGCCGTTGCGGACGAGGTAGCACCTTGAATCGCCGACGTGGGAAACGACGGCCTGGTCGTAACGCATGGCGCAGGCTACGAGAGTAGTGGCCATCTTCTTTCCGTTGTGTTCGGGCGCCAGCCCGCAATCATGCACCGCAGCGTTTGCCTGTTGGACGAGCTTCGGCAGCAGGCTGATCAGCATGGCTCCGGACTGCGCCTTGGCAAATTCCCCGGTCACGACCGAGACGGCCTTACTGGAGGCAACCTCGCCGAGGTCCATCCCGCCGACACCGTCGGCAACCACAAAGAGAAAGCCATGAGAGCGAGCCTGCTGGCGCCCGGCCGGAATAAAGGATCCCATGGCGTCTTCATTGTTGGTGCGGACTTTGCCGAAGTCCGATGACTGGCCGAACTGTACGTCCAACATATGCGCCGCCGCATGAGACATCTCGCGCCTGGGCGGCCGAGATGCTGTTCCTTAAAAGTAGTGAATTCCTGACACGAACACAATGATCGAGTGGTCGCCTCTCTCCAGCCTCTCACGAAGAGACTGAAGAGAGAGTCCACCCTGATTTCTTGACCTGGTTGACGTGTTGTTTACGTGGTTTGTTGTTTTGAACTCAACAAGACGGATTTGCCCTTGGCCTTGGACGAGCGCATGAAGTAGATTGCACCGTACAAGCCCCAGATGGCCGAGATGCCGAGTGCTGTTAATGGCTCCATCTTGGTGCCGAGATTGAAGAACGGCCCGGCCACGTAAAACGCCATGCAAGTGAGGTTCGCGAGCAGGCCAAAGCCGGGAATCAGCGTGTGCTTGACGAAGCTGTGGTCCGGTCGCTGGTGGTAAGCCACAATGCACAGGAAACAACTGAGCGCGTACAGAATGAAAGTACCAAAGTTGGAGGTCAGCGTCATGGCGAGCAGCGAGTTGGGCAGAGCCGCCATCTTATCGTGCGTGGTGTAACCAAAGGTGGAGAAGATGCCATGCGGCAGAGCAGCGATGGTGGCATCGGTGGGCGCGCCGGCATCACCGAAGGCGAGCGAGACGGCAACGACGCCGATGACCGCCGAGATGATTGCCAGTGTCCAGATGGCCTTGCGCGGCGACAGGGATCCGGCGTGGAGGATACCGAAGTGCTCGGGAGCCTCGTCGTCCTTGCCCATGGCATAGGTGACGCGAGCGCCGGTGTTCATGCAGCTCAGCGTGGTGCCGATGAGCGCGAGGAAGACCGTGAAGGCTTCAGCCAGCATGAAGTATCTGCCGTTGCCGTGGCCCAGCAGTTGATCTCCGACAATGATCATCATGTCGCCAATGGGCGCAGCCGAAGCAGCCGCACTTTGCATCGTATATCCGGAGTTGAGAAAGTAGTTGGCGCAGAAGTACTCAAATAAGTAACAGAACAACCCCTGGATCAGCAGCGATGCAATGACGGCGATGGGAATGTGCTTGGTCGGATTCTTAGCCTCGCCTCCCATCGAGGTGACCGATTCAAAGCCGACAAGAATGAGAATGGCGACCGTCGCCTGAATAAACATCCAGTTGAAGTTGTGGATGCTGACGACCGAAGCCGCGCTGGGATGCGTCAGGAAGTTGCCGGACGAGTCGGTCGTGGGATACGTAATCGTGAAGGGAACAGGCTTGCCATCGCTTCCGAGCAGCGGCAGGGGGGCGCCACTGGCATCGCGCATGATGGAGCCGTCTTTGGGATTGGTGGCGAACTGGTAGGTGTAGGTCGCGAGCGTCTGTCCGTCGTATTGGAAGCCAGGCGCGCCCGAGGGGTGGTTGGCGCGATAGCCGAGAGCCAGCACACTGAAGACTACCAGAGCGGAAATCTGCACGACGTTAATGGCGATGTTGACGGCCGTTGACGCGCCTGCGCCCTTTGCGGCGATCCAGGCAACAAAGAAGGAGAAGAGAACTGCGATCAGTCCCATGAAGACCGGCCCAGGGTTGGAGCCGCTCAGGAAGTTGGGATAGAGAAAGCCCACGACGTATCCCACGAAGATCCCAGTTACGGCCACCATCACGCCGGGATAAACCCAGTAGTAGAGGTGCGAGCCCCACCCGACAATAAACTTGGCCACGCGAGCATATTTGAAGGCCTTGTCTTTGGAGAGCATGGCCTGCTCAGCGTAGTAGTAGCTGGAGCCGGTTCCCGGATAGAGCTTGGAGATCTCGGCGTAAGCCACTGCCGTTGCCAGGCACAGAAGGAGCGCGGCAAAGATGCCGATCCACATGGCGGGAGCTGTGGAGGGCTGGCCCGCAACGCCCGTGGTGGCCTGGATGAAGAAGGTGAGCCAAAGGAAGGCGCCGGGGGCGATGAGCGCCATTGCGTTGCTGGTCAGCCCGGTAAGGCCCAGGGTGGCCTGCATCTGAGGTGCTTTCTGATCTGCCATGAGCATTCTCCTGAGATTTAAAGTTCGTTTGGACTTTCCCGGCGGTTAGCCCCCGGGGATTCCTCTATCTTTCGGTTGCGGACTGTCATCTGCCAGACGCCCGATCGAACGTTGCACAGTGTGAAGTGGGGCCGGCCAATCGCCTGCTCAACTATTGACCCGCCCCAATGTCTTATTGCAGTACCGCGAGTCTATCGGTCGCCTCATGAAGGCGAAATAAAGAAACAAGATATGGTGTCAGCGCTGGGTCCGAAGAAGGCGATGAACTCTGCGGAGCGAGCGCCTTGATCCGGCTATTTTTCGATGTTGTTGCCAAAGATGAAGCCGAATTCAAGCACGCCCCGGAACTGGTTTGAATCCGTTCCCGTCTTGCCAAAAACATCTCCGCTCGTGTAGTTCTTCGCGTCTACGAACCCGAGATCGCCGCGAACGTACATGCCCCCTTTTTGGTAGGTTGGCGTCGCGGTGAAAGTGGTGCCGGCGCTGCCCGCTCCATAACCCAGCAGGTTGACCGATTTATCAGTGGGGCTCCCCGAACTCGTGAGGTATTCAACGCGCAACGGAAGCGAGAAGCCGCGTTTAAATGCGTAGCTGATATTGAACGCACCGCCCGTCGCAGACGTACCCTTGGCGACGCCTACTTTTGTGTTTTTTGGCACGTCACCGTACTGGAAGTAGGGTGAAACGATCCAGGGGCCTTTGGTGTAGGTATAGATCACTGCGTGCATCGACCCGTTGTTCTGGACCGGCGTAGCTGCCGTTTCAAAGACAGTCTGCCCCAGGTTCCCCATTCCGTCGTACACCAGGGTACTAGGACCCTTAGTCAGGGTCATCGAGCCCGAGAGCCACGAGTAGCGGTTGGAATAGTAACCGTCGTTCCAACTAATTGAGGCAGTCAGGTACTTACCCAGAGTCTGATTGATCTGGATGCCGCGATTGATGGCGTTTTCCTGGTTCCAAACGATGCCGCGCTCGATGTTGAAGTTCTGGTACGTAAACGTGGACTCGGCGCCCATCAGCGTGGGAAGGGACCCAATTTCGAACTGTGTGGTTTTTCCTGCCAACAATTTCAGGAAGGCAACCGGAACAGGCCCGTAGAGAGCGTTCACAGTATTTTGCGCATTGACAAACGGCACGCCGAGCGTCGGTAAGGCGTAAACACCGGCCTGGAAGTAATACTGAACCGGTCCGTCCGCTTTTTGAATGAAGATCTGGCCGTTGGTCAGAGTGGCTTGCGCAGCGGTGTCTCCCGGCACGGAATTATTCTGGAACAGCGAGTAACCGGTAATGATGCCGTTGACCGACAGCGTGCCTAGTGGTCCGGCATCAAAGGTCGCCGGCGGCAGCCATGTCAACGGACCTGTGAGAACGAATGTGGAAAGCGGGGCTGGCGGCTGCGCGGCAGCCGGGGCTTGAGCGGCGGGCGCAGGGCTTTGCGCCGGCATTGCAGAGGCTGAAGACGCAGGCGCGGCTGCAGGGGTCTGCGCACCAGCCATGAGCGCGATGGAAATCGCGGCTCCAGCTATCGATTGAAATATGACCTTCGCATTCAAAGACATCGACACGATACCTCCAGGAAGATTTTGAGAATAACAAGAAGTCGACTCGGACCAAGAGGGCATTCGAGCGCGCCCTCGGTATCAAGAAAACTGGTACGCCCGGTCAATTGGACCATCTGCACGCATGCGCTGGGGACTGCACATGGCAAGGTTGACGAATGCGTTGAAGTGAACTGCTCCACCGATCGAGAGAAACGAACTGATACAAGTAATGCAAACAATGCATAAAGAAGTTATGAGGAACACATGAGGATGGCGTGAGGAAAGCAAGGAGAATTTGCGCATGACGTTGTCGGCGTCTGGAGGACTTCGTTCCGTGGCTTATCGACAAGGGAGTTGCAGCCAAGCGGGGACGAAGGACAGGGAAAGTGCGGTTATGAACCTGATAAAATTCTGTTTACCCCGCTCAAACCCTGGGCAAGTGGGGGCAATTCCACTTTGATTCGGGACAGACACATCGGATGAGTATGGTCGGAGCGCAGGCAGCGACGTTTCCCGTTCGAAGTCTTTTGCGAATGCGCCTACTTTGACCGCGTAAATGGAAGGTGAGTTTCTGGTTGTCTTTGAGTTATCAAGTGCGTGCCGTGCACGGGCTTGGGCGCTCGCGTGGCTCCGCCTCGCAGGCGCTCCTGTTCACGCTGGAGTGTGCGCTGGGCATGGCTGCCGTGGTTTTTGTGGCCGCGTTGACGCATTGGATCAGTTGGCTGCTTCCGGTCGCGGCGCTTCTTTACCTGCTTATCGTGGTTCCGACCGCCCTGTTGTGCGGATTCTGGCAGGCCGTGGTTGTGTCGTTGTCGGCGGTCGTAGCGCAGAGCTGGTTCACGGCGCGTCAGTCGGAACTTGCGAATGCGGCTAACCCGGCAAACTCTGTTACGCTGCTGGTTTTTGTGATGGTCGCGCTCATCGTGAGCCGGCTCTCCGCCCGAATAACCGATCATGCGCGGGAGGCCGAGTCGCGCGGCGGGCAGATGGAGGATCTCTACGAGTTCACGCGGCGAACATTGCGAATGGATCTCCACGTGGCGCCGGGACAGCAGTTGGCTGAACTTGTGCACGAGATTTTTGATTTGGAAGCCGTCGCAGTTTTTGATGCCGATCTGCACGAGGTGTACCAGGCAGGATTCTGGACTCAGGATCCGCAGGAGATGGCGCAAAATGTCTACTATTTCGAGACGTCGGACGACGATCCGGATACGGGGGTAGGCCGCCGCGTCGTGCGCCTGGGAACCGTGCCAATCGGCAGCCTGGTCCTGCGCGGTGGAACCGGCCCGCTGACCAACAATGCAATCGCGTCATTGATCGCCGTCACATTCGACCGCTATCGCGCCTTTGCCAACGAAAGCCGGATCGAGACGGAACGGCGCACGGAGCAGCTTCGCGCCACGGTGCTGGACAGCCTGGCGCATGCGTACAAGACGCCGCTCACTGCGATTCGCGCAGCTTCAACGGGATTAGCAGAAATGGGGCGCCTTTCTCCCGGACAGGCGGAGCTGGCAGCGCTGATCGACGAGCAGACCAGCCTGCTGGGCGAGTTGACCACACGGCTGTTAACGACAGCGCGCCTGGATGCAGACGAGGTTGCCATTCACGTTGGCCAGGTGAGCGTGGGTACGTTGATTGAGGAAGTGCTTGCCAGTTTGAAAGACCGGTTAGCCAGCATGAAGGTTGCCGTGGAGATCGAAAACGAGGACCTGGTTCTGAGCTGCGACAGCGAGTTGATGCGGATGCTGTTGACCCAGTACATCGACAACGCGTGCAAATATTCCAACTTCGGCACGCCGATCACGATCCGCGTACTGCTCGCCGGGGGAGAGGCGATCTTCTCCGTGCAAAGTTACGGGCCTGTGATCCCCATGGCGGACCGTGAGCGCATCTTCGACCGCTATTACCGTTCGTCGAATTATTCGAATCGAGCCCCCGGAACAGGGATTGGACTCTCGGTGGCCAAACGCGCCGCGCAGATTCATGGCGGTTATGTATGGGTGACCAGCGATGAAGACGAAGGCACGACGTTTTTTGCAGCTATTCCGCATATAACGGAGAAGGAGAGTTTGTGATGATGCAGCAAGCCATCCGCATACTCGTGGTCGATGACGAGCCGGCCATCCGGCGGGCGCTGCGGCCGCCGCTTTTGGAACTTGGCTTTCAGATGGCCGAAGCCTCACGAGGCGAGGAAGCGCTGCAGGCGCTACGCGCGGCCCAGTATGACGCTGTGCTTTTGGATATCAACATGCCAGGGATTGGAGGCATTGAGACGCTGCGGCGGATTCGTGCGTTCGCGCCTCGGCTGCCTGTGCTGATGCTGACGGTGCGCGATGAGGAAGAGGACAAAGTGGAGGCGCTTGATATGGGCGCCGACGATTACGTCACGAAGCCCTTCAGCACGCGGGAACTGGTGGCCCGCATTCGCTCGGCTGTGCGCCGCGTGCATGCTCCGGCCCGGCCCGAAGACGCTCCCATTGAAATCGGCGAGATTCGCCTGGAGCCGCTGAAGCGGCGCGTGACCAAGCGCGGCCAGAGCATTCGCCTGACGCGCAAAGAATTCGACATACTCTATTGCCTGATGAGCCGCGCCGGCCGCGTGGTGACGTATGCCAAACTGCTGACCGCCGTGTGGGGGCCCGAGAGCCGGGAAGAGGTGGAGTATTTGCGCACCTTCGTTCGGCAGTTACGCAAGAAGATTGAAGATGACCCCTCCAAGCCTCTTTACCTACTTACTGATGTTTACGTCGGCTACCGGTTCGCCGATGCGCAGATGTTTGAGGTAGATTCTGCCGCAGAAAGCGAAGCGCAGGTCAAGGAAGAAGTGCCGGAGGATGCAGTGTAGTTCGGCCGCTGAAACTGGCGATAAACAAGTCAGCACACACTATTCGTCGTAGTGCAGCAGGCTGAAAACGTCGTATTCCTTGAAGCGATCGCGACCTCTGAGGAAGTCGAGCTCAACCGCAAAGCCTAGTCCGGCAATCTGGCCGCCCAACTGCTTGACCAGCTTCACCGTGGCCTCCATGGTGCCGCCGGTGGCAAGCAAATCGTCAACCAAAACGACACTTTGCCCGGGAGCAATCGCGTCCACATGGATCTCTAGGGCATCGGAGCCGTATTCGAGATCGTAAGTGACTCGGGCCACGGGTGCAGGAAGCTTGCGCGGCTTGCGCACGGGAACAAAGCCTGCGTTCAGGCGGTAGGCCAGAGCAGGTCCGAAGATGAATCCGCGCGCTTCAATGCCGAGAACGAGGTCGATTTTGCGCTCGATGTAATGCGCAGCCAAGGCGTCGATGAGCTGCGCGAATCCCGTCTTGTCCTTGAGCAACGTGGTGATGTCGTAGAAGAGGATCCCCGGCTTGGGGAAATCGGGCACGGTACGGACTAGTTTCTTCAGGTCCTCCACGTTGATGGGCTTTATTGCTTCGGGCATGGCAGTGCAAAGCTCCAGTTCTCAGAATTCAGTTGTCAGCGATCAGTTGTCAGATCCCAGTCTATCGCCAAAGGCCGGCTACAGAGATGAGAGTCGGCAGGGAATGGGTTGGCATGCGTGGTGCAGAATGAGGATTAGGGAACTGAAGGAATAAGAATGGAACGAAGCGAAGCGGTCTGGGCACTGATGGCCGATAGAGGACAATTGCGCGAAGCGCGCTACCAGGCGCCGTCGATCTGGAATGACGAGAGGCCTTCGACTTCATTTTCGTTGAGTTGACGCTCCACGATGCGGTCGACGCGGGCGCCGCGCGGGCCGCGGCGGAGACTGGAACGGAACTCAGACAGGTCCGCTGGGTTGCCTGTCGCGACAACCTCGACATCGCCGTCCTCGGTGTTTCGCACCCAGCCGCGCAGGTCGAGCTCACTCGCCTCGCGTTGGACGAACCAGCGGAAGCCGACCCCTTGTACGCGTCCCTGGATGAGGAAATGAAGAACCATGGCGACTGACCATGGCCAGTTTTGCAGATGTGGAGGAAGGGGCGCAAGCCGGCGGCAAATCTTCGACGGACTATCCGATGCTCAGCAATTCGCGGAGCCGGTGAAGCGCCTGTTCGATTGCGGCGCGTTCGGCGGGTTTGGCTTTTTTGAGCGCCGCCTGGAGCGGTCCACGTGTCAGGGCGGGGAATTGCGTTCGCATATACTCGGTGACCTCCCGCGCCGGATAGACGCGGCAAAAGCGACCGTCTGTGGAATCGGGGCGACGCTCTAGCATGCCGCGTTTCTGAAGGCGATCCACAATGCCGCTGACCGTGGAATGGGCGAGGCTCAGTTGGCTGCTGAGATCCTTCAGGCTGATGCCGTGATTGGAGACTACGACGTGCATCAGTGCTGTTTGCGGCACAGTGAGCCCTGCCTGGGCGACTTCGGCCTCAAAGGGCTTGCGCAACGCTTGACGGATGGCTGCGATATCCCGCTCGATGCGCTCCGCTTGCGCGGCGACTTGCTTCGTTCCTCTTGAGACAGGTTGCTGTTTGGGTTGCATTTTCCCGCCAGCTCCTAAAATAAACCGGGGATCAACGCCTTTACGCGCTGGTGGTAGGCAGGATAGACGTCGGGAAATGCCTGCAGCATGACCGACTCTTCCTGGCGGATCTTTAACACGAAGGCGAAGGCCAGTAGGAACAATCCGATCACGCATCTCCACTCGCCGATGGCGAGCTTGGCATCGACCAGGAGAAGATAGCCGGGCAGGATGATGGCGATGTGAAGGGAGCGAGCACCCACGGACTGGGTTCGCGCAGTGCGCTTGGTGAAGGCCATGAGGACGAGCCAGAGCGTACCAAGGGCGACCCAGATGTAGAGGATGATGGAGTCAATGTGGGAAGCAATCATGTAGGTGTCCGTCGTGTACGATACGTCGTACACGACATATAATCTCAACACAGGCCGCGATTGTCAAGCACGAAATTGCAGCCGTCTGCTCTTTGAAGGGGAAGAGGGGTTCAGTCGAAGCGCCATTGGGGCGCGAGGGGAGGATCTTGGGAGTTCGTCGCGCTACACTGGAATTGACCATGGTCTTTGTTCTCGACAACTACGATTCATTCACGTACAACCTCGTGCAATACCTGGGCGAGCTGGGCGCGGAGGTCGTGGTGCGGCGCAATGACGAGTTGACGCCCGAGGAAGTGGAAGCCATGAGGCCGGAGCGGATTCTGCTTTCGCCGGGGCCGTGCACGCCGCATGAAGCTGGGATTCTGGTGCCGTTAATCAAGCACATGGCAGGGAAGGCGCCGATTCTCGGAGTTTGCCTGGGGCACCAGGCGATTGGCGAAGCTTTCGGCGGCAAAGTCGTCCGCGCGCACACTCTGATGCACGGCAAGACCAGCGCCGTGGAGCATGATGGCAAGGGTATTTTCGCGGGGCTTCCGACACCGCTGACCTGCACACGTTACCACTCGCTCATCGTGGAGCAGGAGACGCTGCCGGCGGAACTTGCGGTCACGGCGCATACGCACGAAGCGAATGGCCCGGTGATTATGGGATTGCGGCATCGCAGCTTGCCTGTGGAAGGCGTGCAGTTCCATCCCGAGAGCGTGCTGACTGAGAGCGGCCACCAGATGATTCGCAACTTCCTGGACATGTAGCCGATGCAGTTTGCTATGAAAGCCTCGACTCGCCGAACGAAATTGCTGCGCGGGCCGGGGTGGATTTGTGTTCTGTCTTTCGCGGCGGTGTTTTTTACGACAGGTATGTTGCGCGCTCAGAGCGAGCCGGCGTCCGGTCAGGCTCCCGAAGCAGCGCCCGCGGCTGAAACTGCGCCTCAGCAAGCGGCGCAGCCTGCGCAAGCTCCGGTGTTCAGCACGCCGCCAGTCGCCATCGTTCCGATCGACAAATCAATCCAGGGCGCGGCGCTATCGGTTGCAGGGCCGCTCCAAGCATGGAATGGCAGGGCGTATCTGACCTCAAGCGGTACCGTGACTGCCGGGGACGGAACGGCCCAGGTGACGCTGCCGTATCGCGGAACGCTGCACGTCTGCGCCGCGAGCGCCGTGAATCTGGCAGCGGACTCGGGCGCTGCGGCCGGCCAGGTGCGCGGATTGCTGATCGCGCTGGATCACGGAGCAGTGGAGATGAGCTTTGCGGCGAGCGCGGCCCGCGAGAGCAACGCCGACTCGCTGCTGACGCCATACTTCCGCATTTTGATTGGCGGGCCGAACGCGACGGATCTGAAGGTGCGCCTGGGCGAGAATGGGGACACGTGCGTGGATAACGCCGGCACGGACGCGCCCTACGTGGTTGTGACCAGCGTGTTCGATGGCGGGGTGTATCGTGTGCTGCCGGGACAACGGGTGATGTTTGAGCACGGCAGCTTGCACGAAGTGGTGGACCAGGAGAAGGAGCCGTGCGGGTGCCCACCCGCGCCCAAGGCGGAGGTAAACGAGTTTCCGCTGGCGCAAAGCGAGGGATTGACTCCCACTCCACAGTTTCCGCCCGCGACAGCAATCAAGCAGCCGGCTGGAAACGATGAGGCGGCCACAACGCTGGTTCACAACGCGGGAGAGCCTACGCCGCAGACCGTCGCGATTCCTCCACCACCTGCCGCACCGGTGGTCACTACGGCGGCAAGTTTGCCGGCGCATGCGGTGAAGACACAGAAGAAGCCGGGAGTTTTCAGGAGGATCGGCCGATTCTTCAAGCGGGTGTTTGGGGCGGACTGAGAAGAGCAGGGATTAGGAAGTAGCCTTGAGAGCTACATTTGCCGCGCGCGCTCGATTGCGCGAATCACGGCCTGCGCCTTGTTGATGGACTCCTGATGCTCGAGCTCGGGCACGGAGTCGGCAACAATTCCCGCGCCGGCCTGCACGGATCCCTTTCCGCCGACGGAAAGCATGGAGCGGATGGCAATGCAGGAGTCGAGGTTGCCGGAGAAGTCAGCGTAGAGGACTGCGCCGCCGTAGGTGCCGCGCCTCGCAGGCTCCAATTCTTCGATGATCTCCATAGCACGCACCTTGGGCGCGCCGGAGAGCGTTCCGGCAGGGAAGCAGGCACGAAGCGCATCGACGGCGGTGAGTTCGGAACGTAGGCGGCCTTCGATGGAGCTCACGATGTGCATCACGTGCGAGTAGCGCTCGACGAACATGAGCTTGTCCACTTTGACGCTGCCGAAGCGGCTGACGCGGCCAACGTCGTTGCGACCCAGATCGACGAGCATCACGTGTTCGGCGCGCTCTTTTTCATCGTGAAGCATCTCATCGGCGAGGGCGTGATCCTCAGCCTCAGTGGCGCCGCGAGGGCGCGTGCCTGCGATGGGACGGTATTCGACTTTGCCCTGGTGCACACGGACAAGAAGCTCCGGAGACGACCCCGCCAGCTCGAGGAGTGGAGTCTCCGACCCTTTCGATCTCTTGGACGAGTTTCCGGTTCGGCGTGGCAGCTTCGCGCCCAGCGGTTCATCCGGCGCGAAGCGCAAGAAGAACATATATGGGCTGGGATTGACGGTGCGCAATGCGCGATAGACCTGGAAAGCGTCGACGCCCGGTTCAACGTCAAAGCGCTGCGAGAGAACCGCCTGAAAGATGTCCCCGGCGGCGATGTACTCCTTGGTGCGAGCGATCGCGGCGATGAAATCCTTCTTTGCGGTGCGGTGCCTGACTTTGAGTTTGCCAAGTGTGCGTGGCTTGCGCGGCGCCAAGGCGGGCACAGGTTGCACGAGACGCTTCTCCAACTTGTCGAGGCGTTTAAGTGCGCGCTCGTATGCGGCAGCAGCGTTGCCGCGTGTGACATCCGCCGTGACGACCAGCCAGATTTCCTTACGCACATGATCGAACGCAAGCACCTCATCGAAGAACAGCAGGCAGGCGTCGGGGATGTGCAACTCGTCTTTCGCGCGAGCGGGCAGGCGCTCGATCTGGCGCACGGCATCGTACGCGAAAAAGCCGACCGCGCCGGCGGTGAATGGCGGCAGGCCCGGCAATCGCGCAGGTTTGTGGCCCCCGAGCGCCTCGCGCAGCACGGTGAAAATGTCGCCATCAATATGGGTAGTTTTGCGGCCTTCAGTGATCGCAATTTGTCGTCCTCGGGCCACGATGCGCTTGAACGGCGTAAGGCCGATGAAGGTGTATCGGCCCACCTGCTCGCCGCCCTCCACCGATTCCAGCAGAAAGCACTCGCGCTCAAGCCACGCTGCGCGGAGAAAGGCCGAGACCGGGGTCTCCAGGTCGGCCATCAGCGTGCGGCAAACGGGGACGAGCGTGTGCGTCCTGGCGAGAGCCAGGAACTCCTTGCGGCTGGGTTGTGCTGAGCGGGAAGAGGCTTTCACAGCCTAAGTGTAACCGTTCCAGCAACTCGGAACCGCAGTTCCCGCATGGGGGCTGAGGCTCGAGCAATAGAATCGGTTCGGGAACAGATCCCGATGCTAGTTCCTACCGGCTTGACGCAAGCCGCCGCTAAGCCTAGACTCACTGAGGTTTGGGCTGCGAGCCGTTGTGCGCGTGCCCAAGCGCCGGCGCTCTGCAATTGTGAGCAGTACCGGAACCAGAACGACGAGAAAGATCCGATAGAACGGGCCAGCCTCTATGCTGGAAGAACGGGATGCGGGAAGGATGGAATCCGCACCCGATACTAAAGGGCCTTGGCGCGGCGGAAGATGGAGAGATAGAGATGTCAAGTGGAGCCAGCAACGTCACGTTAGACCAGGAGATCAATCCCTGGGAAGCGCAAAGCACGCGGTTCGATTTTGCCGCGCGCAAACTCAATCTGGATGAAGGCCTATGGAAGGTGCTGCGTTCTCCGTCGCGGGAAGTGATTGTTCATTTTCCCGTTAGCCTGGACAACGGCATGATCGACATGTTCACGGGTTTCCGCGTGCAGCACTCGATGGCGCGTGGGCCATGCAAAGGCGGAATCCGCTATGCGCCCGATGTGACGCTGGACGAGGTGCGCGCGCTGGCGAGCTGGATGACCTGGAAGTGCGCAGTGGTCAATATTCCCTTCGGCGGAGCGAAGGGCGGAGTCATCTGCGAACCCGGGAATATGAGCCGAGGCGAACTGGAGCGCATGACGCGCCGCTACACATCGGAGATTATTGAGTTCATCGGGCCGGAGAAGGACGTTCCCGCCCCCGACGTGAATACCAACGAGCAGAC
The DNA here is from genome assembly GCA_963841365.1 of uncultured Acidobacteriaceae bacterium. GTDB lineage: Bacteria > Acidobacteriota > Terriglobia > Terriglobales > Acidobacteriaceae > Telmatobacter. Next base: position 73,830 of record CAWJDG010000028.1, read on the forward strand.
CATGGCGTGGATCATGGACACCTACTCCATGCACATGCGGCAAACGGTGACCAGCGTCGTGACGGGCAAGCCGGTAAATATGGGCGGATCGCAGGGACGGCTTGAAGCCACCGGGCGCGGCGTGATGGTGGTTTGCGGCGAGAGCCTGCGCTACCTGAATATGCCCATCGAAGGCTGCCGAGTCGTGATCCAGGGATTCGGAAATGTGGGATCGAATGCCGCGCGGCTGATGCAGGAGCAGGGCTACAAGATTATCGGCATCGCCGAGCGCGACGGTGGCTTGCACAACTCTGCCGGGATCGATATTCCACAACTGATCGAGTACAAATACCGGAACAATACAATCCTCGGCTTTCAGGGCGCAGAAGCCATGCCGAGTGACGAACTTCTGGTTTCGGACTGCGAGATCCTGATTCCTGCGGCGACTGAGAACGTGATCACGAGCCGGAACGCCGACAAGGTGAGGGCGCGCATCGTGGTGGAGGGCGCGAACGGGCCCACCACGGCCGTGGCCGACGAGATTCTGGCCGAGAAACGCATCTTCATTGTGCCCGACATCCTGGCCAACGCCGGTGGCGTAACAGCCAGCTACTTTGAGTGGGTGCAGGATCGCCAGGGATACTTCTGGAAAGAAGCCACTGTGAATGAGCAGCTCGAAGGCATTTTGCGCGACAGCTTCGACGACGTGGTGCGCTATGCAGAAGCCCACGACGTAAACAATCGCATCGCAGCGTACATGCTGGCGATCGACCGGGTGGCCTTCACCATCAGGCAGCGCGGCATCTACGCGTAGCGAACCTGCTGGCCGTTTCTTCAGGAAATGGGAAATGGGGGATGGACCCAAGCGAGCCTGTCCCCTTTCTCTATCTGGAAGCAGCCAAGGCTTTCAGGCTGGCCCAGTTGCTTGTTGACGAGCTGTGACATCAGTGGCTGAGAGGCGAGCCGCAATGTTGGGTTTCAATCGAGGCCCGGCATCAATCTTGCTCTCCCCATGTTTGCGCATAGGTCTTGCCATAGGGATAGAAGAGGTGTTTACGACCCTCCTTCCATGCTGCCTTCATTTCCGGCGCCGTGATGTCCCAATCAGGCCGGCACTTTCGAGTAACTGCGCGAAGGTCCTGGCGGAGTTCCTCAAGCGTCGGACGGCCAAAAAACCAATAGCCGTTGTAGATCTTGTATACGATGAGGCCCGGTTCCAGAACGATGACATGGGGAATCATCGGATTGTGATCGGGGTCCGTGTATTCGGCAATATCGAGATCCTTTTGTACGACTCGTCCTGCATCCGAGAGAAACGGCCAGTGGGCTCCGGCGCCCGAGCGGTACTCGTTGGTTAAAGTGATGTTGTCGGTGCTGATCGTGACCAGGCGACAGTATCCGACTTCCATCTCACGGTGGAACTGCACCAGGAGTTCGGCTTGGCGGCGGTCTTTCGGACAGTACCCCCCGCGGCTGAGCACCAGAACCATTGGATGCTGGCCCTGCAGTTCCGAAAGCTTGCGGCGCTTCGTCGTGTGGTCTGTCAGTTCGTAGTCGGGGAAAATGCCTCCGGGCACGATATCCGAACGCATGATTTGACTCCTCTCGTTTCTCTCAAAGATCGAGAGTGACACTCGCGTTTGGCCGGGAACAGCATACGAGCACGTTCCCGGCAGCGGGCCTCTCCAGCGGCTCAGGGTTATAGATGATCGATCCGTCAATCAGGCCAGTCATGCAGGTATGACAAACTCCAGTCCGGCACGACCATCTGACCGGAACGTCGCACGCTTCCGCCAGTTCAAGCAAGCTCGCGAATTTCGGATCCCAAGGGGCGGTAATCCCGCTACGCGCAAATGAGACTGGCGGACCAGGTCCTGGCGGCCCTTGCGGCAGGTGAGGAATGTGAACAACCTGCGCCATACCAGGGGTAATGGCCTCGAGAGAACCGAAGATTTCCGTGTGTACGTTCCCGGCGGACACACCCCAGATTCGCAGCCCATCGCTCACGTTCTGTAAGAATGAAGGGGGGCCACACAGATAAAAGTCGCTTCCCTCTGGCACGCCAATTCTCTCCAGCAAAGCTGTATCGATGTGCCCGGGCGCATCGAAGTCTACACCGGCTTGGTCGATCGCAGTGGGCCTGCTGTACATGATGTATCCCCGGCCGCGAGAGAGCTGTTTCAATAATGAACGCGATTCTTCTCGAAATGGATGGTCGACGCGATTGCGCGCTCCATAGATCCACCAGATCTCCCGTTGCGATTTATCAGCGGCGAGCGCGTGGAGCATCGACATCACGGGCGTCGCGCCCACTCCAGCACTCAGCAACACCAAGGGATCCTGGCCGGGATGCAGAGTAAAGCTTCCGCGCGGCGCGCTCACATCCAATAGATCGCCTTCTTGGGTACGGCTGCACAGAAACCAACTTCCAATCCCGTTCAATTCGCTCTTGACGCTTATACGGAAATGGTCGGCTACCGGCAGATCAGACAGCGAATAGCTGCGAAGTACGGGCGGTTTGCCCGGATCGACAAGCAGTCGCAAAACCACAAATTGACCCGCCTGGAAGACAGGAAGAGGCTGCCCATCGATTGGCTCCAGAATGAAGGAGGTCACGCTATCGCTTTCCTTACTAATCTTCGCAACTCGCATCTGTCGAAAGCCGGGCCAGGCTGGTGCTTGTTCCTCATAGGCGAGTCCCGGATTCCCCACCGTAGTTTTGGAGCTCGAGTCCTGTTGAAGCATCGCCTGGAACGAACTCTGCCAACCCTTGCTAAGTGCAGGAATCCGCATCGCGCGCTGCAGTTGCTGGCTGGAAGATCCCGGCAAATACAGGAGAGCGTCAACCTCGGCCACGCTGATTCGCTCTGGACCGTCAGCAGTTTTTACAATGTCATCGCCTGCACCAACTTCTCCTTCCTGTAGCACGCGAAAGTAAAATCCTGGTCTGTGATGTTCTACGAGAAGCGCTGCCATACGAGGTTCATTCATGCGGATGCCGACGCGGTAGCACGTCACGCGTGGCTGCGTTACTTCAAATACCGCATCACCAATACGGTATCGATCGCCGATGCACACCTCGTTATCAGGCAGTCCCTCGACGGTGAAGTTTTCTCCGAACTGGCCGAAAGTAAAATCGCTGCGACCCAAAAAGCGCTCCCAGTAATGGTAAGAATCCATCTGGTAGACGAAAACGGCGCGCTGCTCCCCTCCGTGGCCCGCCAGATCGGCTTGGGCGTCGCCGTCAACATTGAGTCTGCGCACGATTCGCCGACCATCAACTGGAGATTTCCAGACTGACGTTCGGACCGTTTTGCCGTTCCATGTTGCGTCACGCGGAAGGCCGACATTGATTGAAAGCAATCGGGGCATGCGTACCTCGTCGAAGCCCAACATCTGGCCAGAGTCCCTTTAAGTTCGATGCATCGGGCCAGGTTGCGGCTACCAGCGACGAGCGGGAGCAGCACCATCCACGTGGAGAATCTCTCCGCTCACATGGCCGGCCTGTACCAGATAGAGAACGGCATCGACAATATCCTTTACTGTCGCCTTTTTCATAACCGGCTGCGAAGTCGAGTCACCGGGATCATTGCGGTGCATCGGCGTATCCACAACGCCGGGAGCAACGGCATTAAAGCGAATGCCATCTTTTGCATACTCGATTGCGAGGTTTTGGGTTGCTGCATTCAACCCGCCTTTTGTCATCATCGAAATCGAGCCATTTTCGCCGGCGATTGGCCGATCGGCAAGCGCCGCAGTGATGCTCACAACGCACCCCGATTTCTGCTTAAGCATCTCTTGCACAGTGCGCTGGGTGATGTAGAAGAATCCGAGTAGATTGGTGGAGATAAGGGCGTCGAAGTCCTCCGTAGTGAAGTCAGTGAAAGGCCTGGTGAGGAAGACGCCAGCGTTATTCACCAAAACGTCGATGGTCCCGAAGTTGGTGATTGCTGCCTCGACAGCATCGGCAGCCGTTTGCTGCTTGCTGATATCGCCATCGACAAGAATCAGGCTGTCCGAGGCAGTCAACTTTCGACTGGCATCTCGCGAGGTTGCGATCACGTTATAGCCTTCTTCCAGAAATCGCTCGACTAAACCCGTGCCAATGCCCCCCGATGCTCCGGTGATGATTGCTGTTTGTTTACCCGGCATAGGTAGCCTTTCGCTTGATGGCGCAAACCCAATACATAGTTCCGTCGTCGGCCGTCTTAGAAACGACCTTTAGTACCCGCCGCCCACTGAGGGGAAGCGAACAAAGCGAACCCCTAAGCGGCGATCGGTACTTGAGACCGTATCTTGTGCGGCTGGCCTAGAAACGGGAAGTCGGTCAGCAGGTCCTTGTGGGGGCCTACGTTATCGCGCGTTACCTTTCCATTTGTGATGATTGAAAGGAAAACGTCCATGACGTCGTCGGTGAGCGCCCGTCCATTGCCCGGGTAGGCCGCGGGGCGCGTGGGATCATACGAGAGGACATCTGGTAGCAGAGTCTGTGCCACCCGAGTTGCCTGGCCTGGCGTATACCCACCGATGTGCTCCAGCGAGTGCGCAAACACGGCAACGAAACGGGCGTCGTCCGCCGGCTCCGCGGCGAGGTATTCGCTTTTGTGCTCGCCGGTAAGAAATACCGACTGCGAGGGTAGGGCGCCGCGATCCGCCTGGATCCACTTTCCGTTCGCACCGTCCAGAGTGCGATGCCAGAGGCCAATTTTGTTCGGCCCGAGAGCAGAGTTAGGCACTTCCAGCGCGATGCCGCACACATCCTTCCCAGTGAAGAAATCGTCGCCTGTGAACTGCAGGTTGTTGACGGCGCCCAGCGTGTCGAAGAAAAAGGGATCGCTGCGCCAACCGGCGAAGAAGCGGTAGTCACCAGTCTCGGTCACCTGCGCCTCTCGTCTGGTTGAGACAGGTGCCCGCTCGATAATAGTCTGCCCGCCGTCGCCTATTCCTGCAGCCTCTGCGCCCTCAACGCGCCGCACCGTTCCGATCTGCGCCCCGTTCTTGGGAGATGAGAAGCGCACCCGGTATGCGATATCAGCGACGGCATCGCCGTTCGTGTCTATCTTAAGTTCATAGATCGCGTCAGGTGAGAAGGGCTCGTCGGTGGTTGGCCCAGACGGACTCAAAGCGACGGATGGATGAACGTTCATAATCAAGATCGATTTGCCGGCGCTCCCAGAGAAGGCATATAGATCGGTAAGGTCGAGGCGTGCGTCCCCGTGGGGAAACCCAAAGTCGGGACCAGAGTAGTGGTGAGATATGGATAGTTCTCCTTGTGCAAGATTCGAACGACATGCCGCGAACGGCCGATCGAGATGAGCCGCTCCCATCACACTAGATGTGACAGGCCCGAGCAATTGGACGACACGCGCAACTCAGTCGCGCGTCAGGGATGTTCCCGAGCTACGGCAAGGCCATCGACCGAAACCGGGTATGCTGCATCGCGCCAATGACTTATCCCTTGCTGCTCTCGTTTGCAGCATCAAGGTGCATAACGAGTAAAAACAAGGTCGGTTTCTTTGGCTTTCTCGTGGCAGGGAAAACAGCTTTTCATGAACGCTGCATCGCCATGTTTGCCGTTCTGGAAGTGACCGAATCCCCAGCCGCCAGTCGCGGCGTACTTTTTTGAGTCCTTGACCAGAAACTGAACGTTTGTGGGAGCCCCGGGAACGAAAGATTGAACCTGGCCAAACACTTTGTTGTTTTCGTCCGACGAGACGTTACGGTAATGCAAAGCAGCAATGATCGTGCCATCCGGGAACGGAAGCTTCCCTTCACGATAGGCCTTGATCGCCACATCGTTGCCCAGGACCGCACCTAAGCTGTTGAGGTTGCCTGCTTCATGGGCCGAGGAAATCCACCTCCAGTCGCGGTACCCATGAGGCATTTCGGTAACGAAGGGCGCGGCGGTTTGCCCATCCGCCTGGCCTGGGGCAGGCGCAACAAGGATGGCAAGGCTGGCCATTGCTGCAACTGCGACCAAGAAGAATGTGAGGCGTTTCATAATGTTCCTCCATTCAATATGCCGGTAGACTGAAATCTGCGGCCCTGACAATCTCGCCATCAAACCCGTGCCGATGCCGGCGTCGATCGAAGTAGGAGTCTAGGCGGCTTTCTCCGCGGCGAGCAAGTTCATGAGGTTTTGGGCTGCGACGGTCGAGGACGCCGGATTCTGTCCGGTGATGAGACGGCCATCAACGACGGAGAAGGGCTGCCAGTTGGCGCGTTTCTCAAAGATCGCACCCAGCCGCATCAACATGCACCTTCTCCCATTCGTGGTCGCGCGGATTCTGATTGAAGTCGGTCGACACGAGCCATCTGAACAGAAGCGTGGGAGATAAACAATTGGACGATAGTATCGCCGATACTTTGGTATTGGTTCTCCTGCTAGTGAGCCTTTGCCACATTTTTTCATCCTTTAGTGACGATTGCGGTATCCTCCCTACGCAAAAGGCTCTAGTTTGGCGAGGATAGTTGGCAGAAATTCGGCGACGGTTGGATGAATATGCATTGCACGCTCGATGATCGTGTACGGCGCCTTCGCATACATGATGTCCAGCAGAACGTGAATCACTTCATCGCCTCCGACTCCAAGAATCGCAGCTCCCAGAATCTGTTTCGTTTCTGCATCGACGCAAATTTTGATGAAACCTTGTGTCTCACCTTTTTCGTAGGCCCGGCTCACTTGACTCATCGGATATTTCGCGGCGAGGGCGCGACGCCCGGATTTCCGCACCCCTGCGTCCGTCATGCCGCATCTCCCTAGCGGCGGATCAATATATAGCGCGTACGCTTGGATCCGGTCGGAAACCCGGCGATGGTCAGCATTGAAAAGATTGTCCGCAACGATCTGGAAATCGTTAAAGGAAGTATGCGTAAAGGCGCCACGGCCGTTGCAGTCCCCCAGTGCCCAGATGCCGGGCACGTTCGTCTGCAGTTGATCATCAACCATTATGTAGCCGCGTGAGTCGGAGGCTACTCCAGCACGGTCCAATCCCAAGTCGTTCGTGTTGGGAGTGCGTCCCACGGCCAGAAGAACGTGCGTGCCCACTACTTCTGGCGGACCTTCTTCGCATGTGAGGCCAACGGCGACGCCGTCATCGCGTTTCGCCAATGAGACACATTTCGCATTCAGCAGGATGCGTATACCCTCAGCCTCGAGGATTTCGCGCACAGCATCGGAAACGTCTTCGTCCTCCCGCCCAATCAGGCGCGGCCCCATTTCTACGATCGTGACATCGCTCCCCAAGCGGCGATAGATCTGGGCGAACTCGAGCCCAACATAGCTTCCTCCGACGATGATGAAATGCCCGGGCAAGAAATCGATGTCCATGATTGATGAGTTGGTGAGAAATGGGACGTCGTGAACCCCCGGCAATTCTGGAACCCGAGCGCGCCCGCCCACGTTGATAAAGATCTTGTCAGCTTGCAGAATCTCGTCGTTGACCACGACAGTGTTCGACGACTGAAAACGGGCATGACCCTGAATAACCGTGCAATTTGTCATTCCTCTCAGCCACTCCTCCACTCCCTTGCTGGATCTCGTGGCGGCTGCATCCTTGCGGGCTTTCACTCGCTTCATATCGACGCACAAATCACCAACGGAGAAACCATATTCCGCACCTCGGCGGGCAACATGGATCGCATAGGCACTCGCCACGAGCGTCTTTGTCGGGGTGCATCCCGTATTCACGCATGTGCCGCCAAATTTATCGCGTTCGATGATAGCGACGGTTTTGCCGGCAGCCGCGAACCGCGCTGCCAAGGACGGGCCCGCCTGGCCCGTCCCGATAATGATTGCGTCGAAGTGCTTCATCTGAGCGGTGATTGCAGTGTTCATAATTGCTCCGATCAGCCCAATCTTGATTGCGGCAGAATCACGATGACAAATCCATCGGACGAACGTATTGACCAACACCAAAGTATGGATTGGACATATGGCCACAGAGTGGTGCGTACTTTATCCCACGGGGCTCCAATACCAAGGTATCGCCAATACCATCGTCCAATTGATTCGCCGACGCACATCGGGTGTAATCGCCCCATCGCGGGCGATTCGGTCGAAAGAGCCTCACGGACCGACGCTGCGCTCGCCCTCCAGCCAAATATCCAAAGAAAGGGTGGCAAAGACATGCCGGAAGCGACCTGGAAACCTCACGAGAAGCACGGACGGCTGACGATGCAGAGCGATTTACCCGACACAGTCTATGCATTTCCGAAGCAGCGCAAAGAACCTCTGACCGATGCACAACATGTTCGCAACGCGGTCGCGCGGTTCGATCAAGTCATCGATGTCTCCGATGCGGACCGTGCTTTGGCGTTCGCGAACATCGAGAAGGCTGCGGACTACTACGGGGTCAATCTCGCGGAAATGTCGTGGCACGACCTGGGCGTTCATCCTCAAAAGGATAGAAGAGAGACTGCCGCCAAAGGCGCTGTGACACGCGAACGCCGACCGCAGAGCTAAGAATCCACTAGCCGGAGAGTCGGCCGACAGAAGAAGTGATAGCGAAAGCGAAGTGAACTCTCAACAATCAAAACCTGAATTGAAAAGGAGATGGAATATGACGGACACAAACGCAGTAATCGCAGTGTATGACAACCACTCGGCAGCGGAAGACGCGGTGAGGGAACTTCAGAAGTCAGGTTTCGACATGAAGAAGTTGTCAGTCGTGGGGAAGGATTATCACACGGACGAGCAAGTGGTTGGCTACTACAACGCGGGAGACCGCATGAAGTATTGGGGGAAGTGGGGCGCATTCTGGGGCGGCTTCTGGGGCTTACTGTTTGGCGCCGCATTCTTTTGGGTGCCCGCGATAGGCCCTGTGCTGGTCGGCGGCCCATTGGTAGCCTGGATCGTCGCCGGTTTGGAGAACGCGGTGGTGGTCGGCGGTCTGAGTGCTATCGGTGCCGGCCTGTACAGCATAGGTATACCAAAAGACAGCATCGTAACTTACGAGACCGCCATAAAGGCTGGCCAGTACCTGGTGGTTGCTCATGGAACTTCAGCCGAGGTGGCTGAGGCCAGAAATATTTTGAGCACATTGAAGCCAATCCATGTGAGCGATCATGTTCTCGAGCCTGCTTTGCACGCGATGACTCGTTGAATGCAGCGTGAGGTGGAATCAGGCCGTTTATCGATCCTGACCGCACACTGCTTCGGGTGGAAGAGTCCTATGGATGTGTGTGATATTCATGAATGCTATTAGTGACTGTTCGCGCGCCGCAGGAGGAGATGGAATATGAAGGCAGTTGTTGTCGATCAATATGGCGGTCCGGAAGTACTCAAGTTCGAGGAATACCCTGACCCGGTGCCTGGACGGGGCGAGGTGCTGGTGCGTGTGGCTGCCGCGAGCGTGAATCCGATCGACTACAAGCGGCGTGCGGGGTTAACGAAGGATTTTTATCCCATGGAGTTCCCAAGCCTCATAGGAGTCGATATGTCGGGGACTGTGCTCGAGGTGGGGCCAGAAGTTGAAGCCTTTACTGCCGGCGATCGGGTGTTCGCAATGGCGGACAACACGTACGCCGAACTCTGCGTGGTGAAAGCGGACGTTCTTCCTGATATACCCGAGGGGCTCGATCTGATTGAGGCGGCGGCGCTGCCGCTGGTGACGGTAACGGGCAACCAGCTGCTTGCAGCTACGGGAATCAAAGCGGGCCAGACGGTTCTAGTCGTAGGTGCTCAAGGAGGTGTCGGGCGTTCGGCGGCATTCACCGCGAAGTCGCGCGGGGCGACTGTGATTGCGGGGGTTTTGAAGAGGCAGATGGATGAGGCGAAGACTGTCGGCGCGGATCGGATGGTCGCAACCGACGACGACACCGCGATTGCGAATCTTCCGATGCTCGATGCAGTTGCGGATACGGTCGGCGGAAGAACCGCCGAGAAGCTGATGGCCAAGGTCAAGCCGGGAGGAGTGTTTGCTTCGGTTGCCGGGGCACCGAAGAACGCCGCGCAGTACCCATCTGTCAGGGTAGTGCCAGTGTTCTCGCAATTCGACAGGCAAACGCTGGAGTTCATGGCCGAGGCGGTCCGAGATGGCAAGCTGGTAATCCCGATCAGCGAGAAACTGCCACTCAGCGAGGCGGCCGAGGCTCACGCCGCGGCAGAAAAGGGTGGTATCGGGAAGATCTTGCTGATACCTTGAACTCTTTGTTGGGCTGCAGCCTCTAAAGGAAAAATCGAAATGAACAAGAATCGGCGCGGAATTAATCCCGCTTCGAGACCAAGTGGCAACGGATGTGTGGAATGTCTTGCCTCACCAGAAGGCTGGTGGCTTCATCTCCGCCGCTGTGCGGAGTGTGGGCACATTGGCTGCTGCGACAGTTCTCCGAGTCAGCACGCATCAAAGCATGCCGCGGAGACGGGGCATCCGATTATCGCGAGCTTTGAGCCGGGTGAGGACTGGTTCTACGATTACGGGAAGCAGGCGATGGTCAACGGGGCGGAATTGCTTCCGCCACATTCGCATCCCGTAAGTCAGCCCGTGCCTGGACCCCCTGGAAGGGTGCCAGCCGACTGGGAATCGCTCTTAAACTAGCTGGCGTCGATCGATTTTTAGGAATGGGAGCGGGACGCGAGACACCGTATCTGTCATGAGGACCGATTCGAAAGGAGCCATCAATGAACGCGGTACAAGTCGAACAGAAGAGTTATGAGATGCCCCCGCGCGAGGGGATCAGCATCGCACATTTTCTAACCGTCACCGACATCGACCGGTCGGCTCACTACTACGAAAAGGTCTTCGGCGCTCGCATTTTGAGCCTGGGTGACGGCAACGCGCCTGCGTACCTTCTGCTTGCGAATATCTGGATGATTCTGAACGTTGGGGGCGGGCCGACTCCCGACAAGCCGACGGTAACACTCGGCGTCCCCGACCCGAATCACATCAACAGCTTTATGAATTTCCGCGTTGCGGATATCCAAGCGTGCTATGAGTTATGGAAAAGTCGAGGAGCCGAGTTCATCACGGCGCCAATACCCAAGTACGGCGAGATTCGCTGCTACATCCGCGATCCTGACGGTTACATCATCGAAGTCGGACAGAGCACTGACCTCACGTATGGTTAATGCTCGCCCGGACGGCCCGCTCAAGGCGTTCGTTACTAGCACTCAAGGTTGAAGCTGCCCGTCAAGCCGCGTGCCCCTCTGTGACCGCGATGTCCAACCGAGACGTTGGTATTGACCGATACGTTCGTTCAATGGATTCGTCGTTGCGCTTCTGCCAATCTTCCGTTGAAGAGCCACTAGCTCTGACACCGAAAGGGGTACCAAATGGACGGCACAAATGGACTGAGAGAGACCGCGCGCGTGACCGTGCCTGTCGCGTCGAACACGCTGAGTGTGAACGTTTTTACCGCCCCAGGAAAAACGATGGTGGGCGAGCGGCCAAGGCCCTTCGGCGAAGCGCTCGGCTTTGACCCGATCACGTCGACTTTAATCTTCGGCGAGTACGATGCGGTGCTGGTGGACGCAATGGGGACAGTGGCTGAGGCCGAGGCTCTCGCGGATTGGATTGCTCTGCACAACCGCAACTTGGAGACGATCTATATAACGCACGCCCATTTTGACCACTTCTATGGTCTGAGCATTCTGCTCGACCGTTTCCCTGGCGCTCGGGCGATAGCAACGCCCAAAACGGTGAACGCCATGCAGATGTCTTTCACTCCCACGGTGGAGCGGTTGGCCCGCCGGCTGTTTCCTGGGCAAGTGCCCACCAGGTTAGTTCCACCTGAGCCTTATGAACATGACTCGTTCACTCTCGAGGGCCACGACTTGCGCATCATTGAGCAGGGCCGCACCGATAGTCCCGATTCGACGTCTCTATACGTTCCCTCGATCGGTCTGATCGTCGCTGGCGACGTTGTATACAACCAATGCCGCATTTACGTCGGCGACACCACCCCCGAGAGCCGAAAGAATTGGATCGCGGCGCTGGACCGGTTAGCGGCGCTGAACCCGGCGATGGTTGTCGCCGGTCACAAGAAGCCTGGCGCGCCCGACTCTCCTTCGACGATCCAGGACAGCAAGCGCTACCTTGAGGACTTTGATCGGGTGCAGAAAGCCGCTACGTCCGACCAGGAGTTGTTCGATCAGATGACGGAGCTGTATCCGCATTGGGTAGCCAATCAGTCGTGGTTGATGTTCGGATTCCCGCAGCCTTAACTCACATTAACCGCGGCGGCTCGTCCGTGCACACTTTGGAGGAAGGGCTAGCTCATATTCAGGAGAACAGAATTCGACTTAAAAGAGGAGAACGAAATGACAACAAAAGGAAAAGTCTTAGTGCTAGTCTCGAGCGGTCACGGTTTGTCCTTGAAAGGTGGCAAGGTATATGCCGGCGCTGGCTATTATCTCAACGAGCTGACGGTTCCGGTTCGCGCCCTGATGAAGGAGGGCTACGAAATCACTTTCGCAAACCCCAAAGGCAACACGCCGCAAATGGATGTCCATTCAGCTGTAGCCGACTTCTTCGGTGGAGACGAGGCTAAGCTTCAGGACTATCTAAAATTCCGCGACACCCTGACTGGGCTCAAAAATCCAACTCGTATCTCGGACGTCATCGCATCGGGTCTGGATCAATATGACGCTGTTTTCGTCCCCGGCGGCCATGGCCCGATGATGGACCTGCTTGATGATCCCGACGCCGGCACGGTGATGAGACACTTTCATAAAACATCCAAGCCTACGGCGGCGCTGTGCCATGGCCCGATTTCACTTCTCTCGGCGCTTCCGAATTCGACGGAGGTGGTGGCAGCGCTGGCAGCGGGCGATGCCGCTGGAGCGCATGCAAAGGCTCAAGGATGGATCTATACCGGATATAAGATGACTATCTTTTCGACGGCGGAAGAGCAGCAGCGGGAGCCGCTTGAGATTGGTGGCAAGGTTCTCTTCTACCCGGACTTCGCCTTGCTTACTGCGGGCGGTGACGTAAGTGTGCTCGCTCCATGGAAGAGCCACGCCCTTCAAGATCGCGAGTTGATCTCAGGTCAGAACCCGTTCTCGGACGAAGCGCTTCTGAAACTTCTTCTGCCGGCACTCGATGGGAAGAAGAAGTCGGTCTCGGCGGCATAAGAATCGGGGACGCTTATCGTTTACACGATCGTGTTGCCATGCTTGGCGCCAGCCGAAGTGCAAGCGAAGGAATTGCCGATGAATCTCGTGGCATTTCGCACAATCCAGATCGATGGCTTATCGATTTTCTACCGAGAAGCTGGTCCGAAGAGCGCGCGAACACTTCTACTGCTGCACGGGCTTCCTTCGTCGTCGCGCATGTTTGAACCGCTTTTCGCGCGGCTATCGGACCGCTACCATCTGATCGCGCCGGATTATCCCGGCTTCGGACATAGTGACTGGCCGGACCCGAAGAAGTTCGCATATACGTTCGACCACTTTGCCGAGATCATGGATCATTTTACCGAGGCGTTGGGACTCTCGCGTTACGCACTGTATATGCAGGACTACGGCGGCCCCGTGGGCTTTCGCATGATTCTGGCGCATCCGGAGCGAGTTGAGGCGCTGATCGTGCAGGACGCCGTCGCGCACAACGAAGGCCTGGGGGAAAAGTGGAATACGCGCCGCGCGTTCTGGGCCGATCGCGCTGCCAATGAGAGCGCGTTGCGCACCAATCTCTTGTCGCTCGAGACCACGCGTGCGCGACATGTCGGAAACGATCCCGATGTGGAGCGCCACGATCCCGACCTTTGGACCGACGAGTTTTATTTTCTGAATCGTCCCGGCCAGGCCGAGATCCAGAGCGATCTTTTCTACGACTACCGAACCAATGTGGACTCCTATCCGAAGTGGCAGGCATGGATGCGCGAAAAGGAACCACGACTGCTCGTGATCTGGGGCAAGTACGAATCATCGTTTGACCCGAGCGAGCCAGAAAGTTACCGCAAGGATGTGCCGGAAGCCGAAGTCCACATTGTCGACGGCGGCCACTTCGCACTGGACACGGCTGCCGATGAGATCGCTGATTTTGTGAAAGGCTTTATGACGCCTTCCCAGAAGTGAAGTTTGATAACCGGCAGGCATGAATCCGAAGGAACCACATTCGGCAAATCAGCACTGTTTCTCGGAATGGGAGCCGTCAATGAGCAGCGTACTAATCGAACAAAAAAGCTATGAGTTGGCGCCGCGCGAAGGGTTCACCGTCTCACTTTTTATCACAGTCGCCGATATCGAGCGATCGGCTCGCTTCTACGAGAAAGTCTTCGGCGGCCGCATTCTGAGCCTGGGCGACAGCAAGGGTGCGTCTGGGCACATCCAGATCGCGAATACGTGGCTCATCGTCAACGTCGGTGGCGGGCCCACCCCGGACAAGCCGTCGGTAATTCTCAGCGTCCCCGCCGACCCGGATAAGGTCAGCAGCTTCTTGAATATCCGCGTTGCCGATATTCAAGCGTGCTATGAATTATGGAAAGATCGAGGAGCCGAGTTCATCACGGAGCCGATACCCAAGTACGGCGAGATTCGCTGCTACGTCCGCGATCCTGACGGCTACATTATCGAGGTCGGCCAGCATACTTAATCGGTGATCGACTGGTTCAACGGTCACAGTCGATTCCTTCTGCCTGCCGCCGCTATATTTCGGCCAGGGCGCGATGAACAAGATGGATCGAGATCGCACCTTCTCCAACGGCTGACGCAACCCGCTTCACGTTTCCGGAGCGGATGTCGCCAACCGCGTAAACTGCGGGCAAGCTCGTCTCAAGCATTTGCGGCGGCCGGCCCAGCGGCCACTTTCGTGGTGCGCCTGCCAGGATCGGATCCAGGTCCCGACCTGTGAGAATGAAGCCCTGCTGATCCAGAGCGACACAGCCACGCAACCAGTCGCTGTGCGGTGATGCACCTGCCATTACGAAAACGTGCCGGATCTCGCGCGTCAATTTCTCCCCTGACGACCGATCTGTCCAGGTGACGCGTTCCAGGTGCGAATCACCCTCTAATGACAAAAGCTCAGTTTCCAGATGCAACTCGATCACCGGATGCGTCGCGATCCTCTGGGTCAGATAGCGCGACATCGTCTCAGAAAGGGTCTTTCCGCGAACCAGCATATAGACCTTGTGGGCAGTCTCTGCGAGAAAAACTGCTGCCTGACCGGCCGAATTGCCCCCGCCAATGACGATGACTTCATCACTCCCGCAAAGTTGCGATTCCATGAACGTGGCCGCGTAATAGATTCCATTCCCTTCGAACTGTTTCAGGTTGGCGATGTTCGGTTTGTTGTATTGCGCTCCAGCGGCGATGATGATGCTGCGAGCCTGCAGAACGCTGCCGTTCTCCAGCTTTAGTTGATATGGCCTCTGATCGCAGTGGATCTGGACCACCCGTTGTCCCACCAACATCTGAGCGCCGAATTTTTCTGCCTGGACAACGGCGCGGCCCGTGAGCTCCAGGCCGGAGATGCCGGTAGGGAATCCAATGTAGTTCTCTATCTTCGAGCTCGCACCCGCCTGTCCACCAGGGAAGTCGGCCTCGATCACGACGGCGTCTAAGCCTTCAGAAGCGGCGTAAACCGCCGCCGCCAGTCCCGACGGACCGGCGCCCACGATGGCGACATCACGAATGCGCGATTCATCGACTGTGCCCGCGATCCCCAGACATTCAGCCAACTGCTGCGTCGTGGGATTGCGCTGCACGACCTTTCCGCTGCAAATCACAACCGGTATTTCGTCGATCTTCAGGTTAAATCGATCCAGAAGCTCTTGAGCGTCCTTGTCACTGTCAAGATCGACATATGTGTGCGGATGTCCATTGCGGGTGAGAAACTCGCGCAACGCAGCGTGTTGGCTGAGTGGCGCGATCCGAGAATAACCACGTTGCCCAGGCCTTCCGTAACCAGCGCGAGGCGTCGCAGGATGAATGCGCGCATGAAGATATCGCTCGAGTTCGGCGTCTTTGGCGATGAGCGAACGCAAGCATCTGCGCCGAGCTCAAGGAATTCTCCGGACTCGGCAACACGCCCGCGCGATAGGGAGCGGGCCCCGGAAATCAAGACCATCTCCCCGGAGAAATCCCCCTGGACCATGCGTCACCAATGCGAGCTCACCGGAGAGCCTTGTCATCAGAATCTCAAGCTTTCCTGAAAGGACAACAAAGCAAGGCATCCCCAGCTCACCCGGCTCGAACAGGATCTCTCCGGCCCGCAACTGTTCTCGCAGTGCCGTACGGCCGGACGCGGTCAATCTGGGCGGGGGTCAGGACAGGGAAGGCCTCGGCTTGCCGGTCGGGCGTGCTGATCGACGGCAGCATCGACTCGGTCCACTTGTGAATGTCATTTCTCCAATTGCTGATTCCGTTTCCACTATCATCATGATCATCTCATGGGGACCTCACCGCAATAAACAAGAGTACGTTTGAAGCTTGCCATGCTCGGCCCACGAAGCGATTCACCCCCGCGTGAAGCACGCAATCAAGAGCGGCGATATATGCAGGGACTTCGATGCAAATGATCTTTCCCGGGCTCTTGTCGGCGTTTCCAATGTGGCGCCGGGCTCGCTTCTTATAAGGTTTAAAAGTGAATGAAGGTCTCTTCCGCACACTTGATACGAAGGTATCGTCGATACCAAAGTCCAATTGCCTCATTCGCCTCACGTCTGGCTTAATCGCAATGGTTCGAGATGCACGTCGACCTGGCTTAGGAGACTTTTTGTGAAGGAGAACCCATGATGTCTGAACCTGTGACGGAATCTCTGGCGCGAGAGCGACATGAAGAGAAGATAGAAATACGCACAGCCATGGGACGTTTCGCCGGTTTTACCATCCTTGCGACAGCCGTGGCAGTGCTCGCCGTCCTCGTCGCCACGGCCGTTTGCGCGCAGGACAAGTACGCGCTGAAATCGCCGAGCGGAATTGCGTTCTCCGACTTCAAGGGATATGAAGATTGGGCGATGGTCTCGTCCGCCCGGACCGACGAAGTGCTCAAGGTAATCGTTGCCAATCCAACCATGATCACGGCGTACAAGGCTGGCGTCGCCGGCAACGGTCAGCCTTTCCCGGATGGCTCCATGATCGTGAAGCTCCAATGGAAGCCGAAGAAGAGCACAGAGGCCCCTTTCGTCGTGGATGTGCCAGACATCTTTACCCAGGCTTTCGTCATGGAAAAGGACAGCAAGAGATTTCCGGCAACCGGTGGGTGGGGATACGCGGTGTTCAACTACGATGCCACATCGGAGAAGTTCGCGGCCGATCCCCAGAGCTTCTCAGACTGTGGAAACGCGTGCCACAAGGCCGTGAAGGCGAAGGACTACATCTTCCACCCGTACGAGAAGCGTTGAGATGCGCCTGCCTCCGAAATTTGGAAGAGGCGTTTTCCCACGGACAGTGGGCTTGGTGAGCACCGAGTCATCAACCAAGCGGACGCCGGTTCAGTGCTGCGCGAGGAAGATACACTATCCCGCGGAAGAAGGGACGGCGCAAATGAAACGTGCCGTCCTTTATATGCGGGTGAGCAACCTCGATCAGCACCCGGAGACTCAACTTTACGATCTCCGGCAGATGGCTACACAGCGCGGCTACGAAGTGGTGCAGGAGTTTACGGACAGGATCTCCGGAGCGAAAGCCAAGCGGCCAGGCCTCGATCAAATGATGGCCGCCGCCCGCCGCGGGCGGTTCGATGTGGTCCTGGTCTGGGCCTCAGACCGGATCGCCCGGTCGGTGAAGCACTACCTTGAAGTGCTCGACGAACTCAACCGCCTCAACATCGAGTTCATCAGCTTCCGGGAAAATATCGATACAGGCGGCCCGCTGGGCCGAGCCGTCGTGGTCATCATCGGAGCGATCGCTGAACTTGAACGCAACCTGATCATCGAGAGGGTGCGCGCCGGCATGCGGCGCGCCCGGCTCGAAGGCGCCCACATCGGCCGCAACCCACTCACCCTGGACCATGAAGCGATCTACAGTGAACGCTGTCTGGGACAAAGCCTGCGGCAGATCGCCAAAGGCCATCGCATCTCGACGGCCACCGTACAACCGTGCTGCGCAGGCACGCCTCGACCTCTCAGGAGAAAGTTGCATGATCGATGAATCAGCCGCAGTCTTACCGCTATGGATGTTGATATCGGCCACCTTCGGCTTCATGCTGGGTGAAGCTCTCGGCGGCAAGGCCCGCATCAGAAAATATCTCGAACAGGCCAATGACGATCTTCGTGAACAACTCCAGCAGGGCCGGCCCGGCGAATCAAACCTGAGCGACAAACTCGACCGCCAAAGCCAAATCCTCAACGAGATCCACCGCTACCTTATCCCTGTGACAAAAGGCCCCGAAAAACCCACCTCGTAAACCACACAAAACACATGGCCGGAATTACACAATCCGGCCGTGTCAAAAGGTGTGGCTTGTGGCACAGCCTAGTTGCCCGGGCAGATCTTGAGCAGGCAATGATGCATGATGGTCCCGCTTTGATAGATATCGCGGTGAATAGGCAGGAGTTGGCGATGCCACCTTCTCTCAAATTAGACCAGATTGTCGATTTCAACCTCTATATAATCAGAGCCATTTTGAACGGCCGCGGTGACGAAATCATTGACCTCGCCCGAACTAATTTGTCCAGGTGAATTTCTCGCAATGCCCGATCCTGCCCTTCCGTTTTCGCTGAGAACAATGCCGACCAGTGACTAAAGTCCCTGCAACAGCCTGGTCGCGCACCTAGTCTGAGCAGGGGTGACAAAAATGATCAACGCCAAACAGACTGTCGGTGAAATAGCCAATCGCCAACCTTCGACAATCGAAGTGTTCGAGCAACTTGGAATCCAATACTGCTGCCATGGAGAAGAGACGGTCGAAGCAGCCTGTGTATATTTGGGGTTGCCAGTGAATGGAGTTCTCAGTGAATTGAATCGCACAATTGAGACGAACCCCGCGGAAAGCGCCCCATGGGCAGACTCAATCCTGGAAGCACTGATGGGGCACCTGCTTCGAATCAGGAAGACTCTGATTCATGACAGTCTACCTCGCATTCAGCATCTGGCAAGCTCCGTCGGCCCGTGCTGTCAACATGAACAACCCAACGCAATCGAGGTCGTTCGCCTTGCCGAGACTCTTGTTCATGGAATTACAACGCATCTCTTGGAAGAGGAGCATACTCTCTTCCCCACGATTCGAGGAATTGAGCTGGCCTATGTCGGTGAGGGCTTTGGCACCCCGCGTCCAGATAGCGTCCGCAGTGCCGTAGCACGGATGGTGCAGGAACATGATGAGATCGGCCATATGCTCTCCACGATCGAGGTGCTTAGGGCAGGTCACAACACGACAGCCACTAACTGCGACACCTACCAGCAGCTGTGCGAGAAACTGACGGACCTCGACCGCGAACTCCGTCTGGAAGTTCATCTGGAAAACAACGTACTGTTCAATCGAGCTTTGCGGATTTCGGAAGCACTGTACGGTTAGTCGGGATAAGTCACTTTCAAAGTGAGGTTGGGAACCGATGAGCATTCTGCCGGGAAAGATCGGGATTGTGGGTGCCGGCAGCGTAGGGGCGACGATCGCCTACGCTTGCATGGTGCGCGGAGTGGGCAAGCACATTAGCCTGTTTGACCTTGCAAAAACAAAAGTGGAGGCCGAGGTACTGGATCTGAACCACGGGCTGATGTTTGTGCCGATGGCGAAGGTAGACGGTTCGGATGACCTGAACGTGCTCGAGCGCTCCGACGTAATCGTCGTGACCGCAGGCGCAAAGCAGAAACCGGGGCAGACGCGCCTCGATCTGGCCGAGGCAAACACCGCGATCTGCCGCAAGTTGATACCCGACCTGATGCGCGTCGCGCCGCATGCGACGCTGCTGATGGTAACTAACCCCGTGGACGTGCTCACCTACGTAGCTCTGAAACTCAGCGGACTGGAGAGCCGGAGGGTTCTGGGCAGTGGCACTGTGCTGGATAGCTCTCGCTTCCGATTCCTCATTGCCCAGCGTTGTGCAGTTGCGGTGCAGAACGTGCACGCCTATATCGCCGGTGAACATGGCGACAGCGAGATTCCGCTGTGGTCAAGCGCGAGCATCGGCAATGTTCCGGTGCACGGCTGGCAAATGCCTGGCCATGGAGTGCTCAGCACGCTGGAGGAGCAAGAGATCTTCGAGAGCGTGCGCACGGCGGCTTACAAAATCATTCAAGGCAAGGGCGCGACGAACTACGCGGTGGGCCTGGCGGTGGCAACGATTTTAGAAGCGATCCTATGGAACGAGGGACGCGTGCTGCCAGTGAGTTCCTTGCTGACTGACTATCGAGGCATTAGCAACGTGTGCCTCTCGGTGCCGTCCATTGTGGGTCTCCGGGGCGTGGAGGGATTGCTGCCGGTGCCGATGAATGCGCCCGAAGAAGCCGGCTTGCGTTCGAGCGCCGAGGCCATCAAGCACGTGCTACGTACACTTGGCTTCTAAAGGTC
This sequence comes from uncultured Acidobacteriaceae bacterium, assembly GCA_963841365.1. Taxonomy (GTDB): domain Bacteria; phylum Acidobacteriota; class Terriglobia; order Terriglobales; family Acidobacteriaceae; genus Telmatobacter. Next base: position 94,196 of record CAWJDG010000028.1, read on the forward strand.
ATGTAGCCAAATGTACGCGCCGGTCGCGGATTTCAGTGGTACCCACGGCATTCCCGGCTGGCATCCGCTGGTGTTCGGTTCGATTGCCGAAAAGGTCGTCAAGCTTGTTCAATGTCCGCTCCTGCTTCTCTGCTCAACCAAGCCTGAGAAAAGCGTGAACAGTCCTTCAGACCGCTAGATGAAACGGTAGCGGTGCAATTAGGGTAGTGGTGCCGCTTGAAGCTGCACCACTACCTCGCGTTAAGAGAAGAGACAGAAGCATCAGCAAGCGTGCCCTGAGGCCAGTTTTACACGCGGATCAAACTGAATAGATCCATTCATCCGCCTGATTCGACAGCAGATTACTATTTTGGCGAGCCACAGGTTGACAACAGCAGTACGCAAGCCTACGCTCGCAATTGAGCGAGCAACCTCCTCTTACTCTTTCAGGTTCCCTGAACTAAGTCAGCCCATCTGAAGCTTTCCCACCTTAGATTCCTCAAAGGAGGAACTGTGTTATGACCCCATTGACACGTTTAGAGCCTTTCCGTGAGTTTTTCGCCATGCAAGACCGCATCAACCGCATGAACCGTCGTCTCCGTGAGTCGTATGGCCCCGAATTCCCGGAAGAGGCGTTAACTACTACCATCTACGCACCGCCGGTTGACATCTACGAAGACGAGCACAAAATCACGTTGAAGCTTGAAGTTCCGGGCATCGACGAAAAAGACATTGATGTCCATATCGAGAACACTACCCTCACCGTGCATGGCGAGCGCAAGATCGAGAAAGAAGAGAAAGAGGAGAACTACCGTCGCGTCGAGCGGCAGTACGGAGAGTTCACTCGGTCGTTCACGTTGCCCAGTTCCGTAGATCTCGGTCAGGTGAACGCCCACTACGACAAGGGCGTGTTGAAGATTAACCTTCCCAAGAAGGCCGAAGCCAAGCCCAAGCAGATCAAGGTGAACGTCGGCAGCGACAAGGTTCTCGAAGCCAAGGTTCACAACAAGGCCGCATAGAAACCAGCGCCGGATCGTTAATTGCGAATGGTTAGCGAGAGAAATGGGAGGAGGCTTATCGTAGGCGATGATTGGAACTTGTACTCAACTGACGATAAAAACCCTTATCGCTCGTTGAGCTCAATGCTTTCCTGCCTGCTCCGGGCGAGTGGCCGGCACCCAGGATGTATGGCCCGCCGCATTTCCCTCCGGAATCCCTTGCTGGTTCCGTTTAGAAACCGCCGAGGCACCATGAAGGGTGAAAACAATCCGCACGTGGGCTGTGGTGGGCGTATGCTTGAAATAGCGGGCCATTCCTCCTTCTCGCCTCTCGCACTCCAAGCTCTGCCCCAGACGAGCACCGTTCAAGAACGCAACCGAACGACTGGAACTGCGATGAGCATCCTCATGAAATGCGATGCAGAGACTCGTCTATCTGCGAGTCGTAACAAGAGCCGACATTCGTTCAAGCCGGCGGGACAAGCCGATAGAGCCAATCCTTCAGTGATCAAGCCGGACGGACCCCGGGCGAGCAGACCGACTTTTGTTGAAGACTTTACACGGGAACATTCTCTCCTTGGTCTCCACATCACTTCGATCGAGATTTCAGGCATTTTTTGAACCTCGACCGCATCAGGTCTACGGTTGGTTCGGCAGAACGCCGGAGGGGCGTAGGTATGGATTGCCCAATCTGTAGGGACCTAAAGCGAGCTTATGAGGCTGGGTTGAGCGAGTACATCGAGGCTTGTTCCTCAGCATGTTATCAGGTCAGCAAAAGGCTTGCGGCCAAGAAGAATGTCGATATGGAGCGCGCCAAGAGCGAACTGAAAGAGCACCGGCTTGTATGCGCTTCTGCCGTCATGGTGTTTGCAGTTTTGCCGGAACGGGACGCGTCGACGAGCTTGAAACAACTGGCGGCATAGTGATCGCAGGATCGATGCCCCTCAGTGGGCGTTCTCCCCGCCAAGGCAACGCAGAGGCCCCGGACATCCCTTAGTCCACCCATTCAGTTTTCCTGTTGGTCTTGCTTCAACGTTACACTCTTCCGTTCGATGTATTGCCGTCTGTTGGTTAGGCGCTTCCGTTCGGCCTTGCGCCGCAACTTCTCATAAACATGTTTGCGAGCAACTTCCCGTTGGCCAGCAACCTTTGATGGTGTGGGCATCGAAGTGGCCCCTTCGCTTACCCGAACGCCTTCCACGGCGCAGAGGATTCTCGCTGCCTCAGTCGCAATAAAGGGATTCTTCGCGGTAAGCAAAGCAGCCATTGCTTCTCGCAGCTGTTTCTTCGTAGTTTTGTTCATTTGAATTCTCCAGATACTAATATCGCTGGGATTTCCATTTTGCCTTACGGCGACGAGAGAATATACCCCAGAGCGCTTGGCTCGCCATCTTTTCGCATTTGGTCCAAGGCCGGAGCCGGAGGGTGCCCGGCAGGACCGCTGCTCCTTATCAAAATCAAACCTGCCTGGACGCCGCGCTCTTGAAGGGATGGTGCTCGGGAGGCTCGTCCGGCGCGGGGAGCAGCGCCAAGATGGAAGGGACGGCAAGGTTGAGGGCGGTGTTCCGGTGCCGGAGGCACGCGGTCCCAGTCGCTCGCATTCAAGAAGGCGATAGAATCCGCGAGGGCGAAACGAATGACCTCCGGCGCAATAGGTAATCCACACCTTTTGACACGGCCGGATCGGGGAAATCCGGCTATGTCAAAAACTGTGGGTTGTGAAACAGATCAGGCTCCGAACTTAGGAGAGTTTTGCGCAGATTCCGATAGATTCTGTCACCCGACAGAGAGGTCTGTCGATCGTCCAGATTTGTGTGCCTGATTTTGACAGACACGAAGCGATTAACTGGGCATCAATGGGACCAATTCCTTTGGCCCATAAGCCGCGCGCTTCGATCATGGCTCGCACTTCAGCCAGGCGCACGATGGGTAACACGGTGAGTTGATCAAGATAGGTTAGTGTTTTCTGTCGGTCTGGGAGAGAACCACAGGCCAATTCCGCGATTACGAACGGATGAATGCAAAGCTGGTCATTCTTAATCAGATTCGCCATCGCTGGTCTGAATCTGCCTTTGCGAAACATCTCAATCCAAATGGAAGTGTCGGCGAGAATCATCGCTCATCGACTCGGGTTCTGCGAATCTTTTTCATATTCGGCGCAGTCCCGGACAGCGCGAGGAGCCTGCGCCCTGCCTCTCTTGCAATCAGAGCCTTCAGGGCTTCGCGAATCAGCTCCGCTCTTTCCGCCACGCCGGTGTACTCGTGTGCCATTCTCAAGAGGTCATCATCGAGTGATACGGTTGCCCTCATACTTCCCTCCGCCGCACCAATTGTAGCACTTTTTGATGTCATAGTTGGTGCTGAAACAAGCTCGCATTAGTCATCGGTTAAGAGGCGAGACCCGTATGATGTCTGCGTATGCCCATCCGCATGTTGCAACCGGATTCTTTGCAACTGCTAATCTAATTCTCTAATTTATTGATGTACAGCCAAAGCCCGGCCAGCATAAAAGCGATGGCAATGAGGCAGATCCCGAGTCCGATGCGGCGATGGTTGCGCTCGATCATCGCATCCTTGCCGGCTTTCAAGTTCGCTGCGGCGATCTTCATGCCGACCTGAATATCCTGATCGACGAGGGCAGCCTGGAAGCTGTGGATCGTAACGCGGGCCTTGGTCAAAGCATCGCGCGCCTGATCCTGGCTGAGTCGTGCCTCGCTCACCTCCATGCCGGAAGATTCAGCGAGACGCAGAGCGTCATCGGCCTGCTTGATGGTGCCGTCCAACTGCGTCAGGTTGCCGAGAATCGAGGCGCGGGCACGATCGCAATGGTCCCCAGGGGCGTGGCATCGCATGCAGACGCCGCCGGGGCCCGTACTCAGCATCACATCCGACGGCTGATGGATCCCGTGATTGGTGTGGCAGACCACGCAGCCGGGAAGGCCCTTTTCCTGAAAGGCCTTGCTGTGTGTGCTCTTTGCGTACATCTGGGCCTGGAATACGTGGCAGTTGGCACAGACGTTTTGTACCTTGTCTACGCCCGGCGGCACCGCGCCGTGGTTTCCATGACAGGTCGTGCATGTCGGCGCGCTTAAGTCGCCGCGCACTGCCAATGCATCATGGTGGACGCTCGTGTTGTACTTGGTGAACTGGTCCGTGGGAATCCCGTACTGCTTCATGTAATTCGCGTCGGAGTGGCAGCGCGAGCAGGTCGTGGCAACGTTGACGGGGTTCACGGTGGAACGGGGATCGCTGGGCGGACGAATATCGTGGACGCTATGACAGTCGATGCAGACAGCAACCTTCGTGTCTCCGGCTGCCAGGCGCTTGCCGTGGACACTTGTGTGATATTCGGCCAACTGGTCGGTCCGCAGGCTCGGGTCGTACTGGCGCATCAGGTTGGGGTTCGAGTGGCATGATCCGCACAAATCCGGAATCTGCCTATGATCGATCTTGCCCTTGAAGCCTGCCTTGCGGCCCATGGCCTGGGTCGGATCGTAGCTAGATGAGTCACCGCCATGGCAACTCGTGCACGTAAGGCCCTTCTGCGCGTGAATGTCCTGGCTGAATTTGTCCTGGGTCACTCCCAAAGGCGCTGGCATCGCAGAGTGGCAATCCAGGCAGGAGTTCACCGCCTGCCCATAGCCGAGGCATGCCGCAAGCACCATCAACTCGGCCAAAATGGCGGAGCGGGCAGCGACGAACCGACGGAGCTTACTTCGCAACATAGCCATAGACACTCATAGCGATCATGTAAACAAGAGCAAAGATGCCGAGGCCGGTGATCCAGGCGCGGGTGCGCGCTGGCTTGTCGCTCTCAAAGAAAGGCAGCAGCATCCAGAACAGGCCGGCCAGGCCGCAGCCGAGGATCCCCAAGACCTCCCCGTCGACAATCCACACTTTTGATGGAATGAGCTTGAGCGTCTGGTACATGAAGAGGAAGTACCACTCTGGCTTGATTCCTGCCGGCGCCGATGCAAAAGGCTCTGCTTTGACGCCGAGGTTCCACGGGAACAGCGCGGCCAGCGCAGCCAGGGCGCCGATGGCGACGTACCAGGCCATCAATTCGCGCAGCATAAAGTTGGGAAAGAACTTCATTTCGCGGCGCAAGGAAGAATTGGCGGTCCATGCGGTTTCAACCTTGGGCGGAACGCTCATGCCTTGGCGCTGCACGAGAAACAGGTGGAACGCGATCAGCACGACTACCAACCCAGGCAGCACAGCGACATGGAACCCAAAGAACCGGGTCAGTGTGGCTCCGGTCACCTGCGGACCGCCGCGGAGAAAAATCATTATGGGCTGGCCGACGACGGGAACCTGCCCGGCCATCTGCGTGCCGACTGTGGTCGCGAAGAAGGCCAGCTTGTTCCATGGCAGCAGGTAGCCGCTGAAGCCGAATCCCATCACCAGAAAAAGCAGCAGCATGCCGCTGACCCATGTCATCTCTCGCGGCTTGCGGTAGGCCTTCAGAAACAGCACGCTGAACATGTGCACGAACGCGGTGAAGATCATCAGGTTGGCCGACCACGAATGGATCGAACGAATCAGCCAGCCAAACTGTACACGCGTCATGATGTATTGCACGCTTTCGAATGCTTCGTTGGCGCTGGGCCGGTAATAAAGCAGCAGCAGGATGCCGGTGAGGACTTGGATGATGAAGAGAAACAGCGTGATGCCGCCGAAAAAGTACCAGTACGACAGTCGATGCGTGGGAACCGTCTTGTGCCGCAGCGGCGCAATCAACCCGTCCAGATGCAACCGCTCATCCAACCAGCGATAGAGCGCAGCGAACATGGCTACGCCTCCCGCTTCCGGCTGACGACAATCTCATCGCCGCGCAGATGTACATCGAAAGCATCCAGGGGCCTCGGCGGAGGACCGGAGACATTGCGGCCGCTGAGATCGTAGATTCCGTTGTGGCAGGGGCACCAGATCTGGCGGAGATCGGCGCGGTACTGCACCGTGCAGCCTAGATGAGTGCATGTGGCGGAGAGTGCGCGATAAGTGCCATCGCTTTCCAGAATCAGCAGGCCCGGCCGGCTGCCGAATCGAAAAATCTCCCCCGAATTCGGTTTCAGATCGCCCACCTTGGCGGCGACCACCTCGTCGCCACCCAGATCGACAACGGGCGGCGGCACAAGGAAGCGCAGCACCGGATAGAGAAAAGAGGCCAAAGAGGCGAGTACGCCGCCGCCCAGGAAGATCTCAATCGCGTGGCGCCGCGTGGTTCGAGGCTGGCCAATGTGATCAGCGCACATGGCCGATGCCCCCTAACGCATGCCGGCACGAAAACTCTGAATGCGTCGTCAAACCAGAAACCAAGAGCCGCGACCTCTCATGACTAGTTCGCCTGCACGCTTCTCGAGCGATTCATCGATGAAACACCCCGTTTGTAAGCCGTGCCGACACAATAGAGATCATTAGAGATGCCGGTCTGTGATAAGGATCACAACTGAAAGTGCAAGAGCGGTCGTTCTGACTTCTGGTCGTGTGATAAGGACCACAAATCCAGGAATCAAATGAGACGAATCGGTTTTTTGAAAGGGAGCCGTGCGTGGTCACGCACAACAAGCTGGGCGAACAAGGCCAGTGCGGACGCGAAGCAGGTCGCTTCCGCCAATCAAACGGGGTGGGGTACTCTTCGGGCGCAACGGGGCCGCGGGCCATTCCGCCCGCAACTGCAGAATCTCCTCGCCCTTCGCATCGTTGATTACTTGCTTCCGCTCGCTTATTACTTCTCCAACGTGCGCACGTACTGGATCGCTGCCTTAATTTGAGCGTCGGTCAGCTTGCCGTTCTCCGCGGGCATCTTGCCCTTGCCATTCTTCACGGCAGTGAAAAGCTCCAGGTCCGAGGCCTTGATCACCGCGGGATCCTTGAACGACACGACTTTCAGCGCCTTACCGACGGGACTGTTGGCCAGACCGTCCGGACCATGGCACATGAGACACTTCGCTTTGTAGATATCTGCCCCGCTGCTTTGCGCAAACGCCGGAGTGACGAGGGCTGCCGCAAGACACAAAATCACGATACGTTTCGAACTGACTTTCACGAGCGAGCTCCTTTGCGCCGGGACTCACATTCTGCCTTCCCGGCTCCGCGCCAGTATACGCCGCTCGAGCTCAGCGGCGTGCGTTTCCGCATGACCGGCGATCGCTAAATCATTATCCAGCGCCTGATAACGGCGGAGCTTTGCTCGACAATGATCGGGGATGCAAGACAAAAATCCCCAGAATCAGCATGAGGCTGAATAACAGTCCACCGAAGCCTACAAAAACCAGCACTTCCGGATTCATCGCCAACCAGCCGAACAGTCCGGGCGACTCCGCCCGGCTCATCCAGGTGCGCAAGTCCGCTGCATTCCAACTCTGGTCAATAAACGTCGCTCGCCATTGGAAATTACGATCGAGCAAAAACATCTGATTGGTATGGATCATGACCGTTCCTTCGGTCAGGACTGAATAGTGGAAGAAATCGCAGAAGCGCCGAATGTCTGCGGCTTCGGAGCGCACGATTATCCATGCGGATGGAAGTTTCTTTTGCGCGCGAAACTGCCGCAGAGCCTGGGCATCGTCGCCTGGATCGAAAGAAAAGATCAGCACTCGATAGGGCGTGCCGCCGTTGATCTGCGAGGTCTGCTGAACCAGCATCCGCGCCAGGACGGGACAGCTCATTGTGCAGCGCGTATAGACCGGCAGGACAATGACGGGCCCCGTCCCGGCAGACCTCAACTCATCCCACAATGTGTGCTGGACGTTGGCTTCATCCCAGACAGTGATATCCGGAATCCTTCCCGCACTGATGCCTGCCGGCGACACCGCCAGAGCGCTGGCGTCGATACTCAGAGCTGGGGCCAGCGCGAGAGCCAATGCCGGCAAAAGAAGATGATGCTTGAGATTCATTCTCTTCAATGTGTCGTATTGACTGCGGCCGGGCTATCCGGCCTGAAGCCAGGCGCAGTCGTGATGCCGTTCTTCGCGATGTCGCGGATGGGCACGTAATAGGCCGCTGCGCACAGCAAAACCGCGGCCACCACCCAGGGTGTGAAGTTCCGCACCGCAGGAACGTCTTCGTCGTGATAGGGCTCGCTGGTCGGGAGTGAAAACGACGTCTGCGAGACGGTCGCATCAGGCGCAGCCGCCAGACTGCGAATCAGAACAATGAAGTAAAGCAGGACCGCGAGTCCCATGATGCATCCGCCCACTAGGCCCATATGGGCTGGAACCCACCAGTCGGACCGATAGCTGGGTGAAGCGGGGTTCATATAGGTCAAGCCCAGGTTGGTGCGCCGCGGTTCCCCACGCAGGCCACCCATAAAGAGGCCAGTCGAGAAGATGAAGGTACCCCCCATCCACACATAGGGCACGATCGCGGCCATCCAGCCCGATACCACCGGCTTCTTCAAAAGTCCAGTGACGATGAGCAGGCTTCCGCCCAGGATTCCAAGAAAGACGGGCCCGCCTACGGTCAGGTGGAAGTGAGCGGGAATCCACGCCGTGTTATGCACCACGTTATTCATGCTGTAGGAAGCGTTGACAATGCCAGTGATGCCGCCAAAGAGAAAAATCAGCAGCCCGCAGAAAAGATAGGGAAACAGCCAGTTTTCAGGATTGAAATAAGGCAACTTGTTCCACCAGCCGAAGAGCCCTTTGCCGCCACGCTGGCGCGCCGCGTATTCCAACGATGCAGCCAGCGTGAAAGCTGTCAGCAGGCTCGGAATCGCGACCAGAAGTGTGAGAACGCCCTGGATCCCCTTCGAGGTCGTGGAGATTCCGGGATCGGCGAACTGGTGGTGCAAGCCCAGCGGGCACGAAAGCAGAATAAGCGCCATGAATGTGAAGCGTCCCGCAAAATCGCTGAACAGCTTTCCCCCGGCCAGTTTGGGCAACATGGTGTAGTACATGACATAGGTAGGCAGTAGCCAGAAATAGACCAGCGGATGCCCGAAGAACCAGAACAGCGTCCGGCTCAACATCACGTTAATGCCATGGGTCCATCCCAGCGACCAGGGCAAAAGCTGCCCCAGCACTTCAACCGCAACCGGCAGCGTTGCCATCTGCCACACGATAAAGGTGGCAAGAATGCCCACCACGCCCATGGGCGTCTTGCGGCCCCGATTTTCTTTCCTCCAGCGCAGATAGACGGGAATCCACGTCCACAGGGGCACCCAGGAACCGACAATGAACAGAGCGAGTCCGACGTAAAACAAAGGGTGAGCCATCAGCGGCGGATAAAACGTGTAGAGCACGGAGGCTTTGCCCAGGAAGATCATGGCCGCCGCCATCACGGCTCCTGACAGCATCAGCGCCAGCGAGAGCGCAGCTCCGGCAATGGAAACCTGAGACTTCAATTCCTGGCAGATCACCGTGTACCCGAAAGCAACCGCAAAGAAAGTCGTCAGGACAATCGCGTTGATCACCCCGTGAGCGGTCAAGCCCTGGTAGTAATCGATTCCAGCCACAGAAGTGGCTCGAATCACTCCCGAGAGGTACATCGTCTGCAGCACGCCGTGATAGGTGCCGAAGATGAAAAGGGCGAGCGGAACCAGCAACTCCGCCAGAATGATTCTGCGCAAGTTCGTTTGGAGTTCCATTATTCTTGCAGACCCTCCAGGTACGCTTCAATCTGCGAGATCTCGTCGTCGGTCAGTGGTAATACCGGCATTACAGGCGGATAGTCCTTGACCGTAATTGAGTCGGGATGACGGACTTTTTGGAGGAACAACGCGGAGTTGAAAGTCCGGGTGCTGCCGTCGGCCAATGTGACCGGCGCCCCCCATGCGCCCTTGAAGGTTGGGCCCACGCCTGCTCTGCCATCGACACTATGGCAGGCGAGACAGCCTTTCGCATCCAGCAATTTCATTCCCTCCGAAGACGGAAGTCCCTCGACGGAGTAGTCGGCGATCTGGTCGCTGACTTCTATCCGCGCATTCATGTTCTGGTGGTTTCTGCCGCAATACTCGTGGCACACAATGGTGTAGATTCCCGGCTTAGTGAAATGCACCCGGCTGTTGGCAACTGCTCCAGGCACCAGCATGAGGTTTACGTTGGTTCCCGCGATCAGGAAGCCGTGGGTAACGTCCTTGGTCACCGCGAATATATCCAGCGTGGAACCGGTGGGAATGCGCAGCACACTTGGCTCGAAGGCCCACATCCGCGCCACGTAATGAACTTCGTAGGTTTTGCCTTCGTGTTTCGTTACCGAGGCTTGCTCAAAGGGCTTCGACCCAAGGGGGATGCAAGTCGGCACGTTGATACCCATTCCCCAAGTGGCATAGGCAATCAATGCCAGGCTCACCGCGACCGACGCGACCGCCACCAGAAAGGCGCGCTTCTCAAATACGTTGATCGACATTTCTGAGTTCCTTCCTAGAGGCCCGATTGCCGGTGCAGCAGCAAATAATAAATCGCCAGCCAGATCAGTCCATAGGCAGCAATCATGACGCCGAAAAATGCGATCGCGCCTCGAGGGAAGAAATCCTCATCGCCAGGTTTTGAATCGTCTTTGTTCACAAATGCTCCCCTTCGACCGACGTAGTATATGCTGCAGAGCATTCAATCTGCTATTAGATTCTCCGGCTATTGGTCGTTGATTTCTTCCATCCGCAGGGAGTTAAGAGGATCTGCCAACAGTTGAGATTGAAAAGTCCTTCTCGATGATTGGTAACGAGCGACCTGGTGCAGACCTCCGGATGAACCGCTTCGTATGTTCACATGGTGTGACGGGTTCAGCACCGGGGACGCAGTCATCGTGATTCCTTCCGACATGCAGAGTAGTGGAAAAACGGAACGTACTCAGCGACTTTAGTCACACCAAGTCTGCGAACATGAACAAGCGAGCTTTAGACTCTGCGAACGCCACGCAAGTTCTGAATTGGCGACAGCAGCCCAAATTGCTCATCGAGGCGTCATGACAATCCTTTGGTCCGAATTGGTGGCAGCTGATCGGCGGGCCAAGAGTTACCTATAAGCTTTCCTGGGAGGCTGTGCCACAAGCCACACCTTTTGACACGGCCGGATTGTGTAATTCCGGCCATGTGTTTTGTGTGGTTTACGAGGTGGGTTTTTCGGGGCCTTTTGTCACAGGGATAAGGTAGCGGTGGATCTCGTTGAGGATTTGGCTTTGGCGGTCGAGTTTGTCGCTCAGGTTTGATTCGCCGGGCCGGCCCTGCTGGAGTTGTTCACGAAGATCGTCATTGGCCTGTTCGAGATATTTTCTGATGCGGGCCTTGCCGCCGAGAGCTTCACCCAGCATGAAGCCGAAGGTGGCCGATATCAACATCCATAGCGGTAAGACTGCGGCTGATTCATCGATCATGCAACTTTCTCCTGAGAGGTCGAGGCGTGCCTGCGCAGCACGGTTGTACGGTGGCCGTCGAGATGCGATGGCCTTTGGCGATCTGCCGCAGGCTTTGTCCCAGACAGCGTTCACTGTAGATCGCTTCATGGTCCAGGGTGAGTGGGTTGCGGCCGATGTGGGCGCCTTCGAGCCGGGCGCGCCGCATGCCGGCGCGCACCCTCTCGATGATCAGGTTGCGTTCAAGTTCAGCGATCGCTCCGATGATGACCACGACGGCTCGGCCCAGCGGGCCGCCTGTATCGATATTTTCCCGGAAGCTGATGAACTCGATGTTGAGGCGGTTGAGTTCGTCGGGCACTTCAAGGTAGTGCTTCACCGACCGGGCAATCCGGTCGCCGGCCCAGACTAAAACGACATCGAACTTTCCGCGGCGGGCATCGGTCATCATCTGATCGAGGCCCGGCCGCTTTACCTTTGCACCGCTGATCCGGTCCGTGTACTCCTGGATGATCTCCAGGCCGCGCTGGGCGGCCATCTGCCGGAGATCGTAAAGTTGCGTCTCCGGGTGCTGATCGACCGTGGAGACCCGTAAGTAGATCGCGGCGCGTTTCATTTGCGCCGCCTTGTTGGTTTCGATGCGTGCTTATCAACGTAGCTGCGGATGAACTTCAGCAACTCGTCGGTTATGTTCTGGCCTCGGGCGGCCGTGGCTGCCTTGAAGGCGTTGTGCAACTCGACGGGTACATTCAGATTCATTCTTTTTACCTGTCGTCCTGCGACTGTGACGATCGGACTCACCTCCTCTCTCTCTCCAGAGATGAGATTATCCGGTTATGAGTAGGGGGCGCCAGCGGGCGCCCCGATTAGAGCTCCCACGCATCCCGGCAGAGCAGAACCAGGTTGGCGATCTTGTCGAAGCCGATTTCCATGGCATCGGTCATGGCCCGCAACTGGTTGATGTCCTGCGGGACCTGGCCCTCCTCGATGGCCGCCCATTGGGAAACCTCAATACCGGACCGGCGGGCAGCTTGCTCGATGGACAGGCCAGCCTTCTTGCGGGCTAAGTTGATGAGACTACCGAAGCGGTCGCCCCAGAACTCGCGCTGTTCAGGAAGATAGGAAGGCGGAAGGGTTGCGAACATCTTGCTTTCTTTGCTCATACACATTGCTCCTGAATGGCCGGCCTGTCAAGCGAACCGGACCACATAGTTGGATTTAACTACACGATGAGTATGTGCTCAGTTGAGTTCACAACCAAAGGCCTAGCTCGACGATTTAAATACCAGCAGGAAATCAACATCTCCCGTCGTTATTACGAACGGGAACTAGGAGCAGGTCTAGGACCTTCTCCTTCTCTCAAGGAACACTTCGGCTATTCCGAACCTCTGCGCCGTTTCATCCAGCGTGCCAGCTTCGTGCCCCAGGCCAACGAGATCCCCAACACCATGCCTTCGTGGCTGCCCGGCGACGACTACATGACCAACTTCAAGGTCGGTGATCCGTACGTCCAGATCGACGACGGCTATGCCCGTCTGCCTGGCGCCGGCTATGAAGCGCTGTATCCGGAACTGAAGGACGTCAACCCCGAGGACTATCCGGACATCCACAAGCTGCGCATCCTGAGCGATGTGGCTCCCTACTCACGGGAGTACAACCAGGGTTCTCTGTCCTGCCTGGCACAAAAACTCTCGCGCACGCGCGTACGAGCCGGACACCGCTTCAGATCCCGTTTCGCGTCTGAGCAGAACAGCAGTCATGCTCTGCGCCTGATCCTTGTTGGTCGATGAACGCGGTCCTTCTTCGCTGCTGATCCGTTCCGTCCTGCCTGACACAAAAACCTCCGCGCACGCGCGCCTGGCTCAGGCTCCGTTCGTGGTCGGGCTCAGTACTCAGGCTCAGCCCAACCCTCCTGCCGGCTCTCTCGTTCTCTTGAAGGCGGGCAAGCTCGCGTGAGCACTCTGTCCTGCCGCGCAGGAAAACCCTTTGCGCACGCGCACCAGATCCGGAGCCTGTTCTCTGACACGTGTACCTGATCGCCGGGGCAGAGCCAGGGCTATGCCTGATCGGGGATGATCTGGTCGTGGATGATGGTTGTTGCTTGTGGTCTTTTTGCCAGGCGGAATGAGAGTGCAGGATGCACTCTGGCTTTCCTTCTATATATAGATATGATTTTGTTCTTCTTCTTTTTCTCTTTTTGCCTTATATGAAGGTTGATAGCTTACTCGATCGTTCTCTCTATCGGTCTCTTTCTCGCCGCCGGCTTCCTTTCCGGCGCCCCGGGAGCCCCAACACGGCCTCTGCGCCGACGGCGCGACGGCCACAAACCTACCCCGAAACCGTCCCATATGTCCCCGCTGTACCCCGACAGTCAGAACTCCTGTAACGAACTTTTGAAGCCCATTCACAGCCGAATGCCGGTTATCGTGGCACGGAAGGACTACGAACTGTGGATGGCTCCGGCAGAGCCATCGCATTTGCCTGTTGACCTGCTCAGACCATATCCGGCTGAGGAAATGAAGGCGTGGAAAGTGAGCCGAGCGGTGGGAAATGTGCGGAACAATAATCCGGGATTGATTGCGCCGGCGTGAATCGAGATAGACCTTACCAACGTAACGCGGCAGATTGGCGGATAGTTTTCCCACCGCATTCACAGTTTGTTGACTCCTTGTGAATATGGCGCTAGATTGATGGCGGACGGAGAGGGAGGCCGCTGCCAGAAAGATGCAGAGAAATCCTGATCTCAATACATTCCGTGAATTGATTCAGGGCTAGGGCCTAGTGCTCCAGAACCCAAGGTTGCCCCAGTGGGAAAGAAATACCCCGTGGGTCGCAATCGCATTCTTTACGGTGAATGTGACAATTGCCCGAGACGGAGGATGGCCACACTTCAAATGGAGCGACGATGGAGTCGCCTGAGGAACCCGATCTAACGGGTAGCGCCATTGAAGGATCGAGGCTTTGGAGCATGTGTAAAAATGCTCGGGAAATCGTGGTAGCAGGATGGCCTTAGTCCCTTGAATCGAGTACAACGCGACGGCCTAGGTGATTTGCCTAGGCCGTCGTCGGCTTTATGTAGCGATGGCCGGAAAACGTGCGGAACAACAGTCCGCGGTTGATTGTGCCAATCTGAAACCAGTCCATGTGCAAGCGTGGGCGGCGCGGAACCCTATTCTCACTTACCCCTGTTCGTCCTCGGCCAGTCAATCCGCCAACGTCCTCCGGCCATGGGAGTCCAAAAGAGCCGTTTGTCCGGCGTCTCTCGCGCATGATGGTAGAGAACGGCAGTACGTTCAAAGAATCCTTTCGTGTGCCATGAATCGCTGAACTTGAATAGGTGGTAATCGAGATGGTGACAGAACTCGTGGCACAGCGTGCTCAGAAATGTCCCAAACGATGTGATTTCTTTCTTCCTAGCAGTTCTCATCCACAACCGTATGAGCATCGTCGCGGGGTCGTAGTCCCCGAATAGTTCAGTCACCCATTCCCGGCCTTTAAGCGGTCGCGCTGTCAGCACCCGGATGCCGCACTTTGGGACTTGATAAAAGCGAGAGGCTTGCGAAAGGAACTCCGCACACGCAACTCGAACCTCCGATGTCTTGCCCGTCTGCATGGCGGCTCCAATGTTTTTCGCAATCTCTGGCAGCGGTCGTGCGTCCTGTGGCAAGTCGAGGGTATTGATGCGGTCGCTCTCCAAAAAGCCAAGCCGGTCTTTGCTTCGAGGAGGGATATCGGTAAACATGGTGGACTCGTGCGCCAATTATCGCAGCACTGCCTCGGCGTCAGTGGCGAGAAGAACTCACCGTGCGGCATCGAGCACTACCATTTACTCGTGAGTAGGCTCCGCACTCATCATCCACGCTGAAAAGCATGCATCCGCGTTGCTTCCTCAATACCTCTCTACAGACCGCTGTTCCCGCAACTGCTGCTTACGCCAGTCTCAATTTCCACCCGATTATCCACCACCAACTTTCAAGGCAGAATCTCAGTTCGCAGTAGAATCCATGCAGAATCCTCGGGTTCCCCTCCCCCACCGCGAAACTCGTTCGGTTCCGTGTCGAAAGGAGGACACAATGCACAATCGATACTTTTGGGGCGCAGCGTTTGCGCTTGCGGTCATTCTTGCGGGTTGCAAGCAGGCTCCGCCACCACCCGCTCCAGACACCCATGATGCCGATGTCAAGGCGATTCACGATCTTGAAGCCGCCCAGTTGCAGGCGTATGCCGCCAAGGATTTGGATAAGATCGCCGCAATTTATGCCGACGACGCATCTCTTTTCCTGCCGGATGCCCACGTACTCAGCGGAATCGCGGCGATCAAAGCCGCGATGAAGTCACAACTAAAGGATAAGAATTTCTCTGTGACCTTCGCGTCGGACAGGGTGGATGTAGCGAAATCCGGTGACCTTGGCTACAGTCAGGGCAGCTTAACCTACACAATGACGAACCCGAAGACAAAGAAGGTGTTGATGGGCAAAGGCAAGTACGTCGGGGTCTACAAGAAGCAGGCCGACGGCGGTTGGAAGGCTGTTGCGGACATCTGGAACGAGGACGCTCGACCGTCACCCGCAAAAAGGCACCCGTCGCCCGCAAGAAAGCAGCGCAGGTGACTCACCCCCACCGTAGCGCCGGTTTGATTCTCCAGTGCACTCAACCTAAAATTTGTGTTCGCCTACCAACCGGGAAGGGAGGTATCGATCGTGAGCCAGATCACCGTTGATACCAATCTCTGCATCAGGGACAACGTGTGCGTTGAAGTTTGTCCGTCCGGGACTCTTGTGGTCAATGAGGAAGGATTTCCCGAAGAGGATTCAAACGGCAGTTGTATTTTCTGTGGCCATTGCGTGGCAGTGTGCACCTGTGATGCTCTGACCCACAGCGGCTTGCCGAACGAACCCTTCTTGCCCGCCCTCAAAGAATCGCCGGCACCGGAAGTGATCGACAGCTTTCTGATAAGCCGACGGTCCGTACGGGAGTTCGAGGACCGGCCAATCTCCAAGGAAACATTGGAGGCGCTGCTGGACGTGGCTCGGCGGGCTCCGACAGCGTCCAACTCCCAGAAGCTCCACTGGATCGTTGTGAACGGCAAGTCCAAGGTGCACGCGTTGTCTGTAGAAGTGATGAACCGGCTGCAGATGTGGGACATCAGCAAGGCAAGGTTAGGGCAATGGGAACGCGGATATGATTTCGTGCTGCGTGGTGCTCCTGTAGTGATCGCGGTGTGCACTCCGGAGGATTATGGGTGGGGGAAGCAGGATTGCGCCATTGCCTTGACCTTTCTTGAACTGGCGGCAGAGGCTCGCGGTCTTGGCGTGTGCTGGGCCGGATTCCTGACCCGTGTTGCTTCTGTTCATGCGCCGCTGCGCAAGTCATTAGCCGTCCCTGAAGGGTATGTCGTCCATGGGGGCCTGATGCTCGGGGAGCGCAAGTACTCGTATCGGCTTGTCCCGCCCAGAAAACCGCTGAGTGTGCGGTGGGTCTAGAGTTGTTGGCTCATTATCAAAGGCCGCAGTCCGTAATCTGGAAATTCTTGTTTGCAGCTTATTCGGAAAGGGTGGTGCAAATGTGCACAAAATTGCTGTAAAGCTAAATGTACTCGGGGCGATCTTATTCACCGCGTGGGCGGTTTACGCGATGGTCCAGACGGCAAGGGCGATTCGTGCTGCTCGATTAATGAAGATCTACTCTTGAAGCGATGATTTGAAATGAAGTCTTGGGCTCCGTCGACTGCGAAAATTGGGATAACGTCCGGTTAGCCGACTATCAAGTCCAATGTCCGCTCTAGCTGGCAGTTGTGCAGTTTGAATCGATGGAGCAGCGACGGTTGACTGGTAATGCGGAGATAGGATCATTAGGAACCGACTCCAACTGGACGATGACCGCTAAGAGGAAAATAACCGGAGGCTGGGCGAAGATTCGCAAAAGGTCCGAGTTGGCGACCTCTCGGCCATCGGCGGTTTGAGTTCAATAGGGTGGTTACACTGCGGCCATTCTGTTGGTAAGCGCGGGCTAAGTCCCACATGCGCAACACCTACATAGTCCAGTACCACCGCTTGGCAGCCCGGCAGGGAAAACAGCAGTGCCGGGATTTCGTGAGTGGATGACAGTTCACAGCCGGTACTCGTGACGGAGATCACTGAAGGAACTTCGACAACAATCTCAGACTCCATGCAAGAAGAAGGTGGACCATGCTCTTACTCATCTGGCTCGTGCTTTGCCTTGTCGTTGCTTCCCTGATTCTGCTTCCCCTCGCACTCTGGCGGCGTGAGGTTTACAGACGATATTCCGGCAGTCGACTTGTTTCATGCCCTGAAAACCAGCGACCAGGCGTCGTCAGCATTGATGCCCGGCATGCAGTGACGACAGGAATCGATGGATGTCCGGATTTGCGTTTGTCCGAATGTACGCGCTGGCCGGAACGTTCGAATTGCGACCAGGCCTGCCTGTCCCAGGCGGTGCAAGCAGAATCTGACATACCAGGCGAAGTGAAGGTGGGAACCAAACAGATCTACCACCTCCCCGTTGTTCTGGCGGCGTTTGCCGCCTGGTACCTGGGAGCCGTCTGGCATTCGCGATTTATGTTCCGCACGCGGTGGCTGGATGCCATCGGACTCAATCATGCGGAAGCCAGACAGATCGTGGGGTTGTATTTGCTGCTTAGCGTAGCTGTCTGTCTTCTCTTTGCCTACGGAGTCGCGTGGCTCCTTGCCGTGCGTCATCGCAAAGGCGTGCTTCAGGGAGTCCTGATGTCCGCGCTGCTTTGCGGAGCCGTCATCGCAATGGGGTGGTATGGCATTGCAAGACTGCCTCACGATTTCCTCGTGATTGAAACGGGTTACACCGTTCTGACTATGTTTACAGTGGGTGCAATTGTCGGCGGCTTGTATGACAAGCTCGTGATGCCGTCGCAAGACTGGAGGCTACGCACCTGAGCCGCGCTCCTCCTAGACTCAGCATTCAAACAAACCGGACAGAACTCAAAAATGGGGCAAAGTCCGGATAGGCGACCAACCCAACCACAATCCGGGCGGTCTTGTAGGACTTGTGCTGCATGGGCGACAACGTTGGAACGATGCAACATGGCGAGGACGGACCGAGGACAGAAGCGGCTCGCATGGCGCAGGAGAACTGGATCTTGCTCTTACGCCCAGAGCCGCCGTGGATAGTACCCCGCCTCGATCATATGGTGAATGGTCTGCATCGCGCGCGAATGATCCTCACGATAGGTCATCCCAAACCAGGAATCTGCGCTGGGAAGCACTTTCACTCGCATCCTTCCTTCGGTGATCAGCTCGTGCACTGTGTTCGGCAAATAGCACTCGGAGTCGGGGTCGCCGCCATGGCTCTTCAGGAAGTTCTCGAACCTCTCGGCCATGGGGTTGAGAACATCCGGGTGGAAGCCCCACATGTTCAACGAGACCACCTCGTTGCCTGAGAGCTTCATTTCCTGCCCGGCTGCGTCGACGCAGACCGCGTGGCCGCCTTGGCGTTCCACATTCTTGTGCTCAATAATCCCCTTGAGGAAACCTCGCTCATCGAGTTGGCAAATTCCGCGCGCGACCGGCCCGGTCTCCGGCAGCGTATTGCGCAAGACATAGCCCACCGTGGCGCAATCGTCGGTGCCTGCCTGGAGATGACGCGCCAGAGCCGAATAGCTCTGAGCCCCATAAAAGTCATCCACGTTAATCACTCCGAAGGGATCGCGAATCTGGCTTACGGCGGAAAGCACAGCGTGTGTTGTGCCCCAGGGCTTGCTCCTTCCGTGCGGCACCTGGAATCCCCACGGAATTCGCATCACGTCCTGATAGACGTACTCGACCGCGAAGTTGCGGATGAGGCGCGCTCCCAGTGTTTCCCTCACCGCACGGTCGATGTCTCTGCGGATCACGAAGACGATCTTGGCGAAGCCAGCCTTTCGGGCGTCGTAGAGCGAGTACTCGAGAAGGGTCTCTCCCTGCGGGCCTACCGGTTCTATGACCTTAACGCCGCCATACCGGTTGCCCTTGCCGGCGGCAAGAACGAGCAATGTTGGGCCGACCATGGCGACTCTCCTTTTTCGGTCGAGGGCAGCGAGGCCGCGCCGCAGCCGCGCGGCTTTACACGCGTTGCCGAAGCGCTCCTGCTTCCGCCGCCAGTCTGTCCCGGTCTCTTCCCACTACGACGGCGGGGCAGGCTAGGGACAAAATGTGCCCTCGGGCACACTTATTACCGTGATGGCGCTCACCCCCGAATGTGCATGCCGTTGCGAATGCGAAAAGGCGCCGAGATTGACGCTTTCTGTGACTGGAATCACGGGAAGTCGAATCTGAATGAGCGCACTCCCGGGGCTTGTTCGTTATCATGCCGCCGCTTTGCGCTTAAGCGTACGCTTTCCAGTTCATTACTCCTGTATCACCGGCCAACCGGACAGAGTTAGAAAATCGGGGTTATGTCCGGTTGGGCGACGATCCAGGCGCAAGCTCAACCAATGGACACTCCCGTCGGCCCATCCATGGGTCTTTTTTGCTTTGCTAGAATGCTACAGGCGAGGGAGGTTCACGATGAAAGCATCAGCGCATCGATGGGGGGCGCTCGTGGCGTTTGGACTATTGGCTACGCTGCCTCGAATTGTGAGCGCCGCGGAACCGTGCAAGCTGTTGACTGCGGAAGAAATCACCCAGGTGCTCGGTAACTCGGTTTCGCCCATGCCGCTGGGCACTACTGGCTGCATGTGGAAGGGCAGCCCGCAAGGAGTAAGCATTGCGTTGCGCGATGCCTCGGCTTGGGCGCGAACCATCATGCCCGTTCAGGGCATGACCAAGACGGATGTCAGCGGAATTGGTGACGCGGCGTCGCTCTCGGGGATGCAGAATATCTGGACACTGTCAGTGAAGCAGGGGAACAATGTCATCGTTTTGACGGTCTACGGTGCAAAGAGTCCGGATCAGCAGCGTTCGTCGGAAGAGTCGCTCGGACGGCTTGCTCTCAAGCATCTTTAGGCCCACGCTTGCAATGCCGCATCGGCCCATAGAAAAGCGAAGTAATCAAATGCGTGAGCCCAGTGTTGTCGAAGAGGTAGTCATTATGGTGTGACCGGCTCGATGCGCTGGTCGTGGGTTAGGCTGAGTTTGTTTGACGAACTTCAGTCCAGAGCCACTAGCGGAGGGAACCTCGAGCCGCCGGGTTCATCGGAGAAATGTCTGCACATGACTATCCCAGGGTGTGCCAAATGACAACATTACGGAAGGATCGGCAATAAACTGCGAGCAACGTTGCGCGTTCTTTGTGGGTGCTATTTGTTCTGCTCCAGCCAGTGCAGGCACTCGGGCAGCGAGTGCAACTCGTCCACGTGGTCGGGCGCAGAATTTCCGGCAAACCCAATCACGGTAAGCCCGCCGGCGCTGACCCGGCTCAGCATCTGTGTGCCCATGGGGCCAAAATGCGCCACCGGATGCGGCGTCAGATGCCACTCGCCCAGCAGCCAGTCGGCGGTTTCGGTAGTGCTGGCAAAGGTGCCGGGAAAGATTTCTGAGTGCGTGATGATGAGTCGTTTCTGCCCGGCCATGGCATCCCGGCCAAAGCGAAGCCATATCTGCAGATTGCTCGCGTCAATGTCGGACTCGAGCGGTCCCGGCGTCCCATGGGTGTAGCCAGTGTGCACACCGTCGATGCAGAGGACGCGATGGACGCTCTGGTAGGACGCGGAATCAAGCAGGATTTGGCGGATCGCACCGCATCCGGCGCTCCAGCCGCCGAGCGCGATCTGGCCGAAGTGTATGCGGCTCGCTGATTCTGCTGCAGCAACCAGAGAGAGAAATCGCGTTGGATCCTGAAAGAGCTGGACATAAGACCCAGAGCCGGCGCCGGCCTGCACGGTAACAACAGCCAACTGGCGCTGCCGACTGGCGGCTAGTTCCGGCAGCCAGTCTCCTCCATGGAAGAAAAAAAGCAGCGTGGCCGATTCGTGGTGGCGCAACCGTTGCGGTATAAAAAGTGTGCCCAGCGGCAGTGCGTAATGGTCACCCGGCGGCAATTGCCTGGTGAGGCGCGGGTGGGTTCGCGTGTGCTCCACCATCGGCGATGGATCCTGCGGTGCGGCCGGCGGTACCGGTGATGCTGGATTTTTTGCCGTCGCAGGAGCCTGCGCGAGTTGGGCCGACGGCGCGAGTGCGAACGCGAGACAGACTATCGAGCGAAAGGAGATGATTCGTGACATGCTCCGCATGGTTTTTTCAATCTCCGTCTGGGGGGATTGAAGCCCTCGCCTTCAGGCAGAGGCTTCAGTAAGCGCACCGCAAGCGTTGACTTGCAGCGCCTAGATTGTGACGACGGCGCCCATCTTCCGCATGGCGGCCACAGTTTCCTCTTCCAACTGCTGCACTCTCGCTCTAACCCACGGGGCGTAGTGCTCTTCGGTCATCCGAACGGATGAGTGACACAATAGCCTGCTTACCTTGTCGAGCGACACTCCTGCGAGGAGCATCTCGACAGCGAAGGTGTCACGGAGCATGTGCGATCGGAATCTCAGCGGCTCTCCACGCTCGTTGCGGAATTCCAGATGACGGTTCAGACGGCTGACTCGAGGCGTCCACATTCCTGACAACACCCGGTGGTCGCATTTGCGCGACCAGAAGAACTGGTCAGGGTGCATCGTCTCGCGTACAGGCACAGCTTTGAGTGCCTCCATCACTTCGTCGGGCACCACGCGATCAATTGTGTCCCCCGTCTTCTGGATCTTCATCAGCAGACGATTTCCCCGGACCCCACTCCGGGTGAGCATCAAAGCGTCAACCAGACGAACGCCAGTCCAGCGCTGCACGAGAAAGATGGCGCGCAGGTCTGCACCGAACCGGTCTTTCTCAACGCGACGATTCGCGTCGTACTTGTAGGTGGCTTGCAAAACCTCTCGGAACTGTTGAGGGGTCAGCGGCTGTGTTTCTTCCTCATCATCGCCGGTGATGGAACGAAGCGTGATGGCCGGATCGTAATCCAGCTTTCTGAGTGCCGTGGCCCATCGGAAGAACGACTTGATCTTGGTCAGGCGGAAACTCTGCGTGTTCGACCGGATGCGATTGATCTTCTCCTTTGCCTCCGGCGACCAGGATGCGACCCACAAGTCGAGGGCGTCGGCGGTCACGTCGGAGATCATCTTGAATCTGTTCAACGCTGCCCAGGCCAGAAAAGTATTCTTGAATCCCGCGTACGCTGACGCCGTCGCTCCCTTGGCCTTGAATCCGGCGATCCATTGATCAAGGGCATCATCGATGCTGTACTCGCGGCATTTGGCTGCCGCCTTCTTGGCTTCCTCCATGGCGGCGAGTTTGGCCAGTTCCTTCCTCAACGGGTCACGCGCGTCCCGTTCCCGCTGCGCGACTCTCTCTGCCTGCTCCCAAGAACGTGTCCGAGCGGACAGGTATCTAGCCTTTCCGTCCTCATAGAAGTAGAGCGACTTCCTGCACCGGCACCGCTTCCATTGAGGGTTGTCCCGCTGCGGGCACTCTGGCGAATGTCGTGTAAACACGCTTATAGTGAGGGTAGCAATTTCAGTTGTCGGCATAGGGACATCATATGACTTCTGCAATTTTTCAGCAATTTGTGTTCAAACCGGCGGCCCAAAAATACGCGTGTTGATTACAAAGGGTTTATATTGAATTTACCCAACTCCATTACGATGAGCAGGATCATCATGATCCCCCTCTTCCTGTGGATGCTGTCGACGCATTTTCCGTGGCGGGGGCACGGCGAGCAGGAGATTCTGGCGTCTATTCTGTTTGTACTGGCTTCCATAACAGATGGACTCGACGGATATCTGGCGCGCAAGCGCGGGCAGATTACCACGATGGGCATGCTGCTGGACCCGCTGGCCGACAAGATCATGGTCACGGCCGCGCTGATCGCCCTGGTGGCCTACAATCCCGACGTTGTGAAGGTTTGGATCGCGGTGGTGATCATCGGCCGCGAATTCCTCATCTCCGGGCTGCGGTCCATCGCGTCCTCAGAGGGATTCACGATCACGGCCAGCGAGCTGGGAAAGCTGAAGACCGTGGCGCAAATTGTTTCGGTTGTCGCCGCCATTCTGGCCCATCGCTGGGACTATTGGCAGATCGGCGTAGTGGTGATTCCGTTGAAGTGGTACGCGATCGCCGCTATTTACTTCACTGTAGTCGTTTCCTGTATTTCGGCGATCGATTACTTCGTGGGCTTCTGGCGTAAGATCGACCACGCCTCGAAGGATCGCCGCAAAGCCTCGGTGCTTTCCCGCGGGAAGAGCGTACGCATCTCGTAAGAGCAGGGAACAGGGATCAGGGGAACCTCCTCCGACTCTTGCGCCAAATCTCATCCGCAGTAAATTCCGAAGCCTGCCGCTCTTTCTTCGTTCGGATTACGCATTCTGATCCGCTACCATGTTTCTTCACTGCCCAATCTCGTAGCGAACGACGGCCAGCGCCGTCTGGTACGAATAACGCGCGTTGGTATTGGCAATCTCCGCCTGCGTCTGATTCAGTTGCGCCTCGCTGATCTCGACAATACCGCTTAATCCGATCTTGTAGCGTGCCGAGGCCAGATCGAGGGCGAAGTTTGCCTGGTTGAGCAACTCTTGCGTGACGGCGATGCGCTGATAGGCTGTTTGTGCGTTCAGCACAGCGGTGCGTACGTCGCGCGAGATCACGTCGCGCAGATTGCGGACATCTTCCTGAGCTGCCTGGGAGCGCAGCTTGGCGTCTTTCTCCTCAGCATTGTAGAGAAAGCCGTTGAAGAGTGGAATGCTGATGTTGGCGCCCGCAGCCCCGTACCAGGAAGACTGAATCTGGTCAGCGCGCACGGGCGTGCCACCCACCGCGGCCATCGCTGAAACCGTGGGCATCCACAAATCGCGCTCCGCGGTGCTGTACTGCCGGGCCGCGAGGAATCTGTCGTTGAGCGCCGCGAGGTCAGGGCGCGCCGCTAGAGCAGCTTGCACCATCGCCTCAGGATCGTCGGGCGCGGGCGGGGGATTGCCGTTGGTCTCGTCGACGAGCGAATACTGCAGATCTTGTTCGGAGCCGAGCACGTTATTGAGCGTCGCCATGGCGCCTTGCACATTGTTCTGCGCGTCGAGGAGTAGCAGTTTCGCCTGGGAACCCTGCACATTCGCGAAACTCAGGTCGAGATCGGATTTGATTTTTGCCTTGGTGAGGGCGCCAACCTGATCGATCGTAGCCTGGCGCTCTGCGACGGTTTCTTGCGCGACCTTGAGCACCGCCTGCGCAGTGAGAGCCTGATAAAAAGCCTGATCGACTGTCAGGGTAATATCGATTTCGGTGGCACGCTCGCTTTCAAGCTGCGCCTTGGCGGTCGACTGCGCACTAAGGACGAGGTTGTGCGTACGGCCAAAGTCGGTGATCAATTGGCTCACCGATAATCCGCCGGCCGCGCGGTCATAGACGGATGAATTGGAAAGGAAGCCCGCAGTGATGCGGGTACCGTCGTGCGCATCGACAGCGGTCAGGTCGCCGGTGGCCGTGGGCATTTCAACCGAACGCACTTCGCGCGTGACCTGTGCCTGCGCGAGCGCCAGCAGCCGCGCGACGCTGATGTTGGGATTATGCTGGATCGCCATTTGCTCGGCTTGCGCGAGGGTAAGCTGAGGGCCCGCCGCGGCAGGCACGGCAGGCGCCGAAGCGGAGGTCTGCTGGCTTTGGACAGGCGTTTCCATTTGCTTCGTGGACGCCTGCGCCAGAGTCGCGACCAGACGAGCAGACGGCGCATTTGGCAGCGTCTGTTCTGGCGCTTGCGCGACGGCGGGCAGAGCCGCGAGACCCGCCGCGACCACCGCAGCGCAAATGCTGGAAGAATGTGTAATCAGCCTGTTCTTACTCATGGCCAATGCCCTCCGCCTCGGCGGTTTTCGGCTCGCCCCGGCTATGGATGAGTAGATACACCGCTGGAACCAGAAAGACGGTAACGACGACAGAAAACGCCAGGCCGCCAATGATCGCGCGGGCCAACGGCGCATACTGCTCGCTGCCGGCCTCAAGGCCCAGCGCGAGGGGGATCATCCCTAACAGCGTGGCGAGCGACGTCATCAGAATGGGGCGCAGTCGAACCCGGCACGACTCCACTGTCGCATCCAGGAGAGACTTGCCCTGTTTGTGCAGGATGCCGGCAAATTCAACGATCAGAATGCTATTCGACACCAC
Organism: uncultured Acidobacteriaceae bacterium; assembly: GCA_963841365.1. Lineage (GTDB taxonomy): Bacteria > Acidobacteriota > Terriglobia > Terriglobales > Acidobacteriaceae > Telmatobacter. Next base: position 119,625 of record CAWJDG010000028.1, read on the forward strand.
GATTCCAGCCATCATGATCACGCCCATCAGCGACATGATGTTCAATGTGCTGCCCGTCGCCAGGAGGATCAAGACTACCCCGACGAGACCCGGCGGAATGGCAAGCAGAATGATGAAGGGATCGATGAAGGAGGCGAACTGGGCCATCAGGATGAGGTACACCAAAAGGACTGCGATGATGAGCCCGAAGCTGAAATCGTGGAAGGCCTCATTCATGCTGATCACGGCACCGCGCATATCGATGACGGTATTGCGGTCGTGCGGAGTTTGCGCGAGAATGCGATTAATCTTGGCCCCGACAGATTGCAGAGCCTCGGTTTTGGTGGCGACGAAGATATCGATCACACGCCGAATCTGCATGTGGTCTACCTCGGTAGGCGTATTGATGCGCTGAATGTCGGCCACCTGGCCAAGCGGCACGTAACCCGAGGTATGGTCGCCCTGGAACATCGAGGGCGAGTCCGGGCTGGCCATCTTGCCTTCCTCCATTGGGGTATAGCCGGCAGGCTCGGTTCCGCGCAGCGGGATATTGCGGAAGTCCTGCATTGACATGTTGTCGATCCACTTGTTCGCGTACTGTACGGTGACCATGTAATTGTTGCCGGTCTTGGGATCGATCCAATAGCTGGGCGCGACCATTCCATCGGAAGTGAGGGCGGTGATCACGTCGTCGACGACGCCTTTGGCGGAGAGCCCGATCAGGCTGGCTTTTTCGCGATCGATGTTCAAAGCGAGGCCGGGATAGTCTACGCTCTGTGGGATATACACGTTGCTTACGTTGGGAATCGTCTGGATCTTTGCGGCAAGTTGCTGGGCTAGCTCATAGGACTTGTCCATGTCTTGCGATTTGATCTGGATGTCGATTGGCGCAGGCAGGCCCTGGTTGATTACCCCATCGACCAGGCCCCCGGCTTGGAAATAGGTGGACAACTCCGGCATCTCGCGCGAAAGTTTGGCTTGCACGCGTCGCATGTACTCATAGCTGCCAGTGCTGTGGTCCTCCTTGAGGCTGGTCTGGACGAAGGCAGTATCCATCGACGCGTTGGTGGTATAGATCGAAGAGAGGTCAGGATAGACGCCGATGTTCGAGACGATCATACCGAGGTCGCTGGGCTTCACGACGCTGCGAATGATGTTTTCAACCTTGGCGATGTCGTCGTTGCTCACCTCAAGCCGTGAGCCGCTGGGCATGCGCACGTTGATGACGAACTGGCCTGGATCGGTGCGGGGAAAGTAGGCGCGGCCCAGGAAGGGAAAAGTGATTGCGAGCAAGACCACCATGCCGGCGCAGACGACCGCGGTGGTGAATCCCGGCCGTTTCATCGCCCGCTTCGCAAGCCCTTCATACCAGTCCAGCAGCGCCTGGAATTTTGCATTGAACTCGCGATCGAAGCGAGCGAAGATGCCGAGGCGCGGATTCTCCGCGCGCTCGCCCTCGTCCTTTGGCCGGATGAATTTGGCACAGTAGAGCGGCACCACCGTCATCGCGAAGAAATAGGAAGCAAAGATCGAAAACACCACCCCCAGCGCGAGCGGAGAAAAGATGTATTTGCTGACGCCGCTGAACGAGGTGACAGGAAAGAAGACAATGGCGGTAGTGAAGGTGGCAGCCAGCACCGCCATGGAAACCTCGGTGCCGCCTTCTTCGGCGGCAACCTGCGGCGACTTGCCGTGCTCCATGTGGCGGAAGATATTCTCGAGGACAATGACGCCGTTATCGATAAGGCGCGAGAAGACCAGCGCCAGCCCGCCCAAAACCATGGTGTTGATGGAGCCGCCCATGTAATTGATGATGAGCAGGCACACCAGCATGGAAAGCGGAACGGCCAGTAGGACCGCGACTGTGGCGCGCGGGCTGCCGAGAAAGACCAGGATCATGACGCCGGTCATCAGCAGTCCGATAGCGGCTTCGCGCGTGACATTGGCGATGGCCAGCTTGACGAAGACCGACTGATCGAAGACCACCGCGGTCTTGAGCGAGGCGGGAATATCGACCAGGTGCTTCACGGCCGCCTTGATGCCATCGACGATCTCGATGGTGTTGCTGTCGCCGCCCTGCTTGAAGATCGGCACGTAAACGGAGCGCTGGCCGTCGATGCGTACGATGTTGTACTGCAGCGCTCCGGAGTCGACCGCCTTGCCGACGTCGGCCACCAGCACCGAGGAATTGCCTACCGATTTGAGCGGCATCTCATTCATCGCATTGGCGTCGGGAAACTGGCTGTTGGCGTAGATATTGAAGTCTTTGGAGCCGATGCGCACATCGCCAGCCGGGAGAATCAGGTTGGAGTTGTTGACCGCCGCGACCACGTCGTTCAGGCTCAGGTTGCGCGCTTCGAGCTTGAGGGGATCGACGTAAATCTGAATCTGGCGATAGGTGCCGCCATACGGCTGAGGAACCGACGCGCCCTGCACATTCGAGATCTGGTTGCGCACCTCGAATTGCGCCAGGTCCTTAAGCGGCGTCTCGTTCAGCCCTTCGCCTTTGAGCGTAACAAGGCAGACGGGCTGCGTTGAGGCGGTCATGCCCAGCACCACCGGCGGCAGTGTGCCTGGCGGCAGGCGCCGCAGGTCGGCCATGGCCAGGTTGGCGATGTTGCTAAGCGCCGCATTGGGATCGGTGCCCGGCTTGAAGTAGATCTTGATCAGGCTCACGCCGGTCAACGAGCGCGACTCGCTGTGATCGACATTTGCGGCCAGAGTAAAAAACCGCTCGAAGGTATTGGTGATGTCGGCTTCGATCTGCTCCGGCGGCATGCCGTTATAAAACGTCGCCACGACAACCACCGGCATATCGATCGGCGGGAAAAGATCAACCGGCATGCGCAGCCACGGTGACCGTTCCCACCAGCGCGACAACCAGGCACAGCATGAGGATGAAAAAGGGATAACGCAGTGCGAACTTTGGCATTATTGACCTCCTCCGTCATTCACTTCGGCTTTCATGTCGATCATGCCGCCCGACTCGCTGCACGGTTTCTGAAGCTGGCTCGGGCGTGACAAGCGGACTGACCTGTTCGCCTTCCGTGGTATTTTTCCTGGCCGCCGATCAGCACGCGGTCGCCGGGTTCGAGACCGCTCGTGATTTCGGCCAGCTTCGATCCCTCCAGGCCCACTGCGACATTGCGGATGTGAACGCGATTGTCGCTGTCAAGCACATAGACCGTCTGCTGCGTTGCGCGTTCAGCACCAGGGCCTCAACCGGAATGGTGACCACGTTGTGAGTCGTGCGCCAGTTGCAGCGCGGTATTCGCGTACATGCCGGGAGCGATCGAGAGGTCGTTGTTTTCCACGTCCACTTCGGTCTCCATGGTGCGAGTTTCAAAGTTCACTTCGCGCGTGAAGCGGACGATCTTTGCCGGTAAAGGAGCGGTTGATGGCATCGACGCGCACTTGCAGGAGGTCGCCCACGTGAACAAACTGGATGTCGTCTTCCGGCACAGGAATGCGAAGGCGAAGCAAGGTGCTTTGCGAGAGGCGGACGATGGGAAGCGTCTGATCGTTGGAGTTGGTGCCGCCCTGAATCAGGGCGCCGGTATCGGCATAGCGCCAGATCACGACGCCGTGCAATGGGCGCGGTGACAGTGGTGTAGTTCTCAAGCGCCTGCACACGCTCGTTTTCAGCGCGGGCCGCCTCAGCATGTTGCTGAGCCGCGGCCATCGCGGCTTTGGCGGAGTCCACCTGCGCCTGCGAGCTCAGGTCCTTGGCCTGCGCGTCGTCCAGCTCCTGTTGCGCAATCAGGCCGGGCCGCGTGGCAGCGGCCTGCTGCAAGCGATCTGACTGCGCATGCAGCGCGGAATTCAAAGCCTCGGCGCTCCTGATCTCGTGCTGTGCTCGAGTGATCTCTTCCTGGCTTTGCTTCAGCTCGAAAACAGTCTGCTGCAACTGTGCCTTGAGTTCCGGGACCTCGAGGACCGCCAGCGTTTCTCCCTGGTGCACGATGTCGCCAATGTCGACATTGATCTTTTTCATGTAGCCGCTCACTTTGGGGTGAACATCGACCACCTGATAAGGCTGAAACTGCCCGGCCAGGGTAAGGATGTGAGAAATGTCGCCACGTTGCGCGACGGCAACACGCGCCGACGGCTCGGAGGCGGCGCTAGCCTCGGAACCGGGACTTCCGGAATGGCAGGAGCTCAGTCCCAAAGCTGCGCTCAAGGCTGCTGCGGCAGCCGTGGCGGAAAGATATTTTTTGTACATATTGACCTTGCTCCTGGTTCATGACGCCGTCTACCATTGCGGCGCAAAGAGTCAAATGAAAATCAAAATCGAAGAACCCCCGAGCGGTATTGCTTTCGATGCGACCCGGACATAGCTGGTTGACTTCCGGTAGGCGTCCGCGCCAGCTCCGATTCCCGGATTGGGTGAGACTCTCTCATACCATAAACAGGTCTCAGTCCAGTCTCCATGGTATGCGCAGCCATTTGAGTCTCATGGGCCCGAAAGCTGTCACACGAAAGCATCCGCAGAAAGATACGAACTCCGCCCACGCCATTCTGTCAAAACGATCAAGCTTCAATTAACGAAGGGGAATGCAGAATGAAGACGTGGAAAAGTACGCTAGAAAACGGGAGGAGGGCGGAAGAAGAGGAAGGGAAAGAAATAAGCTGCAAAGAAAAACGGAAGATGGTCGCGCAAGATCGCGCTGCCCGAGGGGATAGTTGTGAGAGAAAACCACGTGCCTGCGCCTGCGAGCAGATAGGCAAACGCAACGCGAGCGTACGCAAGACCGAGTACGGAGACACCGTGCTCAACCAACCTGGGCATGCCCTCGGGTAGTGCCTTTGCGGCTCGAATATCGCTTCCGAGGCCAACGGTCGGTCCGTACCACGCCGTCTTCGCTTCGATTGCAAAGAGAATTGCCAGCAGGCAAAGGCCAAAGGCGAGAGGAGCGCGCCGAAGAGGCAGAGAAGCGGCGGACGACCCTAACATATTTGCAGTTTATCACGCGGCAACGATTGGCTGGGGTTAAGGCAGTATTGGAATTGGGATGAGAAGAATCATGACCAACTGCTGGGAGCGAACCGAAAGGAACGAAGAACTTCGCGAACTACTGACCGTCAAAAATTTGCAAAACTACTCTCGTCCGCGGCTGCGAGAGTACGAACTGCAGAGGCAGTCACCATGGCGCGAATGGAATCGATCACGAGATCAGGCTCGTCGAGATGAATCCAGTGTTCGCTCTTTGCGGCGATGACCTGGCACGTGCAGTCCCCAATGCGTTCCAGTTGTTCGCGGGAAAGCGGCAACGCATTGCCGGGCGTGAGCACCGTGACGGGAATTTCGGGGATGGGCTCAGCCGTGTGCATTTCCTGAACAGTGTCGGGAATCGATTGAATGTGACTGCGCAGGCCGGCATAGAATCCGGGGCGCGACCAATGCGCCGCTACCGCAGGCCACACCGCTCGCGGCATCTTTCTCACTTCAGTCTTGATGCGGCCCAGCACGTGGCGCGGCTGGGCTCCAGCAGCGCTGGCAACCTGATCGGAAAGGCTTCCAGCGCGGCTGAAAAGCAACAAAACCAGCAGACGCGTCAATCCGCAGTGCGCAACGGGCAGCGCGTACCGGATGAGCCGCCGGCCAAGATCGATCTGGGACTGCTTTGAGCGATCGAGTGGCGGCCACTCCTCGCAACGCATGGGATCAATGAGCACGACGCCGGCGACCTCGTCAGGGTAGAGCAGCGCGAAGCGACGCATGACCAGGCCGCCAAAGGAATGGCCGACCAACACGTAAGGCGGGTTCACCCCGGCGCGCCGCAAGGCCTCGTGCAACTCAGGCGCGATGTTACGTGGAGTACGCGGGGTACGGCATGGGCCGCTCCAGCCGAGGCCGGCACGATCGTAGGACACGGTGCCAGTGAACTGCGCAATCGATTCCTGAATGTGACGCCAGTTTAGATGAGTTGCCCCGATTCCAGCTTCAAAGAGAACGGTCGGATCGCCTTCTCCATGCTCGAAAAGATATATGGAGCGGCGATGTCCGACGCGAATCCATCGACCATCGGTATACAAACGCCGATCACGCCGGCTTCCAAAGACCTGATACACGAAGCCTGCCGAGAAGAGAACAACGGCGAACCCGAGAATGCAAAGTGCGATGACCATTGCTCTCCTAGAAACGGGTCAGCAGGGCCGGGCTGAAATCGTTGAGCGTGAGATTTGCCTTTGCACTGCCACGATCGATGATGAGGAGGGCGGAATCAGACTGACCGCGCGTCTTTACTTCGATCTGGTGCGCCGACCAAACACCTTCATCATGACGGATGCCGTAATAAGTGAATTGCTTGACCACTCCTGTGTCCTTGACTGTTTTCTCAGCATAAACCGGAAAACCGATGGCAGGGTCGATCCATGTTTTTACTTGAGCGTAATGGGTCCTGTCTGAGGTACCGGGTGTGCTTTTGAGCACGTCGCAATCACGCGCTCCAAACTTTGCCTTGCCTTCCATCATTTGACCGGTCCAGAAGTATTGCTGTTCGAGAAGGTCCTCGTAGTTGAAACCCGGAGCGAGCGGATGAACATCCCACTTTTCGAAGGGAAGGATGTGCGCGGATGTATCGCCGGGATCAGCGACGCGAATTGTATTTTCACCGTTGGGCCGCATCTCGAGCAGGATATGCTCGCGCATGTCGCGGTGCACGGAGGCCGGCTGACCAATGTCGGCGCGGATGCGCAGTACGCCGGGAAACCAACGCGCCTTGATGATGATGGGACAATTGACCCTGGATCCATTCGCGTGTACCGACACTAGGCGCCCCGTAGCACGCAAGTCAGCGGACTCGATCCGTTGCCGCGCGCCCGCAAGCAGATCGTGCACAGAAGCAGTCTGCGCGCATAAAGGGGACATCATCATGGCCAGCCACATCGCCCGCGTCGCTTTCATGGTTCGATCCTTCCGTCGCGGATGCGAATGTGGCGTGGGGCGCTCATGGCAATCTCACTTTCGTGAGTCACGATGACCAATGTCATGCCGCGCTGCTCCTGGATGCCGCACAGGATCTTCATGATGTGCGCTGAGTTGACGCTGTCGAGGTTCCCGGTGGGCTCGTCGGCGAGCAGGATGGTGGGATCATTGGCGAGGGCGCGTGCAATGGCCACTCGCTGCCGCTCACCCGCGGAGAGTTCGTTGGGATAATGGCTCATTCGATCCTGGAGGCCCATTTCCTCAAGCAGAGCGGAGGCACGTTCGGCGCGGTGGTTTCCACGCCCGTTCAAAGCCAGCATTGCAACCTGCACGTTTTCGACGGCCCGCAGCGTGGGTAGAAGATGAAAGGCCTGAAAGATGAAGCCAACCTGGCGTGAACGATACGTATCGAGATCGACTACCGTTCCCAGCGGAGAGCCGCGGAAAAGAACCTCGCCTCTCGTTGGGGAGTCGAGGCCGCCGAGCATATGAAGCAGGGTGGATTTGCCGCTTCCGCTGGGGCCGCTGATGGCGACGTATTCGCCCGCCTCGATCGCGACGTCAACACCGCGCAGAGCAACCACGCGCCCATCGTCATAGCTTTTTACCAAGCCGTGCGCATCGAGAAGAGGACTACTCATAGCGCAACGCCTCCACGGGTGAATGGCGAGCACCGTGCCGGGCAGGACAGTCTCCGGAGGCAAGACTCGAGGCGATGGCGAAGAAGAGCGATTCAAGCAAAAGATAAGGCGAGATAGAAGGCGGAACGACGCTTGTGGTGTGCGGTAGGGCGGGTGTTCTTAGGCAGTGGCGCCGGAGGTTTTTCCGAGCGAATCCAGTGAACGAGAGTTGGGCGGACATGATAATCAAAGGTCCTCGTTCAATTTTCAGGGAGGGGGCCTTGAGCGCAGTTTATCGGGTGAGACTGGTTCTGTCCATTCTTGATGTGAGGGAGCGCGAATCGAAGGTACTGACTGAAATAACAGCAGTCGAGATCGTGCAAACGGCGATGCTGACCGCACACGCTGTCTATTGCGACGCATGATGGCGGCGGTGTGAGGCGAGAAAGGGTCAGGAGGAAAGTAGCGGCGGATTGCCGACGGGCCATGCGCGAAAAAAGGCGAACTACAACCCGTGACGGATTGCCGAGGGAGATGCGGCCGATTTGCCGGCCGCAGCATAGCCTTTCCGTACCTGATTTGGTTCGCAGCGAAACGCGGTCCGGAAGCCGAAGCGCACTTCGGCAAACGAACTGCGCTGTTTGGGACTATCGATCGCGCCCGCGCGACCCGCCCCCGCCGCTGCCTTTGCGCGCCGTGTAGCAATCGCGGCAATAGACCGGGCGATCGCCACGCGGCTCAAAAGGAACCGTAGTTGGCTGGCCACAACCCGAACAAATCACAGGCGTTCCCTGTGAAGGAGCCGAACGGTAGCCAGATCCCCCCCCTTGGTCATTCTTCTTTGCCTGACGGCAAGGCTTGCAACGCTTTGGAGTCGAGTAACCGCGTTCCGAAAAAAACGCTTGATCGGCAGAGCTGAAGGTGAATTCCTGCCCACAGTCACTGCAAGTAATTTGCATATCTCCGGCCATAGATCTCCTTGTGGGGATTGTACAGCCCAATTGGCATTTTCCTGCAAGGATTCTTTTGAAATAAAGAAAGTTACAGTGAATTCTTGCCCGCGCGCGTTTCGATTCCAGCTGCACGCGCCCCTGTATAGTTCATTAAGACAGGCCAAACGCACCATCGGCCAACTAATCCCGGGTTTGCGCCACGATGAAAACAGCTCCCAATCCGGAATTCGAGGCCGAGTGCATTCGCCGCATTCTGGCGGGCGAAAAAGCAGCTGTTTCATGAGTTGATCCGGCCTTGTGAGCGCGGAATTTACTTCCTCCTATTCTCGCTGTTGCGCAATGAGGCGGATGCGGAGGACGCGGCGCAGGAGACGGTGCTTAAGATCTATCGAAACCTGCACCTGTTTCGCGGGGAATCGCAATTCCGGACCTGGGCGCTCTCGATTGCTCGCAACGAAGGGCTGGGCCGGCTGCGCAAAGCCGGAGCGCGCCGTGAGGACTCGCTGGACGCGCTCACCGAAGATCAGCCGGGCGATTTTACGCCCGCCATCCTGACCAGTTGGCGCGAGATTCCGGCTGAAGCCCTGGAGCGCAAGGAGTTGGGTGCGATCCTGCGCCAGGCCATCGATGGTCTGCCGGCGATTTACCGTAACGTCGTGCTGCTGAGAGACATCGAAGAGATGGATGCCCGCGAAACCGCTTCCGCGCTGGGGATTACCGAAGGCGCCGTGAAGGTTCGCCTGCATCGTGCTCGCGCTCTGCTGCAGCGGAGCCTGGCACCGAAACTGAAAGAGTTTGCGCCCAAGCGGGGCGGGCTGTTTGGGTGGGGAAGATGAGGATCGACTGCAAGCACGTTTGGGAGCACATCTCCGCCTACATCGACGGCGAGGTGGACGCGGAACTGCGCGCCGAAATCGATAAGCACCTGGAGACCTGCGAAATCTGTTCTGCGGTGCTGGACTCCACGCGCAATGTGGTTGTCCTGGTGGCGGATGACCGCGTCTTCGAGCTGCCTGCCGGGTTCAGCGAGCGGCTTCACGAAAGGCTGGATCGGGAACTAGAGAATGCCGGGCCTTAAAACGACGCCAAAGGCACGGCGTTTCTGAAGCAGAGGCGGAACGGCGGAGAATCGGCTCTTGCTTGTCGCGGCGCAGCCTTATCCGATCTCAAAACGCTGAGGCCCCGTGATTCACGATCGGATGCGCCCAGATCTCAAGCCCGACCAGGAGCAACGTGAGAATGGCCAGCACCACTTGGAGCCGTTCTGAGCGGCGCTGTTTCTTGGTGATCTCTTGCCGGCGCCATTGCGATTCCGGCCGCGCCCGCAGGTACCGGATCCACGCCATCACAAGCAGATTGACGACCGCGCCCACCACGGCCAGCATCAGCATAGGAATGCGAATGGCATCGCGGTGAAACGAAAGGATCGGGGTAGCAATGCTACTGGCGGCAAGTGCGGCGAGACCAATCCCGAGGCGGACGCTGTTGATGGTGAGGATGGCTGTGCACAAGCTTTGCAGCAGCGCCATGACCACCCCTGCACCGGATACAAACCCCATTCCTTTTGTGCTTTCCAATCGGCCTCCCGATGGCGCAAAATGTGCTTCAGGCCTACACAGAGTAGCGCACCGGCTACAGGGCCGCCAACTTGAAATCTTGAATTTCGTCGGGCCCTGAAAGTGACATTCCGATGACAAGAATTCACTTGCCTGCGCCGTAATTCTCTGTAACCATTTCGGGGGCCCGGCACTCCAAGGCTTCGTATCACCGATTCTGCAGAATGGGCAACCCGCCCGCTGCCTTCCCCAACCCGCGGAGATCCTCCGCCCAACCCTGCAAAGAAGAGGTCAAAAGGATGAAAAACCAATTCAATGTGATGCTCCTGAGCGCGGCCCTAGCGGGCCTGACGGGTGGAACCACCGTTGCGTCTCATGCCCAGACTACGAACGGCGTCAACTCCGTGAAGGCCTTCAAGTCGGGTCTTCGCTTCAACAGCACCAACGCCGACACTGCCAAGCATTCCTGTAAAGGCAAGAACGACTGCAAGGGGCAGGGCGGGTGCAAGAGCAGCGACAACGGATGCAAGGGCAAGAACAGTTGCAAGGGCAAGGGTGGCTGCGCCACCGATGGCTCCAAGATGCCCGACTAGTGTGAACGGCACAAGGGATTGGCGGTTTGCAGGAACGATGAATCGCCAATCCCATTGCTGAACTGAATTTCACTGAAGGGCCGGATACGAAACACGGAATTTCCCCAAACCAGCAAGTGATCGCTGTTCGCTCATCAATGACTTATGCCGCAATCGCTTCAATGCGTACCAGGATCATGGCGTGGGAATCGGCTTGCGCATTCCGCACTACGAGCACATCTTCTCGCGGAAGCCGGTGGTCGACTGGTTTGAAATCATCTCAGAAAACTTCATGATCGACGCCGGCCGGCCCGCTGGCGACGCTGGACCGAATTTTGGAGCAGTATCGCGTGGTGCAGCACGGGGTGTCGATGTACTTCGGCTCCGTGACCGCGCCCGACCCGGAACACCTGCGCCGCTTGAAGGAGCTTGTGCGCCGGACCAAAACGCCCTGGCTGAGCGATCACCTGTGCTGGGGATCGGTTGACGGTACGTATACGCACGATCTGTTGCCACTCCCTTACACGTGGGAGGCCGTGGAACGCACAGTTGAGCGCGTGCGCATGGTGCAGGATTTTCTCGAGATTCCGGTGGCCGTGGAAAATGTGAGCTCCTATGCAGCGTTCACAGGGTCGCAGATGACGGAGTGGGAGTTCCTGACCGAAGTGGTGGAGCGCGCGGACTGCGGCATTCTGCTGGACGTGAACAACATCTACGTTTCGGCAATGAACCACGAGTTCAACCCAATGGACTATGTGAATGCAGTGCCTGCGCATCGCGTGGCGCAGATTCACATCGCCGGCCACTCGAGATACGAGAAATACATTCTCGATACGCACGACCACCCGGTGATCGATCCCGTGTGGCAACTGTATGCGCGCGCCATCGAGCGTTGCGGACCGACGCCCACGCTGCTGGAGTGGGACGACCGCATTCCCAGTTTTGACGAGGTGCACGCGGAAGCGAGGAAGGCCGAGCGCTATCTGCATCGTCATGAGGCCGACATTGTGGGGGCGGCACGATGAATACCCAAAGCGCAGAACGGCCGATGGACCTAGCGCAACTGCAGCGCGAAATGGCGGCAGCGGTGATGCAGCCGCTGACGCCGGATGAGCAAATGCGCGCCATGACTCCCGATGGCCGCCCCATGACGATCCGTAGCGGAATCGTTCATCGCGCCCAATACCCGCCTTACGGCATTCGAGCGGCTGGAGATCTACAACCGCCAGTATTGGTTCCGCGTGATGGGCGCATTGGCGGAGGATTTTCCCGGGTTGCGCGCAGTAGTTGGCGGGCGCCGCTTTGAAGCGTTGAGCATCGCGTACCTTACGGCGCACCCCAGCCGTTCATTCTCGCTGCGCAATCTCGGCTCGCAGCTTCCAGCGTGGCTTGCAGCGCATCCTGAGCAAGCAGGGCGGCGTCATCGCCTCGCCGTTGATGTGGCGCGCATCGAGTGGGCATTTGTCGAGGCATTTGACTCGGCCGAGCGGGCACCGCTCACCGTGGACCAGGTTGCGACACTCGATGGTGGTTCGCGCCTCGCCCTGCAGCCGCACCTGCGCCTCATCGCGCTTGAGTACCCAGCCGATGATCTTGTTCTCGGCCTCCACAAGCAGGAAAAGCGCCAGACCAGCGAAGCTGGAGTCGGAGCACGACGATGAGGCCGATTCGCCGGTTGGCCTTCCGCCAATGCGCCGCCAGCCTACATGGCTTGCCGCGCATCGGGTGGATTATTCGGTTTACTATCGCCGGCTTGAGCGGGAAGAGTTCCAGATGCTTGCCGCGATTCGCGAGGGGCTGCCGCTCGGCAAGGCGATTGAGGCTGGATTCACAGGCTCGCACATCGGAGAGGCTCGCCGGGCCGAACGTGTCCATGAGTGGTTTGCCAACTGGGCCGAGCTGGATTGGATCTGCGCACCAGAACTTGAATCTCTGCTTTAGAAACAGGCCGGAAATCCATGCAAACAATAACAGCTTTCGTGCGCACTTCGTATGCCGCTGCATGCTCAATCCTCAATCGCCTGCAAAGCGTGCTGCTGCTGGCCATTCGCCTCTATTGGGGCTGGCAATTTGCCCAGGACGGCTGGGGCAAGCTTACGCATCTGGCACGTGTTACGGAATTTTTCTCATCGCTCAACCTTCCCGCTCCGGGTGCGACTGCGGCTCTGGTAGCGTCGGTCGAGCTTGTTGGCGGCATCCTGTTCGCGTGCGGCTTTGCATCGCGACTGGTTTCGCTGGTCCTGTTCGTGAACATGACGATGGCCTACCTGAGCGTCCCTGACGACAGAGTGAATTTCTCGCACATTCTATCCAGCCCCAGCGACTTCTATAACGCGACGCCTTATACGTACTGGTTCGCTGCCCTCCTGATTCTGATTCTTGGCCCCGGATTGTTTTCCGCCGACACGCTGATCGGCCGCCTCTTTTCCAAACCGGCAAAATCGGTGCGCGCCGCGGTATCATGAGTGCGATCGTCTTTTTTAAAGCGTTGAGCCAATGCGCATCGTCACCGTGCTCACCTCCCTCGGCATAGGTGGAGCAGAAAAACAGGCGTACTCCATCGCGGAGCGCATGGCAAAGCGCGGCCATGAAGTGGCTGTGCTTGTACTCAAGCCATATGCACCGGATCAGTGGCCCACCAGCGCTCTTACGATTCATCTCAACATACGCAAGTCGCCGCTCAGTCTTCTCGCAGGCATGGGGCGCGCTCGCCGCTTTCTGCTCGATTTCAAGCCGGACCTCGTTCACAGCCACTGCTACCACGCAAACATCTTTGCCCGGCTGCTTAAAGCTGCCGTCCCCTCCATCCCGGTCCTATCCACCGTTCATAACGTGTACGAGGGAGGACGTTTGCGCATGCTTGGCTACCGGATCACCGATGGACTGAGCCGCCGCACGGTCGCAGTGAGCAAGGTTGCCGGCGATCGTTTCGTTCGCATCAAGGCTATCCCGAAGCGCAAATGCCTGGTGATTACAAATGGCATTGACGCGATGGAATTTGCGCCAGGCGCAGAACGCCGGGACTCCATGCGTTCAACTATGGGCGCAGATTCTCGCTTCATCTGGTTTGCCGCGGGGCGGCTTGTGGCCGCCAAGGATTTTCCTAACCTGCTGCGTGCCTTCAGGCAAGTCCGCTCGGAGTTTCCTGATGCAGAACTGTGGATTGCCGGAGTTCCCGCAGACCCGAAAATGAGGAGCGGCGGCGACGGCGTCTCACGCTACTTGAGCCTGTTGGCCGTTGAACGCGGTTGCGAGGAGAATGTGCGGTGGCTGGGCCTGCGCCGCGATATGCCTGCACTGCTCGACGCTGCTGATGCTTTTGTGCTGGGCTCGGCGTGGGAGGGGATGCCGTTGGCCGTGGGCGAGGCGATGGCGATGGAGAAACCCGTTGTTGTGACTGATGCGGGCGGTTTGCGCGAGCTGGTTGGAGACGCGGGCGTAGTGGTTCCGATAAGGAATCACGAGGCGCTGGCGCAGGCGATGATCGCTGTAATGCGGCATAGCAGCGGACATCGAGCGGAACTGGGAAGAGCAGCGCGGCAACGGATTCTGGAACACTTCAGCATTGACGCAGCCACCAGCGCATGGGAGACGTTGTACAAGAGCATGGCGGTGTAAGGAGCTTCAGTGCACCCTGACGGCATTCGGCCGAAAACAAGGGCCGGAGCAATGTGCCACGCCCCTGGCTTGTTACCCCAACACCCCGTCAGAATGTAAAGGCGGCCATGACGTAGACTCGCCGCGACGCAGTGCTTCCCGGTGAAGAGAACATCCCCGGCGCCAGGCTGGTGGATTGGTCGAAGCTCTTTGCGGTGACGTTTCCCACGGGAGTTCCGAGGTTGATGTTGTTGAACAGGTTCAACGCCTGAACGCTGAACGTCAGCGAATATTTGCGGCCAGTATTCGACATCCCTCCCCGCATACCTCCGCCGCCGCCGAAGCCTCCGCCAAAGCCGCCCCCGCCTCCACGTCCACCACCACCGCCTCCGCCACCTGGGCCACCGCCGCCCGGGCCGCCGAAGCCGCCGCCGAAGCCGCCGCCTCCTCCCCGGGACGGGCCGCCGGCGGACTCCACCTTCGGACCAATGCCCCAGGCACGGCTCATACGGAGATTGACTGCGATCGAGGACGGGCTATTGCCCAGGTTAGGCCCGACAATGTTTTCTCCTGATTGCGGAATGGTGTCCAGATTGCCGAAGCTGGTGTTGACCAGATTGCTCGGATTGGACGCGGTGCTCGCATAGGAAGGGCGGTTGTTAAAGAACGCATCGCCCGTAAGGTCGTAAGGGGTCGTCAGATTGAAAGGTCCGCCCCCCTGGAAAACCACGAAGGGATTAAAGCTGATGGCCCAGGGAGCCGTATAGTTCCCCATGAGGAAGAGCATCTGCGGATGAATGAAAAAGGCGCGCCCGTAGTCCTGGCTCAGGTTATATGAGTTCGTGGGTTCCGATCCGTTGCCCCCGTCCGAGTTGGCCCGGGTCCAGTTGTAAAAGCCCTGCACGCCGAGGCTCGGCGATAAACGGGCGTTGATGTTCACGATCAACTGATTCTGTTTGTATACCGCCTCAGGAAAGTACTGCTGCACAATGCCGAGACTCGGATTCGGCCGCGTGCCGGTCAGTGTGGCGCTGCCATATTGATAGGTTCCGGGCAGATACGCGTTCGAGTCGCGCGTGACGAGCTGGTGCGCGCCAAAGGAATGCAGATAAGTAAACGTCAGCGTCATTGCTTTGTTTACCTGGCGCTCCAGGCTTGCCCCATACTGCTCGGCATAGGGCGCGTGGTAACCGGGCGAGATCTCGTAGATCTCCGGCGTCGCGGTTTTAGGGGTGCCGCAGGAGGCTATATTAATGGAGCTGAAGCTTGTCCCGTTAAAGCAAGTCGGGTTCGCGATACTGATCTGCGACTGGCTCTTCGCGGTTCCGTTGAACATCTCCAGGTCCATCAGGTTTCCGACACCGAAGCGGTCATAGAAGAATCCGAAACCGCCGCGCACAACGGTCTTCGACACGGTGCCCTTCTTGTGCCCGTCAAGGGCGTAAGCGAACGCGAAACGCGGGCCCCAGTCGTTGTGGTCAGCGGTGTGGTTTTGCGTCTCCCAGCGCAAGCCGCCGGAGAGAGTCAAGAATGGTTTGAACTTCCAGTCGTCCTGGAAGAACAGAGCGGCATCGAAGACATTGCCCTGAAACGCCTCATTGCCAGTGGAGTAAGTGAGATTGTTGGGCAGGCATCCGCCCGTCTGAGTAGATGGGCATGCTGCGGCAATCTGCGCAAAAGTCTTTCCCGCTGCGACGCCATTCCATGTGTCGACAAATGCAGTGACCGATGGGAAGGTGAAGCTGCCGTTGAAGTTTCCATCGGTGGTTTGCGCATCGCGATTGTCGCGCATCCAGGTGCCGAACTTGATGGCCTGAGTCCCCTTGGTCGTCGTTGTAATGTTCTGCAGTTCAAAATGATCCGAGTGGCTGTTGGAAAACTGTCCTCCGTTGCCGCCGCCTGAGAAGGCGCCCGGAACGCCGATGGATGGCGCGGTGCTGCTGGGCGTCGACGAGCCGTTGGCGCGCCGGTATTCAAAGCGTGTTTCGTTCACAACATGGTCGTTGATAATCTGAGAGTCGCTGAGCTGGATGGTGTTCTCTGTGGAGTCGGAGCTGCTCGCCACAGTGGGCAATGACGTGGACCCGCGCAGCGAGTCGGTCACGTTGCTGCGCTCGAACTGGTAGCGTAATGTCAGTGTGTTTTTCTGTCCCAGTTGCAGGTCGAAGCGCGGTGAAACCTCGAGATGCGATCCCGGGCTGAAGAGGCTTCCGGAGACCGACCCCGGACTGATGGAATAGGTGTTGCTGGCGGCATTGAAAGCCGGGCCGTTCAGAATCGTATAGACGCTGTCTTGCTGGCTGATACGCTGTTCCACGCTGACAAAGTACGAGGCGGTTTTGGAGAGCGCGCCGCTGACGGTGCCGTTGTATTGGAAGCTGTAATAAGCCGGGAGCTCGGCGGTGAATGGGTTGCCGGTATTGAGGACGTTATCGTTTCCCTGAGCGAAGAACCGCCCATGCAGTTTGTCGGTTCCCGGCTTGGTAAGAATCTCGATGCGGCCGTAGCCCAGCCGGTCGAATTCCGCTGAGAACGGATTCTGATTGATGCGAATCTCGCGGATCGCAGATTTGGGAGGCAATTGCCCGCCTGTGAATCCGTCAATGTAAATCTGTCCGCCGTTCGGCCCCGCTGACGGTCCGGCCAGTGCGGTCAACTCATTCGACAACTCGTCGGGATCGTCCGAGAGCGCATCCAGGTCGGCACCTTTGAGCACGATCGCGCTTGCATTTGCGCCGGCGTCCGTACTCACCGTCGGGCCGCCCTCGTCGGTTACAACCACTTCTTGCTGCGCCGCCTCAATCGCCATCTTGATGTCAACGCTCTTTGCCTGGCCAGCCACCAGGGTAATGGGGGTCGAGACGAACGGCGCAAAGCCTTCATAGGAGGCTTGCACTACATAGCTTCCCGCAGGCAAACCGCGCACCTGGTAGCCGCCTGCTGCATCGGCAGTGGTGTTGCCCACGGATTTGCCGGCCGCGGTTGATATGGTGACTTGTGCGCCGGGAATGAGTGCCCCGGTTTGATCAGTAATGTGGCCATGCAGCGTGCCCGTTGCAGCCGGGCTGCTTTGCGCAGAAGAGCTTGGTGCGGATGCGGGAGTGGACACAGAGGTCTGCACCGGCACAGACTGTGCACGCGCCGCCGCTGAGGCCAGAAGCAAGGCAACGGACAATAAGAACGTGATAAAGCAATGCAACTTGAGATACACGAAACCCTCACCTTTTTTCATATGAGAAATGCAAATCCTGTTATTGGGCTGAAGCGTCGGGCGCGCCCGAATTCAGGCTCCAACTGGAAAGAAGGTCTTGCGCCTCCGGGGCTTCAAGTAATGGTTCCACCCCGGCGACGAGTTTGATCGCATTCACGCCTGATGCATCCTCCGTGGCCACGATCATCACCGCATCGCCCTTTTTCAAGCCGCCAAGCTGAATCTCCGGCGCGCGCTCCAGTACCGATTCCAGATCCATCCTCCCCTGGCCGCCACCACCGCCCTGGCTGAAGGTACGCTGCGGTCGTGCTGCACCTCCACCTGCGCCGTTACCACCAGAACCTCCGCCGTTCGCGCCAGAACGACCGCCTGCGCCGGCCTGTCCCCCTTTGAGGCGCGCAGCAAGAAATGTCGCAACATTGTCGTCGAGCCGCCGTAACTGCGCGTCGGCAGTCACGCGAACAGTGACGGGCTTCTTGGTGGCCAGGTCTTTCACGGTCACTGTAGAGCCCGCCGCATCAGTAGAAAGAACGGTCCCGGCAATGCTGCGGAACCCGCCCGATACAATCCCTTCCGCGGCCATCGAGTCGCCATCGGCGCTCTTGGTTCCGCGGGCCCACAACTGGTCACCAGGTTGGATGACGCTGATCGGCGCAGGCACTGCCTCGTCGAAACGCACCGAGCCTGCAGCGTAGCGCTTGAGCACAGTGGCTTTGGTGGTATTCACAGTCACCGGTTTGGTTTGGGTTCCCACGCGCATGTTGACTAGAATCACGCCCATCGCGGGATCAACGCTTTTCACCAGGCCGTGCACACCCTGATTCCATTCGTCGATCTCAGCTTGCTGCATCTTGGCGACGTCGGCGTGCTTGATGGCGATGATCCGCGCAGCTTGTGGCGTGCCGCTGGTGATATTGGGATCGAGCGTAACCAGTACGCGATCTCCCACGGTCAGGCTGCTGAGTTCAAGGTTCTCGGCCTTGCTCAAATCTGTCTGTCCGGGCTCGATGCGCTTGAGTTGCGCGGTGGACGGCACCTGGACCTGGTGCACGTCGCCGGCGTCGGTCTTCACGGTCAGGTTGTCGCCGCTGATGGCCGTCACCGTGCCCAGGTAGCGTACGGCCTGCGTCAGCGCGGCGTGAGGCATTGCCAGCACGAGCGTCGCGAGGGCAGCGAGGGCTATCACACGGATGGTCTTTCCACTTCGCATAAAGGCTTGCTCCACAGTCTCAGGGCGCAGGCGCCAGGCAGTTTTGACGACTCTATATTCGTAGACGAACCACCGCTCGAAAAGGTTGAAAAGGCATCTCGCTATCTGCGGAAAGAGTGTTAAGTTCTCTGATGCGCGGCACATCGGTTCTTCAGGGAACCGATATAATCGGCGCGTGACTGCCACCGCCGTGAGCGCTCATGACGAGTACCTGCTGGCCTGCGTCGCCGGCACAGTGGGACTGTTGCTGCTCCTCGTAGGACGGCTGCGGCTGCACGCGGCCATTGGTCTGACGATTGCGGCAATGACCCTGGGCGTAGCCGCCCGATTACCTCTTGAAAAAGTGCCGCTCGTGTTCACCTCCGGCGCGGGCGAGATGATGGGCCACATCGCAATCATCCTGGGCATGGGCGCGATCCTGGGGCAACTGCTGGCCAGTTCCGGTGCAGGAGCTGCGCTCGGCAGGGCTTTGGTCGATCGTTGTGGAACAAGTGGCATGCCCTGGGCGCTGCTGGGCCTCGGGGTCCTGGTAGGCATGCCGGTCTTCTTCGAGGTGGGTTTGGTGCTGCTGCTTCCAGTTGTGATGGATGCGGCGCGGCGCAGCGGACGCCCGCCAATTCTGGTGAGCTTGCCGGTGCTGGCAGGGCTTTCTATCACGCACGGTCTTTTGCCGCCTCATCCCGCGGCGTTGCTGGCGGCCACCGAGTATCACGCGCCGCTGGCTGGCGTGATCCTGTGGGGCCTGGTGGCTGGAGTGCCTGCGGCAGCGCTTGCCGGTCCGGTTTTGCAGCGCGTTCTGGTTCGCATCTGGAAGCGGCGAAACGGAGAATTTTTAGACGAGTCCGGTGCTCAAGCCGGGATCCTTTTCAAAGTACCCGTCAGGGAAGATGCAACCGCTTCTGGCAGTGGGGCTTCAACTGCCGCTCAAGCTGGGCCAGGTGATGGACCCGGACGAGATGATCGGGCGTTGCCGGCTCCCGCAGGCGCTTTTCGCGCATTGGTAGCAATTCTGCTCCCGGTCGCGCTGATCCTTGCCGGAGGCTGGGCCGATGCATTAACAGCTCACGGAAGCGTGGCAAATGAGCTTCTGCATCTGGCCGGTTCTCCCGACGTGGCGATGGTGATCGCCGTGCTGGTGGCCCTTGCCATTCTGGGCGGCAGGGTGCAGGAGCGCGCCTATCGCGTTCGCGGCGGCTTGAGGCAGCTCGCAGTTGATTCGTTTGCGCCCATCGCGAGCCCGCTCGTCATTCTGGCCGCGGCGGGCGGATTGAGCGGAGTTTTGCGCGCTTCAGGTGCCGCGCAAGCGGCCGTGACGTTGGCCATGGGCGCGCACATGCCGCCACTGCTGCTGGCGTGGGCTCTGGCAGCGACGGTGCGCGTCTCGATGGGGTCGGCAACCGTGGCAATGGCGGTTGCTTCGGGTATTCTGGCGCCGCTCGCGGGAACCATGGGCGTGCGCCCGGAGATGCTGGTGCTGGCAACCGGCTCAGGATCGCTGCTGCTCTCGCACGTAAACGACTCGGGCTTCTGGCTGGTGGGTTCGCTCTTCAACATCGATGTGAAAACGACATTGGCCACGTGGTCCGTTTTGGAGACGGTTCTCTCGGTGGCCGGCCTCGCGCTCACACTGCTGCTGGCAGCGGCGCTGCGGTGAGATAGGCAGGCAGCAGGGAATAGTGAATAGGGAATAGCGGAAAGCGACCTGCCGAAACCTGATCCCTGATCCCTATTTCAATTCCACGCGCCAAGCAGGCGGCGCAACAGAACCAGTTGACCCAGATGGTAGGCATTGTGGTCGGCCACAAGCAGCGCCTCGCGCAGAACGGTCTGCCCCTCGCCGTGCGAGATGGGTGCGTGGAGATTTGTGGACTCCGCGGCGACGAGGTCGCACATCGCTTTCAGGTCCTTGCGAAACGCACGCACCGATTTGTCCCATGCCTTCTCATCCGGGGGAGCGGGCTTGGTTGGCCAGTAGCCGCCGGGCCAGTCCGGCGATTTGTGATTCGCATCGCGGGAAAATTCCAGAATGTCCCATTGCGCGATGCGCAGGTGCTCCAGCACCTGCCACGGCGAGTGCTCGGCGCCTTTAGGGCGTTTCCCGCGCAAGGCGATAGGGATGTTTTTGATGGCGGTTTCGAAATCGGCGTGCGCGTTTCCGCCATTCAGCAGGCTGATCAAATGTTCCCGCAAAGAGGCGTCGCGATCGACGGCAGCAGAGGCTTTCCTGGTTGGCATCGGAGTGATCCCTTCGGCGGCACAGATTTGAAGCAGTCGCCGCTTTGGAAAATAGATTCTCCTGAGCGGCGAATCGATGCAGCGTTTCTTGGTTCGCGTTCATGAAACTTTCAGGTTCGTCGTCAGATTGCCAGCACTGCCCGTTGCGCGGCAAAGATTTCCTTGAGGCCCGCCTCCGCAAGATCGAGCAGCGAGTTCAACTGCGCCCGCGAAAAACTGTTCTTCTCGGCAGTCGCTTGCGTTTCCACCAGGCCCCCATCGGCGGTCATCACCACATTCATGTCCACCTCGGCCTGTGCGTCCTCTTCGTAACAAAGGTCGAGAAGCGCCTCCCCGCCCGACACGCCAACCGACGTCGCTGCCACCAGCTGCTTGAGCGGCGACCGTTTCAGGGTTCCCGCCTTGACGAGGGCATCGAGTGCGAAAGCCAGAGCAACGGCCGCGCCTGTGATGGCCGCAGTGCGCGTGCCGCCGTCGGCCTGTATCACGTCGCAATCGAGGATCACCGTGCGCTCGCCCAGCGCTTGCATATCGACAACAGAGCGCAGGCTGCGGCCGATGAGACGCTGAATCTCGTGCGTGCGCCCGCCGATCTTGCCGCGTTCGCTTTCGCGCGGGGTCCTGGTCACGGTAGAGCGGGGCAACATTGCGTACTCGGCCGTCACCCAGCCGCGGCCCGTGTTGCGAAGCCAGCCCGGAACCCCCTGCTCGATGGTGGCGCATGTGAGGACGCGGGTATTGCCGAGGGAGACAAGAACGGAGCCCTCGGCGGTCTGAACGAAGCCGGGAGTGAGAGTGAGCGGGCGCAGTTGGGCGCTGCTTCTGCCACCCGGACGAAAGGAAATGCCGGATGTCGGCGCGGATGCGGATGCGTGCATAAGGCGATTGTAAGAGAGCGCGGCCCGGTGCGGTGCTACACCGGAGCAGCGGTTCCAAGTTGGGAAAATAGGGTCGCGTCCCTACCGGAACAGGAATAGAAGAATAAGCTGCTGAAAAAATTGGAGTTACCGACCCCTCATCGGAATGGCCGGTCCCATATTGGAACAGCCTTCGTGAAGGCGGCGGCTTGCAAGTTCCTGCCTGGGCCATCGATCCCTTCCCTTATCAGGCACTTAGACAAACTGTTCTGGTTTGGCACGCAACGTGTATGAATACAGGACAAAACCCAGGGTCGAAGGCAGAAACGGGAACCTGGGCGGGCGAACCGAGGCAACGGAATCAGGCAACGGGAACAGCGGAAAAGGACACAGGAGCCGCTGACACTGTCCACTGCCCATTCACTCACGAAAGGAAACTGCTTATGCAGCAGATCGAAGAGACAATGACAGCAATAGACCGGTTGGCGCACACCCGGGATGGGGCGGCGCCGAACAGGGATGGCGCAGAGCGCAGGCGGGTTGAACAGGTCGTGGAGACCCTGGCGACGCTGCGCAGCCCGAGCGAGAGCCTTGCGGAAGTTGCCCACGATGCCCGGAATATGGTGACGGCGCTCGGGCTTTACTGCGATCTGCTGGAGGAGCCGGGAGTTCTGGCAGCTCCATTCGTTCACTACGGGCGCGAGTTGCGGCTGTTGGCCGCGGCCAGCCGCCGACTGGTAGAGAAGCTGGTGGCGCTCGACGCCCAGGCTGACCCTGCGGCCAACGACCTTGGGTCAAAGAGGAGCGATTTTCGGCGCACGGTCGAGCGCCGCGAGCGTGCAGCGGCGAACGCGGGCGATCCCGGCACGAACAGGAAGATGGCCCCTGCTAACACGGAGCCGGAGTCCCGAGGGGAACAATCGTGCGGTCCCCAAGCCGGCATCCGAGAAGAATGCCGACCGGAACCGCCGCTGGGATCTTCTGCCCGCATTCCCGGTCGCCAACCTCGCTGCCGAGCTGCTGGCGCAACCGCAATCTGCTCTCGGCGCTGGCCGGCCCATCGATCGGGCTCACCATGGATGCCGACGGCGGCGCGCGGCCGGTGCGGCTGACGGGCGAAGACCTGACCCGGATTTTGGTGAACGTGGTCAAGAATGCACGGAGGCGATGCCCGGCAGACGGGCGCATCCACATCTGCCTGAGCGAGCGCCCCGCCGGCAGCGGCGCGGCGGCCTGCCTTGCGCTGGCGATCGAGGACAACGGGCGCGGGAATCCCCGAGGATGCGCTGGAGAAGATCTTCAAGCCGGGATATACCACGCGCGCGAAGAGCGAGCCCGGCAACGGCTGGCCGCTCAGTCATCGCGGACTGGGCCTTGCCATCTCCCGCTCCATCGTGGAGGCTGCGGGCGGGCGCATCTCGGCATCCAACCGCGAGCAGGGCGGTGCGCGCTTCGAGATCGAGCTGCCGGTGCGACAAGCAAGCTTGTAGTCATCAGGCTTCAGCAATTGGGTAATACGGGACCAGTGACTAGGCCGACTAGCGAACGGAGGAATACCAACAGCATCAGGCGCAGTTTTCAATCACTGACCGCTGATCACTGTCCCCTGTTAACTATGAATGCACGAGGCGAATACAA
Organism: uncultured Acidobacteriaceae bacterium; assembly: GCA_963841365.1. Classification (GTDB taxonomy): domain Bacteria; phylum Acidobacteriota; class Terriglobia; order Terriglobales; family Acidobacteriaceae; genus Telmatobacter. Next base: position 142,981 of record CAWJDG010000028.1, read on the forward strand.
TGCTGGATACAGTCTTCAACACACGGGCGATGGAGTTCATTCCACAAATCGCCGAACCGGCGGTGCGCGCTGCACCTGCTGGTGGTGGACGCGGACGCGGCGGTGCGCTCGGCCTGCGCGGAGATCGCCGCCAGCCTGGGCTACGCGGTGGAGAGCACGGGCGACCTGGGCCAGGCGCGGAGCCTGCTGCGCGGCCACACCGCCGACATCCTGCTGGTGAACCTGCCCGCGGGGTCGAACCAGGGCCTGGAGCTGGTCTCCGAGGTCAAGCTGCTCTATCCCGATACCTCGGTGATCGCCATGACCGCCACGGGCTCGGTGAACGCGGCCGTCGAGGCCATGCGCTGCGGCGCCTCGGACTACCTGACCAAGCCCTTCGCCATGGACGAGCTTTCGACGGTGCTCGACCGCGCCGCGCAAAGCCACATGACCGACACCGCGACCCGCCAGTTGCGGGAGCGGCTGCGGCTCTCCGAGGGGCTGGGCGCGATGATCGGCCGCTCGCCGGAGATGGAGAAGATCTACCGCATTCTCTCCAAGGTCGCCCAGAGCACGCACCCGGTGCTGATCCTGGGCGAGAGCGGCACGGGCAAGGAGCTGGTGGCGCGGACCATCCACGCCTACGGCCCCAACGCGCAGAAGCCGTTTCTGCCCGTCGACTGCGGCTCGCTGGTGCCCACGCTCATCGAGAGCGAGCTCTTCGGCTACGTCAAGGGCGCCTTCACCGGGGCCAACCGCTCCAAGGACGGATTGCTGGTCTCGGCCGAGGGCGGAACGGTCTTTCTCGACGAGATCGGCGAGCTCTCGCTCGATCTGCAGGCCAAGCTGCTGCGCGCGCTGCAGGAGAAAGAGGTGCGGCCGGTCGGAGCCACCCATCGCGTGCCCATCAAGGCGCGCATCGTGGCCGCCACCAATCGCGATCTGGCCGCGATGGTCGAGAAGGGAAGCTTCCGCAAGGACCTGTTTTACCGGCTGAACGTGGTCAACCTGCGGCTGCCGTCGCTGCGCGACCGCCGCGAGGACATTCCGCTGCTGGCCGCGCACTTTCTCGACCGCATCAGCCGCGAGCATGGCCGCAAGTTCACGCTGAGCGACGAGGCCTTGCGCACCATGATGCGCCACGACTGGCCGGGCAACGTGCGGGAGCTGGAAAACTCGATCGAGCGAGCCTGCGCGCTGTCCTCGGGGCCGGTGCTGCAACTGGGCGATCTGCCCACGCAGTTGCAACAGAGGGGCCTGGAGGAGCGGCGCGCCGCTGCAGCCGTCAGGTGAAGATGCCGGCGAGCCAGGCGACATCCGAGGTGAAGACGCTGGCCGAACTGGAGCGCGAGGCGATCCTCGGCGCCATCCGCACCCTGAACGGCGACAAGCTGCAGGCGGCGAAGCTTCTGGGCATCGGCAAAACTACGCTCTACCGCAAGCTGAAGGAGTACGGCATCGCCGGCCCGCTGAACGAAGAGTGAAAAACAGCGATCAGGGAACAGGGAACAGAAAACCCTGGATCGAACCCCCGCCGCGGATCGTGGTTGGCGAGCTGCGCCCGGTCCAATGTTCACTGACCACCGAACACTGACAACTGACAACAGGCTTTGAGGTCGGGAGATTCAAATGAATATTCTGATGGTGACCGGAATTGAGGGGCGCGACAACTGCGCTGCCTTGGTTGGCACGCAGTTGGCTATGGACGTGGAAGTGGCGCAGGGCCGAAAGGAGGCGCTGGCCGCATTGCGCCGGAAGGAGTTCTTGGCCGTAGTGGTGGACGAAACCCTTGCCGAGTGCGATCCTGCCGCCGCGGAAAAGATCTGCGAGCATGCGGGCCTGGCGATTCCGCTCCAGGTCAACTTTGCCGTCTCGGGAGCGGCGCGGCTCATCCGCGAGATTCGCGCCGCGCTGCATCGCCGCGAGCGGGAGCAGACAGTGGCGCGCAGAGCGGCTGCGGCGGCGATCGAAGCCGAGTTGAAGACCACCGTCGCCGGCCTGCTCTTGCAGTCGCAACTGGCGCTCAGCGGCAACGAAATTCCCGGGCCGGTGGCCGACAGGCTGCGCATGGTGGCCGATCTTGCTGGCAGTCTGCGCCAGCAGCTGAGCACCCCACTCGAAACTCGCGCCAACGTCGCGGGCTGAGAGCGCGGCACCCAAGTGCGGCAGAATGCAGGGGGTTCTCTCAGACACATTTGCTGAGTGTTCTCGCTGGGAAGGCGCTTCCCGCGCCGCTGCGACGCGCATCTGCTGAGCGAATTTGCTTCTGACGCAGAAGGGCCGGCGTATTTCACTCTGGGATTGATTCGCTGTCGGGTTGGGCGCGTTTTTGTGATGAGGCCGCTGAATGACAGCAGCTGCAACTCTGTGCGCCCCGCCAGCGCCGCTCTGCGCCGTCCCCCAGGGCTCCGCTAACCCCGCGGGCTACGCCAACGCCGCTAGCCTCGCTGACCCCGCTCACCCCATCATCCTGCTCAACATTCGAGCCCTCTCCTCAGAAGACTTCCGTAGCCCGCTGAAAACAAATGCCAAAAACCTCGCGCCATTTTGCAGTTAATTTCGCCAGTGCGGCGCACAATCATTTCACAAGCGTTTATCGGGCCGTCTTCCCAGCGGAAGACACTTCTCCGGGAAGGCGGTTCCCGCGTGAAAACAGCACCGGAACCGAAAAATGGGCGAACGGGCCCCGGAAGTCCTTTAGGGGCCGTATCCTGCGAAATAACCCCTGTGCAATCAGCGGGCTGGCGCAAATGATCAGGGCTACAAGTGATTGAGAAGGGAAAGCACTTGACCTCAAAACGGGAGGGGCCCCTCCTGTGAAACTGTGCGCGCTGCCACGTTACCCTAGAGGGTTGAGCATGTTGAGGAGTTGGGCATGACTGTCATCCGGCAGGAAGATTTCATCGCGAGCGTTGCGGGCGCATTGCAGTACATCAGCTACTACCACCCAGTGGATTACATCACGAGCTTGGCGAAAGCCTACGAGCGGGAGCAGGCACCGGCGGCGCGCGATGCCATGGCGCAGATTCTCATCAACAGCCGCATGTGCGCCGAGGGACACCGGCCGATCTGCCAGGACACGGGCATCGTGAACGCATTCGTGAAGCTTGGCATGGATGTGCGCTTCGAGCCAGGCCCCAGAGAGCAGCCGATGGACCTGCAGGAGATGGTGGACGAAGGCGTGCGGCGCGCGTATCTCGATCCCGACAACAAGCTGCGCGCCAGCTTGCAGGCCGACCCCGCAGGCAAGCGCACCAATACCAAAGACAACACACCGGCTGCTGTTTCTGTCGAGGTCGTGCGGAGCTCGACAGTCGAGGTCACCGTTGCGGCCAAGGGCGGAGGCTCAGAGGCGAAGTCGAAGTTCGTCATGCTCAACCCCAACGATTCGGTGGTCGATTGGGTGCTGAAGACGGTGCCGACCATGGGCGCCGGCTGGTGCCCGCCGGGGATGCTGGGGATCGGCATCGGCGGCACGGCGGAGAAGGCGATGCTGCTGGCGAAGGAGTCGCTCATGGACCCGATCGACATTCAGGACCTGATCGCTCGCGGCCCAAAGACGACCGCCGAGAAACTCCGCGTGGAACTCTACGACAAGGTGAACCGGCTGGGCATCGGCGCGCAGGGATTGGGCGGGCTGACAACTGTGCTCGACGTGAAGGTGCTGGACACACCAGCGCACGCGGCCAATTTGCCCGTGGCGATGATTCCCAACTGCGCAGCGACTCGGCACGCGCACATTGTGCTGGACGGGTCGGGACCGGTATTTCTCGATCCGCCCTCCCTCAATGACTGGCCGAAGCTGACGTACGACGTCTCCGGAGCGCGGCGCGTGAATCTGGACACGGTGACCCGCGCGGAAGCGGCCACATGGAAACCGGGCGAAGTGCTTTTGCTTTCGGGTAAGCTGCTGACCGGTCGCGACGCAGCGCACAAGCGCATGAGCGACATCCTCAACCGCGGCGAAAAATTGCCGGTGGACTTTCACAACCGATTCATCTACTACGTAGGGCCGGTGGACCCGGTGCGCGGCGAAGTCGTCGGTCCCGCCGGTCCCACGACGGCCACGCGCATGGACAAATTCACGCGGCAGATGCTGGCCGAAACGGGATTGCTGGGCATGGTGGGCAAGGCCGAGCGCGGCCCGGAGGCAATCGAGGCGATCAGAGAATTTGGCGCGGTCTACCTGATGGCTGTGGGCGGCGCTGCCTACTTGGTTTCGAAGGCGATCCGCGCTTCGAGACCTATCGCCTTCGAAGATCTCGGCATGGAAGCCATTTACGAATTCGAAGTGAAGGACATGCCCGTGACGGTGGCCGTCGATACAAAGGGCACCAGCGTGCACCTGACTGGCCCGGCCGAGTGGCAGCAAAGGATTGCGGGGATACCCATCCTGCAGTAAAGCAGCGACCAAGGGAATCACGGCCGGGGCCGTTCACCAACGAGTTGAGAGCTGAAGTCTGAGATTTGCCCTTACGCGTGCGTCAGATACCCCATCCCGCGCAGTACACCGCGCATAAACGCGAAGCTCTCGATCACGCCTGGCATGGGGTCGTCGCCATGGATTTCGTATTCGAGATCGACGAAGCCCTGGTAATTAATCTTGATCAGCGACTCAAAAATCTCGCGGAAGGGCATGATGCCTTCGCCCACAGCGAACCTGGCTCTCCTTGCTCGAGAAATCGGTCAGGTCCTTGGACGTGCATGTTGAAGAGGCGCGGGCCCACGGCGTGGATGGCCTGCGGCACGTTGGCTCCGGCACGCGCCGCGTGGCCAATGTCGATGCAGCAGCCGATGCGCGGGTCCATATCGCTTGACGATCTTCAGCACATCGAACGGGGAGTGGTAGATCTTGTCCTCGGGACCGTGGTTGTGGATGGCGAGGCGGATATCGTACTCGCTCACGAACTTCTCAATGCGCGGCAGCGTGGTGGGAGCGGGATCGCCGGCCACGATGACGTTGATGCCCGCGCGCTTGCAGTACTCGAACTTGGCGCGAATGTCATCATCGTCGTCTTTGGGAAAAGAGATGGTGCCCGCGGCGTGGAGCTTGATGCCGGCGGCGGCGTAATCGGCCAGCGCAGCGGCCTCGAGCGCCGGATCCATGGGCAGATGGTCCTTCACGTCCTTGCAGTTCAGGTCCGTGAGGTTGAGCTGCTTCATGAAGCCGAGCAGTTGCGCCCGCGTAAAGTTGCGGAAGGTGTAGCTGGCGAGGCCGAGCTTGACGGGCGAGGGCTTTCCCGAGGCGGGAATGGCTTCAGCCTGTGCGGGTGCGGCGCTGACAAGAGCGGCGGAGGCTGCGGCAAGTGAGGACGACTGCAAAAAGCTGCGACGCGAAATGGTGTTTTTCATGGCGGGAGCAATTATATGGGATGGGGCGGCAACGAGGCGGTGATTCGGCAGGCTGGGGAGTCGCAGCATACCTGCGGCACGCGTGGGCGGGGGTCTGGAGACCCCCGCTACAGCCGGTCAGGAGACCGGCGCTACAAGTCTGGAGACCGGCGGTGCGGATTCGCGGCGCCGTTCGTTTACTGCTTTCCGAAGCGGTAGACGACTCCGCCCGTAAAGCCGAAGGCGCCCTGTACGGTGGAGCCGAAACCGGTGGCGAAATACTCCGGCGCGAGTTTGAAGGCAACGCTCGGGGTGAGGTTGTATTCGCCGATGACGCTGGCAGTGGCGGCAAAGGTACTGCCCGTCGGATAGAGGAGGCAGTTGCCGGGAGTGGCACAGAGGGAACCCTCGCCATTGGTGTCGCCGGTGAAGTTGCCGTAGGCCCAGCCGCCCATAACACGTCCTGAAACGGAGTACTTGGGTTGCAGGTAGAAGCGGTAGACCGGGCCGAAGAGCAGGTTGTACATGCTGATCTGCGGCCGAGTGAAAGCGCCCTGGCTCGACGGAGTGATGCCGACATAGGCGATTCCGGTGTAACCGCGGCCGTCGAGCGTGTAACCCAGCCGCTCGCTGGAGAAGCGGGTCAGGCCCGTTTCCCATGCGTAAAAAGTGGTGCGCTGCAGCGAGGGACCGGGCGTGAAACGCAGGTAGCCCCCGTCCAGGTAGGTCTCCCATCTGTGGTCGTAGGCGTCATGAATGGCCGTGGCGCGGCGCTGTTCGCGGCGCTGGCGGATGCGTGCCTGGACGTTGATTTGCCCCTGGGTTTCTGTAGGGGATTGCTGGCTGGAGCTTGTCTGATCTCCGGATTGGCTCGGCTCCGGGGTCGTGTTCGATGAATTGCCTGAGCTTTGTGCGAATGCGGCTGGCATGGCCGGCAATGCGAACGCCAGCAAAAGGGCGAGACGGCGAAAAGATTGCATCGGTATCGGGATTCCTCCACGGGAGTACGGAAGCACATCCGCCGGCCATCTCAACAAGCAAGGGTCCATTTTGCAGACCTTGGTTTTGCGGCGGACTGGACGCAGTGCTCCCCCCATTTGGTATTAAACCACCTTGGGGGAACCTTGTGCCGTAGCCTTTGAACTGACTCGCATAGATTGGACGCACTGCGAGGCGAACCGGCATTGTGAATTGGCGGATCAAATGTTCGGGTTGGCTCGCAATGGGATCTGATGGGTGCCGTTGATTCTGCGCCGCCAGTCGTGTGTTCTGGGTTCGCTATCTCGCAACCGGCAGAATACTCTACGATGAATGGAAACGGAGGTTAGAAGACGAATGGGACGGATCGTATTCGGAGTGATTTTGGGCCTGGTGTTGGCGCCACTGGCGGTACTGGGGTGGTTTCGCTGGGGACATCCACCGGTAGCAGTTGCTGATTCGCCACTTCCCATGGAACGTTCACTGACGCACATTCCGCTCAACGCGCGGATTGACCGCGAGATGCCCGAGGCGCCCCTCATCCAGGCGAATGAGAATAATTTTGTTGCCGGCGCGGAAGTTTACCGCGACCAGTGCGCTGCCTGTCATGGGTTTCACGGCAAGCCTTCGAGTTTTGCCGCTCACATGTACCCCAGGGCGCCGCAATTGTGGGAAAGACACCGCAACAGCGCAGTAGTGGGTGTGAGCGACGACCCGCCCGGCGAGACCTACTGGAAGGTGGCCAACGGAATCCGTCTCACGGGCATGCCGGCCTTTAACGATGTGCTTTCGACGACGCAACTCTGGCAGGTAACCCTGCTGCTAGCGAATGCAGATAAGCCGCTTCCACCGGAAGCGGTACAGGTTGTGCGGGGCGATCAGGCGCCACCCGCGGCGCAGGCAGTACCAGCACAAAAGACGCCGGCAGCTCCACACAAGTGATTGGGTATTTGCGATGACTGGCTGGGTCGCCCGTGAAGAAGGGAAGGAGAGCGAAACGATGAGCGTGCTTGACCTGCTGAAAAAAGGATTTGGCTATGCACTCCTGAGCATGGGCGTTTCGCGCCCCACGCCGAAGCCGAAGCCAGCAGCGAAGCCGGCTCCGAAAGAGGAGTCCCACTCGTAAGCCGCAGCCTTCTCGCAGTTGGACGGCGGACAGAATCTTGCGCGCGGGCATCGATCCCGGATGATGAGCGTTTCCGATTCTTCGCGCTCGCGAGTCCCTGCTTTTGAGTGAATTCCGCCCTACGCCGCGGCGATCAATTGAGCGAGCTGGTTCTGTTCCTTGATCGATTCCGCGCCTATCGTAAACGCATCCAGCACACCCGTTCCCAGCGCATAGCGCACCGCTTCGCCGGGCCGTTCGCGCAGGTCCCCCTGGCCGAGAATCTTCATGCCGATGATCCCTATGCCTTGTTCTCTCATCTGCTTGATGACAGGAATCACCGTGCTTGGATCGCCGTCCATGTACGAACCAATGGGATTGAGGCGCGCCAGGTCCACATCGACCCAATTGGAAGCAGCCGCAGCACGCAGCGCCTGAATGGTGTGGCAGGAGCAGCCGTGGGCGCGGATCACGCCCTTTTGCTTGGCATCTGATAGCACATCCATAATGCCGCGATAGCGCGTCGTCCAGTCGGCCTCAGTGACGCAATGGATGAGCACAATATCGATCATGTCGACGCCGAGTTCCTTCCTGAAGCGGTCAAGGTCGGCGCGCATGCTTGCGGGACTTCGGTTGTCGCTCTTGGTCATCACTGTAACCTGGTCGCGCGGCAGTTGCTTGAGCGCGGCGGCGACATCGGGATGGCTGCCGTAAGAGTCGGCAGTGTCAAAGAAGCGCAAGCCGTTTTCATGGTAGCCGTTGAGTAACAAATTAACGAAGTCGAGCTTGCCGATTCGGGTCTGCTCTGATGCGCCTCCGCCGCCAAGGGTTCCCGATCCCATGGCCAGGCGGCTGGTGCGGATGCCGGTACGGCCAAGAACGATCTGGTCTCCGGCATTGAACTTGTGCGGCAATGGATCAAGATGGAGCCATGCGGCATTTGCGGTGGCAGCCTTTGAGAGCCAGGCGGCGCCAACGGCTTGAGCGGATCGGCGAAGGAACTCTCTCCTGAGCATGGTGTTCGCTCCTTATCGTTACCATACACAGACCGTGCCCGGCGCTCAAGGTGAATCCGGGACGGGCCGGAAAGCATCTGTGCCCGTACAATGGATATGGAAGCGCACCCCACCCCATCCAATGGCGGACAAAGCGGATAAACAAGCCGGTCAACCCGGCTCCCAGGAGAACCGGCGCAAGCCCGACGACGAAGTGGTCGGCAAGGTATACGATGCGCGGTTGATGCGGCGCCTTGGCCGTTACGTGCACCCTTACTGGCTGCAGGCAGGCATCTCCTCGCTCGCGGTTTCGCTTAAATCGCTTTGCGATGTTTCCGGACCCATTCTCGTGATGGTCGCTGTCGATCGTTATCTTTCACCGGCGGCCGGAGAAAATGATCCCTCTAATGCCGTGGCCCACTGGGTGGCCAACAACAGTCCTCTGGCCCGGCTTCTGCCGACTGCGCCCGTTCAAGGTGTTAGCCGGCTTGCCTTGATTTACCTGGTCATGCTGGTCTCGGCCTACGCGCTTCAGTTCGTCCAGGTTTACCTGATGCAGTGGACCGGCCAGAAGATCATGTTTGACCTGCGCCGCGATATCTTCCGCCATATGCAGCGCATGCATGTGGGTTTCTTCGACGTTCATCCTGTCGGACGACTGGTGACGCGGCTGACTTCCGATGTGGACGCCATCAACGACATGTTTACCGATGGTGTCCTGGCTATCGTGAACGATTTCTTTATGCTCACGATCATGGCCGCGGTCATGATCGCCATCAGTTGGTGGCTGGCGCTGCTGGCCTTTGCCGTCCTGCCGCTCATTCTCATTGTTACGCGCGTCTTCCGCGATCATGTTCGCGAGAGCTACCGCAGGGTGCGTACCGCGATCGCTCGCATCAACAGCTTTACGCAGGAACATATTTCGGGCATGAGCGTGGTACAGCTCTTCAACCGCGAGGAGCGCGCCTACAAGGACTTCGAAGCCGTAAACCGGCAGCACATGATTGCGTTTATCGACACGATCTTTGCTTATGCGCTCTACTATCCGGCAGTCGATTTTCTCTCATCGGTGGCCATTGCGCTGGTGGTATGGCGGGGCGGATTTGGCGTGCTTCACTTGCCGCCTACGGTTACCATCGGCGTGCTCATTATGTTCACGCAGTTCTCGCTGCGATTCTGGCGGCCCATCCAGGATCTTAGCGACAAATACAACATCCTGCAGGCTGCGATGGCCGCTTGCGAGCGCATCTTCAAGTTGATGGATTCGGCGCCGGAGATCGTGAGCCCGGCGCGGCCTGTGGCGGGCGACGGCTCCAACCGCATCGAGTTCAAACACGTCTGGTTCACCTATCAGAAGTTGAGCAGCTCGGAGCAAGCTGCTGTGGCAATGGCCGCGCGGGCCGCAGCAGACGGCGCGGAGTTGGCCAAGTTGGATAGCATTGAGTGGATTCTTAAAGATGTTTCGTTTTCGATCGAACCTGGGCAGACGGTGGCTATTGTTGGCCATACTGGCGCCGGAAAAACTACGCTGACCAGCCTGATGATGCGCTTCTACGACGTCACCGCAGGGCACATTCTGCTGGACGGTGTTGACCTTCGCGAGCACGATCTGACCGCGCTCCGCCAGCACTTTGCGGTGGTCTTGCAGGATCCGTTCCTGTTTTCGGGCACGATCGGCGAAAACATTCGCTTCGGCAACGACCGCATTAGCGATCAGTCCATGCGCCGTGCGGCGCGCGACGTGAACGTACTGGACTTTATCGAGAGCCTGCCGCGCGGCTTCGACGAGGTTGTGCGTGAACGCGGAAGCTCGCTTTCTACGGGCCAGAAGCAACTGATCAACTTCGCACGGGCACTGGCCTTTAATCCGCACATCCTGATTCTGGATGAAGCCACATCAAGCGTCGACACCGACACCGAACTACGCATCCGCGGCGCGCTGGAACGCATGGTGGAAGGTCGCACCAGCGTGCTGATTGCGCATCGCCTCTCAACTGTGCAGCGGGCGGACACCATCCTCGTGATGCATAAGGGCCAGTTGCGTGAGATGGGTACGCATCAGGAACTGTTGGCGCAGCGCGGACTTTACTGGAAGCTCTACCAGCTGCAATACAAGGATCAGGAGACTGGCGCATTCGCGCCTCCGCCGCGCGAGCCTTCTACAGCGCCGGCATTGTGAGAGAGACAGGCAACGAGGGACAAAGGGAACCAGGGAGCAATTGCAGATTCTTTAATCACGCGGATTGGGCGGGTTATCAAGCTCCGGCCGGGATATGATGAAACAACAGAAAGCGTTGTGTCGAACTGCGTTTTTACGCGATGATGCCCCGAATGAGCGCAAGAAGATGACGGAAAACAGAGCGAGAAAAATCGAGCTGTTCGACACCAGCCTGCGCGACGGGCTGCAGCAGCCCGACCTCGAAATCTCGGTGCCCAACGCCGTGCTTCTGTTGCAGCGCATGGCAGCGTTTGGTGTGCGATACGCCGAGATCGGGTTTGCCGGCGCCAACCAGTTCGTTAGCGACCTGACCAGCGCGCTGGCTTCAGTCGATACGGGCGCGATGAAGCTGGCTCTGTTCGGACGCACGCGCGGCCGCGGCGCAAAGGTTGAAGAATGGCCCGACGTACAGTTCATCGTGCGCCACAAGCGCCGCATCCCTGTAGCCGTGATTGTAGTCAAATCGAGATTGCTTGACGTGGAGCGATCGCTTGGTGTTACCGCGGAAGAGAATCTGCGAATGACGTGGGAAACCGTCGAATATCTTCGGGACAACGGCCTTGAAGTTCTCATCGATCTCGAGCACGCAATGGACGCGAAGTGCGGCCGTTGTGAAAGCGGCAATCCGTGCAATGATGACTTCACAAAGCGCAGCCTCGATCATTTTCACCGGCTAGTCGAACAGTGCGCTCGCCAGAACGTGAGCCGCATCGTGGTGTGTGACACCAACGGCGGGGCAAGCCCTGAAGAGGTGTCGCAGGTGATGGCCGGGCTTACGCGGGAATTCCCGCATGCACATTTTGGATTTCACGGCCATACCGATCGTGGCCTCGGCGTTGCCAACACGCGCGCCGCAATCCTGGCAGGCGCGATGCACGTGCAGGGGACTCTGATTGGGACCGGCGAACGCTGCGGCAACGTGAACCTGACCACAGTGGTGGGCGCAATGCAGTTGCGCGGGGAAGCCGAATTTGTTCCCGCGGAGGCGCTAACCGGGCTGACTGGCCTTGCGCACTCAGCGTATGCGGCCTTCGGACTTGAGGCTCCGCATGGCGCGCCGATCGTCGGCCCCGGCGCATTCGGCACGTGGGCGGGCATGCACGGATCGAGTGAGCGCAAGAACCCGGGCGCGTATCTGTGGTGCGACCCCGCGCTGGTTGGCGCCAGCCCCACCATCGGAGTGAACGCGCAGTCGGGTAAGGCGAACATCATTCTGCTTTCTGAGTCGCTCGGTGTGCCGCTCAACTCTACACAGGCGCAGGCCCTGGTGGATGCCAACCAGGCGATGGTTGAGGGCGGTGGCTTTACCGCGAGTGAGGTCTCGTTCCGGCTCGCCTGCATGAGGACGCTGGGAACGTTGCGCAACTGGTTTACGGTGAAGAGCTGGCGAGTTTTTGATGAGTCCGACGAGATTGGCGGGCGCTTTGTGCAAGCTTTCATGACGCTGCTCATCGGCGAAGCAACTGTGGCGACGACGCGCGCGGAAGGCGCGGGCCCGGTGGACGCGTTGACCAAGGCCATGCGCCACGAGCTCGACAAGTGGTACCCGGCGCTCGCACAGATGCGCCTGGGAACGTTCACGGTGGCCGCGCTTGACGTGAGAGCCCATGACTCTGCCGCGCACGTGCGCGTGACTGTGAGCTTTATCGCCGACGGCCACGAACCCTGGATCACCGCGGGCGTGAGCAGCGACTTGAACCAGGCCGCATTGATGGCCATTGTGGACGGGTTCCATTATTGGCTGTTGATCAAGAGCAGCAATGAAAACGCACCGGCAAGCCTCCCGGTGAGAGCGTTTGCGAGTTAGTGAGCCGAGTTCGCAAGAATCTGCCGGGGCCTGCTCCAGTGAAGAATTTTACTTATCTTCTTCACATTCTGCTGGATAGGCGTCCACCGTGAAGCCTCCGTTCATCGCCGGATTCCGCAATCCGTCATGAGTGATATTGCTCACAGCGCCCGGCCCAATCCAGCATCAAACTAGTGGACAATTCAGTGGGAAGTGCATTCTTCCGGTTCCGCGCCGGTGCAATTGATGCCGTTCTTCTTCCGCCTGATCTGTATTGATCGACCCCGTGGGAAAACCCCGGAGGGAGGACTGCAGTGTCCACGCAACTTCTTCATGCGGCACTTGATCCAGCATCGCTCAACCCGGCTTCACGCTACGTACGCGAATCGCGCGAAGCGCTCCTTGCCTATGACACCGAAGAGCTCGCCGTATTGCGGTTTTCAATCATCCTGACGGCTAGATGGGAAGCGTCTGACAGCGAAGCTCCGGAACGCCGCGCGGAACTGCGAAAAGAACTTGCGCTGCTTCGCAAGCACTACGGCGACAAGATCGACGAAATCGCCATGACCTACGGAGTGATGCAGGCAATGAAGGCAAAGGAAGAAGTGGAACGGACCGTGACTTTGCCGCGCGAGATCAAGGTGACGGGATTTCCCGGCCATTGCAAAGAGAACGAGCAAGAAAGCACCGACATCGATTTTGAAGTTTGAAGTCGATTGCTGAAAGACCTGAATCAATTCGGGAACAAACAAGAATGCGCCACCCTGTTACAGAGTGGCGCATTTGTTTTCGAGCGACTTGCGTTTTCAGGCTACCGGGCAGCCAGCGACGGCCGCGGGTCGAGGGCTCCAGACTGGTAGCCTTTAGCCATCTCGCCAATCGGAATCGGCGCGTAGTCGCCGGCGTGTCCGGCCTGGCCGAATTCGGTCATGCGCTCGGCGACAACTTTGGCCATAGCCTCGCGTGCTGGCTTCATGTAATCGCGCGGATCGAACTTCTCTGGCGTTTCAGCAAATACTTTTCGGATGGCGCCGGTGATAGCAAGACGATTGTCAGTGTCGACGTTGATCTTGCGCACGCCATTGCGGATGCCGAGCTGAATCTCTTCAATGGGGACGCCCCAGGTTGGCTTCAGTTTGCCACCGTACTCGTTCACGATATCCTGCAGTTCCTTCGGAACCGAAGAACTGCCGTGCATCACCAGGTGCGTGTGCGGCAGGCGCTTGTGGATCGCGATCAGCACGTCCATCTTCAGCACCGAGCCGTCGGGCTTCTTATTGAATTTGTATGCACCGTGGCTGGTGCCGATGGCGATGGCCAGAGCATCCACGCCGGTGCGCTCGGCAAACTCGACTGCCTGATCGGGATCGGTGATGTGCTCCAGGCCCGAACCGCCTGCGCCGTGCCCGTCTTCCACACCGCCCAGCACACCAATTTCGCCCTCAACCGTGACACCGCGCTCATGCGCGTAGTCGACCACACGGCGGGTCACGTCGACATTTTCCTCGAAAGTGGACGGGGTCTTGCCGTCCTCTTTAAGCGAGCCGTCCATCATGACTGATGTATAACCAAGGCCGATGGCGCTTTTGCAGGTATCAAAACTGTTGCCGTGGTCCTGGTGCATGGCGATGGGAATGTCGGGATTAAGTTCGGCCGCGGCCTGGATAAGGCGGAACAGGTAGAGATCCTCGGCAAAGGCGCGCGCGCCGCGGCTGGCCTGGACAATGACCGGCGACTTCGTCTGCCGGGCCGCCATCATGATGGCCTGAATCTGCTCCATATCGTTGACGTTGAATGCACCGACGCCGTATCCGCCCTTGGCAGCCTCATCAAGGAGCTGTCGCATAGAAACAAGAGGCATAGAGAATCTCCTTTTTCGGTGGCCTCGGCCGCCGTTGCGCTCAGATCCTGAAATGGCGGGAAATCAGCTTGGCGTCGAAAGCCGCAATCAACCCTATGGTAGCAGAGGCGTGCAAAGAAGAACTGCGCTCCAAAACGCTCGCAATGATCTTCCTTCCCGATTCAGTCTTTTGCGAACTCCGCCGTTTCCAAAAAGGTATAGTTCCCTGAAGGCAAAGGAACTACGTTTGTGTACGGATCGCGTTGCCACCCAAGGTAGCCGGCGAGCTAGAACAGTACTGCGGGTGCCGCTCTACGCATACGTCACCTGCCCCAGGATTACACCTCGGCTGGCTCCGGTGGCCGAAGGAACGTTGCCTGGCAACCGATGCCATGTCTGCCAGGCCAGCAGCGCGAATGCGGTGGCTTCTTTGGCCGCAGCGGGCATTCCGAATTCTTCGCTCGCCGCAAGTTCGCAACCTAGCGGCTGGAGACGCGAGGCAAGCATAGCCATGAGCATTCGGTTGCGCGCACCACCGCCTGAAACGATAAAGTCGACCGCGGCCCTTTTCATTCGTGGCTCAACATAACGCACATAACTGCGCGCGATGCTCTCGGCCGTGAGCGCCGTTGCTGTAGCCAGCGCATTGGTCGGGTTCTCGCCGTGTTGCCGGCACGACTTCAGGAATTGCCGCGCATACTCGAGGCCAAATTGCTCGCGTCCTGCAGTTCGCGGCGGCTTGAGGCGGAAAAAAGGATTGCGCAATGCCTCCTTGAGCACCGGCGCGAGCACTGCGCCCTTCGCTGCCAATGCGCCATTGCGATCGAACGGCTTGTTGAACAGCCGTTGTGCAAGCCAGTCGATTACCATATTGCCCGGTCCGGTATCAAAGGCAATCACTGCATCCGGAGCGGCCGCCGCGGGGATCGCGGTCAGATTCGCAATGCCGCCGATGTTCTGGAGAACACGGCCGCGTTTCGCATCCGCGAAGAGCACGTAATCGAGCAGCGGCACCAGAGGCGCACCCTGGCCGCCGGCAAGCATGTCGGAGGGCCTGAAGTTCGATACGACTGGCACGCTAAGGGCGGCAGCGATTGCTTGCGCCTCACCAGCCTGCCATGTGCACGCGAATCGCCGCCCGGCGTAGGTTTCCGCGCGCGCTTGATGGTAGAGCGTTTGTCCATGGCATCCGATCAGGTCGAGATGCAGCTTGTGACGCCGCGCAGTTTCCTTCACGGCTTCGGCATACGCAATCCCAAGCCGCCAGTTGAGCCGCGCCAATTCCGCGGTGGAGGTAAACTGCGCATTCATGGCGGTGAGCACCGCCCTCCGCAGTTCAGGTTGAAATGCGAATCCCTCATGCACCAACAGTCTCAGCGTCGGGCGGAACTTGCCAGGCGCAATGCGCACCACGGCAACATCGATTCCGTCTGCCGAGGTGCCGCTCATCACGCCGGCCACGGCCATTGATTTTCCGCTCATGACGTCTCCGCAGGCGCCGTAGTCCTTGGACCGATCGTATCGGCCTCGCTTGCTGATACCAGGTCGCGAAATTGGAGCATCCGGTTGCTTAGCTCAGTCACCTGCTTTGCCGCGAGTGGTCGCCCCGCGTCCTTGGCAAAGAGCCGCTGCCGCTTGCGCTCCACGTCGTGCGCCCGCTTGAGTAGCAGCTTGCCGAATACCGCCGACCGTTCGCCCTCGGCAATCATCGCTTCATAGCTACGCAGGATGAGTTCCGGGCTGTGGCAAATTAGAAGCAAATCGCTGCCTGCGCTGACGGCTGCGATCGCAGCTTCCTCAACAGGAAGGAACTTGAGAATGCCGCCCATCTCAAGATCATCAGAGAGAATGATGTGGCGATAGCCGATGCGCTTACGCAGCACAGTTGTCACCCAAAACGCTGAAGCGCTCGCTGGCCGGTTCTTGCCGGGCGTGGCAGGATACGCAGCGTGATTAATCATAACCATCGGCATCGCCTCGCGCAGCTCGCGATAGGGAACCAGGTCCTGGTTCCAGAGCGCTGCCACTTGCGCCTGATTTGGGGCGTCACGAAATGCGAGTCGCTGATTCCACCGCCGAGGCCAGGGAAGTGCTTTCCGCAGCCAACGACTCCGTGCGCCGCGAGGCCGGCAAAAAATGGCCGCGCGTATCCCGTCACCTCCGCCGCGTCAACGCCCGCAGTCCGCGAGCCCATCACCTCGGCAGCTTCAGGTAACCCCAGATCCAACACCGGAGCCAGTGTTGTATTGAATCCAAATGCTTTCACGGCACGCGCGATCAGCTCACCGTGCTCTCGCGCCAGTTGCGGCTTGCGGAGCTTCCGCGCAACAGCGGCCACTGCACGTGCCGATGGCAAATCGGCCAGCGCCTCGCGGATCCGGTTCACCGTTCCGCCCTCCACATCTACGAAACGGGCCCCATGCGGTGCACCCAATCCAGTCGCTTCATCCAGAAGCGCCCGCGTCTGCGCGGGGTCTACGATGTTGCGCTTGAAGAGAATTATGCCTCCAGGCCGCACCAGCATCAGCCACGCGCGCTCGAGGTCCGTCAACTCGGACCCGCCCAGGCCCACGACCAGCAGACTTCCTGCCGCCTTCCGCAAGCTCTGCCCCATCTTGCTCTCACCCCCGCACATTGGTTCCTAGTCCTTATTTTCTTTCAACTCGCTCTGTAACTCCTCAAGCAAATTCAGCGCTTGGAGCGGAGTCAGTGAGTTCACATCTGTGGACTCGATCCTGTCCACAATTTTCTGCGAAAGCGGCGTAAAGATGGTCAACTGCATCGGCTCGGCGGCCGTCTCCGCCTGTACACTTTGGCGCTCTTGCTTCTCGTGCTGGCGCAGCACGTGCTTGGCACGCTCGATCACCGCCGCCGGCAGCCCGGCGAGGCGCGCCACTTCAATGCCGTAGCTTTTGCTTGCCGCGCCCGGCTCAATGTTATGCAGAAAGACAATGCCGTCTGGCGCCTCTTTCACGCCAACCCGCAGGTTGCGGACCCGCGGCAGCTTTTCGGCCAGCATCGTCAGTTCGTGATAATGCGTGGCAAACAGCGTGCGCGCACCCACTTCAGCGTGCAGATATTCCACCGTCGCCCACGCCAGGCTGAGCCCGTCGAAGGTTGCTGTTCCTCGCCCCATCTCGTCGAGCAGAATCAGCGATCGCTTCGTCGCGGTATTTAAAATCGTTGCAGTCTCCGTCATTTCCACCATAAACGTCGAGCGGCCGCGTGCCACATTATCGCTGGCCCCGATGCGCGTGTATATGCGATCGACTAATCCCAGTCGCAAGCTCTCCGCAGGAACAAAGCAGCCCATCTGAGCCAGCAGTGCCAGCATTGCAGCCTGTCTGAGATACGTGCTTTTGCCGCCCATGTTCGGTCCCGTAACCAACAATAGGCTCGGGCCGTCATCGCCCGCGTTCAGATAAATATCGTTGGCGATAAAGCGCCCTTCACGCGTGTCCTCCATCCACTGCTCAATCACCGGATGCCGGGCCGCCACGGCTTCCAGCACCGGGTCGTCGGTCAGTTGCGGCCGTGTATAGCGGCGCCCTGCCGCAAGGTGGGCGAAACAAGCCAGCAGATCCGCCTCGGCCACTGCCGCGGAACTGCGCCGAACGCGTCTTGCGTTTTCGACAACAAACTTGCGGAGTTCGGAAAAAATTCGCCTTTCAATCTCAATACAGCGGTCGTGCGCCGTAAGAATCTTTCGCTCGTACTCTTTCAGTTCCGGTGTAGTAAAGCGCTCCGCATTCACCAGGGTCTGTTTGCGCTCGTAGTCGGCTGGCGCCAGAGCCAGGTTCGCCTTCGTAATCTCGATGTAGTAGCCGAACACCGAGTTATAGCGCACCTTCAACGATCCGATTCCCGTCCGTTGCCGCTCGCGCTCCTCGATCGCCGCAATGGCCTGCCGCCCTGTAGACGAAACGGTGCGCAACTCATCCAGCTCCGCATCCACTCCCGCCGCGATCGCTCCGCCATCCACCAACGTCAACGGGGGCTCAGCCACGAGCGTCCGCACGATGTGCGCTGTAAGGTCGTCGAGTGTATCAAGCTTTTCCGCAGTTGCCCGCCACTGTGGCGCGGCCATTGCTTCCAGCGCCGATTTCAAGCCGGGTAGCCGCCCCAAACTTGCCGCCAACGCGCGCACATCGCGCGGACCCGCCGAATCCAGCGAAATGCGCGCCAGCAATCGTTCCAAATCCAGGATGCCACCAAACGCCCGGCGAATTTCCTCGCGCTTCAGCAAATCACCATGCGCTTCGGCAACCGCCTCAAAGCGTGCTTCGAGCGCCGAGGCGTTGTTGAGTGGTCGCAGGATTGTCGCGCGCAGCAAACGCTTGCCCATCGGCGTCAGGCAGGCATCGAGGGTACGAAAGAGTGTCGTCCGATCGTCCTGGCCCGCAAAGAGAGGCTCAATCAGTTCGAGATTTCGTACTGTCACTTGGTCGAGTTCGAGCGCCGTGGAGTGCTCTTCGAATTTCAGGCTATCGATGTGTAGCGCTTCGTTTTTCTGCGTCGTGCGGACGTAGTGCAGCACTGCGCCTGCCGCAATCGCCGCCGGCTCATGGCCATCCAGGCCAAACCCCTCCAGCGAGCGCACGTTGAGCTGCCGCTCGACAAGCGGAACAGCAAAATCCCGAGTCCAGACCCAGTCTTCTACTCGTGTACGCGCTGGGATTCGCTCTAACTGGGGCGGCGGCTCAGCGCTGGCAGCGACGAGCACCTCGCTTGGGTTCGCCAGCAGCAACTCATCAAGGGCTTGCGATCGAGCATTTTCACCGCGAAATTCCGATGTACGAAACTCCCCGGTCGACACATCGAGCAGCGCCAGCGCACAAACTGCTTCGCGATCGTGTGCAGACTTGGGCACAATTTCATACAGCGCCGCCAGAAAATTGTTTTGCTCCTGTCCGAGCGCCGCGTCCAGCGCGGTTCCCGGCGTCAGCACTCGCGTCACCTCGCGCCTCACCAGTTTTTTGGTGAGCCGGGATCCTCCATCTGGTCGCAGAGGGCAATCCGGTAGCCCTTGCGAAGCAGGCGTGTAATGTACTGCTCCACCGCGTGATAGGGCACGCCGCACATCGGCACTTGGCGTTCCTTGTCTCGCGCCGTGAGCGTCAGTTGCAGCTCGCGACTCGCCACCGCTGCATCGTCATAGAAGAGCTCATAAAAGTCGCCCATCCGAAAAAAAAGAAGCGCATCAGGATTCTGGCGCTTTGCAGTCGTCCATTGACGCATGAAAGGCGTAAGCTCGGCGGAGCGGTTGTCCGCGGCGCCGCTGCTGGCCGGAGGGGAGCCGACGGTAAGGGAAGTGAGCGCGAATGCCTCGGCCGCGCCGCTCGCGATCGAATCAGAATCAGTCGCGGAAGCCGCGAGTGCTGTTCCCTCATCGAGAAGCGGAGAGAGCGAAGCGCCCGCACCGGATTGAAGATCGTTTCGGATCACGCTGGTTCTAAGACTATCGCGACGGCAGGCGGAAGGGGTAGCTGGATTGGGTCTGCTCAAGCTCGCTGATAGCGGCGAAATGCTTCGAACGCTGCCAGGTTCCCTCGCTTGGCGCGGCAGGATAGCCAGCCGTCAGCGCATGCGTGTACAATCGCTGCCGGTCCTTCGGGCCCATGCTGATTCCCCAAACCGGCCTTCGGCAACTGCATGTTAGGATTCACAGCAAACCGAAGCCGGAGCGTAAATTGACGCGGTCATAAACTTCCAGGCGCCCGGCTGCACGTTCTCACTGCCGGGTGAGGGAGGTGGCGACCGCCAAGGCAATCAAGGCCTGCAAGGTGGTCTGAAACCGCCGTGCAGCGCCGAAACCGGGTTCCCCATGGAGGAAGATCGAAATGAACCAGATCAAGCAATATGCCGTTTGCGCGCTGTTTCTTGCTACAGCAATGTGCGTTGCGGTGGCTTCTCATGCCCAGTCGCCGTTCGATGGAACTTGGCGCATCGATGCGGCCAAAGCCAAGTTTGACCAAAAGCCATTTACCGTCTATCTCAGCCAGGGGTGGTATCACTGCGTAAGTTGCACCCCTCCCTACGACGTTCAGGCGGACGGACAGTTCCATCCGGTTGCGGGGCAGTCGTTTGACACTCAGAGCGTGACAATCGTCGATCCGCACACACTTTCGTTCGTTGCCAAGAAAGGCGACAAGACGATTGAAGAGGACACAGTTGTGGTATCGGCCGACGGAAAGATCACGTCCATTAAGAGCACGACCTATCCGTTGAACGGCGGCGGAGCGCAAAACTCATCGATGAAGCTGAAGCGCGTCGGCATGCTGCCCGCAGGCGTCCACGCGACGTCGGGCAATTGGGTGCCGTTGGGGTTCGTCGACACCGAGGCCGATCTGTCATTCACGTTCAAATCGGATGGCGATCAATTCTCGATGACAGATCCTACCGGAGACAGCTATACGGCAAAGCTCGATGGCAATGACTATCCCTACAAGTCGTATGGAGCGAATGGTGTCAGTCTGAAGCGAGTGGATGCGCACACGATTGTGGAGACCGACAAACGAGACGGAAAGGAAATTGGCGAGCAAAGAATGACGGTTTCGCCAGACGGCAAAACCATGACCCTTGTGTCGCACAATCCGCAAAACGACTCAACCTCAACCTTTATCGCAACCAGGAAGTAGGCCAGGTAGATCAACCCGCAGAGCTTGTAGGCAAATCTGGCAAGGTCGGCGCGCGTTCCAGCGAGTAGAACCACCGCGGTCTCATTGGCAGGAGCTTTCACCTGCCCTGACGGAAGTTCCAAAACCAAATCCCCAAGGAGGAGATTCGAAATGAAATCAATGAAGCAGTACGTTTTTTGTACGTTGTTTGCCATCGCTGCGCTGTTTGCTGCCACGGCTTCTCAAGCCCAATCCCCATTCGACGGCACCTGGAAAACCGAGCTGTCGCAAACCAAATTCAGCCCCAAGCCTCTCAGTTTTTACATCAGCCAAGGCTGGTATCACTGTACCGGCTCTTGCAACCCGTCCTATGACGTTGCGGCCGACGGCCAGGATCACCCAGTTTCCGGCCACGCCTTCGACACCATGAGCGTCACCATCGTTGACGCGCACACGATCTCCGTCGTTGCCAAGAAGGGCGGTAAGACAATCTATGAACAGACCCGCAGCGTGTCTGCCGACGGAAAAACGCTCACCGTCAAAACCAATGAGCACCCCATGAACAGCGATCAGCCCGTGACTTTTGTCACGACTGGCAAGCGCAGCGGCATGGCATCTTCGGGCGTTCACGCAAGCTCGGGCAACTGGATCATCCAGAAGCAGAGCGGAAGCGACAACGCTTTGCTGACAACTTACAAGTTGAATGGCGATGAGTTCACGATGACCGATCCCACAGGCGACACTTATACCGCAAAGTTTGACGGCACCGATTACCCGGCGAAAGGCTCATACGGCTATAACGCTGTTTCGCTGAAAAAAATCAACGATCACACCATCGAAGAGACCGACAAGCGCGACGGGACGGTCGTTGATGTTTCGACCATGACCGTCTCGGCTAATGGCAAGACCCTGACAGTGGTTGACAACGACAAACTCAGCAACCGGACTTCCACTTACGTTGCGAGCAAGCAGAAGTAGTGGTTTTATCTTCAGTTAACTTGGCTCTTGCGTTCGCCGTGCCTGCTCGTTGTGGCACGACGGGCGCGGGCTGACGAGTCGTCGAACCTGACTCTCGCGTGATGGATCCCTAATTTCAGTCAGAACCACAACCGTCGGGAGAGTCCGAGACTGGGTGGGCCTTCGCCTAGGCGCCGTCTGGCGATACCATGTGATTTAAATCACATCCTACCAGACGTTTCCACGAGAAACTGGGGACCTCAAAGCAAAAAGGGGCCCCTGTGAACGATACCGTCCTGCTAAAGAAGCTGATTGACATAGAACGGTCGATTGGAATTGAAAGCAATAACGCGATTCGCAACCTGGTGCACGATGCCCAGGCCTATCTCCTCGAAATGCAAAAAGAAAAGGCGGAAAAATTCCTCGCGACCGCCTGGCGCGATTTGGCGCCGGAAGCGAATTGGCTTCGCAAGGTCTCGTAGCGCCGATCAGCCCCGATGCTTCGAAAAAGCTCGGCGCGACCGAAATACAGGTCAATGCGTCGACGCGAATCCTCAAGAGAACTCCATCGAATTCCGCAACGCCGAGCTGGCGAATTCTCCGCTGTTCTTCTTCCCGCCTTTTTGCCCTCTATTTGAGCAAGGGGACTGGTCCGGGCCCCAAAAAGGCCTTCCGCTCCGCCCCAGCCGCTGAATCTACAACATCTCAGGGTGATCTACATCACAGTATACTGAGTGGTTACGGAATAAGGTAAAAGCTGCCATGTACCTGCTTTGGCTACGAGTTGCGGCCATTCTCTATGCGGGCGGATGTGTCGCCGTCTTCCCAGCTGTCCTCTACAATTCGATCCCGTGGCGCAAAACCTGCGTGCACCTGGGCGGGCTGGCGTTTTTCTTTCACTTTGTATCGGTGGTGGAGATGCTGGTGCTGGCGCATCGGTGGATGCCGGTGGGGGTAAGGGAGATCGAGTCGCTGCTGGGGTTTGCGGTCGCCGGACTGTTCTTCCTGGTGTGGTGGCTTTACGAAGCAATCTCCCTGGGACTTTTTGCGTTGCCGGCAACCTTCTTCCTCGTGTTTATTCCCGCGCTGGGGCCGGACCAATATCATTTCCCGAGCCAGAGCGTTTACGATACCTGGCTGGTCACGCACATCATTGCGCTTTTGCTCGCTTACGCGGCGCTTTGCTTCAGCTTGTTGGCCTCTGTCTTGTACCTGGTTCAGGAACGCAGGATCAAATCCAAGTTCAAACGGGCGCGCAGCGACAGGCGGGGTCCGCTGGACTGGCTGCCGCCGCTGGACACGCTTGAGCGTTTGGCTCTAGCCACCCTTGAATTCGGATTTCCTTGCATGACAGTGGGTTTGTTGATCGGCTCGGTGCTGGTGCAGGAGACCTCGCTTGGCGCCTCCTATTTTCTCGATCCAAACATCCTTGCTTCGTTCGCCATGTGGCTGGTCTACGTCACGCTTCTTTTGGTCCGCCGCGGTATCGGACTGCGTGGCCGCAAGGCCGCCTATGTGTCTGGTGCCGCGCTCGTCGCAATGATGGCCGTGTGGGCAGTGAACTTCTTCAGCCAAGTACACAGGTTCGGTCCCCAATGACGCTCACACTCATTGGCGTGAATCACAAGACAGCGCCCATCTCGCTGCGGGAGAAGATTGCGATTGGCCGCGACGAGCTTGCTGAGACGACACGTGCGCTGGCCGCGACGCCAGGCGTGTCCGAGTGCATGATCGTCTCCACGTGCAACCGGGTGGAGTTGCTGGCGGCGGTGAAGGCGCAGATGTGCCGGTGGCTGGATTTCTGTCGAACCACTTCGGCATTGATGCGGCAATGCTGGGGCCTCACCTGTACGAGTATCGCGACAAGGAGGCGGTGAGCCACCTTTTCCGCATGGCGGCGAGCCTTGACTCGATGGTGGTGGGCGAGCCGCAGATTCTGGGGCAGGTGAAAGAGGCGTTTGCCGTGGCGCGGGCTGCGGGGACCGTCTCAGGGCAATTGGAGCACTTGCTGCAGAGCGCGTTCGCTGCGGCCAAAAAGGCGCGCACCGAGACGGGGATCGGGTCGAACTCCGTTTCCATTGCGTCGGTGGCCGTGGATCTGGCGCGAAAGATCTTCGGATCGCTGCAAGGCCGCACGGTCTTCCTGGTGGGCGCGGGGAAGATGAGCGAGCTGGCCGCGCGGCACCTCGTGCAGCAGGGTGCAGGCGCGATCCTGGTGAGCAACCGCACCGCCGAGCGCGCGCGCCGCATGGCCGAGGAGTTCCAGGGCCGCGTAGTCCCGCAGGTCATCGAATTTGATCAGCTTTACGAGGCGGCCAGCCGCGCCGACATCGTCATCAGCTCCACGGGCGCGCCGCATCCCATCTTCCGGCCCGAGCACGGGCACGCATTCCTGCACAGGCGGCGCAACCGGCCGATGTTTTTCATCGATATTGCCGTGCCGCGCGATGTCGATCCGGAGATGAACAAGCTCGACGGCATCTTCGTCTACGACATCGACGACCTGCAGCAGGTGGCCGCTGGCGCACATGGAAGAGCGCAGCCGCGCAGGCGGTGGATGCGGAGACGTTGATCGCCGCCGAAGTGGAGCGGTTCCACGAGCGTCAGCGGACCGTAAACGTAGCGCCGGCGATTGTGGCGTTGCAGAAGAAGGCTGAAGAGATTCGCGTGGCCGAGATCGAGCGCATTCACAGCCGGCTGGGCTCGCTGACGCAGAGCAATTGGCTGCCGTGGAAGCGCTGACGCGCGGGCTTGGTGAACAAGTTTCTGCATCCGCCGATGCAGGCGCTGAAGCAGGCGGCGCGTGAGGGCGATTCCGCGCGGCTGGATGCGCTGTGCGAGGAGTGGGCGGTGTCGGCTGCGCCGGCGAGACCCGCAGAGGCTGCGAAAGCACAGATCGAGGCCCGGTACGAGCCGAGAGCAAGACAGTGGTGAGCGTGAAGGCTGAACGAGGGCGGCATGGAGGCGCGGCGATGAAGCTGCGCATCGGCAGCCGCGGATCGCAACTCGCGCTCTGGCAGGCCAATCACATTGCCGCGTTGCTGCGTGGGCAGGGCCACGAGGTCGAGATCGAGATCATCAAGACCACCGGCGACCGGCTGCAGGAAGTGACGTTCGCGCAGGTCGGCTCGAAGGGCATGTTCACCAAGGAGATTGAGGAGGCGCTGGCCGGGGCCGCGTCGATCTCGCCGTGCATTCGCTCAAGGATCTGCCCACGGAACTGCCGAGCCGTTTGCGCTGGCGGCAACGCCCGTCGCGCGTCGATCCGCGCGACGTGTTTGTTTCGGTGAAGCATGCGAATCTTGCCGCGCTGCCGCAGGGTGCGCGCGTGGGCACCAGCAGCCAGCGGCGCCGCGCGCAGTTAAAGGCGCTGCGGCCGGACATTGAGACAGTGGAGTTTCGCGGCAACGTGGACACGCGGCTGCGCAAGCTGGCCGAGGGGCAGGTGGATGCAATTCTGCTGGCGGCCGCGGGGCTGGACCGGCTGGGCAAGACGGATTGGGTGCGCGAGCGGCTTGACCCAGAGGATTTTTGCCCGGCGGCCGGTCAGGGCGCGCTGGGGATTGAGACGCGCAAGGACGATGCGGCGACGATCGAGGCCGTGGCGTTTCTGGACCATGCCGATACGCGTTTTGCCGTTACTGCGGAGCGGGCGGCGCTGGCTGCGCTGGGCGGCGGTTGCCAGGTGCCTATCGGCGATTCATTGCCGGCCGAGTGCCTTGCAGAGGGCCGGTGAACAGGGAATGTGGGACGAGATCTTTGGCGTGGTGGCTTCGCCGAAGACAGGTGCGGTGGTGCGAGTGCATCTGCACGCGCCACGCGAGAACGCCGATCCAGTTGTATTTGGGCGGGAAGCTGCCGAGGTGCTTCTGGCAGAAGGAGCGGCTGCGCTGCTTGCGGGCGGACGTGAGTCCGACGGCGAGGCTGCCGGTGGAGCGGCGTGATGACGGCGCTGCCGCTTGGCGGACGGCGCGTGCTGGTGACGCGAGCCGCACACCAGGCGGGCAAGCTGAGCGACGCATTGCGCGGACGGGGCGCGGAGCCGGTAGAGGTCCCTGTGCTGGAAATTCGCCCACCTGAGAGCTACGAACCTCTCGATGCAGCTCTGCGCAACTTGCGCAGCTATGACTGGCTGATCTTTACAAGCGCCAACACAGTGCGTGCACTCGAAGAACGCGCCGCCGCGCGCGGTCTGCGCCTCGAGGTGTTTGGTCGTTTGCAAGTCGCCGCTGTTGGCGCAGCATCCGCGGCAGCGGCACGGGAAGCGGGGCTGCGTGTCGCCGTTGTTCCCGAATTCTACGTGGCCGAAAGTCTTGTCGCTGCACTCGCTCCGCAAATTGGCGGGAAGCGTGTTCTTCTCGCACGCGCTGCGATCGCGCGCGACGTCATTCCCGATGCACTTCATGTGGCCGGCGCGACGGTGGATGTGGTGGACACTTACAGAAATGTGATGCCGGAGGCGGCACCCGGGCTGTTGCGCGTGGCGCTGAAGAAGGGAATTGACGCGGCTACTTTCACAAGTTCTTCGAGCGTGACGCATCTGGCCGATGCCGCGAGGGTCGCCGGGTTGAATTTTCCGTTTGCGGGCGTGGCTGCGGTATCCATTGGACCGATCACGAGCAAGACGCTGCGGGAGTTGGGATGGATGCCGGCGGTGGAGGCGAATGTGTCGGACATTCCTGGACTCGTTGCGGCAGTTGAGTCAGCACTTCGCTGAGAGGTTCTCAAGTTAAGCCTGTTATTGTGCTTCCATGTTATTTTCTCGAAACCTCTTGAACCTATTGCTTCTTGCTGCCGTGTTGGCCCCGAGAGCCCTCCTCGGCCAAAACGCAGAAAAGGCGCCGCAGATTATTTCCGCAGATTCCGAGCTGAAACAGAGCGATGTGATTGTGGGCTTTGAATGGGTGGGCGAGGAGAGCGTGCATCCAACTCCAGGCCCGGGCGACGATGTAGCGCCTGTTGACCCCGCTGCAGCGCATGGCGTGCCTGCCTACGGCGTTCGATTTGGGGATACGTTTCCCATGACGTGGGCCGACGATGACGAGATCTACGCATCGGCGGGCGATCCAAACTGGGGGGCAAAGTGGGACGGGCTGGACGTTGAGAAGTTCAGCGGAATGCCTCCGCATTACGCGATTGCGCGGGTGAATGCCATGCCGGAATACCGGGGCAGCGGCGGGGGCGGACCAAAGCCGGCGGGAATGATCTCGGTGAATGGTGTGCTGTACCTGGCGGTGCAGAATTTGCTGGGGAAGAAACCTGCCACTTATGGAACGCGGAGCCAGCACGGCGACGATGCGACGATCATCAGTTCTCGCGATCATGGGAAGACGTGGACCCCGGCGCGTGCGAGCATCAAGGCGCCCATGTTTCCGGGGCACACATTCGGCGGGCCAGCATTTGTGAATGTGGGCCGGGACAATGCGGGCGCTCCCGATAAATATGTGTACGCAGTGTCAACGGACCAATGGGATAACGGAAGCAACCTGCGCGTGGGCAGGGCGCCTGCGGACAAAATCGAGGACGCGGCCGCGTGGCAATGGATTTCAGAGTTGAAGAACTCCAAGCATCCGAAGTGGAGCAGCGACATGAACCAGGCGACGCCGGTTTTGACGGACGCTCGGCGGATCAGCCTGCCGGAGATGGTCTACATCGCGGCGCTCAAGCGCTATGTGCTGCTGACGTGGAGACTCTACAAAGATTTCTCGAACAGCGATGGGACCGAGTTGATGATTTATGACGCGCCGCATCCGTGGGGACCGTTTACGCTGGTACATCACGAGGCGATGTGGGAGTCGCAGGAGATGAATCCTTACTGCCCGCGGCTGCCATTGAAATGGTTGAAGGTGAATGGCGATGAGATTGACGGGTGGATGCAGTTTTCAGGTAGCTGGAAGAAGACGAGCCCCGATTACCGGTCGCACGTGCGAGAGTTCAGGATGAAGGTGGCGCGGCGATAGGCGCGGCTCTGAAAGCAACCACCTCATGGCCGAAGCGGCAACGAGTTGTCTGATTCCAAAAGTAATCGATGACCACGGGTGCGGGGCGGGAGATGCAGCAAATGCATTGATGTTTATTACAAGGTAACTTCCGAGCGGCCGAGCGGCCGGTAACACGCCAAGAACCGCGAGAGTGGGCCGGGTCGGGGTGAGAAATGCGGTTTGGTCTTTTGGGGCTGCTGATTTGCGAAGTTGCCGATATCCCCGTTTTGTATCAGGCCCCTGTGACTAATTCGCGGAAGGCTTCTCTGCATGATCAACAACCAGAACGTCAGTGAGCGCCTTTACTGGCTCCAGCTTTAGCCCAAGTTGTTCTTGGATTGCCGTATATAGCCCCGGAGGGGCGCTCGGATCACCGGCACCGGTTGGCACCCTTATACCGGTCCCTCTAATCTGGTTGAATTGAGAATCATCCGGTGTCCACTTCAAGATAAAGTCATACTTGTCCACGAGGCCGGTTTGATCAACCAACGGCTTGTCGAGAACGGTTCTCTGCATCGCGCTGGCAAAGGCCGCCATGGTCATATTCTTGACTTTCATCGTTCCGAGCGGTCCAAACCCATAACCCGAAGGACCATCGGGAGCAGCCGTGCTCTTCGAAAGCCTAGGTCCATTTTTCCCAACGGTTAGTGCGTAGACCGCAAGTTCTCTCTTGTCGCCGTGCACAACAAGTTTGAAACGATCCGTCAATAGTGCTTGAACCATCGATTCTAACTGCCGCCGGTTCGGCTTTCCTTCGGTATCCGGTACACCTTCGATATCGTATTTATCCGTAGAAAACCACGCTGGACCCCCGACAATTTGCTTTGTATGGACCCCATAGGCAAACGAGATCAGATCGTCCACATTTGTATTGCTCGAAAAGAAATGGGTCCCTTTGGTTCCCAGCGCCCAGTTGGTATTACGTGGATCACTCGGCTTGACCGTCGCCACTGTAAATGCCGGATTCACGGCGGCTGCCATAGGCCTCGATGGTCCAGCAGCATTCTGCGAGCCGTACAAATGCAGACCGGTCGCGAGGAGCAAAGGCAGGGCAAGTATCCGCGTTACGCTCATCGTCCGCATTATACGCGGGCGAATTGTCCCTTCAAGGCCCCGACGAAGAATCCGACAGATGGGGCCAAATGAACTGCCTAAACAGTCCCTCGTTTTCGAGTTTTGGTCGTATCGTCGCCCATTGGGAAGGGTAAACGGCGTACATGCAACCAGTTCTAGGACTGCCAGGTTTTGTCTTTGGAGTGGCAGAGCGGCTCTAAGTTGCACTGGTTGCATTTGGGGTTGCGGGCGAGGCAGACCTGGCGGCCGTGATGAATCAACTGGTGTGAGAAGCTGATCCAGCGGTCGCGGGGAATGATCTGCATCAGCTCCTGCTCGACTTTCTCGGGCGTGTCACCTTTGGCGAGCTCGAGACGGCGCGCGATGCGGAAGACGTGCGTGTCAACGACGACGCCTTCGGCCTTGCGGTATGAGACACCGAGGACGACGTTGGCGGTTTTGCGCGCGGCGCCGGGAATGGTGATGAGCTCAGCGAGAGTTTGCGGCACCTGGCCATTGAAGTCGGCAATGATTTTGCGTGCAGCGCCCTGGATCGACTTGGCTTTGTTGCGGAAGAAGCCGGTGGTTCTGATGAGAGCTTCGAGTTCCGGCAAGGTCGCTTTGGCCATGGCGGCTGGGGTGGGGAAGTGCTTGAACAATTCGGGCGTGACCATGTTGACGCGCACGTCAGTGCATTGCGCGGAAAGGATGGTGGCGACGAGCAGCTCCCAGGGGGTGCGGTGGTTGAGTGCGCAGACGGCATTGGGGTAGGCTTCGTCGAGAGCTTTGAGGATGGCGGCGACCCGGTCGGGCGCGAGCGGGCCGCGGGCTGACGGCGCCTTTTTCGCAATGGGGTGCGATTTCTTACGCGCCGCCGTTTGCGCGTCCGGCTTCCCGGCGGGCACCGGCTTTTTCTTTGTCTCGTTTTGCGCGATCATTGTCTTCAGAGGTGCTGCTGATACATGGTACAGGGGCTCGCCCAGAGGATGCACTATGGATGCCGCCGCCGATCTAACCCGTTCAGCGTGCCTCTGCTTCCTGCAGTTTTCGTCCTGGGTGTTATCGGGTCCTGGCTCGCCGCATTGGGGTACGCGCAAGAATCGTCAGTCGCAGCGACTGCCGCCAGCTTGCCCACCTTTGAAGTTGCCACGATCAAGCCGAGCAGGGTCGGCCGATGGGGCGATGATCTCGATGAATCCGGCGACAGGCTCACCATCCAGAACTACACTGTCCGCCGGCTGATTCGCGAGGCCTACGGCTTTAAGTCGGATTCGCAGATTATCGGCGGTCCGGAGTGGATCAACAACCAGCGCTTCGACGTTGTCGCCAAGGTCGATGACGCCCAGGCCGCCCGCATTAGCAAGATGACAGACGACCAGAGCGACAAGGAATGGGCACTCATGCTGCAATCGCTGCTCGCGGATCGGTTTCAGCTTAAGATAAAGCGGGGAGAGAGAACACTACCGGTGTTTGCGTTGGTCGTCGCCCATTCCGGACCAAGAATGAAACCGGCGCCAGCAAGCGGGAACAATTCCAGCGGCGACCCAGGCATCGACATCAACTGGGGAGAGCTCACCGCCCGCGCTGCCTCGATGGACGCCTTTGCCGATTCGCTCACCAGCTTGCGCGATCTGAGCAGCCGTGTGGTGCTCAACCGCACCGGTCTTGCCGGCAACTACGACCTTCAACTTGACTGGGCGCGCGACCGCGGCGACGGCGCCTCGACCAATTCGCCCTATCCGGGCATCTTTACGGCGCTCGAAGAACAGCTTGGACTGAGGCTGAAATCCAGGCGGGCGCAGGTGGATGTGGTGATCGTCGAATCCGCAAGCGAGCCGTCGATGAACTAGGAGAGCGAGATGAGCACGTCGCCAATCGTGCGAAGATAGATGGGCTGGAGGGAATGATGAAAATCTCACGTCGTCAGTTTGTCGAAGCTTCCGCGCTAGGCTGCGCAACTGCGCTGCTTCCGGGCCTGGCATTTGCTGAAACCAAAAAGATGCCGATGCGCGAGTTCGGCAAGACCGGTGAGAAGGTCCCGATCCTCGCATTCGGTGGGGGCAGCCGCTACCTGATGTATCAAGATGCAGATGAGGCGATTGCCGTGCTGAACCATGCGATCGATCTCGGCATCACCTATATCGATACGGCCCACGAGTACGGCGAACATGGCGAGAGCGAAATGCGCATTGGCGAAGTGATGAAGACGCGGCGCAAGGAGGTGTTTCTCGCGACCAAGTTCAGCGCGCGCAAGGAGGACGAGGCCAAACGCATGATCGAGACCAGCCTGCAACGGTTGCAGACTGATCATGTGGATGTGCTGCACATTCACGGACTGGGAGGGCCTGATGAACTCGCCGCGATTGAAGCACCGGATGGTGCGTTGAAGGCGCTCTACTGGGCGCGCGACCAGAAGATGACGCGCTTTGTGGGCGTAACCGGCCACGCCGATCCGCACACATTGGCCGCAGCGCTTGAGCGGCATGACTTTGATTGCACGCAAATGGCCCTGAATGCAGGATTGACACGCATGGAATTCGGAGTGAAGACGACGGCGATTCCGATGCCGCAGGGCAACTTTGAAACCGTGGCGCTGCCGGTGGCCAAGCGGAAGAATCTCGGTGTGATTGCGATGAAGGTGTTCGGGCAGGACTGGCTCAAAGACAAAGCGCCGGTGGAGAAGCTCATCTACTACTCGATGAGCTTGCCGGTGAGTGCAGCGGTGATTGGAATGCCAAAACGTGAGTATGTGGAACGAAACGCCACGCTGGCATGGAACTTTGCGGCGCTGCCCGAAGAGGAGATGCGGCGGATATCGGGGTCGATTGCCGACGAGCACAAGACGGCGATGGCGGAGTTTCTGCGAAGCCATATTGATGCGTGAGGATTGGCGATGGTGCGAATCATTTCAATTCGCCATTAAGCCACGCAGGCAATTTCTCTGCGGGCAGCCGCACGCCGATGAAGAACTGGCCGAAGAGGGCGTAGATGGCGCTGACTTCGTCGAAGCGCATTTCGTAGATTAGCTTTTTGAAAACGACGGGGTCGTCGGCGAAGAGCGAGACGCCCCACTCCCAATCGTCATATCCAATTGATCCAGAGATGATTTGCTTGACCCGGTCGCCATAGCGGCGGCCGATGAGGCCGTGCTCGTGCATCATGCGCTGGCGCTCGGCGAAGGGGACTGTGTACCAATTGATCTGCTCGCCGCGCTTGCGATCCATGGGATAAAAGCAAAGGTATTTCGAGTCTGGAATGACGGGAAAGAGGCGCGAGGCCATGGCGCTGGAGGAACGTTCGAGAGAGGCGGCGATTTCGGCGTTCCATTCGAGTGAGTGGGCCTCGAATCCTTTGGATGCGGCGGCTTCGTATGTCTTGCGAGTGGATTCGTAGAGGCCGAGCTCGACGACGGAGACATAAGAATGGCGGAGTTCAAGGAAGTCGTAGAGCGGAGTTTGGGCGAGCGAAAGTTCGACCTGGTTGAGCGTTTCGAGCGAATCGCGAAAGTGGATGAGCATCAGGTCGCCCTTGTGGCCGAGTTGCGAGTAGAGGGCGGAGTGGAAGGGCGCGCTAGCGTCTTTGCGCTCGAGCTTCTGCAGCTTCGCAACGGCATCGGCGGCGATGCGCTCGCGATCGGCAGCTGGCATGGCGTGCCAGGACTTCCAGTCGAAGCGGAAAAACTGATGGAGTGCGCTGGAGCCTTCAAGAGTGAGCGGAGCTGGGGGAAATTCGGGCATGGAGCCTCCCTGCATTGTGGGTGCAATCACACCTCATCCTAACAAATGAGAATTGCAGACGTGTGCATGATTCTTTTCGTGTGGGAGTGGCTTCACGAGGGCGCGAAAGAGATTCAGCGGCCTATATACTGAGAACGCTCATGAGTGAAAAGATACTGGCCCTGCTGGTGGAGTTCGTGACACGTGTGATTGGCGCTGGTGGCTACGCCGGCATTGTTGCGCTGATGGCGATCAATTCATCCGGCGTCCCGTTGCCCTCTGAAATCATCATGCCGTTTTCCGGCTACCTGGTGTATCTGGGGCGATTCAATCTGTTCCTGGTCGCAATTGTGGGGATGGTGGGCTGCAATATTGGCTCGGGCATAGCGTATTGGATCGGCGCGAAGGGTGGGCGTCCGCTGGTGGAGCGCTACGGAAAATGGGTGCTGATGAGCCATCACGATCTGGACCGCATGACGTGGTTCTTCGGCAAGTATGGATCGATTGCGGTTTTGCTGGCGCGCATGATGCCAGTAGTGCAGACATTCATTTCCTTTCCGGCGGGGATTGCCCGGATGCCGCGACTGCGCTTTCACATCTATACGTCGCTGGGCTCGTTGACGTGGTACATCTTCCTGGCTTACGCGGGCATGAGGCTCGGGGAGAAATGGCACACCGATCCGAGACTCTATGAAATATTCCATCGCTTTCATCTTGCCGTTGAGATTGCGCTGCTGGCAGGGGCGGTGTGGTTTGTGTGGTCGCATGTGAGCCGTGCAAGACGGACGGAAGTGGCGTGAAAAGGGCCAGCGAGTCAGCAGGTCGGCGAGTGAGCAGAGTTGGTAAGGCGGCGCTGAGGTTCGGGCGCTTGATCGAAAAGTGAAACTTATTTCGAAATCATTTGTAAGGAAGGTTAGGAGAAGGAATGGCGACGAAGAAGGCAGGCGGCCAGAAGATCGCTGCGACGAAGGTTGCGCCGGCAAAGGGTAAGTTAGGCGTGATGGTAGTGGGCATGGGTGCTGTGGCGACGACGATGATTTCGGGCGTGGAGGCCGTGCGACGCGGGTTGGCGAAACCGATTGGTTCGCTGACGCAGATGGGGACGATCCGGCTGGGAAAAAGAACGGATAACAATTCGCCGCGGATCAAGGATTTTGTTCCGCTGGCTGACCTGAACGATTTGGTGTTTACGGGATGGGACATTTTTGAGGACAACGTGTATGAAGCTGCGGCGCACGCGCAGGTGTTGAAGAGCGGGACGCTGCAGGAATTGAAGCCGTATCTCGAGAAGATCAAGCCGATGCCGGCGGTGTTTGACCGGTACTATGTGAAGCGGCTGAACGGCACGCACGTAAAGAAAGGCAAGAACAAGCGCGATCTGGCTGAGCAGGTGATCGCGGACATCCGCGCGTTCAAGAAGACGGTGGATCGCGTGGTGATGATCTGGTGCGGGTCGACGGAGATTTTCATGGAGCCGGCCGCGGTGCACCAGACGGTTGCGGCTTTTGAGCGGGGACTGGAGAAAAGCGATATTGGGATTGCGCCGTCGCAGATTTATGCGTATGCGGCGCTGAAGGAAGGCGTGCCTTTTGCGAATGGCGCGCCGAACCTGACGGTCGATATTCCGGCGCTGATTGAACTATCGAAGCAGAACGATGCGCCGATTTGCGGGAAGGATTTCAAGACCGGACAGACGTTTATGAAGACGGTGCTGGCGCCGGCGTTCAAGGCGCGGATGCTGGGTGTGAACGGGTGGTTCTCGACCAACATCCTGGGCAATCGCGACGGCGAGGTACTGGACGAGCCGCAGTCGTTCAAGACCAAGGAAGAGTCGAAGCTGGGCTCGCTGGAGTACATTTTTCAGCCGGAGATTTATCCGGAATTGTACAAGGATATTTACCACAAGATTCGCATTAACTATTACCCGCCGCGCGGTGATGAGAAAGAGGCTTGGGACAACATCGATATCTTCGGTTGGCTGGGCTATCCGATGCAGTTGAAGGTGAATTTTCTGTGCAGAGACTCGATTCTGGCCGCGCCTATCGCTCTCGACCTGATACTGTTTCTCGATCTGGCGAAGCGGACGCCGGAGCTGCGCTCAATCGGGATTCAGGAGTGGCTGAGCTTCTATCTGAAGTCGCCGCAAACCGCGCCCGGTCTATATCCTGAGCACGATCTGTTCATTCAATCGATGAAGCTGAAGAACACGCTGCGGCACATTATGGGCGCGGACCTGATTACACACCTCGGGCTCGAATACTACGACTGAAGAAGACAGCGAGTCAGCGGCTTGGCAAGTCAGCGTGAGCTGCGCAGTGTCGTAATCTGAAGTGGAGATGAAGGATTTCGCTGTTCTGCTGATCGATTGCCCCGACCGAAAGGGGCTGGTAGCACGCGTGTCGGGGCTGCTCTACGAGCGCGGTGCGAACATTCTGCATGCCGACCAGCACATCGACCGCGACCTCGGCCTTTTCTTCATGCGTGTCGAGTGGGAGTTGGACGGCTTCGATCTCGAGGCCTTTAAGGCTGCATTCGTGCCGATGGCCGCCGAGCTCGGCATGACATGGAAGTTGACGTCGAGTGCGCGGGCGGCGAGAGTGGCGCTCTTTTGCTCACAATATTTGCACTGCATGGCTGACCTGCTGCATCGCTGGCGGACGGGCGAGCTGGTGTGTGAGATCCCTGTCATTGTTTCGAATCACCGCGAAGTGGAGAAGCTGGCTGCGTTTTACGGCGTGCCGTTCGAATACATGCCGGTGACGGCGGAGGCGCGCACGGAGGCCGAGGCGCGGCAGCTTGAAGTGCTGGCACGCTGCAAGGTGGAGTTGGTGGTGCTGGCGCGCTACATGCAGATTCTGTCGCCGGCGTTTGTCGCGTGGTATCCTGCGGCGATCATTAATGTTCACCACTCATTTTTACCGGCCTTCACCGGAGCACGGCCATATCACGCGGCGCACGCACGCGGTGTGAAGCTGATTGGCGCCACGAGCCATTATGTGACCGAGGCACTCGACGACGGACCGATTATCGAGCAGGATGTGGCGAGGATTTCGCATCGGGACCAGGTGGAGGACCTGGTGGCGAGGGGACGGGATCTGGAACGGATGGTGCTTTCGCGAGCGGTACGCTGGCACCTGAACCGGCGGATCCTGTGCTATGGGAACAAGACGGTGGTGTTTGATTGAGGCAGGCAACGGGACCGATGGAACAAGGGGACGAGTAGGCTGGGACTTCAGGACTGCGAGACTTGGGGACCAGGGATGTCAAAGCATCAAGGTTGAGGAGTGGCATGGCGCGTGTAGCGATAGTCGGAGTTGGAGCGATTGGCGGTGCCTTGGCATCGTTGCTTGAGACCGCCGGCAAAAATGAGATCACTCTTTGCACGCGGAGGCCGCTTCCATCGCTGACGGTGGATACGCCCTCCGGCCCAGTCCAGGTGCACGCTCGGAATGAGAGCAACCCGAAGCTGGCGAAGACAGTGGACTGGGTGCTGGTGGCGACCAAAGCGTATGACGCGGCGGGGGCGGCAGAGTGGTTTGCAGGGCTGTGCGCAAATGGTGCGCCGGTTGCTGTGTTTCAGAACGGAGTGGAGCATCGCGAGCGGTTCGCGCAGTTTGTGCCAACGGACCGGCTGCTTCCGGTGGTGATTGATTGCCCGGTCGAACGGAAGGCCCAGGACAAAGTGCACGTGCGCGGCGGCGCGCTGATCAAAGCGGAGGATTCGCCGCTGGGACGGAGTTTTGCGGAACTGTTCAGCGTCGAGATTGCAAAGCCGGATTTGAAGTTGGAGCTGACCGGCGATTTCATCACAGCGATGTGGTGGAAGCTGTGCGTGAATGCTCCTGGTGCGCTGAGCGCGCTCACGCTGAAGCCAAGCGGCGTGCTGCGCAGCGAAGCAATGGGACAGCTCGCGCAGGGGATGATAAGGGAATGCGCCGCGGTGGGACGAGCTGAGGGTGCGCAGCTGGCGGAGTCACTCCCGGAAGAGATATTGGCACAATACCGGAAACAACCTCCGAACTCGGTGAACTCGTTACTGGCTGATCGCCTGGCTGGCCGGCGGACCGAATGGGACGCACGGAACGGAGCGATTGTGCGGAAGGGCAGGAAACACGGAATCGAGACGCCGTTGAACAGCATGGCGGCGGCTCTGCTGGAGGCGATGGAAAGCGAGGCTGTGTGAACGAATCGGCCGAGTCTGTTGCAGAGGCTTTTGTGAGGGCAATC
Organism: uncultured Acidobacteriaceae bacterium; assembly: GCA_963841365.1. Taxonomy (GTDB): domain Bacteria; phylum Acidobacteriota; class Terriglobia; order Terriglobales; family Acidobacteriaceae; genus Telmatobacter. The sequence continues at coordinate 179,764 of CAWJDG010000028.1, forward strand.
AACCGTCAGGATGTTGCAGAGATGGCGGAACTGATGACCAGGGAACACAAGTTCATCGACTCTCTAGGGAGCGTGACTGAAGGCCGGGAAGCGATGGTCACGGGCTGGAAAAGCTACTTCGGCATGGTCCCGGACTACACGATCGCCGTGGAAGAAATTTACTGCGATGGCCCGGTGGTCGTGATGTTGGGTATGGCGCAAGGAACGTTCGTGCGCGGCGGACCGGTGAGCGCAGAAAACCGGTGGAAGACCCCAGCGGCAATCAGGGCCTTCGTTGAAAAAGGCAGAATAGCAGAGTGGCGAGTCTACGCCGACAACGAGCCGATCCGCCGCTTGATCAATCCGGACTTGAACACTCCACGGTATCCATAAGAAAGAAAGCAGCTTAGCGATGGATGACGCGCGGCAGGCAACGAGGGCTTGCAATAATAGTGGCGTTTGGGTTAATTTACTAACCAGTTAGTTAATTATGACACCGCACACTACAAGTGAAGGTCAAGCCGAGCGCTCAGCGGAGACGCGGGCGCGCATTTTGGACGCTGCCCTGCAAGAGTTCAGCGCCAATGGTCTCGCCGGGGCACGGACGGAACAGATTGCCGCAGCGGCAGGCGTGAACAAGGCGCTGCTCTACTACTACTTCGAAAGCAAAGAGAAACTGTACGCGGCCGCGCTCGAGATGGTGTCTGGCCGGGTGCGTGACCGGTCGATGGCGGTGTTTTTGCGGGAATCCAGCCCCGGAGAGCGGATGTTGCGCGCCGCGCTGGAACATTTTGACCGGATTTTGACGCAGCGCGAGTTCCAAAGCCTGATGCAGCAGGAGATGATGCGGCTGCACAAGGGCGAAGAGGGAATGCTGCCCATCCTGGTGAAACGGATCTTTGCGCCGTTGCAGGCAATGTTTCTTTCGATGGTGCGAGAAGGAATCGCATCGGGTGAGCTGATCGAGGCAGATTGGATGCAAATGATTCTGGCGTCGCTGGGAGGGAACGTCTTTTATTTCTTGAGCGCGCCGGTGTGGCGGCTAGTGTCGCCGATTGAGCCATTCGATCCCGAAGTGCTCAAGGCGAGACGAGTGGCGTTGGTGGAGTTTCTGGGACAGGCGATCTTCAAAGACCGGCAGCATGGTGCGGAGTTGGCGGCGCGAGTACTGAACGATACGCCGATGCCCGACTGCGCCGATTTTAAAGGATTGAGGTGAAGAGCAAGTGAGTGCGCGCAACAGAGTTTTCATGTTACTGGGACTGCTCACCATTGGGTCTCTGATCTGGTACCTGGTGACGGTACCGCGCAGCGGCGATCTGCAACTTATCGGGACCGTGGATGCCAATGAAGTCGTGGTGAGCTCGAAGATACCGGGCCGCATCCAGACGCTGACAGTGGAAGAGGGCCAGGATGTGAAGGCCGGCGAGCTGATTGCGACGATTGAGAGCGAAGACCTGGCGGCAGCCGCAAAGGCGGCTGAAGCGACCGCGGCGAGCGACAAATGGAAGCTGAGCGAAGCGGAAGAAACTGAGCACCAGAATCAGGGCGAAACCTCAAGCGCGACCGTGAGCGCGGAGGCACAGGTGAGGGCGGCGCAGGCGACTCTGGCGCAGGCGGAGGCCAATTTCGCGCATCAGCAAGCTGACACCAGCAGGACAGTGGCATTGGCAAATCAGGGAATCATGAGCGCGCAATCGCGAGACGAAGCAGAGACCAGCCTGCAGGCGGCGCAAGCGGCAGTGAATACGGCGAAGGGAAATGTGGCTGCTGCGGAGGCTGCGATGCGGCAGGCTAAGGCACATGAGCTGCTGACGCAGGTTTCAGCGCGGACGGTAGATGAGAATCGCGATGCAGAGGCGAACGCCCGCGCGCTGGCTGAGGAGGCTCGCGTTGAGGAAAGCTATGCGCAAGTGGAATCGCCGATCGCAGGAAAAGTGGATGTGTGGGCGGCGCGGCAGGGCGAGGTGGTGACCGCAGGCGAGGCAATCGTGACCATCATGGATCTGTCACAGACCTGGGTGTATGCGCCTCTGCCGGAGACGCAGGCAGAAAGCGTGCAATTGGGCGATAATCTGCGCGTGGTGATGCCGAGCGGCGATACGGTCTATGGAAAGGTGATTGCCAAAGCGGCCGAAGGCGACTTTGCCACGCAACGCGACGTGAGCGGCATGAAGCGCGACATCAAGACTATCCAATTGAAGCTGCTGATTCCAAATCAGGGCGAGAAGTTTGTTCCCGGCATGACGGCCCAGGTCTACATACCCAAAGCCAAGCTGGTGAAGCGGTGAGCGCGGCGTCGAATCAGGGCGTGACGGCGAACGGGAATGGTGTGCCCAGGCCAATCGCAATCGCCGTGGAACATATCGTGAAGAAGTACGGCGACTTCGAAGCGGTGAAGGACGTGAGCTTTAGCGTTTCAGAGGGCGAGATCTTCGGACTGCTGGGACCAAATGGGGCGGGGAAGAGCACGCTGATCCGCATGATGACGACGCTGATCCCAGTGACCGCGGGTAAAGCGATCGTGGCGGGGCACAATGTGGCGAAGGATCCGGACGATGTGCGGCGCGCGATCGGTGTGATTCCGCAGGCGCTGACCAGCGACCAGGATTTGACCGTAGAAGAGAACCTTACGATCTACGCGAAGCTCTATAGCGTGCCGCGGGGAGCGCGGGAAAAGAACATCGCTGAGGTTCTGGAGGCTGTGGATCTGACCAAGTGGCGCGGCGCGCAGACCAAGACGCTTTCAGGCGGCATGAGACGACGGCTGGAGATCGCGCGGGGACTGGTCCACAATCCACGAATCTTTTTTCTCGATGAACCGACGACAGGACTGGATCCGGTATCACGCATCGCGGTGTGGGAGATGCTGGATAAGTTGAAGGCGTCACGCAATCTGACCATGTTGCTTACGACGCACTACATGGAAGAGGCAGACAAGTTGTGCGATCGCATTGCCATTGTGGATCACGGCAAGCTGGTGGCGCTGGGCACGCCGGTGGAGCTGAAGAACAGCGTAGCGGGCGCGAACGTGGTAGAAGTGCACTTTGACCGCGAGGATGAGGAGTGGCCGGCACGGCTGGAGAAGCTGGGAGGCGTAACCAGCGTGCAGCCGGAGGGATCGGGTTTCTATCGCGTGATCACGACGTCAGGATCGGAGACGACCATGCAACTGGTGCAGCTGGCGGCGAGCCTGGGCGAAAAGCTGACATCCTTAAGTGTGCAAAACACCACACTCGACGACGTATTCGTCCACTACACAGGGCGCCAGTTACGCGATGAGCAGGTGAAGCCAGTGTTCACGATGCCGCCGCGGCCGGGAGCGCAGCCATGAACAGAATGTATGCCATTATCGAGCGGGAGATGCGCAAGTTCTTTCGCTCGCCCACGCTGATGATCATGTCGCTGATGTTGCCCATTCTGCAGCTGATCATCATCGGCAACGCCTTCGGTGGCAAGATCGTCGGCACGCATGTGGCGGTGGTCGACCATGACCACGGACCGCAAGCGGTGAAGGTGCGGGAGGCATTCGACGCCGTCGCCGCCAACATCAAAACCTTCTCCACCATCGATTACCCCAATGAGGTGCAGGCGCGCGAAGACGTGCGCACGGGCAAGATCGACGCCGCGGTCATCATCCCCGAACAGTATTCGCGCCGCGTCTACTCCCGGGATGCGCCAAAGCTGGGCTTCGTTGTCGACAACTCCGACCTGTTCACTTCTGCCACTCTTGAGTCGGAAATGGGGTCGCTGGTCGACGCTATGAATGCGCCGCAGATTCAGGACCGGCTGTCGAAGTCGATCGCGCTGGAAATTGTGGAGCTTTACCCGTACGTGAATTATCTGAAATATCTTCTGCCCATGACAGTGGCGCTGGCTATGTATATCTCAGTGATGATCGGCGGCGGCATGCTCTACATCGACGACAAGGCGCGCGGCGTGCACGAGGGCTACCTCGTCACCCCGATTACGAAACTTGAGCTGGTCTTCGGGTTGAATATCGCCGGAGCGATCAAGGCCACGCTGAGCGGAATATCGATCGGGGTCATCGGGTCGCTCATAGCCGGCCTGGGCATCGTCTTTCATCCCATGATCATGTTGCAGATGTTATGCCTCATCGTCGCCGGCTCCATTGCCTTCAACGGCATGATGTTTTTGCTTATGGTGCGCGTAGACGATCCGCTGGTGCCGCGCGCCATGTTCGGCGTGCTCAATGTGCTCCTGCTATATCCCTCAGGCGCAATGTATCCCACAGTGTCGTTTCCCAAGTGGATGCAGGCGATGAGCGTTGTCGATCCCTTCACGTATGCGATTCACGGGTTCAAGGCGGTCCTTCTCAAGGATGGAGGGTTTACCGCGATCTGGTTCGACCTGACGTTTCTAACGCTCTTTGGCATCGGGACGCTGCTGATTGCGACGCCGCTTTTCAAGCGGACGCTATAGAAAGACAGGGATCAGAGATTAGGGAACAGGGAAGAGACAAAAGCAAGAACAAAAACAAAATGCGAGCCCGGCGCGGCAGCGGTGGATTCCGGTGCCGACTTTGATTTTTTTTGCGCGGGATTATTGGGCGGGGGGCGGACCGGACGGTGGAACAGCGTCTGCTGGGGGAGCTGTGCCGGCGGGTGGAGCGCCTGTGTCGACCTGCTTGGTGAACTCGAAACTGCAGGGGCGGCCGAGGATGCCGGCGCCTTCGTCGCGCTTGCCCGTGCCTGCGGTGTCAGTGAACTTGGCCTCAATGTTGTAGTCGTATTTGTTGCCTTTGAGTTGAGTTACGAGGCCTGCCTTTCCTGCCTGCACCGTGCCCTTGGCGTGAAGCTTGGCGCTGCCGTCCGCGTTGAGGGGCCCATCGACAACGAGGTATCCCGGGCCGCCCTCCTCGCCGTGCTGGCCGTGGAAGTTGCCGTTGGTAATCGTGCTGAGGAATTTCCATTGGTAGGCAGGCATGTGAGTGCTCGCGTCACAGGCCATGGTTGTGGTCCAATTGCCGTCAAAACGGCCCCCAGCCACTTGGGCCCAAAGCAGCATGGGGCAGCAAGCGGCAAGAAGGCATAGGGATTTCCTGATGTTCATGGATGACCTCCAGTGGAAGCAGGATATGCTGACTGGCGGTGTTTTTGGCAAGAAGTTTTGAAGAAGTTAAGGCTTTTTGGGCGAAGCGAGCTGCGACGGCCAGTGAACGAGTCGATGGCGAATTCTTTGATCGAGAGGATTCGTGGCCGGGAATATTGTACGGATTCGCTTAGGAGGCTGGTTTCTCGAGGACCTGCTCGTAATAGCGGACGTAGCGAGGGACAACGAGATTGGCGCAGAAGCGCTTTTGCGCATCTTTGCGGGCGGCCTCGCGCATGGTGAGGAGACGCGGCGGATCGGAGAGGAGGCTCAAGGCGCCGGTGGCCATGGCATCGACATCGGCGACGGGAAAGAGCAAGCCAGTCACGCCGTCTTCAATGAGCTCGGGGACGCCGCCGACTTTGGTTGCGATGGAGGGGACTTTGCAGGCCATGGCTTCGAGAGCGGCGAGGCCGAAAGATTCGAGCTGGCTGGGCAGGAGAAAAAGATCGGCGAGCGCGAGGAGTTCGCTGACGCGTTCCTGCTTGCCCAGGAAGTGAATGCGGGAGTGGATGCCGAGGTCGTGAGCGAGCCACTCGGCGGAGGAACGATCGGGGCCGTCGCCAATGAGGACGAGTTGCGCGGGGAGTTCGCGGGCGACGCTGGCGAAGATCTTGACCACATCAGTGACGCGCTTGACGGGGCGGAAGTTGGAGAGGTGCATCAGGATGGATTCGCCAGGCTGGGCGAACCGTTTGCGCGCCTCGGCCCGCTGGGCCTCGTCGTTGATAGGTGTGTAGACATCGCAGTTGACGAAGTTGGTGATGGTCTCAATGGGACGGGTGACGCCAAAGTCGGCGATGGTTTTTTCGCGCAGGTAGTCGGAGATGCTGGTGACGCCATCGCTTTCCTGAATGGCGTAGCGGGTGATGGGAAGATAGCTGCGGTCGAGGCCGACAAGGGTGATATCGGTTCCGTGAAGGGTGGTGACGAAGGGCAGGTGGCGGCCTCGGGTAGCGAGCATCTGCCGGGCGAGAAGCGCGCTGACGGAGTGAGGGATGGCGTAGTGCACATGGAGGAGGTCAAGCTCGTAGTATTCGGCGACTTCGGCCATGCGTGAGGCAAGAGCGAGATCGTAGGGGGGAACTCGAAGAGCGGATAGTTGGAGACGGGGACTTCATGGTAAAAGATGCCGTCATCGCGGCCATTAAGGCGGAATGGTTGCGAGTAGGAGATGAAATGAATTTGATGGCCGAGGGCAGCCAGCTCAATGCCTAGCTCGGTGGCAACCACGCCAGAGCCGCCGTAAGTGGGATAACAGGTGATCCCGATGCGCATGAAGCCTTCTTCAAACTGGATTTATCTCTATGATAGGACGCGCCGAGGGGGAAGGAAGATGCAGGAAGGCAGCGGAGATAGCGGGGCTAGCGTCGTTAGCGGGGCTGGCCGCGACTCCAGGGGTTAGGCGGTTAAGGATTCTGGCGTTTGGAGATGGGCGAAGGAGGCGAGCTGGATGGTGGGGAACTCCTGGATAGCTTGCAAGGCATGGCGTTCGATGTCGCGCGAGGCGCGGAGTCGGGTTTGGATGTTGGCGAGGTCGCCATCGTTGTAGCCGGGATGAGTGACGAGCTCCCACGTGCCGGGAGGAAGTTTCTGAAGCAGGGAACGGAGGGTGGCGGCGTTGAGGATTCCGGTTCCGGCAACGGCAATGGTGCCGTCAGTGGTGGCGAATCCTTCCTCGGCGATATTGCGGCGGCAGGCGGGCTCAAGCCATCGCAAGACACTGACTTCTGCGACGCGAGCCAAGGCGGCGCCTTGGGTAGCATGGATGGCCCATGCCGGCTCGAATGGGTTGCGGATGGCGCGAATACCGCAAACCCGGGCCGCACGCAGGACGGGACGAAGGACAGAGGGAAACATATGCGTGTGCTTGTGTGTGTCGACATGCGTAAGACGCAGGCCACCGCGTTGGAGGAGGGCAATCTGCGCTGTAACTTCGGTTTCGATTTCGGCGGTGCGGATGCGGCCGGTGAAGAGACGCAGCAAGAAGACTGTGAGCGAGTCGGGGAAGCGGCCGGTTCGCGGTTCGATGAGGGTGGGAATCTGGTGTGGCGGGAGCGCCGGATCGCCATCGACCAGGACGATGTGGCATCCAACGCCGAGCGAGGGAGTGGAACGGGCGATTTGGATGGCTTCATCTACGGCGGCAGCTCGCGCCATGAGCGAGGTGCTGGTGAGGACTCCTGACGCGTGCAGTTCGAGGATTGCGCGATTGACGCCGGAGGTCAGCCCAAAATCGTCGGCGTTGACAATGAGACGTGCCACGGGGTGAGTGTATCAACTGCGCCTGAAGCCGATGGGCGGGGCAGCGAAGATAGCGGAGTTAGCGCAGTTAGCGGAGTTTGCGGAGTTGGTGCGCGCGAACGGATTGGGGAACAGAGGCGCTGATATTATATGAGGAGGCCGCAATCCCTGTGCGGCGGAGTGGGCGGTTAGCTCAGTTGGTTAGAGCGCCTGCCTTACAAGCAGGAAGTCGGGGGTTCGAGTCCCTCACTGCCCACCAACAGAATCAATAGTTTAGTTAATGTTAGCGTTCCGTTCACTGTCTAACTGCGGGGGATTTTGCGGGTACCCCGCCGCAATCTGCGGGTTTGCGGTGACGCTGATGGATTCGACAGCGATGCGCAACTCTTCAATTCCAAAGTGACCGTAGCGCGCGGCCATCTTTGCCATTGTGGACGTGCTCCATCCGACGACTTTGGCAATGATGGGAATTGGAATGCGCGCCGCAATCATGCGAGAGACTGCGCTGTGTCTCAAGTCATGGAAGCGAAGCCGGGTCAGAGCAACGGGAAGATTCGGCGTCTCGAAATGGCACCCTTCGCATTCATACCCGGTTGCCGGTTTCTCGCGGTCGATCAACGTCCCGTTACTGCAGTTTGGGCAGTGACGCTGTGTCCGTTTCTTGGCTGACTGCCACGCGGATTGGATGGTTCCAACAGGCTTTTCCGGGTCGTAGTCGTAGACCTGAACGGTCCCGCCGAATGTCCCTTCGGTTCCGTGAAGGCCGTACCGCTCCGATGGAAAAACGAAATGCGCCGGTTGCCGGTTGGGGAACTCTTGCGCCCAAAACTTCAAGGTTTCGATTGCCCGCTGATTCATGGGAACGGTGCGACCTGTAATGGGAGGCCTCGCCAGTGGTGAAGGCCTGATTTGGGCGGTGCGGGACCCGATCCGGGGGAGCAAGCCCATACGTCAACAGGGGCGCATCGTCGGCCACGGGGATGTGGTAGTTGATCCGGGAGTTCGTGACAAACGGCTCCTCGTCGTGGAACCCGAATTCGCGCGTGTTCTCCGGGTGGCGGAGCGGGAAACCAACACGCTTTCGGCCGTCATCAGGGAAGCATGGGACACAGGTTCTTTGCACAACCTGACCAAGAACCAACCAGCATGCGCCACGGGCGCGCACATTTCAATCATCGGGCACATCACAAAGGATGAACTTATCTTGTCGCTGACACGGACATCGGCGGCCAACGGGTTTGCGAATCGATTTCTTTGGGTCTGTGCTCGTCGCTCCAAAGTCCTACCTGAGGGGGGTGCGCTCGATACCGTCGATTTCGAGCCGACCATTCAGAAATTGCGCGCGGCATTTGAATTCGCGCAAAACATCGCTCAAATGCGGCTCGGCAAGAAGGCACGTGCCCTGTGGCACAGTGTCTATCCCAGACTGAGCGAGGGGAAGCTAGGCCTCCTTGGCGCAGTTACATCACGCGCAGAGGCGCAAACGATGCGACTTGCTTGTCTTTACGCCCTTCTTGACTGTTCGCGGTTCATTGGCGTCCAACATCTTCGTCCCGCTCTGGCAGTGTGGAAGTACTGCGAGGATTCTGCCCGGTTCATTTTCGGGGATGCGCTTGGCAATCCCGCGGCCGACGAAATCCTTCGCGCATTGCGCCGGCGGTCGGGAGGGATGACGCGGGACGACATCCGAGAGCACTTCAGCAGAAACCGCTCCTCTGAGGAGATCGAAACGGCGCTGGGGATACTTCAACATCACGGTTTCTCGCTGCCTCAGTCGCAATAAAGGGATTCTTCGCTGTGAGCAAGGCAGCCATTGCCTCTCGCAGTTGTTTCTTCGTAGTTTTGTTCATTTGAATTCTCCAGACACTATTTCCGCTGGGATTTCCATTTTGCCTTGCCGGCGACGAGAGAATATACCCCGGAGCGCTTAGCTCGCCATCTTTTCGCCTTCGGTCCAGGGCTAGAGCCGGAGTGTACCCGGCAGGACCGCCGCCGGGCCCCAAAAGCCGAGATTTTCCCTATTTCGAATGACGCGGTTGAGCCACGACGAGGTGCGGTAGATGCGTCGCCTAGAATGGGTCCCCTTGCACCGCATTCCTGAATCAATGCTACGGGGTGGTTTGAGGGACTGGCGAGATTCCCTTTTGCGCCTCCAGCCGATCTTGTTATCTCTGTAATCGATTGTTTGCTTGACCGAGGCGAGCGCGCCGTCAAGGGTCTTCGGTGTGATTGCGTGCTGAATGCCCACAATAGCCGCGTATTCGTCGCAGGAGTCGCTAGCAAGGGGGACAGAGTTCGGTGTATCCTTGTTGCCGCCCGCGAGAGCCACGTGGAAGGACGAGACACCAAATTGCAGCAAGCGAATCGAGCAGTAGACCGGGGAGGAAGAGGGATGCGACTCTATCTTGTTAATCCCGACAATCCGGTCGTCAGCCTGAACAAGGTTCATTGGAACCGTCTGAACAAGTATCGAGTCTGGAAACCGCTCGGGCTTCTCGTGGTGGCAGGGCTGACGCCGCCAGACTGGGAGGTGACACTGATCGACGAGAACCTGGGCCATCCCGATTACGGACGTCTGCCCAAACCTGATCTCGTCGGTGTAACGGCCTTCACTTCTCAAGCGCCGCGGGCCTACGAAGTGGCAGCACTGTACCGCGCCATGGGAGTGCCCGTGGTGATGGGAGGCATTCACGCCACATTCTGTCGCGATGAGGCGCTGGAACATGTGGATGCGGTGGTCACGGGAGAGGCGGAATCGGCATGGGGGCAGGTTTTGGCGGACGCGCACAGCCATGCCCTGCGCAGGGTGTATGAGGGTGGCATCAGCGACATGGATTCAATCCCGCCCGCTCGCCACGACCTGCTCCACGGGCGGTACTACCTGGGCTCGGTACAAACCACGCGTGGTTGCCCGCTGAATTGCAGCTTCTGCAGCGTTACCGCGTTCAATGGAGGCACGTACCGCCGCCGGCCCGTCGATGATGTGATTCAAGAGCTGCGAGTGATCCGGGAAAAAGTCATCCTGTTTGTTGACGACAACCTCATTGGTACTCGCGAGGACCATCTCGCATACTCCAAGGATTTGTTCAGGGCGATGATTCAACAGGGGCTGACGCGGCCCTGGATCTGCCAGGCGACCATAAACTTCGCCGACGATGACGAACTGCTGGAACTCGCCGCGCGTTCGGGATGCCAGGGCGTGTTCATCGGGTTCGAATCCCCCACCGCGGAAGGTTTGATGGCCTTAGGCAAGAAGTTCAATCTCCTGAAGGGGAGAGATTTCCGCAAGTCTGTCCGGCGGATTCAACGGCACGGCATATGCGTTGTGGGCTCTTTCATCATAGGGATCGACACGGACCAGCGAGGGATTGGCGAGACAATCGCTCGCGCGGCCAAGGAATACGGCATCGACGCCGCCAATGTTCTGATCCTTACTCCACTTCCCGGAACCAAGCTCTACGCTGAAATGGAGCGCGAAGGCAGGATCCGGTCGAACGATTACCCAGAGGATTGGAAATACTACACTCTGACTTATCCGGTGGCCAGCTACGCAAACCTTACGTGGGCGGAACTGGTGGACGAGGTAAATCGGTTCAACGATCGGTTTTACTCGTATGCGCAAATTCTTCAGCGGATGCTGCATCTCGCCAGGAAAACGCACAATCCCAGAACACTATCGGTCGTCCTGGTTGCCAACCTGAGCTACCGATCCAACCACCTTCTTGAGAGGCGTGTTCTTGCCAGTCGGGTTTAGTCTCCCCATTTGGGAGATGCGCCATTTTCGATTGCCGGCGGCAGAACGGCGATTTCTCTGCAGTGAAGCGTCCCTTCAATCGATGTGTCCAATGCACTCATTGATCCGCTGCTAAGCGACAGACTCAGACGGTTGAGAACCATCCCCGGAGTGGGCCCGATCACGGCGTTGACCTGGGCCCTGGAGGTTGGCGATACTTCCCGCTTCCGGTCGATCAAGCAGGTGATCAGCTATTGCGGGCTGTGCAGCGCCGAGAAGAGCTCGGCCGACAAGGTGATGCGCACGCCGATCTCCAAGCAGCGGAACAAGCACATCCAGCAGGTGCTGGTCGAGGCGGCCAGGCTAACCTCGAGTACCGGCCCGGATCGCGAATGGTTGTCGTAACTCATTTAATCTGCTTTCTTGCCGTCAGGAAGGAGAGGTGGAAGCCTTAGGAAGACTTCCGCCCTTATCGCCGCCGACACAACGTTTGCCGCCAGTAACCCAAATGCAGCGCCGATTGGGCCGGAGGCTCGGACGAACCAAAGCCCCAAAGTAACCATGATCAATAGGGCAGCAAAATTTACCAAGAAATCCATCCTTGCACGGTCGATGGCAAATAGTGCGCGTGAGAAGGGAAACGTCACGGCTGTGACCAGAGCGTTCAATGCCAGGACAACAACAACTAAGCTGTTGCCCGCGTACTGGCGCCCGTACAGCAAAGTCAATAAACGGTCTCCCCAAATAAACATCACAAGACAAACAACGACATGAGGGTGGCGACAAAAGCGGTTATTCTCAACACAAATCTATGCAAGGCTCTATGACCCTTTGCAGCATATTCGTGAGCGATTTTAGGGCCCACGAGGTTCTGGATCCCCACTATCACCGGATTCCGACCGAGACAACTCCCAAACAAGCCGCCCAAACACCAGTGGACGCAACGCCGTGAAAGGCCGCCAGAAGCCACGGATAAAGACTCATGCTCGATTGCCCAGACAAGCCGCTGGCAAAACCCATTTTCCAAGGATCCAATTTTTATTGAAGTCGGCAAGTGACTCACCTATTCGAGGGTCATAAAATCTTCTTTCCGACCAGAGCCACCCGAGAACCGCAAGCCCGCAAACCAATCCAATCACCCAAAACGCGCGGCTAGCGGATAATAGGCCGAAGCGGGCAAAAATGAGCAGCCGCCGATTTGACCAACCGCCACAGGTATCGAAAATAAAGGCGGCTTTTAGCCTCAAGGCGGGAGAAACATACGCGACGAGCAAAGTCGCGAAGCATGATCAAAGCGATGACGGCGACCAATGCCCACAAGACAGGGCCCAAGGCTCTGGGGACCAACTCCGTTGGCGACCGCGAATGCGCCACACATAACACCGAACATCGCGACAAGACAAAATACCAACTGATGAATCATCGTGCTGCCAGTGTACAGAGCGTGGGCGTTGCCTTAAGACGCGGGGCGTATACCATATAGGGTGTAGCGATCAGCGACGTCTGCATATCAGTCACTAAGCTAACCAGACTGAATCCGAGCATGTAGAGACCAAGTTGCTCCTTTGGTGCAAGCTCGCGCAATGATGACACCGGTCAAAAAGGTTGTCGATGCTAGCGACGCCTTGGTCGGCGAGAGAGATAGCGCTTTGATGCAAAGCCGTTTCGGACTGCAAGATTTGTCGAAACAACGACAGCGTACGTTGAGTCAAAGTAATAGGATTTATCGCGACCTTTTGGATCTCAGCGATCACGACGGTTTCGGTTTCAGGAAAAGTTATCATTAACTCTCAGATGTCCTCATTTTGTGCGTCTATATCCTTCTTAGTTCTCGATTGCTCACTCGCGCAACGAGAATTAGAGTCTCTTGTAGAGCCTCTCCGGGATCGGGAATGATCGGTTGTGCAGCACAGTTCCCAACAGCCGAACGCCCGCCGCATCGAGGGTTTCCTTTGCATTGCGCGCGGTCAGCCGGCGCGTGCTATTGGCCTCGATGACGAGAATGGCAGCATCGGCAACCAGGCCCAATAACTGGGCATCTCCGCAAACGCTTGTTCCCGGGGCATCGATCAGCATGTACTCAAACGTTTCACGCAGTTGTGCGAGGCGCTCTTTGAGCTGATCTGGCGGTAGAAGTACGCGGCTGTTATCGGCCAGAATGTTCGGTCCGGCCAACCAAAGGTTGCCGCCGACCTTCACACACTGGTCGCGCAGAGGGGCGGATGGGCCGGAGAAAGGGTTCTTTCCTTCGACTCCAAACATACCCGAGAGGCGCGGCGAACGCACATTGGCGTCTACGACGCAAACTGGCCGCGAACTGTTGGCGGCGAGAGTCCGACCCGCCATGGCGCAGACAGAACTGCTGCTATTTTCACCGTCGACGCCGCAGAGCACGACCTGTCGTGGAGCATTTCCATTGGCTGACAAGAATATGCGCTGGATGAGACGCAACATCTCCTCCCCGCTGGCATTGCCGGCATAGCTCGAAAGAATGGGGACAACGTCCATCACGGCGGCACGATCAGCCGCGTCGGCGCTGGGCCTATCTGTTACGTCCGCTTCAAGCTCAAGCTGCGTCATTAATTCGAAGTTACGGCTCATGGAAGCTTCCTCGCGCTAGCTGGGGAGTCGCGTTCGTTGCCACTGGCACTGGCGGCGGCCCCGGAAGCCAGATCTTTTGTCCTACCTCAATATGGTCTGGATTGGTCAGCTTTGGATTGAGCGCCTGGATTTGATGCAGGCGCTGAAGATCGTAGCCTCCCAGGTATCGCTCGGAGATATCTTGAAGTCTTTGACCAGGTTCGACCGTGATTGCAACTGGCGCAGTGTTCGGCGCGGGTTCAGTGGTGATGGTTTCGCCGGTGTCCGCCGCGGCTGGCGCAGGGACTGATGCCGGCAGAACCTTCAGATTCAAGGAGCGGTCGTCGGCCGTACTACGCGACTGAGGGTTCCGGAGTCTGGTGAGCCCGAGTATGCCCAGCACGCACATAACCAGCAGCGCCGAGGCTGCTGGAATCCAGAACTTCAGCAGTCGTTTAGTCTGCTTCCGTTGTTTACGTTCACCGGGCTGCTCAGCCGCAACGTCGCCGACGGCCGCGACGGGCTTTTTTGATTGCGGAATCAATTGCAGGTCGCCAATTACTTCGGACACCATGCTATCGTCCACCTGTTTGCTCTTCAGCGCGCAGCACAATGACAGCGCGTTGAAGCACAGGTTATTGATGTTCCGGGGAATGCCCTGGCTGGCCTCTGCGATCATCGCAAGCGCATCTTTTGTAAACAGCGGCTTGCCATCATAGCCCGCTTGCTTCAACCGGTAGTCGATGTAGGCGACTGTCTCTTCCGCCGAAAGCGGTTCAAGGCGACAGACGGTCGATATGCGCTGGCGAAGTTGTACCAGAGAAGCCTGCATCAACTTATCGGCTAGCTGCGGCTGACCCGAGAGGACTATGTGCATCAGCTTGCCCCGGGACGCTTCGAAGTTGGTGAGCAGGCGAACTCTTTCCAGCACGGCATCCGACAGATTCTGCGCCTCGTCGATCACGATCACAAATTTCCGCCCTGCCCGATTCTCTCGAATCAGAGCTCCGGTCAATTGCTCGTGCATCTCGTAGCTGCTCTGTGCGGGGGTGATGCCGATGTCACGCAAGATGTGGCCGACGAATTCCCGCGGTTCGCACTGGGAATCAATATCGAAGAGGAATGCAGTGCGGGCCGATTCGCGGAACTTCTCGAGGAAACGGAATCAAGAGCGTTGTTTTCCCCATTCCCGGGGGCGCAATCATGGCAGTAAAACCGCGGTTGCTCAAGAAGCCGTACTCCATCGATGCCACGGCCTCCCGATGCGTATGGCTGGGATACAAGCATCGCGGATCGGGGGTGGTCCCGAATGGATCTCGCTGAAAACCGAAGTATTGCAACAACATCACGCTACTCTCCGCCCTTCGGCAGTGCAGCGAGCACGGGAGTGCCCAGGTAGCCGGCCAACTCATCGGGCGTGCGGAACGTTGGATCCATAAGATCGAGGACGAAAGCCGTGGTAAGACTGAAGGTTCCGGCCAGCAGCAAAGTAAGGAGGGCAACGCTCAGCGGGCGATCGTTTGGGCAGCGCCGGAGCGACTGGTTGCTCAGCCAGAGAGACGTTCAGGATGCCGCGCTGGTCAAGGGCGTCGCTGATGCGCGCTTCTTCACGCTTTTGCACATAGAGGAGATAATTTGCTTCTTGCGTCTTGGCGGTGGTCAGAAGGTTGTCTTGTACGATTTCGTCTTGCCCGAGGCTTTGAGCTTCTTCGTGGTACTTCGCGGCGACGGCAGATGCAGCAGCCGCGCGAGCCTTCAAACCGCTGAGATCGGCCTGAGCCTTGGTAAGCTCAGCCTGGACCCACTGATAATCGGGGTTCTGGTCGGAGGTTTCATCGCGAATCGGTTTGTTTTCTTCCGCGCTGATGGCACTCTTTGCTTCTGCGATCTGCTGGTCGACCTCCTGCACCAATGGATAAGTGGGTTCGTACTTCGTCAGAAGTTCGGTTCTCTTGAGCTGCAGATTCAATAAGGTCGATTTCAACTGCTCAAGTAGCTGTGGGTTGTCGGAGTTTCGCACCACGGTCGTCATTCTTGGCTTGATGGACTGCAGTTCAGCCTGGAGAGCATGGATGCGTTGTTGAGTCTCAAGCAACGTCGTCTGGGCCTGGCGTGCAGTAGAGTCGAACGTCGTCGGCTTGCTGTAATGCAGAGTCGCGTTCGAGGCCGGCGGAGACGACGCCGGTTCCCTTGGTGAAGTCCGTCAGTTTTGCTTGCGCCTGATTTAATCCCTGCTTGTATTGTTCCATTTGCTGGTCGAAGAACTTAAACTCGCCAACCGGATGATGCACTTCCAGGTGCTTTTCTGTGTATGCCGCGGCCAACGCCTTAAGCACCTCCTCCGCCGTCTTCGGGTCACGCGCATCGTAGCTTACGGAAATCACATTGGTCTTGCGAAGGGGTTCGATTTTCAGGTCCTTGCTTAATTTGCGCACCGCCTTTGCGACGTTTACTTCGTTACCGCCGTCGACAGACGCGCCGGATTGTCCAGCCAGCCCCGTGGTCAGAACGACCTTGCGCAACAAGTCATCACTGTTAAGCAATTCAACTTCGGAGTTGAGATCTTCCTCGCTGACTTGGTCACCGCTGAACTGAGACTGGCGCATTGGCCGATGGGGTTACCATCTCATCCGAGCGCTGGCGCAGGGCCAGGATCTTCATCTGGGCTTCATATTTCGGAATCCATACGCCGGACACGGCCACAGCGATAACTACAAGGACAAATGCGAATCAACATTGGCCAGCGCTGGCGAAAAAGCACTGATACGATGTCGCGCAAGGTCGGCAACGGTTGCCGAGGGTACCCTAGCCAGAAAATGAGTGAAATTGGGAGAAATCACGAGCGGCTTGTAGAGGCCAGAAGCCCTTGATTCTGTAGCAATTAGAGTAAGTGGTAGGCAGTGCGAGAAATACTCTCGAACCGACTTACAAGCAGGAAGTCGGGGGTTCGAATCCCTCCTGCCCGACCAGCCTTCGCCGGTCTGACCCGGAGACATGGGTTACAGAACGTACCGGTCACATGGGTGACAGTTTCGGGCCGAACGGATTTTCGAGCGGTTCGAGCACTCGGGTATCCAGATCGAAGTATCCCAGATCATAATCCATAAAACTGACCAGCCAGATGTCATCGTGCACTTCTTTGATGCCGACAGCCTGGCCGGCAAAGACCTGGCTGAAGTTGATCTTCTTTGAGCCCAGGCAGATGCGCCCGCAACGGGTGACTACGATGGTTTTGTCGTGGAACGGGTAGTCGATGTCCGGCAACCCGGTGTAGGGCCGCGGGGAAGGTTGATAGACCTCGGCCGGACATTTCATCTGGAGAGCTTCGTGGGGACGTTCGTTATTGAAGACGTCGATGAACTTGTCGAAGCGGGCCTGTTGTTGCAGGAAGTTGGCCCCGGCCGGTTTGGTAGCTTCCTTCTTCAAGGTCAGATGCATGCGCTCATGACGACCGTTCTGCTGAGGGGAACCTGGTTTGATCCGCTCGATGCCGATTCCCAGACGCAACCACCAGACGGCCAGCTTGCTGAGATTGAATAAAGCATTTGCCGAAGCAAAGGGAACGCCGTTGTCACTGCGGATGTTGGAGGGCAAGCCGCGCTCGCGAAAAAGCCTTTCAAATATGGCAAAAGCATACTCTTCCCGGGTCGAGGAAAGGCCCTCACAGACGAGCAGGAAACGACTGGCATGATCGGTCACCGTCAGCGGATAGCAGTACTGGTGATTGCCCAACAAGAACTCCCCCTTGTAATCGGTGCACCAGAGTTCATTGGGCCGCTGTCCCAGAGATAACTGAGTGCCCTGCGCACGGCGACGCACTCGACCGCGACGCTCGACCAACCCGTAGCGATCCAGCACCGCATGGATGGTGCTCTGGGCAGGAATCGGTATGTTGGAAAACCTGCGGATCAGCTTTTCGCGAATCTTGCGAGCGCCCCAGCTGGAGTGCTCGCGCTTCACGTTCAGGATGTAGTTCTCCACCTGGAAAGGAAGCTGGTTGGCATATCGATAGGGGCGGCGACTTCGATCGGTGAGCCCTTCAAGGCCGCATTCCTGATAACGATCGAAGATCTTGTAGCCGGTTTTGCGCGAGATGCCAAACTCCCTGCAGAGCTCGGCCATCGGCTCGCCGGCTAGCCGGCGAGCCACAAACTGCAGTCTCTCATCCATCACCGAACACTCCTTCCAAGGCATTACTCCCTCCCCTATGAGAGGAAGTGTTACCCATGTGTCCGGTACGATGTGTTACCCATGTCTCAGGTCGGTCACCCTCCGCGGCGGACTTCGTCTCGGCAAGCCTCCACTTTACGAAATCCCCTAGAATAAGGTCGCTGTCTTTTGGTGCATAGGAACTGTGTGCCACGATCTCCGAACATGCTGCGATGGAGCGGCATCGGCGATCATAGGAAAGGTACATTTGCGGAGCGGATGAGAGTTTGAGCGAGCCAGAGGTTTTCTCAGCCAAAACGGCGATTGTGGTGGGCGGGGGAGTGGCCGGCATGAGCGCGGCGTGCGCGCTGGCCGAGGCCGGGCTGCGCGTAAAGCTGGTGGAGCGGCGCAGCTACCTCGGCGGCCGCGCCAGTTCCTATCACCATCCCGGTGTGGATGAAGTGATCGACAACTGCCAGCATGTGCTGTTTGGATGCTGCACAAATCTGATCGGGTTTTACCGGCGCATCGGCGTGTCAGATCGCATTCACTGGACCAGGACGATGACCATGATCGAGCCGGGCGGAAGGCGATCAGTCCTGGGGCCGTCGTGGTGGCTGCCGGCACCTTTTCATGGGTTGCCAAAATTGCTTGCCGCCAAGGCGTTTACACGCTCGGACAAGGCCGCGCTGATGCGAGCGTTTGGGGAGCTGATGCGCCAGGTGCCAGCGGATTCAATGGAGACGCTGGGCGCGTGGTTGAAGCGCAACGGGCAGACGCAGGGGGCGATTGATCGCTTTTGGCGGCTGGTGATTGCGAGCGCACTGAATGCCGATGTCGACGTGATCGCCTTGCCCTACGCGGCGAAGGTGATCCGTGAACTGTTCCTGAATTCGGCGCAGGCGGGTGCCATGGGGATGAGTACGGTGCCGCTGAGCGAGATGTACGGTGGGGCGGAGCAGTATTTGGGCGATAGCGGCGGCGAGGTTGTTTTCAACGCGGGTGTGGATGGCGCGGAGTGGGATGAAGAGACCTCGCAGTGGACGGTGACGACCCGCGCCGGCGCTCTAATTGCGGACTTCCTGGTGTTGGCGCTGCCGTTTGAAGGCGCGGCGAAGCTGCTGCCGCAAATGCCGGCTGCTGGTGGGGCTGAGGCGTTGGCAGGGAAGATTGAGCGGCACGAGCACGGTCCGATTTGCAGTGTGCATTTATGGTTTGACCGGGAGATTACGGATATGGATCACGCCGTTTTGCTGGACCGCGAGATTCACTGGATGTACAACAAGAGCCAGCTGCAGCCGTGGCGGAAGACAAAGGGCAGCTACCTGGAACTGGTGGTGAGCGCGTCGCAGCAGTTCGCAGGGCTGAGCCGCGAAGAAGCGATTGAGCTGTCGGTTCGGGATTTGTCCGAGTTTTTTCCGGTTGCTGCGAAGGCGAAGTTGGAGAAGGCGGCGCTGGTGAAAGAGGTACGCGCGACGTTTACCGTGCCGCCTGGGATTGATGCTGCGAGGCCGGGGTCTGCATCGCCGTGGCCGAACTGCGTGCTGGCCGGAGACTGGATTGCGACGGGGTGGCCGTCGACAATGGAGAGCGCGGCGAGAAGCGGACATTTGGCGGCGGAAGCGGTGTGCGCCGCGATGGGTGAAACGAAAGCGTTTCTGAATCCGGATCTGAAGCCGAGGGGGCTGATGCGGTGGGTGAAGCAAGGGAACAGGGAACAGGCAACAAGGAATAGGGAATAGCAATCCCAGGTCTCAGAAGCGAGACCTGGGGCACCCCGTGTTGTGGTGAGTTTGCTTTCTCTCCCAGGTCCCAAAAGCGAGATCCTTCGGCTTCGCTCAAGATAGGCTCTGGGGCACCCAGACGTCATCGGATATCTGGCATTGGAGTTTCCCACCCATGTCGCAAAGAGCGCGCCACGGATAGGGCACCTGCGTTCATGGGGTTGCTGAAAGTTAGGCGCTGGAAGCTGTCTTCAATGCGCAAGGAGATAGACGCCAATGCAGACAAGGATCGCGGCGGACCAGCGGCGGCGGTCGACATTTTCTTTCAGGAAGAATTTGCCCGCGATGGCGTTGGTGACGAGGGTGAGCGACGCAGAGGCTGGGGCGACGAGGCTCAGGTTGAGGTGATTGAGGGCGAAGAGGAGCGAGAAGAAGGCGACGGCGAGAAAGAAGACTCCGGCAAAAAAAAGCGGGCAAGTGAGGACGGCGCGGATTGCGCCCTTGAGGCCGGAGTGCGCGCGAATTTCGTCGAGATCGCCAATGGATTTCATGGCGGCGGCAGTGAGCACTTCGCCGGTGGTGGAGGTGAGGACGACGGCGGCGATCGTGGCCGCGGCCAGCCAGGGGTTCATGACCGCCGGGAGAGTTGCGGCTGGGAGGGAGAACGTCATCGGGTTTCGACCTCCGTTGCTGCTTGCTCTTCGCCGATGGAAGTGGGGTGCTGCGTGCGGGATGGGCCCTGCGCGACAAAGCCGACGCCAAGAGTGATGAGCACGATGCCGGCCCAGCGTTCAAGAGAGATGGTTTCGTGAAGCCAGAAGCGTGCGAATAGCGCGACGATGACGTTGCCGAAGGCGGTGGCGGGAAGGACGAAGGTGAGATCGGCCCAGGAAAGCGCAGTGAGGTAGCTGGCGAAGAAGCCGATGAGCAGGGCGATGCCGAGAGCAATCCACGGCGTGAAGACAGCGGCGATAAGGGCGCCGGGATGGGCGAGCGAGATAGAGGGCAGCGCGGTCATGCCACGTGAGAGACAGCTATCGCCGAGCGGAGCGCACACGGCGACCAAGCCCAGGATCAGATACTGACGCGGCGAAAGGGAGTGGTGCGACATTAGTTTTTCGTTCTTGAATCATCGACGCCAGTCGAGGAGCGGAGCCGGAAAAGTCTCCAGGCGAGCCGAAGGAAAAACAACCGCAGATCCTTCGACCACGCCTCTCGCGGTAAAACGCGAGAGGCTCCGCTCAGGATGACATACGCGAGGGCGGGAACGCCCAGCATTCCCGCGCCTCGATTGAACCGGTTATGCGCCGGCGCCTACTGGAGCGGGCGGTTTGGCCTGCTGGTTGCGCGACTCTTTGACCATCTTGTTGCGCTGCGCGCGCAGCTTGAGGAACGACTTGGCCTCGACGTAGAGCCGCGGAATGTCGCGATTGACAATTGCCTTCCAGACCACGCGGAAGGCCGCCTTGGGCCGGAAGTAATACTCGTCGTAGAAGCGGTGCACCATCTCCATCACGTAATCGGTGGGCAGGCCGGGATATTCGATGTGCGCCATCTGGTGGCCGCCACCGTCCTGCATGGTGTTGTTGGTGATGAATCCGTTCTTCGCTGCGTACTCGTAAAACTCTGTGCCGGGATACGCATGCGCGATGGAGACCTGGATGGTTTCGCAATCGAGTGACTTGGCGAAGTTGATGGTGTTGCGAATCGATTCCTTCGTCTCGCCGGGCAGACCGAGGATGAAGTCGGCGTGGATGGTGAGACCCAACGAATGACAGTCGCGGGCAAAGTCACGGGCGCGCTCAACAGTGGCGCCTTTCTTGATGTTCTTGAGAATCTGCGGATCGCCGGATTCGAAGCCGACGATGAGCAGGCGGCATCCTGCTTCGCGCATGGCCTTCAGGGTTTCGTAGTCCGTAGTTACACGCGAGGTACAGCTCCAGGTGAGGCCGAGGGGCTTTAGCTTTTCGCAGAGCTCGATGGTGCGAACCTTCTGGATGTTGAAGGTGTCGTCGTCGAAGAAGAACTCCTTGACCTCGGGGAAGTTTTCTTTTGCCCACTTCATCTCGGCGGCTACATCGTCAGTTGAACGCTTGCGCCATGCGTGTCCGCTGAGGGTTTGCGGCCAGAGGCAGAAGGTGCACTGCGCGGGGCAACCGCGCGTTGAATAAAGCGCGATGTAAGGATGGAGCAGGAAGGGCACGTTGTAGCGCGTCACGTCCATGTCGCGCTTGTAGATCTTGGTGGCCCAGGGCATGGCGTCGAGGTCTTCGACCTGGGGACGGTCAGGATTGTGAACGATCTTACCGTCCGATTTGTAACTGATGCCGAGAATCTCATTGAGCGGCTTGCCGTTTGCATATTCGACGACGGAGAAGTCAAACTCGCGGCGGCAGATGAAGTCGAGCGCGGAGCACTCGTTGAGGGCGCGGTCAGGATCGGTGGTGACCGGCGGGCCGACGAAGGCGATGCGGATGGACGGGTTGGCGGCTTTGATGGTTTCGGCGAGGCGCTGATCGCCCTCCCAGCCCACGGTGGAGGTGAAGAGCACAAGGAACTCATAGTCCTTGCAAATCTGGATGGTTTCCTGGGCGGAGACGTGGTGGGGCGGAGCGTCAAGCAGCCGCGAACCCTCGAGCAGACCGGCCGGATAAGTAAGCCAGACAGGGTACCAGTAGGACTCGATCTCGCGAGTCGCCGGCCAGCGCGAGCTTGCGCCGCCGTCGAAGTTCTCAAACGAGGGAGGGTTCAGAAACAGTGTTTTCAGTGGCATAGGCATCCCTTCAATTCTATCATTCGCGCTATTTTTTAGACGGTTTTGCTGAGAAAGACGATGCGTATATTTCCCTTTTGAAATCTGCCAATATGCGCGGGTAAAGCTCGCAGAATCAATGGTAATTTCGGCTTTGAGGCCAGGGAGAACACGGCAAAGGGGGTTGGTATCGGGATTCCCCAGGGTGGATTACTTCGTGTGCAGCTCGTTGAGCCAATCCTGCATGTGGCCGAGGGCGCGAAGAAGGTTGAGGCGCGCCTTGCTCAGATCGAGCCCGGCGTCGAGGGATTCCAGGTATCGTTGACGCTCCTCAATGTGGGCCTGCTGCTCGGCTGTGGGTGAAAGCTGCGGAGGCGCGCCGGGCTGGCCGATGGCGCCATTGCCTAACTCCAGTTGCGCTGCGACGGTCTTCAACTGTTCAGCGGCGATTTGCTGCTTGAGGCTGGCGATTTCAGCTTGCGCATCGAGTTCGCGCAGACTGGAAGAAAGTTCGGCGATCTGAATGTCGTTCTGTCGCTGGGCTTGCTCGGCCTCGACCTTGGCGCGCAGGGCCTCGGCGGCGGAGACCTTGGCTTTTGCGCGAATGGCAAAGTCGAGGAAGGGAACAGAAATCTGAAGACCAAAACTCACGTTGTTCGGAGTGAAGTGATTGTAATAGGTGCTGTAACTGTTGAGCTCATTCGAGTCGTAGTTATAGACGGCGCCGAATCCGATCGACGGGCGGCGCCACGCCAAATCGTCTCCCTTTGCCTCCAACAGTCTCGAGCGCGCCAGGACTGCCGCGGATTGAATGCCGAGAAGGGGACGCGGCGCCTCGTCGGCTGAGACTGCGGGGATCTCTGGAACGCTCGCGTGATCGGGAGTGATGGAGCCTGCGGGCAGACCGGTGAGGGTTGAGAGTCGCGTAGCCAGGGTCGCGGAGCGAGTCTCAAGATGCAGCCGTTTGAGCTTGAGCTGGGCTGCGGTCAACTGCGCCTGCAATTGGTTATTGAGGGGATCGACGCCGGCTTCGACACGCTGTTGTTCGATCGCGACGAGATGGGCGGCATCCTGCTCCTGCTGGTGTACGGCCTGGAGTTCGCGCTGAACGGTGTCCATCTCAATGTAGTCTGTGGAGGCATCGAGAGCGACCTGCTCCTTTGCATCCTTGAGACTCAGGTTGGCGGCCTCCATACCGGCTCGTGCAGCCTTGGTGTACTGACGCTGAGAGAAGCTGAGAACCAGGGACTGCATGGTCGCGCTCCCGACGGAGGGCTGGCCGGTTGGGAAGCCGTGAGAGTATCCGATCTGTGATCCGATAACGAAGTTGGGGATATATGCGTCTTCGGTCTGAGCGAGAGAGGCTTGCGCCTTTAGAAGGTCAGCATTGGCGAGCTTGACGGCGCTCGAGTTTTGCTGAGCCATCTCAACCACGGTGGTGAGAGACACCTGCGCTGAGGCCAGACCGGATGCGGCGGCAAGCGCCAAGCCGACCAGCAACGGGGCCTTGACCCTGAGTGACTTTTGTCGAAACTTCACAAGCGCTTTTCGCATGAAATGTCTCAACTCTGTGTTTCAGCCCTGCGCCGGACTAAACTCGTGCGCCATCTGGGCGGTAATGGCCAGTTCGGACTTGGCGCCCGCAGTATCGCCGAGCTCCTGTTTAAGGCGCGAAAGTCGGATGTGGGCGATGAACGCCGGCGCCTCCTCTGACTTGGACGAGCCGGAAAGATAATTCTCAAGCATCTGGGCGGCAAGCGCCGGATTGCGCTTGGAGGCGATGAGCACACCGGCTCCGTCATAAAGGGCTACGCCCGATTTCGGATCCTTGGCTGCTAAAGAGATGCAATTCTGAATGGCAGCATCCAGATCGGACCAGCGCTGGCGGCCACGATAAAAATTGGCAAGCACAGTCCAATAGTCGGCTGGTTCGGTGGCGACAGTGGCCGCCTGGCGGTACTGATTCTCCGCCGTGGTGTAGTCTTTTTTGGCCATGGCGATATCGCCACGTAACTGCTGTGCTCTGGCTGGGTCAACTTTGTCCAGTTGCAAAGCGATCGCCTGCGCTTTGTCCGTTCCGCCGCCGGCGATGCCGGGAGCCTGCGCATAATAATCGCCGAGGTCAGACAAAGCCGGACCGTTTTGAGGATTGAGTTTTACGGCAGCCTGCATCTCAGAGAGCGAGTGCTTGGCAATTCCATATGCGGAAAGGAAGCTGGCATGGCTCGCCTGCTGACCCAGAACGCGCCCCAACCACATGTGGTAATCAGAGTCCTGCCCGTTGAGATTAACTGCCTGCTGGCACTCGGCCACAGCCTGCGACCATTGCTGGAGCGTAAATCGCACGCGGCAGAGGAGATTCTGCGCCTCGGCAGCGCCATCTCCGGTTGTGGGAAGCGGTGTGAGAATGGCGAGGGCTTTGTCGGCTTCACCGGCCTGTAAGTCAGCGTTTGCCTGGCTCAGCGTCGCGGCCGGAATTTGCGCAGTTCCCGGAATGGCTGTGACCGCCAGGCATACAACCGGTAGGACGCGTGCCATTGCCAGCAGCCGTCTCACGGCACTACCTTGATCGCGATGCCCTCCTGCAAGGGCTGACCGTTGGTTGTTCCGGTGGCCACGATATCGCCGTCGTTGAGCCCGGAGAGAACCGGAACCTGCGTGAGATTGGGCGTGCCAATGGTGATCGAGACCCGCTTCAACTCATCGCCGTCGACCTTGTATGCGAAGTATTTTCCGTTTTGTTCGTGCAGAGCCTCATGGGGCATGGTGAGAGCATTCGGCTCGCTCGAGGTGGTCACGGTAACGGTGACATTGGTATCGGGCAGCAGGCCGTCTTCCGGGTCGTCGATGGCAAGCAGAACTTCACCAACATTGCGCGTTGTGTAGGTAACCACGGTAACAGGAAGGCGAACAATGTGGCCGCGCCATTCGCGGCCCGGTTTGGCGTCCCAACGAATGATGGCACTTTGCCCCATTGCCAGGTGTCCCAAGTCGGGCTCATCGAAGAATGCGCGGACGCGCTCGTTGTGGAGGTCGGCCATCTGAAGAAGTAATTTGCCGGCTTCGGCGTAACCCGAAGGAATCGCGTCCATGGTGTAGATGGTTCCGGCGATGGGAGCATAGATGGAGGTTTGAGCCTCGACATGCCGCGCGGCCTCCAGCGCAGCTTGCGCATCAGCAAGGGCAGCTTGAGCGCGCGCCACTTCGGCATCGGAGTAGCGATGTTGCGCGCTCTGCTGAGCGGCATTCAGGCTGGCCTGAGCCGTCTGCAGCCGTGCATCTGCGCCCGATGATCTCGCCCGGCGCGGCCGCGCCCGTGGACGCCAGCTTTGTCAGTGCATCAAGATCGTGCTGCGCCTGGTCGCGGGCCAGGCGGTCCTGCTCGACCTCCGCTGCGGAAGTCTGCCGCTCGGCCTGGGTGCCGTTGTGCATGGCGGCATCCAGTTCGCCTGCGCTGTTTTCACGCCGCTCTCTGCGCTCGCCACCTGGGCGCGGGCCTGCCACGTCATCGAGTGTCATAAGCAGCTTGCCGGCCGGGACCAGGTCGCCCTCCTGCGCATACACCGCTTTCACCGTCGTTGCGATTGGGCTGTAGAACTGGTAGTTCGCAATCGGCTCGACGCGGCCGTTGGTGCTGACGGTGTTGAGCAGCATCGCGTGCCCCACCTGCGCCACGCGGACCGGCAACCGGTCGCGCAGAAAGTAGCGCGCCGTGAAGAATACGACAATCAGGACGACGAGTGCACCGATCCAAAGCCATCGGCGGCTCATTTGCGATCTTGCTTCAGCCATGCACTTAACCAGAGTCAGTATATAAGACTCGAAAACACGCGATAGGAACGCAGAACGATGGAGAGATGCACCGAAACGTGCATCGTGCCCAACGCTGCTCGTACAATACCGCTAATGGCACCAACACGCCGCTATACTGATGAACACGCCAAAGCCGGACTGGATTTTGACTTTCCGGCCATCGAGACCTGGCAGAACCAGTTTCCCGGGTACGAGATTCAGATCGACGATCCGGAACTGACTTCGGTCTGCCCGAAGACCGGGCTGCCCGACTTCGGGGTGCTGACTATCCGCTACATGCCGCGGAAGCGATGCCTGGAGCTGAAGTCGCTGAAAGAGTATCTGTTCAGCTACCGCAATCTGGGCATTTTTCAGGAAAACATCGTCAACCAGGTTCTGGAGGACGTGGTGAAGGCCTGCGACCCGGTATGGGCCGTGGTCAAGGGCGAATTCCGGCCGCGCGGCGGGATCGGCACGACGATCGAGGCGCGCTGGCCGCGGCCGAGAAGCGGTAGGAGATTTCGAGCGAAGCCGGTGGGCCGTATCGTAACGCCGGTTGTGATATTCCTTGTGTTCCTCGCAGATTGCGCTCTGGATTGGACTCGCTTGCCACACTTTTCTCCGATCGCTGCGTCCCCGCAAGAGCCCCGCACTGGGTACGGTTCTGCTGCTGCTGGCGCTGAATCTGCTGAATTACGTCGACCGCTACATTCTGCCGGGCGCGCAGCCGCTGGTCCAGAAGGAGTTCCACGCCACCGACCAGCAGATGGGCGCGCTGACCACGGCGCTGTTCTTCTTCTACATGTTTGCGGCGCCGGCGAGCGGCTGGCTGGGCGACTGGTTTCGGCGCAAGCCGCTGATCATCACGGGCGCGGTGCTCTGGAGCCTGGCCACGCTCGGCACCGCCTTTGTGCACAGCTACTGGAGCCTTTACACGCGGCGCGCGCTGGTGGGCGTAGGCGAGGCCACCTTCGGCATCTATGCCCCGGCCGTGCTGGCCGACTTCTATCCGGAGCGCGACCGCAACCGGATTCTCTCCATCTTTTATCTGGCCATTCCCGTGGGCGCGGCGCTGGGCTACCTGGCGGGCGGGGAACTGGGCAGCCTGTGGGGCTGGCGCGGGCCATTTCTGATCTGCGCCATTCCCGGGCTGATGGTTGCCGCGCTCTATGGCGTCTGGGGCCGCGAGAACCGCGAAGCGCGGCGGCCAAGCGATCGCTCTGGGATGCGCTCGAGCGATCGTCAAGCGGCGGCTGCGTCTGTCAAGATGGCGCTTCCTACGGCGTTTACTGGCGGCAATTCACTTCGAGCTCCTCAGGGAGCCTGCGTTTCTTCACGGCGACGTTCTCGGCCTGGCTGGCAGATCACCTTTGCGCTGGGCGGAATCTCGGCGTGGGTGCCGACGTTTCTGCACCGCGCCAACGGGCTTTCGGTGGCCAATGCCAGCCTGGTGGTGAGCGCCATTACCGTGATCGACGGTATCGGCGGCACCATCGCCGGCGGCTGGATTGCGCACCGCTGGCAGCGCACCGACCATCGCGCGCTCTACCTGCTTTCGTTCTGGAGCGTCGTGCTGACGATGCCGTTCGGCATCCTGGTTTTCTTTGGGCCGCACGCATCGACGATTCCGGCGCTCTTTCTGGCCGAGTTCTTCATCTTCCTCAATACCGGTCCGCTGAATGCCGCGATCGTGAACTCAGTGGGCGGCAGCGGTGCGCGCCACGGCGATCTCGATCAACCTCTTCTGCATTCACGCATTCGGCGACACCTTCTCGCCGCAGATTATCGGCGCCATCAGCGACCGCTCGAACCTGAGCATCGGTCTGGGCGCGACGCTGGTTTCGCTGGTGATCGCGTGCGGGATCCTTTGGTACGGTGCGCGCTTCGCCCCGCCCTTCGCGAAGACGCCTAAGAAGCCCGCCTTGGCGGGCGATAGGCGGTTGCCCAATGCGCAAGCCTAGGGAAAAGAACGCCCGTTCCTGCAGAACCGCTTCAGCGGGCGACAGAAAACAGCACCAAAAGGCAAACAGTCCAGCCGCGAATCCCGACCTCTATTAACGGCCCGGCGAGTCCTCCAAATGTAGGATCAGAAAGAATAGCGCCGTGATCCCGGCCGCCACCAAAACGATCAACGCCAGCCGCAACAGACCGAGGCCACTCGTTCTCGGAGTTGACATTTGTAAGGTCGGAGCCGTTTCCTGGGCCTCGTCACCGTTCTTCGGCGCCGCAGCCCCCGCCCCTTCAGGCTTCACCAGCACATCAGGTGTCGCCGGTCCCTTCACGACATAACGGTAGCCGCCCGGCAGACGGCTCAATGCGGAGAACCAACCTGCTGACCTCAAGACGGTAAAGAATCCGGCCTGCGTCACGTTAGTTTCCCGGCGATTCCACGAACGGGAGCCTGGCATTGCACCCTCCCGATCCACGGTTCGCGGGCCGCAATTCCCCGCGCTGAAATCGTGCAAAACTCGGATGTTCAGCTAAGGATACACCCGAATTCTGCTCAATTTCTTGCTCCGCCCCCCTGCATTCTATTTACGCGGCAGTGTCTCTTGATCCCTGGTGTTCATGAAAGCGCGGCGGCCGCCCTGTGGGCGCAGGTTGGGGTCGTTGACCGGCGGCGCGACTCTGCTTCGGCATTGAAGCCGCGAGCGAGCAGAGGATTGGGTTTGAATTTAGGCGGGCCGCCGTAGAACTGGCGTGCGTGGCTGAGCACCATTCCGGCGCGGCCGTGCATGGGCTGGACGATGCCGCGAATCTGCACATCGGCGTCGCGGTATTTGCTTCAGCTCGCCGACCTCGCCGCGATCTTCAGGAAGGCTGATGACGGTGAAGCGGCATTGGTCGTCGGAGGTTTGCGGCGAGCAGACGTCGAGGAAACGCGTGCCGTCTACAAGCTGAACCACATCATAAATATGCGCGGAAACACAGATGTTTTTATTGAGCATTTGCGCGGCCTGGTCGGTGGGTATGCACGGCTTGATTTTGGCGGCCGGGGCGAGAGGGGTACCGCAGAGCGCGAGCACCACGAGCAGGCGAGGGAGCGGGGCCGCATACCCAGTCTCCTGGGAGTATCGGAGACAGAGTAGCGCGAGTCCGCTCAATCGGGAAGTGACGACTGTCGCAGAGGAGCGTTTGCCGGATCGGTCCGGGGCTAACGGACGCCGACTAGCTCGTCGCGCTTGGCGCTCTGGCCGTAGTGGGTTTCGACGTAGTGGTCGAGGATCTGCTTGAACTCGGCGACGATGGTGTCGCCGCGGAGAGTCGTCGAGAGTTTGCCGTCGATGTAGACCGGCGCGACGGGATCCTCAAAGGTGCCGGGAAGGCTGATGCCAAGGTTGGCGTGCTTGGATTCGCCGGGGCCGTTGACGACGCAGCCCATGACGGCGAGCTTGAGCTCTTCGACACCGGGATACTTTTTGCGCCACTCGGGCATCGAGTTGCGGAGATAAGACTGGATCTGCTCGGCGAGCTCCTGGAAGTACGTGCTCGTTGTACGGCCGCAGCCGGGGCAGCTCGTGACTTGGGGCATGAAGCTGCGGATGGAGAGCGATTGCAGGATCTGCTGCGCGGCCTGAACCTCTTCTGTGCGGTCGCCGTTGGGCTTGGGCGTGAGCGAGACGCGAACGGTGTCTCCAATGCCGGAGAGCAGCAGCGGCGCGAGGCCTGCAGTGGAAGCGATGAGGCCTTTCGATCCCATTCCAGCTTCAGTAAGGCCGAGATGGAGCGGGTAATCGCAACGCGCGGCGAGAGCGGTGTAGACGTCGAGGAGATCGCGGACGCCGCTGACCTTGGCGGAGAGGATGATCATGTCGTGGCCGAGGCCGTAGCGCTCGGCTGCAGCGGCAGAGTTGAGCGCGCTGGCGATCATGGCTTCGATCATCACTTCGCGCGCGGGCAGCGGCTCAGCTGCGCTTGCTGTTCTCATCCATCATGCGCGTCAGCAGGCTCTGATCGAGCGAGCCCCAGTTGACGCCGATGCGGACGGGCTTTTGATTTTCGACAGCGCACTCGACCATGATGCGGAAGTTGTCGTCGTCTTTGCGGCCGATGGACACGTTGCCGGGATTGATGCGGTATTTGGCGAGCGCGCGTGCCGCGGCTGGGTATTTCTTGAGCAGGATGTGACCGTTGTAGTGGAAGTCGCCGATGATGGGGACGCGGAGTCCGCGCTTTTCGAGGCCTTCAACGATGAGCGGGACGGCGGCGGCGGCATCTTCATTATTGACGGTGACGCGCACCAGTTCAGAGCCGGCAAGAGCGAGAGCGGCGACCTGGGCGATTGTGGATTCCACGTCGGCCGTGTCGGTGTTGGTCATCGACTGCACGACGACGGGAACTTCCCAGCCAACGCGGACGTTGCCGATGCGGACGGTGGGGGTTTTTCTGCGGCGAATCTCCGGCATGAAGACAGTTTACAGTGGACAGCGAACAGCGGGTCAGCGGAGTTAGCCGGGCTACCGGAGTTGGCAGCTTTCGGTCGTCAGTTTCGCAGTTTCACCGGACCCCGCCCCCCCATCCCCCGGGTATATTGGTCCAATCTCGTCAGCGGAAACGGGTTATGCGGGACGGACCACGCGTAGATCGTCGCGAATCAAGAAGTTAGAAGCTAGAATCCTGATTGCAGGCCGGTTAAGGCTCGTTTTCGGGGCGAACGGGACGGGGAGGCCGGTCTGCGCCCGGCTCCCCGAATCGCTCGCATTCGTGCCGCTCTTCAGCGACCTGAAACAAATATAGCGAAATGCCGGAAATAACCTGCAAATGGAAGTCGCGGGGATTGAATGACTTGGGCGGATGAGGGGTTGACTGCGCGAAAACGACCCAAGCAAAACTTGAGCGGGGCACCCAATTTTGGATACAGGTTTGACAGGGCCGCCCGCCAGTTGAAATCTACCCGGCCGCCTGCATATCCGTGATCAGCGGGTCCGGGAACTAGCGTCGCGCTTTCATTGTCGAGGCGACAGTTGTTTTCAGCTGTGCCAGAGCGCCCGCGAGGGCTCTCTCGACGAACATGCTTACGCGGAATTGAAAAACTGCAGAGCCTGGGCGCTGCAGATCATCAATTCGCACATCGAAGGAATCATTACGGTCGTCTCTCAACAGCGTTATGTCATCGTCTCCGCCAGCATCTTTGGGGACAAACAGGGCATACCTCCGAGTGACGGTGCTTGAAGCAGGTGCGGTACTGCTAACCGTAAGGTGCACAGTGGATGGAGTGACGAAAAGAGCGCGATGAGTTTGAGGTGGTGTTGGAATAAGTTGCGGTCTCGGTGGCTGTGGATTCGCTACGCCCCGCGGGCGAACTTGGACGGTCGGCTGTGCTTGTGATTGGTAGGGGGTGAGCGCCACTGTTGAGTTGACCCTCTGCGATTTGAATTGGCGGATTTGGTTCATAAATTCTTGGTGGACCATGTTGAGAAGTTTTATTCCGAATGCATCAACTTGCTCGTCAGTAAACCCGCCCCTGGTTAGGTAGAGTTTCTGAATATCATCGAGCAGGGTGTCAGGACTCGTCGTAATGGCAGTCTTGATGCTATCTTCCACCAAATTCATGGTGTCGAGAAGACGGTCTAACGTGAAGTCCACGAATGGCTGAAGTTTGCCGTCGTCAGCATTCTCCAGCGCATTGAAGTACTCCCCCTTCTGCTCGGTGAAAATGACTAGCGGCATCGAAATTGCCCTGTAAGTAAAAACCGAGGCAAGGGCTCGAGCAACTCGCCCGTTCCCGTCAGCAAACGGGTGAACTGCAACAAGTCCGTAGTGCACATATGCGGCTTGGATGGCAGGGTGAGCCTTCGCAAACGCGGGGGTTCTAAGCTCGTTGACGAGCCTTTGCATCTCTGAGGGGGTTAAATCAACCGGCGCATACGAATGATCGGTGTCGTTTCTAGAACGTACATGATTTGGCAAAACCTTATATCTTCCCTTTGGCAGGGGCTGTTCTTGCGGTCCTATCGCCGTAATAACATGGTAGGTGTCCTGGGCGCGGCAAACAATCTCATGCAAAGTTCGTATTGCAGCTTCAGAGATTGGTTCAGATTGCGTGGCAAAATCTAACACGTAGTTATATGCGTCCAACTGCGCGGTAAACAGAGATCGCACGTGATCACCTTTTTGTATGATTGCTGTTTCCCAAGCTGTCGTCTCAAACGCGACTGTGTAAGTAAAGCCGCGGTCTGCATCGTAGAGACCTTCGATCGCTCCAGTGTCAATTGCGGCGGCGCGTTTTGCTACCTGCAGTGCACGTTGAAGTTGTTCAGCAGACAGATTTGAGCTTTTTCTGAAGGATGTTTCGTACCTTTGCCATCTAGAACCCTCGACACGGACTAGAGATTGCCATTCTGCAAAATTCGGAAACGGCTTGTACGCTGCATCTAGGGCGTAGAGATTCGGAACGGAGTCGCTCATCAAAGCCTCCACACGAGGATGGTATCCCACCAGACATTCAAGGAAGGAGAAGCATTGAGGAGTTCGCCGGACAATTCATGCTGGGTCCTATTTAAATTGAGCTGTTGCAAGCAGTACGATTATGAAGAGCTCGGCCTCGTGTCCCTGTCTAGCTAATCTGCTTTTCGCGCCGGGCTGCCCTTTCCTAGCTTCGCCATTGCGAGATATGGATTCTGGCCTTTGAGCAATCCTCGACTGTTCCCGACTGCGGGCTGTACCGGGTTCTGGTGCATGTAGGATGCAGTCGTAGGGTTCTTTCAAGCGCCCGATTAAAGGCGCACGATCCCCTAAGGGACCGAAGGAATACTCAGCTCGGACAACATCAGAACGGCTATCGCCCGATTATCTGAGAAATAGCAGCCGATACAGAGTCGCGAGCTGAATCGCGATTGCAAGAATCCTTGACGCAACTCTGAGTACACTACCCATACGGTGTTGAATTTTCATCGGAAATCGCGGAGTGCCAGAGCTGGACCCCGAGGGTGTAAGGTTGCACCGCAACTACGACAATTGGAGCACACTCGGAAATGTGGGACAAGGTTCGATTGGCTTGAGGATGTGGAAATCGCGGATGGCCGGGCTACCTTGCCGATCGGTTCCAATGATTGGGGTGGTCCGTCCTGGCTTCGTTGGGGCGGGTATGGATTCTGGCCTCTGAGCCATCCTCTACTGTTCTCGGTGGCGCGGAGTGCGCTCCGACTCGATGACGACGATCATCGAAGGGTCCGCGGCTAAAGCCGGCGGCTGATGCGGCTGCTATTCGTGGGGCTCAAGTCTCCAAGCTCCCTCCGGAAAGGCTCTGCTCCC
Organism: uncultured Acidobacteriaceae bacterium; assembly: GCA_963841365.1. Taxonomy (GTDB): domain Bacteria; phylum Acidobacteriota; class Terriglobia; order Terriglobales; family Acidobacteriaceae; genus Telmatobacter. The sequence continues at coordinate 213,083 of CAWJDG010000028.1, forward strand.
TCCTTCAGCGTTACTCGGACCCCCCGGCGCAAGCGCCGAGGACGCACAGAGCACATATTGGGGCCAAGGCTAATACACAGCGTTTCATCTTCCCTCCGGTGATCCTCAACGGTTCGAAAGAAAGCGGAATGCGGGTGCAATCGGAGAGGAATCAATCTCAAACGTCAACTCGCCAAGCCCAATTTCGCAAACGGCGAAAAAACCGGGCTCAGTGATAATCCCATTGGCCGCCCAGGGCCAGGGCTGCTGTGCCGGTTTGATTGCAGGTACCGCCCGAAACGCTGTAAGTTCCATTGATGAACTCGGTGTTCGGGTCCACTACCCCAACAAAATCGAGGGTGCCGTTGTTGGTGTCGATCTCAAGAGAGAAAAGAGTGCCCAGGACAAAGCTGCCGGATGGAAACGATCCTGCGCTGATGGTCTGCGCTGTGAAGCACGGCGTATCAAAGGTGGCGGTTCCGGTGATTCCGAGGCTGCCCTCAGGGCTGGCGCTCGCACCTTGCGCGAAGTTGCCGGTCACGTTGAATGTCTTTTGAGCGGAGCTGGTGAATGTGCCGCTCCAACCATCAGCGTCCGCGAGGGAAATGTTCACCCCGGTGACGCTTCCCTGGTCGCCCGCATCGCATCCACCGCTCACGCTGTATGTCCCGGTGAATGTGGTATAGGTGAAATTCCCGGTTAGAGTCACAACCTGTCCATTGAGGGCGGCGGAGGTCAGGGTGGTATTGCTATTGGTGACATCGCCCGTGAGGCCCATGATAGCCATCTGATCGAAACAACTTGAACCGTTGACATGCAATGCGGTGGTGACCGCGGTGCCAGTCTGGCCGATATTGCCGCCAATCGCAAGGGGAGGTTTGCCGGGCACACTGGAGACGGCGCTGAATTCCCAATTGCCTGCGATTGTGTAGGTCGAGAGTGGCTGGGTAGATTGCGTTGTTGGCGGGGTTGATGCCGGCCTGGACGCACCGCACCCGGAGAGAAGAACAGCAGCCGAAAGGGCAAGGACGGTTGCCAAACGTTTCATGAGCTTCCCTCCCGAAGGAGTTTTCAAGTTTTTGGGCAGGCTATGGGAAGAGCCAGATCGTGCTTGGCCAGGCCTTGATAGCAAGTATGGAGAATACTGTGTTATAAACAAGGGTCCTATTAGGCCCCTGAATAGGCTCCCCCAACACGTCCGCTACCTCAGGCCGGGAGGTAAAACGTGCGCTATCGCCCCATGCAGCCGCGCGACGTTTGCGAATCCGTGGAGATCATCGCGAAGCATCCGGTAATAGGCCCGCGCTACGGGAGCACGATCGCGGACCTGCCGGCAGCGTGGCTGCGCTTGCTCTCCCGCGAAGAGAGTGACGCCTGGGTGTTCCAAGCGGAGGACGGCCAGCACGCACCGATTTCCATGGTCGGCGTCGGCGTGATTGTGAGCGACGATTTTGTGCGCCAAATGAAGACGCCACCGCATTTCTGGACCGGCCCGGAACTGACAAAGAGAATCCTGCGCGGCGAATCTCCGCTTCTCTCGGATAAAGAGACCCGCGACGGGAATGCAAGAGGCGGCCTCAACTACCTGGTTTGGGAAGGCTGCGCCCTGCGCGAATTTGAGAACAACCCCGAACTGTATCGCTTCGCCATGGACGCGTTCATCGAGGTCCATCGGGGATATCTCTGGAAAGAAATCATCAGTCAGGGGATGGAGAGCGTCGAGCGGCTGCATTGGACGATGAAGACCGGTGGATTGTTGTGGGACGCGGCGGCAGATCGGTATGTCGACTCGCTGAACGGGGACGCAGAAGATTTCGTGCGCAAGCCGCACGTGGTTGGCGTTTCGCGAAAAGAACTGCAAGCACGGCCCGGCCTGGCTGCCGCCTCGTGGGTTGGCTGCCTGTTCGACTACCGTGCGCCGATTCTCGGCTTCAATCGCAGCGAGCAACGTGTGCTTGCTACGGCGCTGACGGGAGCGACAGACGAGCAAATGTCGAACACTTTGGGGAACTCGGTCCCGGCGATAAAAAAGAGCTGGGCGTCAATCTATCGGCGCGTCGCCGACCACCTGCCTGAGCTGGTGCGCGACAACTTGCAACCGGATGTTGGAGGGGCGCCGCGCGGAAGAGAAAAGAGGAGAGACCTTCTGTCCTACCTGCGCGATCACCCGGAAGAGTTGCGACCCATATCGAGGAAGCTGCTCTAGGCAGAGGCTCATGTCTTTCGCTCGCTAGTGGGGCTTTGCGGCAAATTTCTGCGGTTGATCTCCAAGCTTGCGCCATGGGGCTAATTTCTGTCGCCCGCGATGCGGGCTCGTGGGTTTGAGCGCGGCTTCGCCGCGTACTTTGCATTTCGAAAAACGGTGGGCGGTTTGCGGCTCGGCTTAAGCCGAGCCCTAACAAGAAACGAAAAGTGCATGTTCAGCAAAGCGAGGTGAGGAATCCGGTTTCATCCATTGCGGGTCGGAGACACCGGCGGCAGACTGATACAAGGCAATAGCGAAAGACAAATGCAGGTTCTTCGACTCCGCAGGACGCGCGAGGCGCGGCCCGCTTTGCTCAGAATGACTGCATGGGGGCGAGGCGGGACTTCGCGTTCTAAGAAATATTAAGAGCCGTCCACGCAGCTAAAGAGTCCATATAGTCTCTCCAATGCACAATCTTCCGGTTTTCAATTGTTACGACCGAGATGAGCCTGTTGTCATAGGGAGCGTCGCGCGAAAGAATCTTGCCATGCACTTCATATTCGAGGATCACCACGCGACGATCCTCCGTGCGGTGAACAACAAGTGCATTGGCAGAGTGAACCTTGATGGTCTTCCCGTATCCAAAGAGGCTGGCCATCAGATTTGCTCGCCCATGAATCTTCACAGGCCAGCCCGGGAAGCGATAGCGGGACTCGAAGATTGCGTCTTCGGCGAACGCTTCAAAAAAATGTTCTCCATCAACCAGCCCGCTCAGTCCTTTGAGGACCACGCTGAAGAATGGATCGAGAGCTTCAAAAACTTTGTAGTCCACTTTCTCTTTCATAGAAACAACTCCCGCGCAGCCGAGGGTGCCGAAACGCAGACGATGAAGCACAACCTCACCTCTAAAAAGTAAGCCTTCCGCCTGGGACGAGTCATCCGCGCAAGGTACTTACACGGTGCGCAAAAAACGCGCAAAGACTAGGGATTCGTAGCGCGGGGCTAGAGGACGCGGCGGTAGCGGAGTTCGTTGAGGGCGATGCCCCAGACGGTTTCGGTGCGCTCGCGGCCATCGTGAGACCAGAGATCCTTGCGATAGAAGCGGTCGGCGCGGCGATTGCCCTGGAGGAGCCACAGGTAGGCTTTGACGGTGCCGAGATGGAGGAAGTTGGCGCGGGCCACGGAGATGAGCGAGGCACCGACGAGGCGGCCCCAGTGCTCGGGATCGACGTAGAGAGCGCGAAGCTCGCCGTGCCCGGGCAGATCGGTTTCGCGCGAGGGCCCGGTAGTGGCGAAGCCGGCGATGGCATTCTTTTCGATGGCCACAATGGTGCATGATTTCGCGGGGTCGGTGTTGGACAAGTCGTAGTGCGGGGCGCGGTCTTCAGGGCGAAGCTGATCGAGATAGTCGGCGGGAAGAAGTTTGCGGTAGGCCTTTTGCCAGGAGCGGACATGAACGCTGGCGATGGCGAGGGCATCGTCGGGGACGGCGAGGCGGATCTCCATGGGGAGAGTATCGCATTGGATTGGCGGCCATGGCGGCTGAAGAGTTGAGCCGCGTCCATCTCGAGTTACCGGTCGTATTTCCGCGTTGCGGCTATGGGTTGCAGGTGGTGGGCGGCAAAGTGGCGGACTTACCGGCCATGGTGTAGAGGTCAAAGCTGGCGAGGCTATAGAGGTCCTGGAGGGACGGCGGAGCCTTGGTCATGCCAGGAAGATAAGTCTGGCAGGCGTTGGCCGGATCCTGCGCGTACTGCAAGTCCTGAAAGTCGACCGCGACGTACTGGATGGGCGCGTTGTCGATGGGCGGGATGCTGGACGAACCACCGAAATCGGCTGCGTCGGGCGTGGCGTCAAAGAAGACCGTGAAGGTGTTGTAAGCGGCCTGCTCGGGCGTGAGATATTTGCAATCGGCTGGATTGGGATTCATCGGGGACCAATTGGGGCAGCCCTGCTGCTGAATGGTACTTTGACTCGACACCTCTAAATCGAATTCCGCTCCCCCGAGCATCGGGGGGACAGGCGGTGGCGAGAGGGACGTGAGGACCTTGATACCGGAGACTCCAATATCGCCGGTGTTGGTATCGGTACCGGCTGTCATGCCGCCGACTTGTGTGGATTTTCGATTGCGGCCCCTGGCAGTGACGAAGTAAGAAAGAATCTCAGTCTTGGCTTCGCAGGACATTGGGTTTTGGGTGGCCGAGGAGCAGTCGACAGCATAAAGTGTGTTGTCAGGATGCACGACGACGGGGTACGGCTGCTCTGGGAAGTCATCGGCTGCATCCGGATTGCTGACGATGGTGATGCCGGAGAAGATTGCTTCGTAAGCATCGATGGCCTGCTTTCCGGCATCGATGAAAACCTGATCGGATTTCTGATAACCAGGCAGGAAGGGGAAGGAGTGGTGGATGAGCATCTGCCACGCCTGGTCCGCGGGCAGTCCCGAGGCCTGCGTTGAGCCATTGGCCGTAGTGGGAAGAATCATCTCATTCGATGCGCACATCGGCCCCGCGATCGAGATGCTGACGAATGCCGGATTGGAGTTGTAGCGCGCGTTGAGGTTGATGAGGAAGTCATCCCAGGCAAGGAGGTAGAGGGGGTTCCAGGGGAGCGGAAGAACGGGAGGGTTTCCGTCGGCGCGCTTGGCCTCAGGGAAGTTGACGAAGGTTGCCTTTCCGCAGTCGAGCGGGGCAGTGCCGCTGCCGGTGAAGAGGCCATCGCAGGATGGGATCAGATTCAGCAGCCAGGTGGGAGCATCGGTGCCGGGCGTAATGTTGAGCTGCACGGTTTTGTGCGCGGCATTGGCCTCAGCGAATACGTCGTCGACATAGCTCCAATCGTAGCCATCAGGGCTAGTGGTGCAGGAGTGAGTGAGCGCGCAGAGCGGGTTGTCGAGCTGGATCTGGTCCCAGTGCAAGCCTGCGATCATACCGGAGATAGCCGTGTCGGCCAGCAGTTTCGCGTAGAAACAGCGAAGGTAGGAATGGAGATTCTGGGTTGATTGCGCGCACCCTTTATCCTGCGAAGGCCCGCTATAAAGATTGATCACGTCAGGAACGTCAACGTGGACATAGACGCCGAGAGGCGAGCGCGCGGTTGCGGCATTTTGTGCCTGCGACGAAAGCGCCGGAACAAGGAGCCAAAACAGACAAGCGACGGAGAGGACGATTGCGCGGGACGGAGCAGCGATGGATGCGGAGCGGCGGGACTCGTGCTTGGTCGCTCGGCCAAGGTTGATCGAGGGGAATGAGAATTCCAACTCAGTTAGGGATCTCATGATGGCCTCCCGGGGATGCGAAAGTATACCGTGAATTTTCTTGAGTTTGGTTGAATTATTTTGGAGCTTCGGGCGGCCGGATGCCGGGTCTCTTCTGCCGCCGATTACGAGGTCTTACCGGTAAGATCCGCGCTGGACGCGAGATTTCCTGACGCGGATCCCGAAGGCGCGCCGGTGGCGACGAGTACTTCATTGCCGATCCGAACGCTACTCTCAATTCGTAAGTCGATCAGAATGTTACTCCCAGACTTGTAGATCGATCCGAAGGTTACTCCCACCTTTGTAGGATTCAAGACCCTATTCATACCGACGTAGAATGCCCGAATCACGTCGATTTACGGCGCAGCTGGGGGGCAGCCCGGAAGTTATTCCGCGGCGTCACGTTTGCAGGTGCAGCCAGGACCTTCGCAAGCTCCAGCGTTCCAGAACTAGTTGAGCATGACGTTGAAGAAGGGGTCCGGGAATCGCACTCGTGAGTGTGCCAAGTACAACCAGCGGCAAATGGCGAGAAAGACTGGCGCAAGCAATCCGCGTGCTCGCGCGTCCGGAGATCACGATTGCGGTGATCTTCGCAGCTCTTCTGGTCGTAAAGGTAAAGCTCATGTTGCCCGCGGCACTGGGGCCGATCAAGTTTGGAATCGTGCAGCACGATGCGCCGATCGTTGCTCTGCTGCTTCTGCTTTATGCCGGCGGGTCTGGAGCCACGACCTGGGAGTGGGGCGCGAACGGCAAGTCATCCCAGGTTGCAGTAAAGATGTTTGGCAGAGCCTGCATGGCGATGTTTTTTTTGGTGCTCGTCGTATATGCAGCTGACGTGGTCGCGTACAAGTATTTCGCGACGCGCCTGTATGCCAGGGATGTGGTGACATTTCTTGGAGAGCCTCGAGGTGTGCTCTCATTCATTCACGTAGCATGCCGTGCGATTTTTAAGCTGTCGGCAAAAAGGCTGGCGGCAGGCGCCGTCGTGATCCTGCTGGTGGCGCGCACCGTCTATGTGCTTTTAGCCCGGCCTGTGCGCCCCATAATCCGAGCGCGATATCCCGCTCTTGCGGCAGCGACCCTGGCGGTGGTGTGGTTTGTACCGGTGCCGCTTTATTTCTATTCATACGGCGACAAGCCGCTCTACGAAAATGTCCTTGAGCGCAACGCGAATTTCTTCATCAACAACAATTTCAGCAATTCATTCAGAGCGAAGGTCCTGTCTGAGCCAGTGCCGGAGACGCGCGAAACGGGGAGAAATCGCAAACTGAATGTGATCGTTTTGGAGGTGGAGAGTCTTTCGGCGTATCAATCTAATTATTTCTCGGGAGTTGAAGACTGGACACCGCGACTTGACGAGATCGCAAAACGCGAAACGTCTCTTCCGAACTTTTACGCAAACGGCTGGACATCGATCGGCGGAATGGTGTCGTTGCTGACCGGGTCGTTCCCACTTGTGCCTGAGCATACCGAATTCAATACGTGGGGATCGCCTCGGCTGACGGACTTCATGGAGGTTCCCAAGCCGCTTCCGCGTGAGCTTTCAGAACAGGGCTACTTCACGGAATTCTTCGCAGCCGGAGACGTTACGTTTCTGGGACAGGACAGGTGGTTGCAGGCAATCGGCTTCCAAAAGATTGCCGGGCAAGACGATCCACGCTTTGCCGACCAAAAATTGCGCGGTCCGTTCAAATCGGTGCCGGACCGCGAGTTTTATTCCGTGACCGAAGATGAACTAACCCGGATGCCCGCAGATAAACCGTACTTTCTGTTCCTGCAAACGTTCTGGAGCCATCGTCCATTTACCGATGCGAACACCGGAGCGCCGACAAGCGAAGAGTCTGTGGTACGGGAGACTGACGCGCAGATTGGGGCGTTCTATGATGCGTTGATGGCCTCGGGCTTTTTCCAGAACGGCATGCTTTTTATCACTGGCGACCACCGAGCGATGGAGCCATTCAGGAAGGCGGAGTTCAAGCGCTTCGGCGGCTCGGCGATCGCCCGGATACCAGCCGTGATTGTGACGCGCGCGATCAATCTGCCGCATGTCATTGAGCCAGATTTTCAGCAAACTGATTTTCGAGCGTCCATAGAGGCCCTTGTGACCGACCGCTATTACGAGGGGCCGGAAGAGGGTTCGTTTCTGAGCGCCCCGCCAACTCCTTCGCAGTGCATCCTGCACGCGGACGGAGACGACCGCGACCTGGTTTTTGTGAAATGTGGCAATCGTGAAGGCACAGTCCGTGCCTCCGGCGATGCGACGCGGTTCATAAGCGGATCGGTGCCAGGCGAACCCCTGGTCATCGAGACGATCAATCGCACCCGGGCGCGACAGAAGAGCGCGAGCAGAACAAGCCTTTATGCCAGTTCTCTAGGAATCGCCTATCACTGAGTCTGGCTGAGCATAGGCGCAATGGCTGCGCCCCTGCGGAATCTCAATCTCTCGAATCTTAATAGGACAGGCTCCGGGTCATTGGATGTGATTTGGTCCGCCGAGGATCGCTGCGCGGAGAATGCGCCGATTCGTGTCGCGGCTACACTTGACGACTTTGAATCGGGGCACTGTATATTGGAGTCATTCCCTGAATCCGGAAGAAATCATTCCCCGCCGAATCCGGATTCACACAAGTTCCCCAAATTCTGAAACACGAATTGAAACGAAAGAGGAGGTTTCTGTGGGCGAGCATCCGACACCGGAACACATTATGCAGATTGGCTTTGGATTCTGGGCCTCAAAGACGCTGTTGAGCGCCGTTGAAATGGGGGTGTTTACCGAGTTGGCAAAGCGCCGTGAGGGCTTGGACGAGTTGACAGGGCGCTTGGGACTGCATCCGCGGTCGGCACGTGATTTTCTGGACGCGCTGGTGGCGCTGGGATTTCTGGAGCGGCGCGATGGAAAGTACTCCAACACGCCGGACACGGATCTGTTTCTGGACAAGCACAAGCCATCGTATATCGGCGGGATTCTGGAGATGTGTAATCACCGGTCCTATGAGCATTGGGACCATCTGACAGAGGGGTTGCGCACCGGGTTGCCGCAGAACGAGGTGCGGGGCGGAGGGGCGCCTGTGTTTGAAGCGCTGTACGCCGATCCGGCACGGCTAAAAGAGTTTCTGAAAGCGATGAGCGGCGTTAGCCATGGCGCGAACATGGCCATCGCGGCGAAGTTTTCCTGGGCGCAGTACAAGACGGTTGTCGATGCGGGGCCGGCGCAGGGCGATCTGCTGACGCAAGTGCTTCTTAAGAACGAGCATCTTCTCGGCATCGGGTTCGATTTGCCAGAGGTGGGCCCGATTTTCGAGGAATATGTTGAAGGTCACGGATTGGCCTCGCGGCTGCGGTTCCAGCCGGGCAGCTTCTTCAGCGATGCCCTGCCGAACGCAGATGTGGTCATGATGGGACATATTCTGCACGACTGGAATCTTGAGCAAAAGCGGATGCTGATCGGAAAAGCATACGACGCTCTTCCCAAGGGTGGCGCGCTGCTGGTGTACGACGCGATCATTGACGACGACCGCTCGAAGAACGCTTTTGGCCTGATGATGAGCATGCACATGATGATTGAAACCCATGGTGGGTTCGATTACACGGGCGCGGACTGCCAGGGATGGATGCGCGATGCGGGGTTCAGCGAGACGCGGGTGGAGCATTTGGTGGGGCCGGACTCGATGGTGGTGGGGATTAAATGACGGCTAACAGCAGACAGATAGCAGCTAACAGCGGGCAGTTGACACTAAACGGCGAACAGCGGGCAGCTAACAGCCGATAGTAAATGGCGGTCTGCGGACAGCGAACGGCTGTCGGGGGAGAAATTCGAGATGGCTTTTAGCTTCAGAGTTTGTTGATCTCGGCTAGCGCGCGGCGGGTGGGGGTGGTGCCGGCGCCGGGTGCGTCCGGTGCGACATAGAAGCCGTGTTCGATAAGGGCGGGATGTTCCATCCAGTCGCGCAGCCAGGGAATGTATTCGAGCAGCAAGCAGGCGGGATGGGCGAAGCAGAGATGCTGATGGACCTGGGCCATATCGCCGACGTGCGGCGCGACGGGCAGGGAATAGCTGTGGGCCATCTCGGCGACCTGCAGGAACTCTGTAATGCCGGCGAGGCGGGTGACGTCGGGCTGAACGTAATGGACTGCGGCGGCATGGATGAAGTCGCGAAACTGCGATGAGGTATAAAGCTGTTCGCCGAGCGCGATGGGCGTGCGGATGGTTTCCGCTAGGCGGCGATGGCCTTCGACGTCGTCGAAGTAGATTGGCTCTTCGATCCAGGTGACATCGAAATCGGCGAGGCGTGCGGCGGTCTGGATGGCTTGAGGCAGAGTCCAGCGGCCATTGGCGTCGGTCATGATGCGGATGCCGGGGCCAAGTGCGCGGCGAACGGCTTCAACGCGATGGAGGTCTTCGGCCGGATTGGGAGATCCGACCTTGAGCTTGACGGCGCGATAGCCTTCTTCTTCGATGAGGCGCTTGCAGTCAGAGACGACGGTTTCAAGCGGCCAGTTGAGCCAGCCGCCATCGGTGTTGTAGGCCTCAACTTTCTTGGAGGCTGAGCCGCCGAGGAGTTTCCACAAAGGCTGGCCGGCGTGTTTGGCCTTGAGATCCCAAAGAGCAATGTCGATGGCGCCGAGGGCGAGGTGCGTGATGCCGGCGCGGCCAACCCAGTAGATTTGCGGATGCTTGTGGAGCTTCTCCCAGAGGGCGCGCGTTTGAAGCGGGTCTTCGCCGATGAGCAGCGGGCCGTAGCTTTGAAGGATGCAATCGACGATGAGACGATCGGTGGGCAGGTGAGCGTGCGTACCAGAGTAGCCGTAGCCGGTGAAACCGTTGTCGGTTTGGATGGCGACACCGGGCGCTCCCCAGTGGGTGAGAGAGTGCGTGCTGTCGGCGATGCCACCGCGTGTGACTGGGGCGTGGAGGATAAACGGGGTGAGGTTGACGATCTTCATTCGGCAGAGATCAGAGAAAAGCGATCAGAGAGAGTGTACGAGATGAGACTATACGAGGATTGTGCTGGTGAAGAAATGGCAGCCGGCTGAGCGGGGTGCATGGAGTGCAAAGAGCGGAGGGGGGATGCGGTACGGAGATGCGTTAATCTGGGGCGATGATGCGTAGGCCGGACAAGACGGATGCGAGCGGGCTGGCACTGCGGATTCGTGCGCTCAAGAAGGCGTTTGCAGACGTGCGCGCTGTGGACGGCATCGATCTCGAGGTGCGGTTAGGAGAGTGCTTCGGGCTGCTGGGTCCGAATGGGGCAGGAAAGACCACGACGATTGAGATTTGCGAGGGGCTGACGACGCCGGACGAGGGGACGGTGGAACTGCTGGGGCTGAACTGGCGAACGGGCGCGAAGGAACTGAGGCAGCGGATTGGGATTCAACTGCAGGAGACGCAGTTTCCGGACAAGCTGACGGTGGAAGAGGTGCTGCGGCTGTTCCGAAGTTTTTACCGCCGAGGGATCACGGTGGATGAGTCGATCGAGCTGGCGCAGCTTGAAGAGAAGCGGCGAGTGCGAGTTGGTGGATTGAGCGGCGGACAGAAGCAGCGGCTGGCGATGGCGACGGCGCTGGTGGGCGATCCGGAGCTGCTGTTTCTGGATGAGCCGACAACGGGGCTCGATCCGCAGGCACGGCGGCATTTGTGGGACCTGGTGGAAGAGTTGAAGCAGGCGGGGCGCACGATTATTTTGACCACGCATTACATGGAAGAGGCAGAGCGGCTGTGCGATCGCGTGGCGATCATGGATCACGGCAAGGTGATTGCGCTGGGAACGCCGAAGGAACTGATTGCGACGGTGGGCGGGGAAGACATTGTGGAATTTGCGGTACATTCCCAGGTCTCATCCGCCGCGGCGGAGAGGTCTGGGTCACCCAGTGTAATCGGGGACCCAGCATTGGATACCACGGCGTTGAAGGCGATTCCGGGCGTGCAATCGCATCGCGTAGATGACAGCCTGCACCAGCTTTCGGTAAGCGAGCTGCACACGACGGTGCCTCGGATTTTTGCAGCGCTCGAGGAGCAGGGACTACATATGAGCGAGTTCAGGACGCATTCAGCGACGCTGGAGGATGTGTTTGTGCGGCTGACGGGAAGGAACTTGCGCGATGAGTAGCCTGGATCAGAGCAGCCTGTATCAATTGACGGCGACGAGGCTGAAGCTGACGTTGCGCGAGCCGGAGGCAATTTTCTGGATTTTCATTTTTCCGATCCTGCTGGCGGTGGGGCTGGGAATTGCGTTCCGCAACCGACCGCCGGATGTGCTGCCGGTTGGCGCGACGACTGTGCAGCTTGAGCAGGCGTTGGCCGCCGACAAGGGGCTGAAGGCGACGGAGATGGATGAGTCCGCAGGAGCGCATGCGCTGGCGACGGGAGAGATTCTGCTGTTGGCCGAGCAGCGTGGGGATGCGGTGGTTTACCGGTACGACGACACGAATCCCGATGCGCGGACAGCGCGAATGATTGCGAATGGGGCGATTCAGCGGGCGGCGGGAACGCAAGACGCCGTGCGGGCCGGGAACGAGCTGGTGCATGAAGTGGGCTCGCGTTACATCGACTTTGTGATACCGGGATTGCTGGGGATGAACCTGATGGGGTCGGCGATGTGGGGGCTGGGATTTTCGATTGTGGACGGGCGGCAGAAAAAGCTGCTGAAGCGGATGGTGGCGTCGCCCATGCCGCGGTGGCAGTACCTGACGGGATTTTTGCTTTCGCGACTGGGGATGCTGGTGATTGAGGTGGTGGTGTTTTTGGGATTCGCGCGAGTGGCGTTTGGCGTTCCGTTTCGCGGGCCGCTCGCTGAGTTGGGGCTTGTTTGCGTGGTGACTTCGTTGACGTTCAGCGCATTGGGGCTGCTGGTGGCGTCGCGGGCGAAGACGATGGAAGCAGTGAGCGGGCTCATGAACTTGGTGATGCTTCCGATGTGGATTCTGTCAGGAGTGTTTTTCTCGGCGACGAGATTTCCGGCGGTGATTCAGCCGCTGGTGAAAGCGCTGCCGCTGACGGCCGCGATTGATGCAATGCGCGGGAACATGCTGCAGGGGATGCAACTGGGGCAAATGATGGCGCCGCTGGGAATTTTGCTCGCGTGGCTTGTGTTGCCGTTTGCAGTTTCGCTGTGGATCTTCAGGTGGAGGTGAGAAAGGCAGGGAACGAGGGCGCAAGGGAACAAGGGAACGAGGGAGACGGAATGGGGGGTAGGTTTAGGGACGTAGGCAACAGGGAACAGTTACGTCATCCCTGGGGAGGAATCCTTAGTTTGGTTTTTCGGGTCAGTCGATTTTCTTGAGGATGGTCCAGATCCAGCCGATGAAGGTTAGGACGAGGAAGGGATAGGCGAAGTAGGGGAGAGGTTTGGAGATGGGCAGGATCTGTTCGCCGCAGAAGATTCTTGCCGATGTGATGGCGAAGAGAATGGCGGCGATGAGGCCGGCGAGACGCGTCCAGATGACGAAGGTTTTGGGGAAGCTGATGAGAAGAAGTCCGGCAGACCAGAGTGCCGTGCCTGCGGCAAATGAAGGAACGCTGGCTTCAAGGGAGCCGGCGGTTCCGCCGAGCATGACCGCCTCGCCGATGGCGTAGACGAGAAAGCCGGCGCCGACACAATCGTTGCCCTTGCGGAAAAAGAGCAAGGTGAGCAGGGATGCGGCGACGACCAGCGCAGTGCCGTCGATTGCCCAGGAAATGGCACGCACGTTTTGTGCGGAGACCATGGTTCCGAGCATGCCCAGGATCCCGCCGAGAGCGATGCCGATGGCAGCGACTATCTTTAATGGGTTTCTCATAACGATGCGAATCCTACATTGGCCGGCGCGCTGTTGGCGAGAGGATTTGCCGGCAACGGACTAGCGGCCGGGGTCGATGACGCTGGGGTTGGCGTAGTAACCATCGCGAGTTCGAGCGACGAGCTCGTGCTGGGCGAGCTTGATCTCGATGTGGTGGTATTCGTTGGGCTTGTCAGCGGGCGGAGGATTGAAGCCGATTTCATACCACGATTGCACGTCGGAGAGGCACTTCTGGATCATTCCGGTGACGTCGCTATTGGATTCGAGCGCGAGGCCTCCGCTGTGGATGGCGAAGACTTGAACGCCGAGGTTGCCGAGTTGTACCTGGCTCGGTTTGGCGATGCCGGAAAGGAATGTCTCGAAGTAATCAGTGCGTTCGAGGGACTCTGAAACGCCGACGGGATTGATGTTGTAGAGGGTTACATTATCCTGCCGCATTTGCGAGAAGAAGGAAACGATGGTGTCGAAGGTCTGCTGCTCCTGCCTCGTGCTGAGGTAGACACCGGGGCCGGAGACGAGAGGCCAGCCGGGAGAGATCCAAAGAATGACTTTGCGTCCGGGGAGCGTTGATGCAAACGCCAGAAGTTGATGGAAGGCGTTGATGCAAATCTCGAGACGCTCAGGGCCGCCCCATTCGGACGAGCGATTGATTTCGCGCAGGCCGATCTGGTGCTGCTGGAGGTCATCGTTCAGAGCGTTGCCATCGGTGGAGAATGCCGAGTCGATTTGCGCGCCCTGATCGGTGAGGACCGCGATCGTGGTGGGAAGAGCGAGTGTGCCTTCGTGCGCTTTAAGAAACTTTTCGATGCCGCCGCGCACGTAAGCGACCGTTTGGTAGGGAGTGTTGACGGCATCGATAAAAAGGATGACGCGGACCGGCTCCTCTGCGGGAGTCACCATTTTGAAGGAGGTGATGGGCCGAGGCGTTTTGTTGTCGAGGACGGTGAAGTCCTGTTGGCGGAGATTCGTGACCGGCTGACCGGATTTGGTGTTGACGACGACGTCGAGTTTGGAGGATTGAGATGGAGGCGAGATGGCGGGCAGGGACATCTGCGCGCGGGCCGCGAGAAAGGCCGGCAGCAAGGTGAGGGTGAGAACGCCGACGATCCTTGCAATGGTCAACTGGCGGAAGGTCATGGGGAGCCTCCAACTGGCGTCGTGCAGGGAAGAACGAAAAGCGCGTCTTGCGGCAGGCTAATCATACAGGAGCCGTGGACAAGCGGGTCGAGATTTGTGTTGGGGCGAAAGATGAATTTGGGCCGGTAGAATGAATCCATATGGAATCAATAGACATGGGCTCTGGAGCGATCGTGGGGGCGATGCCGAAAGGAAGCCGATTCGTGCGCGCGTGCCTGCGGCGGCCGGTGGATCGCACGCCGGTGTGGTTTTTGCGCCAGGCCGGGCGCTATATGCAGGAGTACCGCGATGTGCGCAAGCACCACACGCTGGTGGAGATTTGCAAGAAGCCGGAACTTGCCGCCGAGGTGACGATTACTGCGGCGGAGAAGCTGGGTGTGGATGCGGCGATCATCTTTGCCGATTTGCTGCTGCCACTGGAGCCGATGGGATTGGATTTTGAGTTTGCGGCAGGCGAAGGGCCGGTGGTTCACAAGCCGGTGCGGACCGCTGAGGACGTGAAGGCGCTGCGCACTGACCGAGCCGGAGAACTGGCGTATGTGGCGCTGGCGATTGAAAAAGTGGCGGCACATTTTCGCGACCGGCTGGGGATTATCGGATTCTGTGGCGCTCCGTACACCCTGGCGAGTTACATGATCGAGGGCGGCGGATCGCGGAATTATATGTACACGAAACAGATGATGTATCGCGACCCCATTGCGTGGGGCAGCCTGCTGGATAAGTTGGTTGTGGTCCTCACGGAGTACTGCCGGTTGCAGGTACAGGCGGGCGCGGAGGTGATTCAGATTTTCGATAGCTGGGTGGGATCGCTGGGGCTGAGCGATTATTGCGCCTATGCATTTGAGGCGTCGCGCCGGCTGGTGCGCGCAGTGCAGGCGATGGGCGTGCCGGTAATTTATTTTGGCGTGGAGACGGCGGGGCTGCTGGAGCAGATGGCGGAGACGGGCGCCGATGTGATCGGACTGGACTGGCGGCAGCCGCTGGATGTGGGCTGGCGCGCGGTGGGTCATGGACATGCGGTGCAAGGAAATCTGGATCCGATTACGCTGTTTGCGCCGGTGGAGATTCTGGAGCAGCGCGTGAAGGAGGTTTTGCGCGCGGCGAATGGACGAGCGGGGCACATTTTTAATCTCGGACACGGGATTGTGCCGGGGACGCCGGTGGAGAATGTGCAGGCGGTGGTGAAGATGGTGCGGGAGTTTCGGGTGGAGCAAGGAATGCGGACGTAGGGAGTAGGGAGCAAGTGAATGGCTAAACGGGCGGTGCTGCTGCTGGCGCATGGAACGCCGGAGACGGTGGAGCAGATTCCCGAATATCTGCGCAACGTGGTGAGCGGGCGGCCGCTGCCGCAGGCGGTGGTGGAGGAGATTCAGCACCGATATGCGCTGATCGGGCACAGCCCGCTGACAGAGATCACGATGGCGCAGGCGCGGCTGGTGGAGGCGGAACTCAACGGCGGAGGCGAGGCTAGTTCCGCTCCCCAGACTAGCGACAAAAACAAAGACGTCGCGAGAATGGGGCACCCCTCGGGTGAACGTGTGCCGGTGGCCGCGAGGATGGGGCACCCGTTGGGCGAGCGGGTTCCGGTGTATGTGGGGATGCGGAACTGGCGGCCGTATATTCCCGAGGTGGTGCGGCAGATGCGCGCCGATGGAATTGAAGAGGCCGCGGTGATCTGCATGGCGCCACAGAACTCGCGGACCAGCGTGGGGCTGTACCGGCGCGCGGTGGAGGCGGAAGCCGCGCGGACTGCGGATCGACTTTACGGAAGGATGGGCACGGCATCCGCTGCTGGCCGACGCGTTCGCGGAGCGGCTGCGGCCGGCGCTGGCCAAACTGAGTGCGGAGACTGGCGGGCCGGTGCCGGTTTTGTTCACGGCGCACAGCGTGCCGACGCGGACGGTGGAGGCCGCAGCCGAGAGTGGAGGGGACACTTCATCCCACCCTGGCGACAAAGACAGAAATGCCGCGACGATCGGGCACCCGGTTTGGCCGGGGCAGGGCGCCGATCCCTACGCCGAGGAGGCGCGGCACACGGCGGAACTGGTGGCGGAGCGAGTGCACGGAGATCCGCGGTGGTGGTTTGCGTTCCAGAGCCAGGGCGCGAGCGGCGGGCCGTGGCTGGGGCCGAGCGTGGAGGAGACGCTGGACCAGATTGCAGGCCGAGGGCGTGAAGGCGCTGGTGCTGCAGCCAATCGGGTTCCTCTGCGATCACGTGGAGATTCTATTCGACGTGGATCGGCTGTTTCGCGAGTATGCGGCGAAGCGGGGCGTGCGGCTGGAGCGGCCGGAATCGCTCAATGATTCGGCAACACTGGCGAAGGCGGTGGCGGACCTGGCGCGGCAGGGGCTGGGGCGGCTTCGGGGCCAGCAGGCCGGATGAGAAGCCCTGGACGCGTGAAGAAGGAACGGACCGGTGGATGGTAAGTAACTTAAGGCATCTGCGGGATGGTTCCGGACGGAATTGAGAGCCTGATTTTCCACATCCTTGCGGGACGGCATTCGGGATTAAGATCATGGCGAAGTCCGACAACTAAATTCACACATCTCATACGTGGCTGCGGCAGAGCCGGACGAGCGCCATGTGCTGGCGCCGGGATGAGCCGAAAGTCGGTGCGATCGTTCAGCGGGGAAGCAAAGATTTTCTGGGGAGACAACAATGCACGAATTGCGGACGGATGGAGCAGTGGCTGGAGAGCTCGCTCAGCAGGGGAGGTCGAGGGAGCGAGTGGCTTGCAGATTTTGCGGCAGCGATAAGGTCTCCGGCTCGAACGAGAAGGTTTTTTACGAATGCGGATCTATCCACTGTTCGGGTTCTACCCGTGGCGATGCAAGGGCTGCGCATCAAACATGATGCTTCACAAGCGCCGCTTGGCGAAGCGGAATGCGCGCGCGAGGTAGACCCGGTTCGGACGCGGTTAGGAGCGGAAGAAGTTTCTGGCCAGGAAGAGAACGTTGGCCGGGCGTTCAGCCAGGCGGCGCATAAAGTAGGGGTACCACTCCGTTCCAAAAGGAACATAGACGCGCACCTTGTAGCCCTCGTTCACCAGGTTGCGCTGCAAATCGCGGCGCACTCCATATAACATTTGAAACTCGAAATGTCCGGGATCGATTTCCCGCGCGGCGGCGTGCGTCTTGATCGCCGCGATGATCGATTCGTCGTGCGTTGCCAGCGCGTGATAGATCGGACTGTCGAAGAAGCATTTTGCTGAGCGTGAGGAAGTTTGCGTCCACGTCCGCCTTGCGCGGAAAGGCCACCTCGGGCGGCTCATCGTACGCGCCTTTGCAAAGCCGGACGCGGATGCCGTCGGCGAGCAACTGCTCGACGTCGGCCTGGGAACGGTAGAGGTAGGCCTGGATGACGACGCCGACGGCTCCGCGCATGGCGGCGCGCGCATGGATGCGGCGCACGATGTCGAGCGTAACTTGGGTCAGGCGCGAGTCTTCCATGTCGATGCGGACGAAGCTTCCCGTGGCGCGGGCGTGCTGGACGAGGTTCCCGGCGATGGACTCGGCCAGCAGTGGCGACTGGCGTCATCTGTTTCTAGGCCCATCTGCGTGAGCTTGACGCTGATGTTGGCGTTGAGGCGGCGGGCGGCGATGGAATCGAGCAACTTGTGATAGACGTCGGCGGCCCGATGCGCTTCGCTCTCTGAGGTGACGCTCTCGCCCAGCGAGTCGAGAGTGACGGCGATGCCCTGGCGGTTGACGGCTTCGGCGACGCGCAACGCGTCATCGAGCGCCATGCCCGCGATGAAGCGCGAGTTGAGGCGGGCTCCCAGCCTGGAGTGTTCGCAGAAACGGCGCAATGGACGATTATGGGAGAGTGCGATAAAAGCGGAACGAAGAATGGGCATGACTTGCCTCTGCCGGAGAGCGCGCCGGCGAGGGCGCACTTCGCAGACAGATTAGTTTCGCACAACGGGCTGGGGTAGGCATGGGTACAAAAGACACGTGCGACGCGATTCGAACAACTCCTCGGCTAAAACGCCTTTCGCAGCGAGTGTTTCGCCATTAGCGCACTTCGAACAAGGCGCTGCCGTGCGGCGGCAGGGTGACGCTGATGTCCTTTGACTCTTTGGTGGTCGAATCGTCCCAGACATTCTGGGCGGAGTGTTTTTGCCTATCCAGGCCAAGCTGCTTCCAGGTAGTGCGCACCGTGGCACGGGTTGCGCCGAGATTGAAGAAGGCAAAGAACTCGGCGTAGCCGCCGTGCGCCGGGTTCGTTGATGGTGGCCCGCCAGACGCGGATATTTTCAAAGCCGGGGCCAAGCGTGGATGGCATCGACGGGGCGGCTGTAGCTGGCGTTCTGGTCCATGAAGAGAACGTCTGGTTGGTAATGAGCGAGCGCGTGAAGGCGTCGAGCCGGGTCAGGTTGCCGCCAAGGATAAGGGGCGAGCGGGCCACGGCCCAAAGAGTGAATTCGGTGCGCTGCTCGTCCTGCGTTACGCGCGATTGCCGCGCTTCGCCCCAGCCGGGGTTTGGGCCGAGCCAGCCTTCAGGGAGCATGTCGGCATCGGGCCAGTTGCCCGGGCCCGTGTAAGGGAACCACTTCGCCAGGCGATCGAAGGCGCCTTGCAATCCGAAGGGAAACTCGTCGCTTCGGGCTTGTGTGGGAAGGTCCATCCGTCCCAATGGTCGTTGGAGATGCGCCACATCTGCGCATATTTGGCGACCTCGGCTGCGTGCTCGAGCGCGGTGGGACCGGGCGAAAGGCTGAGAACGATGGGGCGGCCGGTTTTGCGGATGGCTTCGGCGATCTGGCGAATCTCAGTAGGCCGGTAGGGATTGGTCGGCGATGCAATCGACCTTGAGAAAATCCACGCCCCAGTACGCATAGAGCTTCAGCATGGAATCGTAATAGGCCTGGCCCGCGGCATTGTCCTTGACGCCCCAGTTGCCCTCGTCCCAGGGGCACGGAGATGTGGTGTCGGCGGCGTCAGCGGCGTGGAAATGGGTGCCGGCGATGGGCAGATTGGCTGCGACCACCTGGCGGGGAATGCCGCGCACGATGTGAATGCCAAACTTGAGTCCCTGCGCGTGCAGCCAATCAGCGAGAGGCCTGAATCCGGCGCCGTTGGTCGGCAGAGGGAAAGCGATCGCGGGGCGGGAATCAGGAGGCCATTGGCGTTCCAAAGATATTGTTTCTGCTCGAGGGTCTTGCCCGCGGGGTTGGCCATGTACCAGCCCTCGTCGATGACAGCATATTTCCACCCGAATTGCTGCAGCGAGGCGAGAACGGTGGCGTTGGCTTTGAATTGCTCCTCGTCGATGGTGAGTCCGTAGGAGTCCCAACTGTTCCAGCCCATGGGCGGAGTGGGGGCGAGCGACTGTGCGTGGGTGCGGCCCGCGGCGAGGAGCATGACGGCGATGAGAGCGGAAGGAAGAAAGATGGAGCGTGGTCATGAGGAAACGTATAGCACAAAATAGCGGGGCTAGCGGAGATGGCGGGGTTAGCCGAGATGACAGGTCGGCGAGGTAGGCCTATGGCGGCTAACAAACGTGCGGGATCGGACGGGTTATCCTAGCCGGAGTGCGCATGGCGGCAAAAGAGTGACTGAAAGAGGAGTTGTGATGAGAGGGACCGGGAAGCAGCGTATTGCGCGGAGTTGCCAAGGCGTGTGGCTGGATTGGCTGTGTCGCGGCGGTTGCCGCGCGATAGTGGCGCAAACTCCGGCTGACGGGGAGACCGACCGCAGGGACTGTCGAGGCACTGTTCGTGAGCGACATTCATTTTGAGCCATTTCGGGATCCGGGAAAGGCTTCAAAGCTGGCGGCTGCACCGGTGACGGAGTGGAAGATGATTCTGGCGTCACCGGATACAGCGGGTCGCAAGGCGCGGTTTGCGGAACTCGAAAAGGCGTGTCCCACGCGAGGAGAGGATACGCAGTATGCGCTGTATGCATCGAGCTTGCGGGCAATGCGGAGCGGATGCGGGCGATGCGAAATTTGTGATTGTGAGCGGGGATTTGATGGCGCACTCGTTCAGTTGCAAATACGCGGCGCTGTTCCAGAATGCTGCGCCGGGCGAATATCGTGAATTTGCGGAGAAGACAGTTGAATTTGTGGTGAATTCGCTGCGGGAAGCGTTGCCGGCGTGCCTGTGTATGCGGCGCTGGGGAATAACGACTCCGATTGCGGAGATTATCAACTGGATGCGAACGGCGAGTTTCTGGGTTCGCTCGCAGGCGAGTTTACGCATGGGTTTGGACGTGCGGATCGGGACGAGGCGGCAAAGACGTTTGCGATGGGAGGGTATTACAGCGTGCGTTTGCCGGCGCCTATGGAGCATACGCGCCTGCTGGTGCTGGACGATCTGTTTATGTCGCGGCGCTATGAGACATGCGGAGGCGAGGCCGATGCGGCGCCCGCGGCGGCGCAGATTGCGTGGCTGGAGGAACAACTGAACGGGGCGCGGCGAAACAAGGAGAAGGTTTGGGTGACGGCGCATATTCCGCCGGGAGTGGATTCATATTCGACAGCGACGAAAGGGAAAGATGTTTGCAAGGGAAATGCGCCAACGATGTTTCTGTCGTCGGAGGCGCTGCCGGAGACGATGGCAAGGTTTGGAGATGTGATCCGGCTGGCGATCTTTGCGCACACGCACATGGATGAGTTGCGGCTGCTGGAGCCAGCGGGTTGGGATACGGCTGGAAAGGGCGTTGCGGTGAAGATGGTGCCGTCGATTTCGCCAGTTGATGGGAATAATCCATCGTTTGTGGTGGCGCGCGTTGATGCAGGGACTGCGGTGATGAAGGATTATCGCGTGATTGCGGCGTCGAATCAGACCGGTGTGAGTACCATGTGGACTGAAGAATACGATTTTGCGAAGGCGTACCAGGAGACGGCGTTTTCGGCGGCCGGGGTTGAGGATCTGGTGAGGCGTTTCGATGCGGATCAGGGCGCGGAGACGAAGGCGAGCCAGAGCTATATTCACAACTTCGATGTAGGGCAACCAATGCGAGAGCTCGGGCTGGTGTGGCCGATGTATGTTTGCGCGTTGAAAAATGATGAGGCGCGGGCGTTCCAGTCCTGTGTGTGCGGTGCGACGCCGTAATGACTGATTGGTAAGTTAG
The DNA here is from genome assembly GCA_963841365.1 of uncultured Acidobacteriaceae bacterium. Lineage (GTDB taxonomy): Bacteria > Acidobacteriota > Terriglobia > Terriglobales > Acidobacteriaceae > Telmatobacter. The sequence goes on from CAWJDG010000028.1 coordinate 234,493, forward strand.
CTTGGCCCCCCACCCTAAACGCAAAAGACGCGTTTAGAATGGGGCACCCGGCAAGTCAGCAAGTTGGCGAGTCAGCGTACGCTCGGGCCGGTTGGTGGTTTTCACGGGCGCTTGGCGCCGCAATCGCGGGGAAAAAGAGCAACCGCAGATCCTTCGACTCGGTTTGGCGCGGATCCGCTCCCAACTTCGCCCAGGATGACAATCTTTTTTTGATCGCTCGTGATGAGAGCGCTGAGACGGGAGTTGAGGTATCCCATCCTAGCGGCAAAAACAAAGACGCCGCGAGGGTGGGGCACCCAGTTTTTCGACGCTAGGGTTTTTCGTCGCCGCTTTTTAGTTGGGGGATGGTGGAGTCTTTGCTGACGGTGAGCAGGCCCGTCTGAGCGTAGGTCATGAGCTTGTCGCGGGTGTCGGTGATGTCAAGATTGCGCATGGTGAGCTGGCCGATGCGATCGCGCGGCGAGAATGTCGATTCGCCTTTTTCCATCGTCAGACGCTCGGGCTTGAAGGTGAGATTGGGCGAAACGGTGTTGAGGATGGAATAGTCGTTGCCGCGGCGCAACTCAAGCGTGACTTCTCCGGTAAGAGGCTTGGCGACCCAGTGCTGCGCGCTCTCGCGGAGCATGATGGACTGTGAATCGAACCAACGGCCCTGATAGAGCAGGCGGCCGAGCTTGCGGCCGTTCTCGCGATACTGCTCGATGGTGTCTTCATTGTGGATGCCAGTGATGAGGCGCTCGTAAGCGATGTAAAGCAGCGCCAGGCCGGGAGCTTCGTAGATTCCGCGACTCTTGGCTTCGATAATGCGGTTCTCGATTTGATCGCTCATGCCGAGACCGTGACGGCCACCGATGCGGTTGGCTTCGAGCATGAGTTCGACAGGATCGGTGAACTCGACGCCATTGAGAGCGATGGGCCAGCCTTCGTGGAAGCGGATTGTGGTTTCTTCACGCTTTATTGGAATTTCATCACGCCAGAAGGCGACGCCCATGATGGGCTCGACGATGCGAATGCTGGATGAGAGTTGTTCGAGGTCTTTGGCTTCGTGGGTTGCGCCGAGGATGTTGGAGTCGGTGGAGTAGGCTTTTTCGGCGGACATTTTGTACGCGAAGCCGGACTTCTGCATGAAGGCAGACATTTCGGCGCGGCCGCCGAGCTCATCGATGAAGGCGTCGTCGAGCCACGGCTTGTAGATCTGGAGATCGGGATTGACGAGCAGGCCGTAGCGGTAGAAGCGCTCGATATCGTTGCCTTTGAAGGTGCTGCCGTCGCCCCAGATGCTGACGTCATCTTCTTTCATGGCGCTGACGAGCATGGTTCCGGTGACGGCGCGGCCGATGGGGGTGGTGTTGAAGTAGGCCACGCCCGCAGTGGTGATGTGGAACGCGCCGCACTGGAGAGCGGCGAGGCCTTCACGAACGAGCTGTGCGCGGCAATCGATGAGGCGAGCCTTGGCTGCGCCATATTCGAGAGCTTTCTGCGGGATTGCGTCATAGTCGGATTCGTCGGGCTGGCCGAGGTTGGCGGTGTAGGCGTAGGGAACGGCGCCTTTGAGCTTCATCCAGTGGATGGCGGCACTGGTGTCAAGGCCGCCAGAGAAGGCGATGCCGACCTTTTTGCCAATAGGAAGATGTTCGAGGATGTTGGACATGGTGACGTTTCTATTTTAAGCGGTGACGGCAAGGTTGGCGGAGATAGCCGAAAGAGCGGAGTTAGCGGCGTCAGCGGCGTTAGCGGCGATTGGTTCCCCACCCTGAACGCAAAACGCGCGTTTAGAATGGGGCACCCCGCGAGGATGGGGCACCCAATGTCTTGCTGAATTAGCGGGCGGAGACGGCGGCGGAGCGGCGCGTGTGGTCGTGGGGTTCGGACTTCTCTGCGAGGTATTGATTAACGGCTGCTGCTGCTTTGCGGCCTTCAGAGATGGCCCAGACTACGAGCGATTGGCCGCGGCGCATGTCACCTGCTGCGAAGACGCCTTCACGCGAGGACATGAAGTTAGTGGTCTGCACGTTGCCGCGCGCGTCGAGCGTGAGGCCGAGCTGGTCAATCATCCCATTCTTGACGGGACCGAGGAAGCCCATAGCGAGAAGGACGAGATCGACATCGAGGGTGAACTCGGTGCCGGGTTCAGCTTCAAATTTTGGGGGAGGGCCAACGCGAACGGCGTGAAGCTGTTTGACGTTGCCATGCTCGTCGCCGGTGAATTTGACACTATTGATTGCCCAGTCGCGGACGCCGCCTTCTTCGTGCGAGCTTTCGGTGCGGAGTTGCAGCGGCCAGAGTGGCCAAGGAGTGGACGCAGCGCGCTCGCCGGGAGGCTTGGGCATGATTTCAAATTGATGCACGTTCTTGGCGCCCTGACGATGGCTGGTGCCGAGGCAGTCTGCACCAGTGTCGCCACCGCCGATGATGAGGACGCGCTTGCCGGTGGCGAAGATGGAGCCAGCGGCTTTCATGTTGGCGAGGAGCACTTCTTCCGCATCGCCTTCGTTACGCCGATTCTGCTGGGGGAGGAATTCCATGGCGTAGTGGATGCCGTTGAGCTCGCGGCCGGGGATGGGCAGGTCGCGCGGCTGCTCGGCGCCTCCGCAGAGCAGGACAGCGTCAAAGCCTTCAGTGAGTGATTCGACTGAAACGTTGACGCCGACGTGCGCATTGGTTTGGAAGACTACGCCTTCGGCCTTCATCTGCTCGATGCGGCGGTCGAGGATGGGCTTTTCCAGCTTGAAGTTGGGGATGCCGTAACGCATGAGCCCGCCGATGCGGTCGTTCTTCTCAAAGACGGTGACGGAGTGGCCCGCGCGGCGGAGCTGCTGCGCGGCGGCTAGGCCTGCGGGTCCGCTGCCGACGACGGCGACACGCTTGCCGGTGGACTGCTCGGGCGGCTCGGGGCGAATCCAGCCTTCGTCCCACGCTCTATCAACAATCGACCGCTCGATGAGCTTGATGGAGACAGGCGGCTGATTGATGCCGAGGACGCAGGCAGCTTCACAGGGCGCGGGACAGATGCGGCCGGTGAATTCAGGAAAGTTGTTCGTTGAGTGGAGTCGGCGAATGGCTGCCTCCCAACGATTGTTGTAGACGAGATCGTTCCAGTCGGGGATGAGGTTGTTGACCGGGCAGCCGGTGTGGCAGAAAGGGACGCCGCAGTCCATGCAGCGGGCGCCCTGCTCGCGCTGCTTCTCTTCAGGGAACGGCTCGTAGATTTCGAACCAGTCGCGAATGCGCTCGTCGGCCTTGCGGCGCGTGGCCTGCTCGCGTTGGATTTCAAGGAAGCCCGTAACCTTACCCATGCTGCACCTCCGCGGCTGCGGCCACCAAGGGCGGCGCGGCGATTGGGGAAGCGTAGACGGCTTCTGCACGAGCCACGCCAAGCACGCGCTTGTACTCGTGCGGGAAGATCTTGATGAACTTGGGCTGCTCGCTGGCCCAATGCTCGAGGACCCACGCGGCGCGCGGGCTGCCGGTGAGGTCGCGATGGCGAGCGAGGAGGCCGCGGACTTTTTCAATGTCTTCAGAGTTAATCAGCGGCTCCAAGTCAACGCTTGCCTTGTTGCAACGGCGCGTGGAGAAATCGCCCTGATCGTCGTAGACGTAGGCAATGCCGCCGCTCATGCCCGCGGCGAAGTTGCGGCCGGTGGATCCGAGAACGACGACGAGACCGTTGGTCATGTATTCGCAACCGTGGTCGCCGACGCCTTCAACGACGGCGATTGCGCCGGAGTTGCGGACGGCGAAGCGTTCGCCAGCGATGCCGTTGAGGTAAGCCTCGCCGCTGGTTGCGCCGTACAGGACGACGTTACCGACGAGAATGCTTTCTTCAGGCAGGAAGCTGGAGGTCTTGGGCGGATAGGCGATGATGCGTCCGCCAGAGAGGCCTTTGCCGAGATAGTCGTTGGCGTCGCCTTCAAGCTCGAGCGCGACGCCGTTGGGGACGAAGGCGCCGAAGCTTTGGCCGGCGGAACCGTGGAAGCGGAAGTGAATGGAGCCATCGGGCAGGCCGGCAGAGCCGTAGCGGCGCGCGATTTCGCCACCCAGCATGGCGCCGACGGTGCGGTGTACATTGCGAATTGCGAAGTTGCCGGTGACAGGCTTTTTGGATTCGAGCGCGGGCTTAGCCTTGTTGATAAGCGCGTGGTCGAGCGCGGGGCCAAGGCCGTGATCCTGGCACGTGGTGCGGCGACGCGCAACGCGCGAGGGCAGCTCTGGCGCATAAAGAATGGAAGAGAGGTCGATTCCGCGGGCCTTCCAGTGGCCGTCGTCGATATGGACATCGATTTTCTCGACGTGGCCGACCATTTCGTCGATGGTGCGGAAGCCGAGTTTGGACATATGCTGGCGCATTTGCTCAGCGATAAAGAAGAAGAAATTGATAACGTGCTCGGGTGTGCCGGTGAAGCGCGCGCGAAGGACTGGATCTTGTGTCGCAATGCCAACCGCACAGGTATTCAAGTGACACTTGCGCATCATGATGCAGCCCATTGAAATGAGGGGCATTGTGGCAAAGCCGAATTCCTCAGCGCCGAGCAGGGCGGCGATGACGACGTCGCGGCCGGTTTGCAGCTTGCCGTCAGTCTGCACGCGGATGCGGCTGCGGAGATCGTTAAGGAGCAGGACCTGTTGGGTTTCAGCGAGGCCGAGTTCCCAGGGAAGGCCGGCGTGTTTGATGGAGCTGAGCGGCGAAGCGCCGGTGCCACCGCTATCGCCGGAGATGAGAACGACATCGGCGTGGGCCTTGGAAACGCCGGCGGCGACTGTGCCGACACCCACCTCAGAAACGAGCTTGACGGCGATGCGCGCCTGCGGATTGACGTTCTTGAGGTCGTAGATGAGCTGCGCCAGGTCCTCGATGGAGTAAATGTCGTGGTGCGGCGGAGGCGAGATGAGGCCGACGCCGGGAATGGAGTGGCGGATTCGTGCGATTTCCTGATCGACCTTGTGGCCGGGGAGTTGACCGCCCTCGCCGGGCTTTGCGCCCTGGGCCATCTTGATCTGGAGCTCGGTGGCATTGACGAGATAGTTGGTGGTGACGCCGAAGCGCGCGCTGGCGACCTGCTTGACGGCGCTGCGGCGCAAATCGCCGTTGGGATCGGGCTTGAAACGCGCCTCGTCTTCGCCGCCTTCGCCGGTGTTGGACATGCCGCCGAGGCGGTTCATGGCGATGGCGAGGGTTTCATGCGCTTCCTTGCTGATAGAGCCGAAGCTCATGGCGCCAGTGGTGAAGCGCTTGACGATTTCCTTCGCAGGCTCGACCTCTTCAATGGGGATGGGCGTCTCAGCGTATTTGAGCTTGAGAAGTCCGCGCAAGGTGCAGAGGTTGCGGTTCTGGCCATCGATGAGGTCGGTGTACTCCTGGAAAGTGGCCGGATTGTTATTGCGGACAGCATGCTGCACCTTGCTGATGGTGAGCGGATTGAGGAGATGATATTCGCCGCCCTCGCGGTACTGATACTGGCCGCCAACGACGAGGTCGGTCTCGGACTCAGTGAGGGGCTGGAAGGCATATTCGTGCTTCATCTGCGCTTCGCGCGCGAGCACGTCGAGGCCGACGCCTTCGATGCGCGAGGCGGTGCCTGGGAAGTAGTCGTCGATGAGGGAGCGGTTGAGGCCGACCGCCTCAAAGACCTGGGCGCCGCGATAGCTTTGCAGGGTGCTGATGCCCATCTTGGAGAACGTCTTGAGCAGGCCCTTCTCGATGGCCTTGATGAAGTTCTTCTCGCCGTGCTCGGCAGTAATGTCATCGGGTAACATGCCGCGTTGCTTGAGATCGTGGATGGTCTCGATGGCGAGGTAGGGATTGATGGCGCTGGCGCCGTAGCCGATGAGCAATGCGCAGTGCATGACTTCGCGCGGCTCACCGCTCTCAATGATGAGCGCGACCTGGGTGCGGGTTTTTTCCTGGACGAGGCGATTGTGAACGGCAGCCATCGCGAGCAGGCTGGGAATGGGCGCATAGGTGGCGTCGACGCCGCGGTCGGAGAGGATCAGCAAGGTGTAGCCGGAGTCGACGGCGAGTGAGGCGCGATTGCCGAGGTCTTCGAGCGCGTGACGCAGACCCTTTTCGCCATCTTCAGAGCGGAAGAGTGCGGGCAGCGTAGTGGCGAGCAAATCGCCCGAGGCGACGCGGCGCAACTTTTCGAGATCCTTGTTGGACAGGATGGGATGAGGCAGACGGAGAGTATGGCAGTTCTCCGGCTTTTCATCGAGGATGTTGCGCTCCGTGCCGATGTAGCTGACGAGCGACATGACCAGCTCTTCGCGGATGGGGTCGATGGGCGGATTGGTGACCTGGGCGAAGAGCTGCTTGAAGTAGTTGAACAACGGCTGCGGGCGATCGGAGAGACAGGCCAGAGGCACATCGGTGCCCATGGAGCCGACGGGCTCCTCGCCTTTGGCGGCCATGGGAGCGAGCAGGATGCGAAGGTCTTCTTCGCTATAGCCGCAGGCGCGCTGGCGGCGCAGAAGGGTTTCAGGATTGGAGGCGATGGTGCGCGCAGGCTCGGGCAGCGAGACGAGCTTGACCTGCTGCTGCTTGAGCCATTCGCCGTAAGGCTGGCGCGCGGCCAACTGCTTCTTGATCTCGGCGTCGGAGACGATGCGCTGCTGCACGGTATCGACGAGGAACATGCGGCCGGGCTGCAGGCGGCCTTTCTTGAGAATGTCTTCGGCCGGAACTTCAATGACGCCGGCCTCGGAGGCAAGGACGACGAGATCGTCCTTGGTGACGATGTAGCGGCCGGGGCGGAGGCCGTTGCGATCGAGAGTTGCGCCGATGACCTTGCCGTCGGTGAATGCGATGGCGGCGGGGCCATCCCATGGCTCCATGAGCGAGGCGTGGTACTCGTAGAAGGCGCGCTTGTCCTCGTCCATGTCAGGATTGCCGGCCCAGGCCTCGGGAATGAGCATGGCCATGACGTGAGGCAGGGAACGGCCGGACTGATAGAGGAATTCGACCGCATTGTCGAGCGAGGCCGAGTCGCTGCCGCCGGGCATGATGACGGGATAGAGGTCGTCGATCTTGTCGCCGTGGAGCGGGCTGGCGAGAATGGACTGGCGCGCGTTCATCCAACTGACGTTGCCGCGGATGGTGTTGATTTCGCCGTTGTGCGCGACGTAGCGGTAGGGATGGGCGAGCTTCCAACTGGGAAAGGTGTTGGTAGAAAAGCGCTGGTGAATGAGTGCCAGGGCGCTGGTGACGAGCGGATTGGCCAGCTCGAAGTAGAACTTCTCAATCTGCGGGGCCAGCATCAGGCCCTTGTAGATGATGGTGCGGCAGGAGCAGGAGGGGACGTAGAAGGTCTCCTTGTCCTCGATGTCGGAGGCGGCGATCTCGTTTTCCGTGCGGCGGCGGACGTGGTAGAGCAGGCGCTCGAAAGCCTCTTCGTCGAGGCCCTGCGGGCGGCCGAGGAAGAGCTGCTCAATGTAAGGCTGGGAGCGCGGGCTTCGCGGCCGATGGCGTCGCCGTTGACGGGCGTGTCGCGCCAGCCGAGGAGCTTGAGGCCCTCTTCCTGGGCGATGCGCTCGAAGACGCCCTCGCATTGCAGGCGGTTGTGCTTTTCCACGGGCAAGGAAGCACATGGCCACGCCGTAGGCGCCGGGCTCGGGCAGGGTCATGCCCAGCTCGCCGCACTCGCGGACAAAGAAGGTGTGGGGAATCTGAATGAGGATGCCGGCGCCGTCGCCGGTCTCCGGGTCGCAGCCGGCCGCGCCGCGATGGGTGAGGTTGATGAGCACCTCAAGGCCCTTGCGGATAATCTCGTGGCTCTTTTCGCCGCGGATGTTCGCGACCAGGCCCATGCCGCAGGCATCGTGCTCATCCCGTGGATGATAGAGGCCTTGCGGTTGCGGAGCGCGGAGACGGCGATCTGAGGGTTCCATGGCAGCCTTTGCGAGCAGAATTTTCGATGCGGAAGCTTCAAGATTCCGAAATACACAACCACTCTGCGATTTCGCTGTGAAAATCGCCCTGGCGCTGGATCGAGAGGTTTGCGTGAGCAGATCCGGCCGCATCCGGGAACTGCGCTGCTTTTAATATAACGAAAAATCGCCGTCAATGCAGAACTTCCTTTCAAGATGGGGGACGCAGCGCGCGGATGGCTGGAGATGGTTCATAGCGGCGCATGTTAGTGTGTTTTGTGCCGTATACTCGGTTCGAATGAAGCACGACGAACGAAACGATTCTGGTGACGGGCGGGGCGGGGTTTATCGGCTCGAATTTTGTTTTGAGCTGGATGAAGGCCGGCGGCGCGGCGGTGGTGAATCTGGACCTGCTGACCTATGCGGGCAATGCCGGCGAACCTGGCGCCGCTCGAAGGCGATCGCGCGTTACACATTTGTGCGCGGCGATATCTGCGATGCGGAGCTGGTGGGGTCGCTGCTGCGCAAGCATCGGCCGCGGGCGATCGTGCATTTTGCGGCGGAGAGCCACGTGGACCGGTCCATTGTTTCGCCGGAGGCGTTTATCCGGACCAATGTGCAGGGAACATTTACGCTGCTGGAGCAGGCGCGGGTGTACTGGGCCGGGTTGAGCGAGGACGGAGCGGGCGGCATTCCGGTTTTTGCACGTGTCGACGGACGAGGTGTACGGGACGCTGGGGCCGGACGATCCGGCGTTCAGCGAAACGACGGCTTACGCGCCGAACAGCCCCTATGCGGCGTCGAAGGCCGGGTCGGATCATTTGGCGAGGGCGTATTTTCATACCTTCGGGCTGCCCGTGCTGACCACGAACTGCTCGAACAACTACGGGCCGTTTCAGTTTCCGGAGAAATTGATTCCGCTGATGATTCTGAACGCGCTGGAGGGCAAGCCGCTGCCGGTGTACGGCGACGGGAAGAACGTGCGCGACTGGCTGTTTGTGGAGGATCACTGCGCGGCGATCCGGACGGTTCTGCGAGAAGCGGGCGGCCGGGCGAGACGTACAACATCGGCGGAAACAGCGAGCGGGCAAACATCGACGTGGTGACGGCGATCTGCGACCTGGTGGACGAGATGCGGCCGCAGGCAGGACGCCGGCGACCGCGGCGGAGGCTGATCACGTATGTGCAGGACCGGCCGGGACACGACCGGCGGTACGCCATCGACGCAAGCAAAATTGCGCGCGAGCTGGGATGGAAGCCGGCGGAAGAGTTTGAGAGCGGGCTGCGCAAGACGGTGCGCTGGTACCTGGAGACATGAGCGAGTGGGTGGAAGAGCGTGCGGACCGGGGCGTATCGCGACTGGATCTCGCGAAGAACTACGCGGAGCGGGTCACGCGTTGATGAGGCTTGAGGCGATATGAAAGGAATTATTCTTGCCGGCGGATCGGGGACGCGGCTGTATCCCGTGACCCATGTGGTGTCGAAGCAGCTTTTGCCGGTCTACAACAAGCCGATGATCTATTACCCGCTGAGCACGCTGATGCTGGCGGGACTGCGGGAGATTCTGATATCTCGACGCCGCAGGACACGGGGCGTTTTGCGGAGCTGCTGGGCGACGGGCGCCGATGGGGCCTGGAGATCAGCTATGCGGTGCAGCCGAGCCCGGATGGGCTGGCGCAGGCGTTCCTGATCGGGCGGGATTTTATCGGCGGCGACGCCAGCGCGCTGGTGCTGGGCGACAACATTTTTTACGGGCAGGGATTTTCGAAGCAGTTGCAGGCGGCGGCGCGACTCGAGGACGGCGCGACGGTGTTTGCGTATCCGGTGGAAGATCCGGAGCGCTACGGCGTGGTGGAGTTCGACGAAGCGGGCCGGGCGGTGAGCCTGGAAGAGAAGCCGGCGAAGCCGAAGTCGCGCTACGCGGTGACGGGGTTGTATTTCTACGACCGCGACGTGGTGCGGATCGCCGAGACGCTGAAGCCTTCGGCGCGCGGCGAGCTGGAGATTACGGATCTGAACCGGCGCTACCTGGAGGCAGGGAAGCTGAAGGTGGAGATCATGAGCCGCGGCATGGCGTGGCTGGACACGGGCACGCACGATTCGCTGCTGGAGGCCGCGCTGTTTGTGCACACCATCGAGCGGCGGCAGGGGCTGAACATCGCCTGCCCGGAGGAGATTGCCTACCGGCAGGGATTCATCAACGCCGCGCAACTTGAGGCGCTGGCCGCAGCCGATTGCGAAGAGCGGCTACGGGCAATATCTGCTGGCGCTGCTGCGCGAGCCGTATTTTGCAGCGGGAGTCGAATAAGCATGAAGATCGAAGAGACATCGTTGCCCGGCGTGCTGGTGCTGACGCCGACGATCTACCGGGACGACCGAGGCGCATTCCTGGAGACCTTCAATTTGCGGCAGATGGCGGAGGCCGGGCTGCCGGCGAACTGGGTGCAGGACAATTTTTCGATTTCGAAGAAGAACGTGCTGCGCGGGATTCACTACCAGATCGTGCAGCCGCAGGGGAAGCTGGTGCGGGTGACGCACGGGGCGGTGCTGGACGTGGCCGTGGACCTGCGGCGCAGCTCGCCGACGTTCGGGCATGCATGTGGCTGTGGAACTGAGCGGGGAGAACGGCGCGATGCTGTGGATTCCCGTGGGCTTCGGGCACGCGTTTCTGGTGCTGAGCGATGTGGCCGGGTTCGCCTACAAGGTGACGGATTATTACTCTCCGGAGGGCGAGCGGACGATTCTGTGGAACGATCCTGAACTTGGGATCGAATGGCCGGTGGCGGCCGATGATGCGATCGTGTCGGAGAAGGATCGGAAGGGCGCAAGGCTGCGGGACGCGGAAGTGTTTGCGTAGCAGGAGAGGGTGAAGAATCGCGGCGCCGAGGGGCGACTTTGCCTGCACAGAAATGAATGCAATGACAAATACTGACAGGCTCGACGAAAAATCGCGAGCGCGGCGTTTCTGGCTCCGAGTGCTGCTGGCGATCGGGATGTTGTGGGGATTCCTGCCTTTTGTTATGACGCCTTTTATCACCAAGGGCGTGAATGATACGAATTTCGATATTTTCGCGTCGGTGCTTAATTCGCTGACGGTTTTGCCGGCATGCGCGCTGGGGCTTCGATATCGACGGATTGCGTGCGCCTGGCTGAGCGTCGACGCTTTGATTTTGGGGACTGCACTGGTGACGTTTATCGCCCGGACGGGGAAATTTGAGACCGCGATGATTCTTGAAGTTGCAGGACCGATCGCGATCGCGCTTTGCCTGGACATTGTGGAGGCGCGGCGCTGGCCGGCGGCGCTGGAAACGCGGGAGTCAAAGGCGCGCCAGGGATGAGCGGTAGGGGGCCGTGGAAACAGGCGACATGCGTATCTGGCGGATTGCCGCCGATGGTATACTCACAGGTCGGGTGCGTGCGAGCGCCCCTATTTTCAATGCTTTTGAGGTTCTTATGTCAGGCCACTCGAAATGGGCCACCATCAAGCACAAGAAGGGCGCGCTGGATGCCAAGCGCGGCAAGATTTTCACCCGGATCATCAAGGAGATTACGATCGCCGCCAAGGGCGGCGGCGATCCGGACGGAAATCCGCGGCTGCGGACGGCGATTCTGGCGGCCAAAGCGGAAAACATGCCGCAGGAGAACATCAAGCGGGCGATTCAGCGCGGCACCGGTGAGCTGGAGGGCGTCAGTTACGAAGAGGCAACTTTCGAGGGGTACGGGCCCGGCGGCGTGGCGATTCTTGTGGACGTGCTGACCGACAACCGCAACCGCGCGGTGAGCGAGATTCGTCACACGTTCGCAAAGAATGGCGGGAACCTGGGCGAATCCGGCTCGGTGAAGTTCATGTTCGCGAAGAAGGGCCTGATCGCGGTGGAGAAGTCGGCCGCCACCGAAGAGCAGTTGATGGACATCGTGCTGGAGCACGGCGGCGAGGACCTGAGGGACGAGGGCGACACGTGGGAGATCATCACCGAGCCGGGGGCGTATGAGGCGGTGGCCGGCGCCGTGAAGGCCGCGGGGATTCCGACGGTGATGAGCGAAGTGACGATGGTTGCGTCGACCTACACCAAGCTGGAGGGAAATGCGGCGAACCAGATGGTGCGGCTGCTGGAGGCCCTGGAAGAGCTGGACGACGTGCAGAATGTCCACTCGAACTTCGACATGGATGCGGAACAGATGGAGCACGCTGCCGGATAAGCGGAGATTGAGGCAGGCAGGAAGAAGGCCGCCCGGTTGTGGCGGTCTTTTTTTGATTGAAGCAGGGGGCAAGGGGACGAGGGACGCAGAGGCATAGGGGCCTGGCCGAACGGATATTTGGACTGAGGATCGAAGGGTGGGGAAGGACTTGAGGCAAGTTCAAGGAATTGTTTTGCTGCTGATGCTGGCGGGAACAGTGATGGTGGCAGCGGAGGCACCGGACGGAGCAACTGCAAATGGAGAGGATGCTTCGAGCCCTGTAGCTCAAGTTAGGAACGAGCGGAGCTGGGAGTACGGACCGTTTGTGAATTGGGGCACGGGCGTTGGTAACCGGTCGGATTACAAGTTTCTCTGGGGTGGATTTGAGCTGGGCAAGGTGCTGAGCCCGGTGGTTCATGCGGGGATCCTGAGCGGCCAGTTTCAGTTCGCGGGAAACATCATGCCATTGTGGCAGGCTTATACGCCGCCTCCGCACGAAGAGAACTATACGTGCATCACTCCAGGCGGGCAGCCGATCAGTTGCCTTTTGCCGACTGGCGGCGGCACCTTTTACGGGGTGAGCCTGACGCCTGTGATTTTTCGCTGGAATTTTCTGACCAAGTCGAGGCGGATTCAGCCGTGGTTTCAAGGCGCAGGCGGGCTGATTTATACGACACACAAGTTTCCTCCAAACCTTTTGACCAATAAAGCACAGGGAATCGATGGCGGCACCAGCGTATGGAACTTTTCGCCGCAAGGGGGTGGAGGGGTCCACATTTTCCTGCGGCCGAGGCGATCGATCGACATTGGCGTGAATGGAGTGCATATTTCGTCGGCGTCGCTGGGCGACCGTAACCCCGGCGTGAATGCCAGTGTTCAAGTTCAGGTTGGATACACGTTCTGGAGATGATGAAAGGCAGCGAACAAGGGAACGAGAAAGCAGGGACCAGGGACGTAGGGGATAGAGACCAGGGGATAAAGGCTGGCGCGGAGATGGAATCAAAGGGCGAAAAGAGCGAGAGAGCAAGGCAGCAATGAGCGAACCACTTGTGGAGTGTGTTCCCAACTTTTCAGAAGGCACGGATGTGGGGCGGATGGAAGCGATTATTGCTGCCATGCATGTGGACAGGGTGCACCTTCTGGACTGGTCGATGGACGCGGACCACAACCGCTCAGTGGTGACGATTGCGGGAGAGCCGGCTGCGGTAGTGGAGGCGGCGGTGCGCGGCGCCGGCAGGGCCGTGGAACTGATCGACCTGACAAGCCAGCAGGGAGTTCATCCCAGGATCGGCGCGGCGGACGTGATTCCATTTGTGCCGGTGCAGGGTATCAAGCTGGAGCAGTGCGTGCTGCTGGCGCGGCAGGCAGGGCTGGAGATCTGGCGGCGATTCGGAGTTCCCGTCTATTTTTACGAGGCAGCGGCATCAAGGCCGGACCGCGTGAACCTGGAGGATGTGCGGCGGGGACAGTTCGAGGGGTTGAGAGACGCGGTGGAGAAAGAGCCTTCGCGGCGGCCGGACCTGGGCGGCCCTGCACTGCATCCGACGGCTGGGGCGTGCGCCGTCGGGGCGCGAAAGTTTCTTGTGGCGTACAACATATACTTCGATTCCGCGGACGTGGCGATGGCGCGGGCGATCGCGCGTGAGATTCGCGCTGCATCCGGAGGGTTGAAGGGCGTGAAAGCGATGGGGGTTTTGGCTCATGGGCGGGCACAACTCTCAATGAACATCACGGATTTTGAGGCAACTCCGCTCTCCCAGGTTTACCAGGCGGTGATGAGGCTGGCTGCGAGGCATAAGACGGAGCTTGCCGAAGGCGAATTGATCGGCCTGGTTCCGGAAGCTGCTTGTGAGCGCGAAAGCGACTGGATGCGTCAATTAGTAGGGTTCGATGAGCAGACCAAGATCCTGGAGCGGCGCCTGGCGCATCCGCTGGCATGGCCCGGGAATTAGGGTGGTATCGAAGCTGGTGCGCGAACGGGAATGAGCAACAAGCAGACGGGTAAAATAGGAAGAAGGAACCAGGACGGGGCCGATGTGAACGATTCTGGAGCAGGTCCTGCATCCCAAATTGAACCTATGTACGAATTCCAAGTGATGCGTTTGGTTTCGGGAGGATGAAATTGCTGAAGTATTTCTTTAGGTTTCAGATGGCAGCCATTTTGCTGGTGGGAGCGGCAGCAGCACCGGCGGCGCAGTTGTCAACGGATGCGCGCGGAGCGATCCCGCGTGATGTGCAGCAACTGGTGGTGATTGACTATCGGGCCATGCAGAATTCGACGGCAGCGATGGATCTGCGCGGCCGCGTGATGCCGCCGGAACTGAAGCAGTTTGATGAAGCGCTGAGCAAGTTCACACTGGGAAAGCCCAGTTCTGGCGAAGGCGAAGAGACGATGGATCAGTATGTGGACGAGCTGGCGTTCGCATTGTTCCGTCCATCGCCGGGCAGCGACTCGCTGCAGATGGTTGGCATTGCGCAGGGCCAATTTCCGACGCAGGACATTCTGGCCAGGTTTGCCAGGCAGAAGATCAAGCCCGCGATGGTGCGGACGAACAGCGTCTATCCGATGGCCCGGACGGGGATGGTGCTTTGCTTTGTTGATCCGTCGACGATGGTCTTCGGCAGCAAAGACTCGGTAACGAAGGCGCTGGACGCGCGCGATGGCATGACGCCGAGCCTGCTGAACAACGGATCCATGATGAATGCGATGCAGAGTGTGGACTCGAATCCGCTGTGGAGCATTCTGGATAACAAGGGCACACAGACCATGATGAAGCAGCTCCTGGGCGAAGCCGGATCGGTGACGGACTTTGACAGCGTAAAGCAGCGGCTGGAAGCATCCTGGTACTCGATGGACTTTACGCATGGAGTGAAGTTCGATTTGACGATTGCAACCGGCGACTCGTTCGCAGCGGCGACCATTTCGTCGCTCATGTCGGCGGCGGTAATGCTGCGCAAGATGACGGCTTCGGACACGGAAAAGCAAGCGCTGAGCAATACGGATATTGGATCGAGCTCAGGAAACCTGAGCATTCACTTTGCCAGCTCGGATTCGGATTTCGC
The DNA here is from genome assembly GCA_963841365.1 of uncultured Acidobacteriaceae bacterium. Lineage (GTDB taxonomy): Bacteria > Acidobacteriota > Terriglobia > Terriglobales > Acidobacteriaceae > Telmatobacter. The sequence goes on from CAWJDG010000028.1 coordinate 249,595, forward strand.
CGCGTTGCTGCAGTCGCCGCTGTTCCAAAGCATGGTGCACTGACTAAGGAACACTGCACGGGAAGCTGTGACTAAGGTCGGATTGTCGCGCTAAAGTTTCCGGCGCGACTGGCGCTATGCGCTGTCCCGCCCAAATGCGCGGGCTCAGGTTGGCAACCATTAAAGTATCGACTTGTGCAAAACTACCGTTGCTCCAGGCGCTGCCACTGAACTTTCCTGCCTCTATTTTGTGAATTCAGCGGCGTTCAATGCCGTGCGGCGCGTCACGCCGGAATCTGAATCCGTCAGGCTGATTTGGTTCGGAGGCGGCGACGCAAGGAGATACACATCAGGAAGGCGAAGTGAGCTGAGGGTTAAATTCAGCTTTGGCCCCGGGCACCAGTGTCTGCCGTATTTACGCCTCACGAGGGTCCGGTACATTGAGATTAGCATATTTGACCATACCAGTAAGAACCAGGGCCACAAGCACGTAAATCACGGCGCATATGACTATGGAAAATATAACGCCTATAGGCACGTCCCTCTGAGGATTTTTTCATACCACCATGCGCAAGCGTTGTACAGGCTCGAACCCAACATAGGCAAAAAAGATAATCCCCGCAGCCCTTAGTATACCGCTCCATCCAAATTCTCCAAAATTACCGGTGTTCTGCGGTATAAATGGAACAAGATTTTGAGTGGTTGTAAGAAATTCCAAAGAAAATGAAGAGCAGTATAACAACTACTTTTACAATTACCGTAAAATCGTTAAATCTGGAGAGCCTCTTTATACCGGTAACAAGAAGAGCGGTCATGGCAAAAATGAGCAGCATTGCCGGAAGATTAGCCACAGCTCCTGTGACCTAGCCGGTACCTGAAATATATTCAATAGGAGCGCTAACCACAGAGTCCGGTATTTTTACGCCTATACCCGCAAAAAACTGACAAAATAACCGGACAGAGCCTGCTGCAACAGCAGGAGGCATGAGCATGTACTCCAGTGACAGCGTCCAGCCTACAAGCCATGCCGGGAATTCCCCAACGTGGCATAGGCATACGTGTAAGTACTGCCGGCGACAGGTACCATGGAAGAAAATTCCGCAAAACAGAGAGCAAAGAATATGCACGCAATTGCCGCAAAAATATAAGAATATACGACAGCAGGTCCCGCGTACTGGGCGGCAGCCTGTCCTGTCATAACAAATATCCCCGCCCCTATGACCCCGCCTACGCCGAAAAATACAAGATTCACGGGACCAAGCGCACGTTTTAGCCCGTACTGTGTATCTTCCGCCCAGCTATCGCTGAGAAGCAGGGATAACGGTTTTTTAGTAAAAAGAAACGAGAACACGGAAAACACTTAAACCTCCCCTTAAAAATCACTTGACCTTTTTACTTATTTGAACACAGAATTACATCATACCAAAAGATTGTAAGGTTTTTTTAATATAAATGGAATATCTTTTATCATCACTTCTACTGCTGGTTTTTTCCCGCCTTGCTGTCCCTTATACTGGGTAAAAAATACCCTTACGGTGTATCGATCACCTGTGTCGCTCTCATAGTTTTATCCTCAGCAATCAATATGGTTCCTGTGCTCAGGGTACTGCTTCTTAACGAACGTTTAATTTACGAGGGGCATCGTTGGCTGCTTTTTTCTTCGGCTCAATATGCGCAGGCATTGACGGGCTATCTGCGTTCTTCCTGTTTTGCATATCCATACTATCCGCAGTATGCGCAATATATGGGCATGCATACATGAAAAACGACAAAAAGCTGGGATTGCACTGGATGTCTTTCTCCGCTCTGGTTCTGAGCATGATAATAGTAGTAACTGCAAGGAACGGAATACTGTTTTTGATGGGCTGGGAATTAATGTCCCTGTCCTCGTTTTTTCTTGTCATGCACGAAAGGGAAAGGCCTGAAACCAGAACCGCAGGATGGCTTTATCTGGTTGCAACGCACATAGGCACGGCTTTTATAATAGTGCTATTCTTTTTACTGAGCAGAAGCAGTGGGTCATTCGATTTTAGTATGATGTCCTCTCCCTGGATTGTACTATGCATTACACTTGCCCTTGTAGGTTTCGGCACAAAAGCAGGCATTATGCCCTTCCATATATGGCTGCCTGAGGCAC
>CAWJDG010000029.1:0-202860 GCA_963841365.1 uncultured Acidobacteriaceae bacterium
TATCATCGTTTGGCACAAGCCGAGCATGCCGTTCACAGGGCACAGATAATTCCCTTCCGAGGGGTTCTGCTTGCATCCGCCGCCGGTCGCTGGTTCTGCGCCGTTGCCCGACCGGAATGTGAAATTGTGGTGGACAGGACCAGGAGCAAAGACGCACAAAGAGTCTTGGGATGGGGGAAGGTCATCGGCTCGTCTCCACTGCGTTCCCAGGTTGAGAGCCCAGAAAGATTTGCCAGGGTTGGAGAGAAAATGAACTCCCATTTCCCGAGTGTCAACGAGGAAGTGCAAGCGAGTCCAAACTTTGGTAAACCTACCGCAAAATTTCTTTCGAAATGCGATGCCAGTACCCATCGCGTCGTTGCCCTAGCGGTTCTCCGTAAGGTTGGCACAATCTGAGCCAGTCGGTGCTGCGGAAGGAAGTTCCGAGTTAGGAAGTTTGGGCTGTTCTCGAGAAAGGTATTCAGGCCAGGAATCCTTTCCTCAGCCTCATTCTCTTCAAGAGGCAGCTCTGCGCATTCAAAGCACACCGGCCATCATTATTCCAATCTCTCCGGAGCCGCTGAAGACAAATGCTGAAGAGAATCACCGGACCCGGTGCGTTCCGCTTGTTTCTGGCCTTCATCGTATTTTTTAACCACACGACAAGCCTTGCGGTTGGCGAAGCAGCGGTCCTGATCTTCTTCAATCTCAGCGGATATTGGATTTACAAAATGTATCTGGACAGGTACTCCGCGACGCGCCAGCCCTATCTCACTTATGTAGTTTCGAGAATGTGGCGATTGCTGCCGACATTCTGGCTTGTCACGCTGCTTACCGTCCTGTACTTGGCTGATAGCGGCTCTCTCGCGAGCTATTGGAACGGATCCAACCCGATCCATTTCATCGTTTCGAATCTTTTCGTCTTTGGCTATCAGACACTTCAAGCACAGATGGTCGGGCCCGCTTGGTCGCTGGATATCGAAATGCAGTTCTACCTGATTGCGCCGTTCATCGCTATATTTCTTGCGCGAAAAAGGGTGCCTCCGGCGTGGTCTCTTTTCGCAATTGCGGCGGTCTCGCTGGCTTCGATTCTCTTGCAGAATCCAGTCGCTCTGATAAACTATCTCGTGTTTTTTGCAGTCGGCATGGTGGCTGCCTCCGTCGATTGGCGTCCTTCCGGCAAGCTTGCCCTCATTTCAATCGGCGCAACAACGCTCTTGGTTGCATCCTTGCTTGCTACCCCTTGGCGTGGAGTACTTCTGATAGGAGTAAACCCCGGACCGCTCGCGATTTTCATGCCGTATGCCAATTTAGCAATGGCTCTCCTGATGGCGCCGTATGCGATTTTTACTACGGGTCGCAAGGGATTTAGCGCCGATGGAATCTTTGGAGATCTCTCTTGCATCATCTATCTGTTTCACTGGGTCGTGACAATATGGCTAGGCCGGTATTCGGGGAGTGTGCTGCATAAGCTGCCGTACACGGTTGTGGCCTGGATCGTCGTAATCGCAATGTCGCTTGCCATCTGGAAGTTTTATGATCACCCCATCAATCGCATGCGTTCCCGGTGGGTAAGCAGCAGAAAGATAGTTACCGCCTCTCAAGCGAGGCCGACGCCCGCGACTCGAGTCGAAGCGGCCACCTGATCCATCGCAATCTCTGTTCTCTGTTTTTCCCCCATTGACACTCCCACCCCCCACTCGATACCATCCCGTTGCGAGACCGGTCTCTCACTCGCACACACCCAAACGGAACCGAGGAGCATCATGGACAGAAGAACGTTCAACAAGCTGGCCGGACTTACTGCGCTGGCCGCTCTCGCTGAAAACATGGAGATGAGCGCCGCGCAGGCCGCCGCCGTCACCGGAGAACTGGTCCTGGAGGACACCGAGCTCCTCGTCGCCTTCGACCCAGCCTCCGGCGCGCTCACGCGCATGGAGCACAAGCCGACGAAGTGGACCATCGAGCGCCGCCCGGCCCTGGGCGCCTCTTTCCGCATGCTCGCTCCTTTGCCAAAGCAGCGCGCTAACTTCATCCTCGGGCAGAAGCAGCGCGCCAAGAGCGTGGAAAAAATCACCGATAATCAGATCCAGTTGCAGTGGACAAATCTTGAGAGCGAGCATGGCGGCGTCCTGCCCATCACTTTTACTGCCACGGTGACGCTGAAGAACGGCGCGCTCACCTTCGACGGCATCCTCGACAACCAGTCTTCCCTTCCCGTTGAGACCATCGACTATCCCTACTTCGGCGACCTGAATCCCCCCACACCCGACACACCGATGAATGCCGAGCACATGTGGACCGGCGCGCTTCAGGGCGAGGAAATCTACCCCAGTTTTTCGGGTCCCGCAGGAACCGGTTACTGGGGCATCCGGGTCCCCACCAAGTCAGTCAATGCCGACCCCACCTTCCAAAGCCAGTTCTGCCTCATCCAGTCGCCGCAACAGGGTATTTATGTGGCGATGCACGATCCGGCGCTGCGCTATTTCCTGCAATTCACCTTCGAGCAGCATCCGGGAGTCATCGATTGGAACAACAACGCTGTTCCGCGGGGAGACGAAATCTCCAACCTGCCGGTCCACCTCGAATTCCGCACCTGCCACTTCGTCTACGCGCATCCACACTCAGCGGTCAACCTGGCTCCCGTGGTCATCCGCCCTTACAGCGGCGACTGGCACGCCGGTCTCGACATTTATAAGGAGTGGCGCTCTACCTGGTTCGGCACGCCGCGCATTCCCGCGTGGGTGAAGAATGTGAATTCGTGGCTCCAGCTTCAGATTGACGGGGCCGAGCAGGACTACTCCATTTCCTATCGCGACCTTGTGAAATACGGCATGGAATGCGCCGAAAATGGCGTGGCAGCCATTCAACTCGTGGGCTGGCACCATGGCGGCCAGGACGGCGGCGAGCCCTGTCTCGACACTGACCCCGGCCTGGGCACATGGCAGGAGTTACACGACACCATCGCGCAAATCCAAGCCAAGGGCGTGAAGTTGATTCTTTTCGCCAAGCCTGTCTTTGCCGACATGTCCAGAGACTTTTACAAGGAAGTACTCTACAAATACGCGTGCATCGACCCGTGGGGAAATGCCTACGAGTCAGGCAGCTTCGGCTACAACACTCCGCCCAGCCTCGCCGGCATCAACCGCCGGCGTCGCGCCATCATGGATGTCTGCTGCCAGGAGTATCGCGACATCTCCACGCATGAGTTTGAAAAGATCCTCGCCCTCGGCGCCTCAGGCTGGCTCTTCGATGAGGTGTTGCAGCACAACGGCGTGGCCTATAACTTCAGCGCCGATCACGGTTACAACCCGCCGGGCTTTCTCTTCGCAAGCGACATTCCGCTGGTGAAGCAGTTCCGCGCCGCCGCCGACAAAACCAATCCCGATTTTCTGTTCGCAGGCGAAGGCCCAGGCGATTGGCTCATGCCATACTACGTGGTCGGCTACTACCGTATCGGCCTCGGCACACGCCATGCCCTCCGCTATATCGATTCCGCAACACCGCTGATGGCCGCCGTTCGCGGCGTGGACGCGCGCGACGAAATCAACCTATGCCTCTTGTATCGCTACATCATCGAGTACGAGCCATACAACTTCAAAGGCCACGTCACCGACTTCCCGCTGACGCTCGAATACGGCAAGAAAGTCGATGCCCTGCGCCGCAAATACCAGCCCTGGATCTGGAACGCCGAGTTCCGCGACAACCTCGGCGCCAACGTCACCGCCGATGGCAGCGTCCGTCACACTGTCTATCGTCGCTCCGACGGCAAGCGCGCCGTCATTGTCGTCAACCTCGAGCAGGCCAAGCCCATTACCGCCAATCTCGATCTGCCCAGTCCCGGCACACTCGTTGCTGCAACGCCCGAAGAACCCGATGCCAAACCATTCCCCGGCTCATTGCAAATTCCAGCCCGCTCCGTCGTCGTCGTCATGGAGCAATAGCCCCGCTGCCCCCGTCGCCCCATCCATTCCGCGTCGTTTTGTGGAAAGGATGGGATGCCAACAACCGCTTGCAGTATTCTTCTCAAACGATTGCATTGAATACGGTTATCGTTCGGACGTCTGCCCGTGCGTAATCAAGCGACAGCCCTGTCGTATCATTTCGTAACACAAACGTATCATTGAATCCGCATCGGTAACGCGATCCAATGTTACTAGTACGTCATTGGCGTAGAGATGAAGGGCCCCACGCAAGCTCCGGACCGTCCTTATATAAAAACTCTGGGCCGAAGAAGGAGAGGTCGTAAATGAAGAACCTGTTTCTGAATCTGTATGTGAAGCTTCAGACCCTGAAGAACGGCGAAGAAGGTCAGGATCTGGTCGAATATGCATTACTGGTTGCCTTGATCGCTCTCGTGTGCGTTGCTGGCGTCCAGAATGTAGCCACCGCAGTAAACACCGTATTCTCGACAATCAGCGGCTCGCTCGCGTAAGTCCGGCAGACGATCGCAGGAAACATAATCGCGGTTCCAGGATCAGTGCACCCCGCAGCCTCCTCACGCAAGTTGGAGCTACGACCCCAATGTCCCAAGCGACTGCTCCTTATCGTTTGGGGGGAAGCGCAAGGGAGCAGTGTCTTACAACTCTTTTAACGATGGGTATAGCTATCCTGGAGCCGCAACAATAGCCGGAATTCCCCCCCGATTCCAAATCCCCAAGCGCCTCGCCCCGCCCTTTCTGCCTCAACCCGACGCCCCCATCCCTCTCTTTCCGCAGTCAAGCAGCCGCGCCGAAATGTCCTGCATGGCCTCTTCCCACCACGCAATGACCCAAAGGTGTCATTGAACCCTTATCAGTAACAGGCTCAAATGTTACCAGTAGACGATGGCAAAGGGATGAAGGACCATTCAAGACCGGGGCCGTTCCGTTTTCACATCCCTGCGCCAGGAAGAGAGGACCCTCAATGAACAACCTGTTTCTCAATCTGTATGTGAAGCTCCAGGGCCTGAAGAGCGCTGAAGAAGGTCAGGACCTGGTCGAATATGCATTGCTGGTTGCTTTGATCGCTCTCGTGTGCGTTACTGGCGTCCAGAATGTAGCCACCGCAGTCAACAAAGTATTCTCCACCATTAGCGGCTCGCTCGCGTAGTTCCGGCAAACGGTCGCAGGAAAGACAAAAGGCCGGGATTCCGCCCGGTTCAGGTTCTCCGGTGCGGACTCCTGAAGCGGACTCCCGGCGCCTTATCACTAATCCTCTGAAATCTGAGAGCCGTCGCCGTTCGCTCGCTTTTGCAGCTTCTCAAGCGAATCCAGCGTAACTTGCAACGCGTGGCTTTCCTTCAACGTCTCGTCCCAGCGGCGAGCCAGTGCAGCCTTCTGCTCCGTCGTCAAAGTCTCGCTCTCAAACTGTTCGGCCAAGGACTCGCAGATATGCTTGCATTGCGCCACTTGCGCCCTGAGTGTGCGAATCCTGAGCTTGCGGATCATCGATTCCAAGGTTCAACCCCATTGCGAGTCCAGGGTAGTTGTATCCCGCGAACACGATCCCCATGTGAGCTATATCACAATATTCGCTTCCATCACAGCGAAACGTGACGAAGCGCAGCCCATCCTCACTCCGGCGTGGCCCGAAACCGTCAATAATCGAAGATCTCCCGTGCGCCTGGCCGCGACGGAGCCCATATCGGAAGCGCTCAGTCGCGGGCGCAAGCACATTCCCCGGCGCAGAAATCACCGCATGCAATAAGGATATGTTTGCAAGGCCGCCATTCACGCCCGCGCGACGGCCATTGGTCCATCAATGACCAGGAACGGGATGAACCGGCGGCGGCGCAATAGGGGCAAACGGAGGCCGCATCTTTCCAGTCGCAGCCCATCCAAGCGACGCGACCCATCCAAAGATCGTCCATCCCAGCAGGACATTGATAGCCGCAATCCAGATGGTTGCCCTGCAATCCCGGTACATCGCCAGTCCCGTCGGCAGCAGATACACCAGCACCCCTAGCACAAACAGCATGAGATGAACCGGCGCCAGGAGGTTAGTATCGTTTCGAGCAAACCCCAGGGCGACGACGGCGATCCCGCATGCCATCAACCCCACGATGATGAGCATTCGAACCATCTTCCCCATTTGCCACCTCAATTCCGAAGCCAGCAGAAAGCCTGTCCCGGAGCCGGTGCGCTTATGCCGACGCAACTGCGGCGACCCTGCACCAGGCCAAGAGGGATCGAACCCACTGGTCTGACCTCTAGCTATGAGAGCGGCTAAAGTCTAGCGCCGTGCATTGCGACCCACAAGGGCGATTCTCGCCATTTACGTCGCGTTCCGGTTTCCGGACCGGTCCAGCACTGTGACGCCTCACTCCCCTCGGAGCGCCAGGCAACACAAACAAATTGGCGTTACGGAAAAAGTAAGATGTGATCGATCAATTTGCGACGATTCAAAACAAGAATTCACAGGATCAAATATCCGTTCGCGTGACGAACGAGTATGGACGATACGCAAGTCGCATCCAGCAATGCAGGCAGATCAGCCCTCGAAATCTACGGGATTCCTCCCGAGCCGCTGATCCCATAAGCTACGCCACCCGTGCGGCATTTCGGACTATTTCACTCCAAAATGCACGAAAGCCTCTCGTTTCCGAGAGGCTCCGCGCCAGTGGATTCAAATGGGGTAGCCGGCGTACGTAGATATTATCACATTTCAAGACAATCATCCGTGGGATCAATCACCTGATTTTCTTGGCCGCTAAGGTGATATAGATCGCGCCTTACCGAATCGGGCGCCGATACAGCGTCCCTCCACCCCGTTGGTCGGGTGCCGGTTGCCTCGTCCAAGCTCCGCTTGGGTGGGATCGCACGAGCCTCAACTCGCCTCTCTCAACTCAACTCGAAATGGGGTGCCCCATCCAAGCTCCGCTTGGGTGGGATACCTTTGACTTCCTTTCGAGCAGTCGTCAAGCCCCTCACCCCGCCCAACATAGCCAACCAGTTTTTCACCAATCACTTACACAAACAGAAACATTGCAGTTTATTTCAATCGCTTCGCTACACTTGTCTCACATAGGGAAAAAAGCAAACTCCGCGACAGGCGGAGAGCGACTCGGGAACGCCGGCCAGGGCGAGCAAGGCGTTCCCGGGCTGGCATCGTTTTTCCCGGCAGTTCAATCGTCAGGAGGACGAATTGCACCAACTATGGTGCAAAAGCGTTGAAAAGGCGCTCGTAAGTCCTTCAGATCGGGATCTTACAGTATAACCCCTTTCGTATCATCGGGTTACAGTCGGAGATCAAAGGTACAACTCGTTGAAAAGAAAGCGCTTGCGCCAAAAAAGGGGTGGGGGGGCCCTCCTGTGAAACTGTGGAACTGTGGACCGCGAACTAGAAACGAGCAGCTGGCATCGGCCACAGGCTTGCTCCGCATGCTCCGCTCTCTCGCTCCCTGCTTCACGCCACTGCCGGCCGCAGCTCCACCCGCTTCGTCGTAATCGTCAGCTTCGCCGGCACCATCGGATTCTCTAGCCGGTCCCTGGCGGTTGCCGTCACGTGAATTTCGCCCGCCGTTTTGCTTGATTGCAAAATCACCTGCGCCAGCCCGTTGAAGAGCGAACGACGCGGCTCCTTGTCGCTTTCATGGCAGTTGGGATCGCCGTTGCCCACGCCGATGAGCGCGCCCTCGCCGGAGACCGCGAAGTTGACCAGCACATCCGCTGTTGGAACCGCGCGGCCCTGTGCATCCAGCGCCTCGACCGTCAGCATCGCCAGATCCTCGCCGTCCGCATCGATCGCGGTGCGATCCGCAGTCAATCGGATCGACGCCGGCTCGCCTGCCGTCTCGCGTTTTTCGGTGAGCACGAGCTTGCCGTCTTTCCATCCATGCGCCTCGATTGCGCCTGCCTCGTAACGCACCTTCCACTCCACGTGCTGGTAGCGCTCGACTTTCTGTCGTCCAAGGCTTTTGCCGTTCAGCAGCAACTCAACTTCATCCAGATTCGAGTGCACCCACACAGGAATTTCCTCGCCTTCCCTTCCCTCCCAGTTCCAGTGAGGAAACAGGTGCAACAGCGGCTCTTTGCTCCACCAGGCTTTGTAGTAGAAGAAGTTGTCCTTGGGAAATCCGCACATGTCCACGATGCCGAAGTTGCAGTTGATGGTTGGCCAGCCGTAAGGCGTTGGCTCGCCGCGATAGTCAAACCCGGTCCATGCAAATCCGCCCGCTTCCCACTCGCGCGCGGCGTAAAACGGCCACCAATCCTCGGCCAGTTCGCTCCAACTGGTGTGATTCACGTCGTAAGCGCTCAGCGTGTTGCGCAGCGGATCGGTCTGGTAAACGCCACGAGTAGAGATGGTGCTCGCGGTCTCCGACCCGTAAATGGGCCGCGTGGGATGCTCCTTGTGGAATGCGTCAGGATACTTGAGGTTGTAGTTGAACCCGATAATGTCGAGCGCGTCTGAAACGCCCTTCTCGTTATTGGCATTCACTGCTGCTGAAACCACGCGCGTCGGGTCAAGCTCATGGCAGCGCCGCACCATGGTCGCGGCGATCTTCGCGCCCTCTTCAGCCATCTTGTCCTGCAACAGGAACTCCTCGTTGCCGATCGACCACAGAATGATCGACGGCGAGTTCCGGTACCGCTTGATCATGGTCTCAAGCTGAGCCAATCCTTCCGGACTTGAGCTCATCTGCCGCGTCTCGCACATCATCATCATGCCCATGCGGTCGCACGCCTCGACCCATTCCGGTGTTGGCATGTTGTGCGATGTGCGCACGGCATTGCAGCCCATTTGCTTGAGTACGCCGCTACGGAAGGCCTGCAGCCGGTCAGGCAATGCGGAACCGACACCTGCATGATCCTGGTGGTTGCACGTTCCCTGGATCTTAAGCGGTAGTCCATTCAGGAAGAATCCATGATCCGCGTCGAACTTGACGGTCCGCACACCGAAAGTAACGCGCTCCGCATCGCGGACTTTGTCCCCGGATTTGACGGTGACTAGAGCTGTGTAGAGATTTGGCGCTTCCACCGACCACAGTGCCGGATGCGTGAGCGTCGCAGTTGCGGAGAAGGTGACGATTGCATCGCCGGCGATCTGCCCGGCAGCAGCTTCAGCGGTGGCGACGGTTTTGCCTCTCCCGTCGAGAATCTGCCAGGAGACTAACGCAGACACAGCGTCTTTGCCTTCGTTACGCACGCGCGTGAGGAGCGACAACCTTGCGGAGCTGTCAGTGATGTCGTAAGTGCGCACGAAACTATCCCATCTCTCCAGGTGCAGATCGTCAGTCTTCAGCAGCCAAATATGGCGATAGATTCCCGCGCCCTCATAGAACCAACCTGCGCCCAGGCTCGCGTCGACGCGCGCGACAATGCAGTTCTTCGCGCCCACGGCCAGGAAGTCTGTAATGTCATATCGGAACGGCGCGTAGCCGCCGTCGTTGCTGCCGATAAAGCATCCGTTGACGAACACCTTCACGTCGCGGAAGGCCCCGTCGAATTCGACGGCAATCCTCCGCCCCTCGTCGCTCGCCGGAATGTCGAACTCCCGCCGGTACCACCCCACGCTGGTCTCCGGATAGCGCCTCCCCAGCGGCTTGTACCCATGCGACCGCAAATCTTCGTCCCACACAAACGGCAACTCCACTGCCCAATCGTGCGGAAGATTCAATTTGCGCCATTTGGAGTCGTCAAATCCCACCCTCGAGAAGGCGAAATCTCCGGTCTTCGCGAAGCCCTCCTGATTCTTGCCAAATCCGAGGTCCTTCGCCGGATCGCTGACGTCGCCGAACTGGAATCTCCAATCAAAGTCGAAGAGAAACTGCTCACGTGGCAGTATGGCAACCGTCGCACCGGCGAGACCCATTTCGGAGGTGCCAGTGAGCCATGCCACCGTACGCCCCCACGCCGAACGAGCCATCAAAGAGGACGTCGAAAGCGCCAAACCTGAACAAAGCAGATTGCGTCGCGAGATTCCAACCATTAGAAAGACCTCATTCGGATGAAAATTCGCCAAACGCCTAAGCAAAATCGCGAGCGTCCGGCAACAAGGCAATATAAATCAGGCTGCTCTCGGCTGTATATGATTTCAGGAAACGCGCGAAACCGGCTTGAACGGGTCAAGATTCTGTCGTGGCGATCACAGGAAGTCATGACCGTAGATATGCTAAATTCAGACAGTCACGCTGCTCACCGGAGAGATGGCCGAGCGGTTTAAGGCGCACGCTTGGAAAGCGTGTGTACTTTAACGAGTACCGTGGGTTCGAATCCCACTCTCTCCGCCATGTTGTTTATAATCAATTACTTACATGGGCAATAATATACTTGACTGAGTGTAATATTTAGGCTAAGGTAAGAGCATGGAATACGCAGTCAAGACTCTACAGCAAGCAATTCAACACTTTGCCGATCCTGAGAACTGCCGGAAGTTTATGGCATTCATGCGCTGGCCCGATGGGCAGCCGAAGTGCCCTTATTGCGGCGCAACTAAGCTGACTTGGCTCGCAAAGGCGAAGGTATACCAGTGCTACGGAGATCATCCAAGGCAGAAATTCTCGCTTAAGGTCGGGACCGTATTCGAGGATTCGCCTATCGGTTTAGAGAAGTGGCTCCCAGCGTTCTGGCTGCTCTGCAACTGCAAAAATGGTATCTCCAGCTACGAGTTAGCTAAAGACTTGGGAGTGACCCAAAAGACAGCATGGTTCATGCTGCATCGCATTCGCGCTTCGATGAAAGAGATTGGCGCTTCAATTAAGATTGACGGCAACGGCGGACCCATCGAAGTCGATGAGACTTTCGTCGGCGGCAAATACAACAACATGCACAGATCTCGCAGGATGGGTCTAGGGAACGGACGCAAGGCTGACAGAGGCAAAGCTGTTGTCATGGGGATGCTAGAGCGAGATGTGCGCAAGGTGCGCGCTAAGGTCATTCCCGATGTGACCCGCGAAACTCTGCAAAATGAAATCCTCAACCAGATCGAAAAGAAGTCCACCGTCTACACCGATAAGGCGACCGGATATGATCGACTGGCGGCTCAGGATTTCGTCCACGACACCGTGAATCATATGCAGGAATACGTGCGCGGGCAGGTTCACACCCAGGGCATCGATAACTTCTGGAGTCTGCTCAAGCGCGGCCTAAAGGGCACCTACGTGGCCGTAGAACCGTTCCACCTTGATGCCTACCTGGATGAACAGGTGTTCCGCTACAACAACCGCGCAACGAAAGACAATCCGCTCACGGACGCGGACAGGTTTACGCTGGCTGTATCGCAGATTTCAGGGAAGAGACTGACTTATGCAGAACTGACCGGCAAGGTGGGAGGGGCGGAAGCCTTCTAATCAGCCCGCTTGGATGATGCGTCAGAGACGCGGAAAACGGAAGCCTTAGCTGCTCGTTTGGCTTCTTTCTCCGCATCCAATCGCGCCTTGATGGTGGAATGCGGCACGGAGAGAACGCGCCGCGAAAAGTCTAAGAATTTAGGGTCGAAAATCTCGGATACTGCGTTCGGTTTATTCGCGCCAGAGTTCCCGCTCATGCCGCCTGAAACCTCCGCATAGGCGGAGTGTATCACAATCCGCCGGAAAGGCGGATTGTGCCTCTACTTAAGAGCCCACGAGAAACTCCCGAGCATGGAAAACACACACCGGTGGAACTGTCGAAGCGCAAGAGTCATCGGATAACCTTCAGCGATATTGGGTTGGTTGAAAACTACCTCCGCAAAGAATTTTGCGTTCTCATCCAATTTCGCGCCGGGGAACACAAATTGACGGCCCTGTTCCAATACCACAGGGACGCTGCCGACGCTCATCCATCGATTTCCATCCCATTGATCCCCAATAGGGGGATAACCGTTGACTGTCGTGATATTGCCGAGTCCCGCGACAAGCATTTTGTGTTTGTCGATAACGTCAAGTCTATGGATTCTCCAAAGCGCGTTATTCCCTCCCTGGTATGGCTTGATGTCTTCGGATCGAATCGATGACTTCCTTCCTCATGCCCTCTACTTTTGCTGCAAATCTGGTTTCGAGCTTCGCGGTCGTAATCGGACCGTCGAGGATTGGGAACTCAGTCTTTTGGGTGGGGACTTGCCCATTAGCATGAACAAGAGCGTAGGCGAGGTGATCCAAGGCGCCCCGCAAGTTGTGGATGGCGTCTCCGGCAATGGCCAGCAGTTCTGGAGGGATTGGATCGGCCTTGAGGATGTGGACAGTTGGATTCGCAGCTTTAGCATCGAAATCTATTCGCAGGGAATACGGTTCGGAAGCCATAAAGATGCCAAGTCTGGCTTTGAAGTCCTCGATATGTTTTTCGGGCCCGCTTGACTTTCTCTCGAATACCTGACATGCGCTCGTAAGCCATGCCTCATCATATTCGTTGCTGAGGTCAGGATTTACCATAAGAGGGGAGGGCTTATGACACCGGAAGAGATTCGGATGGCTGCATCCAACATCGAAAAACACGCGAGCGGCATTGGCTCCCAACCTGGCGGTATCCCTGGAATAGACGTGCTGATTCAAGTGCTGATGGAAATCTCTGCGCAACTCGCCGAACTGAATCAGAATATTCGTGAACTCGCTGATCTTTCCCGGCGAACTCCATAGAGTCCTATAATTCTCGGCACTATGATCCTTTGTCGCTTTCGATGCGTAAACAAGAATTGCCGAAGGCCCATCGTGCTCCCTCGGCATATGCTGTTGCAGCCATTTGACTATCGAGATATCCAGCCCAGGGAAATTCCTCTTGTAGTCCTTGTATGCACTCGTTGCAAGACTGTAGGAAACTACTCGGAGGCAGAGCCTTCAGGAGTCTTCGGTAAGCGATACAGGCCCCAGTTGGGCAATTGCCGAACTCGGCTAGGATGCGGAGAGGAAAGTTGCGAATTTCCATTGCCATTTTTCGCAGAGTGGAATGAGGCCACCACGGAAAGAGAGATCTTTTCCGATTTGAAGGTTTGAGCACTTCCAACCTTTGGTTTGCGAAGCTGGGCGCGTAGTTGATAAACCAAAGGAGATTCGCGGAGTTCGGTTGCGGCCATAGAACACACCTCATGCTAAGATTTGTGTGTCCACAGAATCAGGAAGGGCCGCCCCGGCAAGGCAGCTTTTCTATTTGCGCTTCATTCTACGCCCTGTCACGGCCATTTCAGTTTCACCCTTTCTTTACACTCAGTCAAGTATATTATTGCCCTTACATGAGAAAATCGATTTTCAAAATAGTGCTGCACTGTGCTGCGACTCGTGGCGGATCTCGGGGTCCGCGGTATGCCTGATTTGCCGGTGGTTGCACCTGCCCGGCAAAGCTGCTGATGGTTAGCCCGTCTATGCGATTCATTCGCTGTCGAATCCCCCTTCACGCAGCGCGTCTTTGTAATCATCGTCATATTTCGCGAGTTGAATCGCGATCTCATGTGACAGTTCCGAGGCAGGCAGCGTCTTGTTGAGGTCATCGACATGCCACAGGAAAGCAGTTCCTTGAATTTTCGGCTCAAGGTCCCATATCGATTGGTACGGTGCATCTTCGGTCGCTGCTTCCATCGGGCCGCTAGGCCGACGAGAGAATACAACTCGATAGTGATGCAGGAGGCTCCGACCGGGATACTCTTCAAACGCGGCAACAACATCATCCAAAGCCAACATCGAAGTGCCTTCAATCCATGCAAGCGAGGTTTTCTTATACGGTTGACCGTGAAGTTTGGCGACGTGTTCCTTTAATAGCTTCCATTCGGATTTAGCTCGGGCAATCAACTGGCTGATGTCGTCATCATCCGGCTGCCCGCTTGAAAAATCAGCAAAGGTCTCAGACATACTGGCGCTCCCTTTTCCGCACAGAGTATAGCAAAATAGCTTCACCCTGGCCCTCAGATTTTGCCAGCGGTGCGTCTCAGGTTAAATGTGGGGCATGTTTTTGCTGCTTATCCTATCCCTTCACAACCCACGCATGAACCTCGGTGGCTCCTTCCGGCTTTCAATAGCTTACGCAAATTGTGACCCCGCACAGACTATCCTGGCAGATGCTCCAACGGCATACCTAAGCTGAGAACAACAAAGATTAGTGCTGTCCGGTTACGATCACGATCAACCATGCGTAGCCAAGTGCAAAACAAATGAGAGTGCCATATCCGAGCGCCAGATTTCTGGAGTATTTGAGTCGTGTGTAATGCCCTTGTTTGTGGCGGTATTCCTCGTAATCCGTTGCCTCAAACGCCATGAAGAGTACACCGCAAATGATGCTTGCCGCCAAGAGATAAAGTGGAGATGCGAAGGACTCAAGCAAGTGCCCCACCGGTCCAGTGGAACGGTATGTCGCAGCGCCAACCAACACAGCAACGGAACCGGAGGCGAGTCCGATCACAAACTTTGCAAGGTCCAAATAAATTGAAAAGAGTGGCAGAAAAGCGCCATCTTTTCCCAACGGGTCCATATCGAATGGTCCCTTCTCAAGTGAGAGTCGAGAAAATGACCAAAGCGCAACCACCAGCAAAATGCCCACAATGATTCCAGCCAATCCCGGAAATTGAAAGACGGAACACATAGCGGGACTCCTTTCACTCGCGCCAACGGTACAACAAGTGAACCGATGCGTCAATGAAATCCAAATCACGCAGTATTCCAAGTTGAATGTATTTGAAGTTGCGATTCAATTGGCGCAGGGCTGCGCCTAATCTATTTTGACGGTTTAGAGCCTGTCTCCTTTGTTGGGCAAAATTGCTCAAACCCATCGAGGTCGTAATAGCGGATACCTGAATTTTCATGGCAGGAAATATCCCGGAGTTTAGGCCAGTAATCACGTGCGCCTGTCAAAGCAACGATGTCGAGTCCTCTAGGCTTGTCAACTGATTGGAGAATGTGAAGGCCCTGCCTCAATTCCTCCATCAGATATCGCGCTTGCTGTCCCGGAGTCCAATCAAACACAAAGCTGCCATCTTTGAAAACCAGTGCTTTAGGATGGTTCTGTTTGTCCTCCGGCATTTGTTTGTCTCGCCGAAAATTTTCGTCTTCCGTGATGTGAATGGTAATCGCCGTTTGGATGTTATCGGCAACAATCTCTCCGTGCCTCAAGACCTCTGCTTCCGGTTCGTCTTGAGCCCATGTCGGGGAGATGGAAACCAGCAAAATGAAAACGAAAAATAGGAACCTCACCTTGCCTCTTCCGATGCACGAAGTTTGCAACGATTGTACGCCGACACTATCCCGACTTGGAAAGCTGTTTCACTCTCTCGCGTAAAGAAGACCTCTCTGAAAAGTGATGTCGGCAATTTTCAAATTTGACCATGCGGTGTTCTGAGTCAGTTCAGAGACAAGTATTCGGTCTCCGTCCTGGGAGGCAGATACAAGAGCGTCCCTAATCTCCTCCGCTGTTTTCCTGGAGAGAATTACCCACTGAGAGAACAGCACTCTCTTACCTTTCCAAGTCTTGATTAGATCAATCACCTCTTCATAATCTTGATTCGATTCCGCGATGTCATAGCTAATCAGATAAAGAGCAGCCATGGGAGCCTCCAATTGTGAAGATGGCAGAATTGTACGCCTGTTTGATCTCTCGCTGGGTGTACCCTGTGCCCTCGGATTTTGTCAGCAGCACCTCTCAGGTCAGATGTGGGGCACGATCTCGGCTGCAATGAACGTAGAGGAGAACAGACACCAACACAAGATCACTTTCGTATTCAAGCAACTTTGGCGTAGTAATCATCACGGACTTTGCGTGTGGAGATTCAAGCTGATTTGTGCGACCCGCCGCGCCGTTTCTGAAGAAACATTGAGGGGTTTGTGCAGTTCGCAGGGAAGAAGGGAATTGCATTATTTGTTGCGCTGGTTTCGCTTGCGGTTGTGATCGGGTTTGGTTCCGGCCGACTGATCGGACGCCAATTTCCGGCACATCGTTTTTGTCTCCCTAGTCTGCGGCTGTAAACGCACCCAAAGTCGGGTCAGAGGTGTCAAATGAGATGTGCTTAGTGGTGGGATGTGGCTTTCCAGAGATAGTCATGGGAAACACGACTTCAACGTATTGGATTATGTGATGGGTAAACGGGTTTTCTCTCGTTGAAGTGAACCGATAGGTTACGTTCCATGTTCCCGAGTTTTTCGCTTGTGACATTGCTTCAAGACTGGCCAGCCCTGCAAGCGTTGTATTTGTAACATGGAGAACTCTCCCATCTTCCAGTTTGAGAGTAGCTGACTCGTGATAGTTCGGCAACTTCGGTTCCGGAACGCAATCTGGACCGTAGTGCTCAGAGCCTGGCGTACAAACGTCCCCGCCGATGTGATAAAGGTCATCAGGGGCATTGCCTAAATATGTTCTTTGGTAAACGAGGATTCCAGTGTAGCCAACGCCGCTATTGGATTGGGCGTACGCATAAGTTGCAAGAGCAATCAACAGTCCAGCCGAGACGACCCCAAGGTGTTTCATGTTTGCCCTCTCCTTCAGCTATACGAATTATTTTCCGACTGACCCTAGGTAATTGCCTAGCCTGTGGTTTTTCAATCTGAACCACACGCAGGCAGGGCAGACACACTGACGGGAGCCTACTGAGAGAGAGATGCCAAAATTGTACACCCGCCCTATTCGGCATGGCTGGTTAGTTCATGTAGAATTCTGCGCATGACCATCGAAATCGCTCTGATGATTGATGACCTGCTCGTGCAAACCAACCGCTATGAGTCCGCCATCGTGCCAATTCCCAACATTGGGGAAGCCATCATAAACCCACAGACAGACGGTTTGGCCGTAAAAGTTCGCCGAAGAATTTTCGACTACGGGAAAGACCACATCCGCATCACGCTAGATTGTGTCTAAGCCTATTTGGTGTGTGGCACAGTCCCTTTGAGACGTCTGACAATCTCGAAACCGTACGATTCCACTGCGGCTTTTTCTTTCGCTTCTCTTTCGGCGCGGCGTTTATTCTCTCGCTCCGCCCTGGCCCGATCCTTGTGCAACTGCGCGTCTGCGGCAACCTTTTGCGCGTGGGTCTCAGGACTCTCGACGCAATTCAGGCAGACATTGATCCGCCCCGGCTTGTTGGGTGATGGTTGGAAGTCTGCTCCGCATTTTGAGCAAATCATATGTCCTCCTATCCCACGATTAGCTTGAGAATTTTGCGTATCAATTCCCCATTGAATTTTGGAATGCCTTCGTCGAGCATTTGAATTGACCTCCCATCTGCGCCGAGGTGAAGTACGAAATGACCCATCACCGATGGGGTCTCAAAATTTATGTGTCGAACATTGTCATCATATTTCAGACACACACGTTTTCCCGTGCGCAAATTTGTAATCCTGAATTCATCAGGGGAAAGTTCCTCGAAATGCATTCTCACGGGTGATGTCGCACCAATCCTTTTGCACGCATCTTCAAATGCCCTCGTTAGCTCCCCCCATTTTGTTCTGGTCAAAGTCCTCATAACCTTCTTCTCTTCCATAACGCCTCCACAACCGCGAACTCAGCGGCTGCATTTGTTGCGCCGATAGTACACACAACACACAAAGCGGGAAAGCCGAAGATACAGACGGCTGATTCGGCAGTGGCACCAGAAGCAGAAATCCACAGCTTTAGCTCTCTGGGGTCAGAGACTTGCTGCCTTGTCAACAGAAAAGTTGATTTCCTCTCTTGACAATCACTGGAGACTGTGGTTGACATTTCTGCGGACTCGTGGTAGTCTAGATATGATGGATTGACTCGGGGATCACCCGCTGTCGGTTCACAACCGAAGTCTGCGGGTCATACAGACCAGCCGGGAAGCCAACCCGGTGGAAGAGTTAGACGCCACTCTGAGAGCGTAATCAAAGCACAACTTGAGTTGCAACTTGTAGCCCACACGTCTGCGCATTCCTGCGTTCATGTGTGGTTACCCTTACCGCCGAACGTGTCTACACGTGGACGGCAAGAAATGGAGACAGCAACATGTCGAAAAGATTGAAATCCTCGCAGAGTGCGGCCGCTATTCGGGCAGCCTTAGAGCTGGCGCGTATCGATGCAGAACGCAGAGCGCAAGAGATAGAAGCACAACCACTCGCAGATCGGAAGTCAGTCGAAGCGGAGATGCTGACGGAGCGTGCGCAGTGAGCAACATTTTCCAGTTCACGTCTAACACCTATTTTCAGATTCCAGAGGCAGCTATCGAATCTGGAAAATGGGCGATGTTGAAATCATCGGCGAAGGATTTGTACACACTGCTCTTGTACATGGCGCAGAAAAACAGCAGTGTGTTCGTTACGTTGACCGCGACGGATGCAGCCAAAGTTGGACTATCGGTGAATGCTGTCAAGGATGGCAGAGATGATCTGCATGTGGCACAACTCATATCACCGGATCGCACCAGCGAAGGGTACAGTTATGAACTCTTGGACCCCGTGACCGGAGAGAGTCTGGAGCGCATCGAAGACTTGACCAAAGTGAGCGCCGAAATCGTTGGCCTGTATTTCATGGAATATCTTGCCAGTCACAACCACGTCGAAACGGTAGACGGCCTGAAGTGCGCTTGTGTGTTCCACACGGAGAGCAAGGACAGAGGCAAGAATCTGTCTGTCATCTTCACAGACGGCGGTGCGTTTCACTGTCACGGCTGCGATGCCAAGGGAGGCATCCTTGATTTTGAAACGATGATGGCTGCGAAGGATGGCGAGACCATCAACCGTGACCGGGCATACAGCCGGGTGAGAGCAACACATCTTCGGAACATGAGAAAGCAGGGCAAACAGCAAGCAAGGGATGCAGCAGCAGCGCGTGCAATGCTATGAGCAAATCACAAATGGTGTGAGTTGCTACCCCGCTTTGAAAAGTGCACCAGAAATGGAGCAAATCACAAATGGTGTGAGTTGTGTTTCTGTGACTCGCAGAAAGCACAGTAGTTACAGGTGGGGTCTCCATTGTTATATGCTTTCTCTAGTAGAACTACCCGGTAACTGCTGATGTTTTATGTGCTTTTCGTTTTGGGTTTTCCCTTGCCATAGCTGATGATAACGCCGCCCAAAAACAAACCCTGTTCCTGATGCTGGCACAAAGCGGTAACCGTGCGGCCAGCTTGCGGCGAGTTCGGCGAATCTTCCATCACTTCACCACCCAACCAAAATGAAAGAGAAGTTATGTCAGAGAATCAAGGTGCTCGTGCGCCCGAAGTCACAATGTGCTCTCACGTCGTTGAAGCCGAGATGCAAACCCCGTTCGCCTTGTACACCACCAAACGCAAGGCAGAATATCTTTGCCCGCAGTGTTTGGCCGATGCAATCGAGCGCCGCCTGTCGATGCCTGGCCAGCAACCGGCTGATGCGGCCAGCGCCGTCAGCTTTGCCCACTGCGGCCACGTGGACGGCGAACGTGCCTGCTGGCCTTGTTTAGAAGCAGCATGTGCTGAATTGGTGAGCCGCTGGGCGAAACTCTTCCACCAAGAGAAATCGAAAGCCAGTCAATTGCGCCGTGTGGTTGCCCATTGGCGAAAGTTTTACGACCCTCAGAACATCCAACCGCGCAACATCGAGACGATAGAGGCAGGGCCAGCGCAGCGAATGACGGCAAAGCAGATTGCAGCCGAGCGCGCGAGACGGATGACACGTGAGCGAATCCAACGCCGTCACCAGCGCATCCGTCAAGTAAGAGGATTTCCGCAGACCTTCGCTTTGCAAGCAAGGCAAGCTGAAACTGTCGTGGTGGTTCCACCCGTCACTTAAAAGGCTCGATCCCGCAACGGATTGCCGGGTAGGTGAGCCCGTGTGACTTAATGAGGCTATCCCCTCACTTATCGCAGCGGCGCGTCCTGGGGCTTGGCAGAAAGTGTGCAGCAAAACACTGCACACTGTGTTGCCGTGAAATTATTTTGATATAGTCTGTTACTTTTTTCGGAATTTCCGGGTCTATTAGAGTGTAGAGCGATGTAATGATCTCCCACCTCCTGCTAGAAAAGGAAGAAAATTTGGGCAGTGCGTTGCGGGTTTTTCGGAATTTCCCGGTCTATTAGAGTGTAGAGGTGCAACGGTCTTCCACCCTCTGAAAGATTCTGAAGAAATTTGGGAGGGTCTGACACTTTTTTCGCATTTTCAGGACTATTAGAGTGTAGAGATAGATCGCCGCGCTTCTACGCGGACTTCCCGCAAGGGTCTACCGGCCTGGACTAACACAGGCACCTTTCCTCAACAAATCCCATTGACAATATGCCCGGCATCTGACCGCGCGAAGGAGATACCATGTCCCACAAAATCGAACGCCCCGCCGCTGTCGCTGGTGCATCTGCCGAAATCGCCGCGCCGGAACAGCCCGCAGTCTTCACAATTCCGCAAGCAGCTAAGGCGCTTCAGGTTTCAATCAAGACAATTTATAACGCGCTGGCTGCTGGCAAGATTTTTTCTGTGTACATCCTTGGCGCTCGCAGGATTCCCGCTGATGAGATCCGGCGACTTTCATCGCTTGGGACGATTGCGACCCCGGAGCAAATCGAAGCTGCATTATCATCGCGTGAATCCCGAAAATCAGGCATGGGAGTAAGTTGGAGATGGCCCGCCGTTTGGCTGCCCGCGCGGTCGAGACTGGGGAGACCGCAGAGTGAAAGCTGTCGTGCACGCAAGAGTTCTAGGACCACAGAAGGCACGCACGCCTAGTGGTCACCCGATAATGATTTCCACGCCGATCTTTGACGATACAGTCACGAGCACTGCTGATGCGATCTCAAAGCGAGCGCACCAGCTTTTTGGCATCGTTCCATATCTTCCACACTGGCAGATCATCGCAACCTATGACGTGAAGCCCGATTCAACTGCCGTGGTGACAGAGCAAGGAAAGCAACCGCGTGTCGCACGTGCACAATTTGATGTGGTCTACATCGCTGAGTATGTCGCTGACAGACCGATGCGGGCGCATCTCAAGATTGCGGATGATTGCTTGGACCCCATGACGGACAGTTGGTATTTGATGAAAAGAGCCTCGTGACAACGCGAAATAAATCTGTGAGCATTGGTGCCCACTTGACTACCTTGTTCAGAATATAGAAATCCCGAACGGCATTAACCATTCGGGATTTGAAGCTGCTTTAGAGAATGTGGTGAATTAGCATAATCAGTCCTAAAAGGAATTTGATTATCGCCGAACCACAATTCGCAAGCGCAGCAACGCTCTCCAGTAGGGAGCGTTTATGTGCATTGCTCATTGTCTTGCTCCTTGTGATCCTCCGGTTGTCTCTCCAGAGGCATAGCGCCCGTCTAGAGTGAACTAGCGGGCACTATCATCCTATTCCAAGAAAAGGAAGAAGTATTCATGGCTTTGAATCCGTCTGACGCAGATGTCACCATCACCCTGGCCGTTGCACTTAAAAAACAAGTTTGGTCTTTCAGCGTTCATCACCCTGGCAAGTCTACTGTTCGCGCGGCGGGTGTGCTTGCAACCGGTGCGACAGCCCACAGCGGTCTTGCCATTGCCTTGATTGCAGCCATGAAAACGGTGACCCCGAAAAAAGAAAATGGGCCTGCCGTGATTCGTATCATCACTGAGGACACGGCATTCGGAGCAGCAATCAACAATCTTTCGGCCGGTATTAAAGTCAAAGGACTCCGTGCTGCGCATTCTCTTTTTTATCCGCTGAAGAAATCACTTAATCGATACAAGATTGTCACCGAGGTTTTGCTTGCCGCTGACAACCGGATTTTGTCCATCAGGAACTGGGGAAAGAACGCATTCAGACCTGAGATTGAAGGCCGCGTTTCGCTGAAAGTTTTCACTCCACGAAGGGTCCAAGAATCGGTTTTGGTCTCAGTTTGAGTTCAGGCATTGCAGTAACAGCATAAGGTCTTTTAGCAATCATTTTGGTTGACGTGATGACCGCTTGTGCAATCGCTGGTGCCTGATGTTGTTTAAGTTAGCTCGCACGCCTCCCTGTGTTCCTCTATTTGGTCGCGGGTCATGTGGGAGCTATAGGGCGCATTGTTAACTTCATCTACGATGCGCCCAAAAGTTTTGCATTGAATTCAACACACTCACTCACGTGGGAAAAAGAATTCAGTGCGAGCGGTGATCCCGAGCGGGATTGTCGCTGACAGCAACGCGAGGTCATTAGGCATGACCGTTGCGAAAAGCTGTCCTTGAGCACCACGGCCTGGGTTACCCTTCGTAGGGTTCGATGCGTTCATGCGCACGTCTACGATTAAAACCGTGATGCTCAGAGATTAGAATCGGGCTGCTGATTCGACGCTGTTGCTAGCGGCGTAGCCCGTGCATCGGTTGGAAGCCGATGCCGTGCTGCAACGGTCACTGTGCGGTTTCCATTGGGTGTGGTTGCGCAGTGACCGTGTGATGTAAAGCAATAAAGCAATCGCACAGTATGCACCTGGACTGTCGGCAATTCTTGCCAGTGATCGCGCAACCCCCAAAGGAAATCATTGAAGGGCAGATAACATCTCCACTGGTGGAAGACATCATGCCTTGCAGTGAGGCACCTGTTACTGCCGCAGTGGTACGTCCCATCAGGTCTGTCCACAGCGTTGTGCTCAGTGTGTGGTTACGGTGAGTGATTACCCTAACTAAAACATATAAATAGACTTGGACTCCATCACTGGTAACAACATGCCATCCACTCGGAATCAACCCCTGCGAACAGTGTGTGCTAACAGTGTTTGGAATCAATGTGTTACCAGACGTTACACCGTAAGTCATTGAAGGCAAGGGGGATAGGGGGTCTTTGCTTTCCGATGAAATGAACTCGTATCGACCGCCGCACAGTCGTTCAGGCTCAGAATTCAAAAATCAGTAGTGTGTATGGGCAGCCGCACCGTCGTGGTCAATTCGACACACTAATCCTACAAGGGCACAAATATACTTGACTCATCAGATATTTTCTGCCAGAGTGTGTGTATGAGACGGATCGTAGAGCCAAAGACATTGCAAGACGCGATAATCTATTTCGCTGACCTAGACCGTTGTATTGAGTACCTTGCGGCGAAACGCTGGCCGGATGACGTTGTGATGTGTCCAACCTGTGGACGGAAGGATGCCACTTACGTGGACGCGCGGCGTGTGTGGCAGTGCAAGAACCGCCATCCGAAGTGCCAGTTCTCCATCAAAGTTGGAACTGTCTTTGAGGATTCGCCGTGCCCCTCAGCAAATGGCTTATGGCGATGTGGATGGTCGCCAACTGCAAAAACGGCGTATCGTCGTGGGAACTCCATCGCTCCCTCGGCGTCACACAGAAAACCGCTTGGTTCATGCGCCATCGTATCGGACTGGCAATGGGCCAGAATGCCCCGCACCAGCTTGGCGGAGAGGATGGCGGCCCGGTGGAAGTAGACGAAACCTTTGTCGGCGGAAAGCCGAAGAATATGCACTCCTCAAGACGGCGAAAGATGCAGACAGCCGCGAACGGTGATAGCGGCAAAGCTATCGTCATGGGGATGCTCGACCGGGAGTTGCGTCAAGTACGCGCCAAAGTGATTCCCAACGCTAAGCGGGACACCTTGCAAGCGGCCATCCTGAATGAGATCGAAAAAGGCTCGACCGTCTACACAGACCAGTGGACCGGGTATGACAGGCTGGCCGCGCAAGAGTACGTCCACGAAACCGTCAATCATGTTCTGGAGTATGTGCGCGGCAATGTCCACACTCAAGGCATAGAGAACTTCTGGTCCCTGCTCAAACGCGGTCTGAATGGCACCTACGTGGCCGTAGAACCGTTCCACCTTGACCGCTACGTGGGAGAACAAATCTTCCGCTACAATAACCGTGCGACCAAAGAGAATCCGCTTAACTGACTCGGATCGCTTTGCGCTGGCAGTATCGCAGATTGTTGGTAAGAGGCTTACCTATGCAGAACTGACCGGCAAGGTGCCAGAAACGAGCGAACCATTCTAGGTCGCGTCAGGGACGCGGGAAGCGAAATCTAAAGTCAGATTAGCCCATCACATTCTTGGCGGAGCGTGAGGCTATTCGGCGCATCTTCCACAGCCTTCAGAAATGAGGGTAGGAGATTGTGCGCCTTTAGTCAACATAGCGCCATCGAACACATGGCCAAGTCAATCTTTTTAGGACGATGGAAAGATTCTCTCGTGGCGACATTCAGCGGCTACTTCGATGCTAGCGGTCATCCAGACGACACGGATGTTTTCACTGTGGCTGGCTTTGTGGCCGATGTGGATCAGTGGATTGCCTTCGAGCGAAACTGGAACGAGATTCTCAATCGTGCAGACTTCCGTGTGGGTTCCCTTCACATGAAGGATTTTTGCCATTCGAGAGGCGAATTCGCGAGTTGGAAGGGCAATGAACGTCGGAGGCGCAATTTTCTGACTGCACTTATCGGAACTATCAAGCTGCGCGCGCGCCACTCGTTTGCGCAGTCTATTTACATTCCAGATTATCGAGCCGTCGATGAGAATTACCAACTCAGCGAATTTGCAGTTCCGCTCGTGTACTGCGGAGGTTCATGCGTAGCGAACGTAAGAATTTGGGCGCACAAGTGGGGCATCGCACAAGACCACATCGCTTATTTTTTCGAGGACGGCAACAAGGACAAACACAAGTTAGCCGCAAAAATGGACGAACTCTATGGAGTCAATATCAACTTCCTGAAAAGTCGCAAAGCGTAGCTTTCCAAGCCGCCGACCTGCTCGCCTATGAGAATTTTCGGGCAAACCAAAAGGTGCTTCCACATCCAGGTGTATTTTCACTTGAGGATCTTCGCCATCCCTTGCAGGAACTTCTCAGAGTTCCCAATGGCGGCGAACTTGCCACTGACTGGGGAACCACCGACAAGCCGCATCTTGAACAATTTTGCACTGAGCGTAATATCCCGCTGCGCAAACAGATTGGTGCCTAACTCGTAGCCTTCGGCTTCCGCTTCGTTCCCTTTTTCGGTCCCGGTCGGAATGGTCGCGACTGCCGCTCCCGCTGATACTCCGCTTCCCGCCGCTTCAATTCCTCTCGCGGGACTGAAAGAACTTGCCGCACCAGATTGTCGAATGCCGTGTACTCAGCGGATGGCTTCGTCATGGCTCAATAATACCTCTGGCATCCCTAGCAGTCTCCGAATGCTTGCCGTAGACACGTAGATGGTCCCCCGCCGCTTCGGTTGCCGTCCTACCAGCATCCGAGCCTTGATATAGGCGCACACTGTGACCCTGTGTATTTGCAGGTACTCGGCAGCATCTTCAGCCCTGATCCATTCGCGTTGGGGCAAGCGGTCCACGCTCTAAGCATACCGCTGTATAATTTTCGGCACCATGACAGACAAAGAAATGGCTATCAACATCGCAACAGCCGTACTTCAGTTCCAAATGTCCAAACAGGCGTTTGAATCAATTGTTAGTCTCTATCGGGTATCTGGGCGGGAACTGGAGTGGAAACGGATGATTGAGAACACAACGAACGACCTTCTAATTTCGAAAAGTTTTCAAGAGCGAATTGTTCAGCTAAAGAGCGCATTTGACGCAACCACTGACGCTGAACAATTGATCCGCGCTCTTCATCGGGAATTGTTTGATCCCTTCCCGCTTCAATGCTTTTAGTCATAGAAAGGACACACCTGCATGAACGAACACGATATGCTGCTCATCCTAACCCTATGTGAATTGCTGGAAAAATCCGTTCGGCCAAGCGACGTAGAATACGCCTACGAAGAGGCTAAGAGGAAACTTGAATCCGATCACGGTCCAACACCTCCGGCAACTTTTTCGCGGGCACCGGGCCACTAAACGGTAAGGGTTGTTTGACCTCAAACCATTCTTGAGCGCATTTGAGGACGGTTCGCTTGTGAACGTCATTCGCTCCGAATCGCCCTTCCAGATACGTCAGAAGCGCCTCTGTCTCAGGATCATTTGCTTCAAAAACAAGGCGAATAGACATACCTACAACGAGACTCGCCCTCTCTCGCTAAGTCAATACTCCCAAGAACTTTTTGATGAGTCAAGTATGTTTTTACCCCTACAAGTTATTGATGTTAAAAGAATAAGCCGGAATGCAGCCCAAATGCGCCCGAATTGACCCGAATCGGGCGGAATGCAACCGAACGGGGTGGAATGAACCCCTAACCTGACCGAACCAACCTTGAAAGGGAGACCATGGACATCATCTCATCATCTGCCAGCATCACTCCGACTCGACGGCTGCCAGCCAAGGAGCGAGCGGTCTTTGAAAAAGTCCTTGCCGACTTCATACATCTTCAGCCGAGCGACGCGGAGCAGCTAACGCAATACGCTGAGGCAGTGATCAGGTACCGCACGGCAGAGAAGGACACCAGAAAACATCCGACCGTCTCCACTCCTGTCGTGAACAGGTCAACCGGTAATGTGGTCGGAGAAAAATTGGTGCGCAACCCTGCGTTCGCGACGATGAAAGAGGCGCAGACACAGATGAATTCTTTGGCGCGTCGCCTCTTAATCGACGCAACGTCCGCAGATAAACGGCAGCGACTCCTCACAAAGAAAGCACGGTCCTTGGCTGCAAGCGAGGCAACAAGTGCTGAGTCCAAGTCTGCTGTCGCCAATCTCACCGAATCGCAGATTCAAACGAGAATCGAGGAACTGAGAAAGAAATACATTCACGCGACAGAAGACACCTTGCGAGCAATGGCGATTTGGGAAATCACGGAGTGTGATCCGTTGCTTGCCGAACCTGACGAAAATTTCCCTGGGTTATATGCTCCTCTCGACTTTGACACCTTGGAGAACATCTGATGCCAAGGAAGAATAGCAATGAAGTTTTCGAGTTCGCTGCACTCAATTTTCCAACATCAGAATGAGGACCACCATGTTCAAACCAGAAGACAACAAATATCGGGACGTGTACTTCCATCCGATCAATAGTAAGTATTCCGTCGCTCTCGGCAAGACGCCGCGTGCGCAAGTCATCGGTGTTTACAACTCACTAGATGAGGCAGTAAAAGCCCGCCGTGAAGCACTCCAATCCAGCAACCAAGAAAAAGGAACACATGTCAGTTAAGAAAACGCACAAACACAAAACTGATTCCACACTTGAACGCAGAGTAGTCGCAAACAGCGGCCTGCGGGCCATCACCAAGGGAAACAAGCGAACCATCTTTGGTTATGCGGCACTGTTCGCACCAGCGCAGACGCAGGATATGGGAGGTTGGAGGGAAGAGGTACACCCTAATGCTTTCGACAGGTGTCTCCGCAGTTCGCCAGACGTGGTGGCTCTTTTCAATCACTCCACGGATGCTCTGCCTCTTGCCCGAACGACGAGCGGGACGTTGCGTCTCTCCACTGATAAACGTGGTTTGCTCTACGAGCTGGACGCACCGGACACCAGTCTAGGGCGAGATTTGTCTGTGCTCTTAGATCGCGGAGACATTTATCAGTCAAGCTACGGGTTCCGCTGTCTCTCTGATTCTTGGCGCGATGGCAGCGACGGCACTCCAATCAGAACAGTGTTGGATGCAGACCTGTTCGACGTGTTGCCGGTTGTTTTTCCGGCAACGTTGGATACAACGAGTGGTGTACGTGCGATTGCACTCCGCAGCGCACCAGCGGCCATTCGCGCCAAGTTGGCGAGTCGAAAGAAAGATGCAATCGACGCCATCTTAGATGACGACTCAGACGATGATGACAGCGACGATGCTGACGAGTGCGAATGTGACTGCGAAAACTGTCAGGCAGGTGATTGCGAACAGTGCAGCAATCCTGATTGTGAAGACGAACGCTGCGCTGACTGTCCAGCACAGACACGCGCCGCACATCTCGAATTGATTGCTCGCAAGCTGCGCTAACCACTCCCGTAACAATTTCTCGACATTCCTGGCACCAGTGATTGCACCTGTGCGCCTTTGCCCATCACTGTCTCCAACACAGAAAAGGAAAATCTTACATGCGGAACATTTCAAATCTTCAAACCCAAAAAACAAAGTTGCTTGCTGATGCGACCGCGCTGGTGAATGCTGGCCTGAAAACTCTAGAGCAGAAAGAAAGCTATAGAAAACTGCTTGCTGATGCGGACATTGTGCAGAGTGACATTGACAGTTTGGCGCGCATCGAAAGGGCGATGCCGAGCCTGCCCAAACCATCGGTGTCAGCATCACCAGTGATTGAAGTGGTACCTGAGTCGGCAGAAAAAAGGCGTGCAAAGCTGAACTCTGCCGCACGCAGTTTCTTCAATCATGGCGCATCCGGTTTGAATGCAGAACAGCGTGCCATATTGACCACGAGTGACACGGCGGGCGGGGCGCTAATCTCGCAGTCGTTCGATGATGTCTTTGTCGAGGCAGCGAAGTTCTTCGGAAATATCTTCAACATGGTTCACCGCAAGGATGCGCCTGACGGTTCCCCGATCAAGACAGTGACCACAGACACAACTGCCCAGTCATTCTCGCTGGTAACGCAGGGCACAACGTCCGCGAGCGGTGTGGCGCAAACTCCAACCGTGTTTTCAAACATTGTTGATGTTGACGATCTGGTGTCTAGCTCATTTTCTCGACACAAGAGTTAGAGGATGCTTTTGACTTGTCGGAATTCCTGAATAGGAACGCTTCGCTTGCCGTTAGTCGTGCGCGTGAGGCAGCCACTACTTTGGCCATTACTAACGATGGTTCAGCGACTGCCCTTCCATCGTCACCGGTGGGCGGGATGCTGGCAGCGGTGACAGCCGGTGTCACGCAAACTGCTGGAACGCTGGCAGCGGGCATCACTTATGCGCAGCTACCCGACCAGCAATCCGTCCGGACGGAGGAAGAGCGAGTAATTCTTCCAGCCTGTCTCGCGCAGCGCATCCTGAAGCTCGGGCCAGACACGAGCATGTCGCGCCCGGTACTCCTCAACTCTTTCCGGTCGGACCTTCAGTAAAAAGCAGATCCGCATGATTTCCCTCCCGTTCTTTCACCGCAAATCCAGAGAAACTCGGACATACCCACTTGGGTCTCATCTGCTCACTCACCGCTTCGTGACGTACATATCTTGGCCATCCAGGCTCAGATGCAGCCATTGGGACCTCCTGATTGCAACTCCCCAAGCCAAATCAGGCGAATTCGATCTTCCACTTGCCGTTATCTGTCGGTTCAACTGAGGCCAGCACCACCCGATAAATGATTCTTCCCCAGCGTTCGACCAGCCAATCGTCGGTCAAGTCGATCTTCTCGATCGTCGCTGCAATGAGCGCGCCGTCGTAGCTGAGGGTGACATCGCGGGCCGGTTTCTCGACCGCGGTGAATACGATCGTCCCGTTCGGGCCCTGTGTGGAAACGCATGGGGTCATAAAAGAAAGCTGAACCGGAACTTTCTTCTGCAACTGAAAATCTTCGTTCAAATGGATGCGATCTGCCGTGCGGTCCAGCGTCAACGCGCGAGTCCAATGAACGATCCCAGCCTCCTTGGGATAGGCAGTCGCGAGATTCATTGTGACTGATGCGTGGGAATCATCCGTGGAATAATGGAGGTCGCTCGCGCGGTAGGTCGGGCGTTGGCCGCTCTGCATTACGCCTCCAATTGTGGGCAGATTGTGATAAGCGGACTGCACAGAGAATTTGTAGCGTGGAGCTGTATATGCCTCCGGGCCGATGTCCACAAAGACGGGGCTGCCGTCACGAAAAACGATGAAACTGCCTGAGTCGTTGTGGCCGTGCGCGCGTTGATTCGGAGCCGCCTGCATAGCGAGATAGAAGCCGTCAGCCGAGCCCTCTTTGATTCTCGCTGTCATCAGGCCGAGGTCGGGATACCACGAGTCGCGCACCAGAGCATCTTGCTTTTCTGCGGCAACGGCTTTTGCGTAGGCGAGAACGTTGGGGAACTGCCGTCCCAGGTGTCCCTGCCCATCTGGAAAATCGCCGCCATGAGCCGCGGCAACGGAGGCGTTGAAGGCGCCATAACGCTGCAGCGTGTTGTCATTGGTCGCAGACCCAATTCGATAAAGAAACTCGCCACACTCGTCCATCTTCGGTGGCGCATCCCCGTAATCGACGAACCAGGGTCCGTTGATGTGAACGTCAGCAATGTAGCGAAACATCTTACGAACGAACGGGTCGGTCAGCGGATTGCCCGTTCCGCCGGTGGCCGAGGTCAGCAGAGCGCAGCAGTCAAAGTAGGAACCGGGTGACACGTTCCAGTAGCCAGGGCCTTCCTGGCAGCAGGCATCGATGGAGTAATCGTCGAGATAGTCATCGAGACTGCGGCAGATCTTGAGAATGGCGGCTTTGCGCCGGTCGCTATCGGGCTCGAGCAGCAGGTTAGACGCGAGCCAGTTCGAGTCGATCCAGCTTGTCCAGTTACCGAGACGATGAGTTTGTCCTTTGTATTCCTTGAACATCCAAAAGAAATCATCGCGCGCGTACGCAGGGTCAAGGATGCGGCGCTTGACTTCGAACCGCATGCGGGGCGTGATCATTGCGTTCGCCTGTTCGAGCTGAGGACCGAGCAGGTAGTGAATCCAGCTCATCGCCACTCCCGTCTCGGCTGCGAAAAGGTCGACGATCGGCTCTTCAACATCTGGCAGGCCGGAGCCAGGGTGTTCTTTCTGCAGCACAAGGTGCGCCGGAAGGCCCCAGAATGTCTCTTCGCATGTCAGCCAGATGCCGTTGATAAGCTCGTCGAGAAAGCGGCCCTTGCCTTCTACGCACTCACCAAGCGCGAGGTCATTGAGCCGCACTCGGCGCGCAAAGTAGTAGCGTTCGTAATGGGAGCGATTCCCGTTACGTTTGTATTCGAGAAAGACCGTGGCCGGGAACGACTCCCATTCCGTGCCTTTGATCTTTTCGGCGCGCCCTACGATCGCGTCCGCGATTTCCCTGGGCACTTGCTGCCAAGCCTCGCGCTCGGCCGCCTTGGGATAGGGATGCCACTCCGATGCAGAGACCAGAGACTTGGACAGCAACTCCGGCGTGAAGGTCGAACAGAACAGGGCCTTCGGTTTCTCGGGAAGATTTTCATTTGCCGGATCGCCGTTCGGAGCCCCAATTTGTTGTGCGGCCATCGCGATTGGTAAATGCGCGCTGCCGAGTAGCGCCGCTGCGCCCGCAATCATCTCTCTCCGATTGATCGTCTTCATCTTTGTCGCGTTGCCTTTCCCCAGAGGTAGAGAGTTTCAACTCGCCGCTGCGTTATTGCGCAGGATGTTATTTCTGACGGTCACGTCACGGTTCGGTTCCATCCATGTTTCCTGCGCGATCCCCGCACCGCCGTTGCCCTCCGCCAGGCAACCCTCCACAGTCACCTGCCGGCTCTCGGCAATCATCACGCCGTCGAGTTGGTTGCGTGTGAGCTCACAGTCGCGAATCGTAATGTCACGCCCGAAGATCACCGCGAGCCCGTGTCCCCACATTGAATCCGCGAACCGCGAGCCGCTGATTGCAACGCGAGAAACATGATTCATCTTCAAGTTGTGGTTTTTGCCCGGCCCTGGGGGCACCATCCCGCCGCTCGCCGAGACATCGCAGTTGACGATATTCACCTGTTCAGTCCCGAACAGCGCGACAGCGCTGTAGGTGCAGTTGCGCACTGTAATTTGCTCAAACTTTAGATTGCGCATCGCGGTCTTTCCGTCACCCTGGAACACAATCCCTGCGCGAATTGGCCCATGCGCCAGCCGCCGGCGCCCCACATCGGTATTCGGATCGCGCGATGCCGCCGGCGTCTCCCCGCCTTCGATGACCAAATCCCGCAGCACCACGTCGTGCAAGTCTGGCTCGGCATTCACAATCGCCGCCTCATTCCCTGCCTTCGTCGGATCGAGAAACAGCACGCAATCAACACCCGTGCCCGCGAGCGTCACTCCGCTCGGCAGTTTCAGGGTCGCCGGCAGCGTGTGCAATCCCGCTGCAAGGCCCAGCGTTCCTCCTCCGCTTGCTTTCAGCTTGTCTAGCGCATCCTGGATCGATTCGCCCGGCACCACAGTGATGGCCGCTGCCGGCAACACGCCCGTTGCCGTTGCTTGCGCCCCTGCCATCGCCGCAATCCCCGAGGCCGCCGGCGCAGACTTCAACTTCACCGGAGCGTTGCCAACGTCGCCGCGAAACATCGTAGCCACGCTATGCGCGCGCAACACCTTTTGCGCTGCCTGCTCGGTGTACGGCATTGCCATTTGCTTTTCATAGCGATAGTGCTGCAATACCGTGTGGTAGATGTCGCTGAATCGCCCCCGCGATCCTGCGCCGATCCTGCCATACACAGGCACATCCTCACCCAGGTTGTAGCGCGCCGTGTACTCAATTCCGAGCGCTAGCCGGTTGTCTGCCTCCGCAAATAAGTCGACGCCCTGGTTCCATGCGACAACGCAAGTATTGACAAGGAATCCAAGTCCCAGTTGCGTGTGGCCCTGGTCTCTGCATGTCTCCTCGCACTGCCCGCTCGGATAAACGTAATGCGTGATGCCGCTGTTCACGAGTCCTGTGCGAAAGTGCCGATAGACCGACTCCATCAGGCTCCGATCCTCGCAGTAAACCCCGATCGCCAGCAACGTGTACATGATCGCCGCGTCCCAGTTGCCGTTCGCTTCTGGGTAAAACATTCGCAGCAGCGGCACATACACAGTGAGCAGCATGCGCTTGAACTGCTCCTGCGATGCAGCACTCCACCCCGGATACGTCGCACGCAGTATTTCTGCCGCGTTACAAAACTGGCCGCCCGTCCACCCGGCCAGTAGCATCGCGTCGTTTTCGAAGAAATCGGCCAAAGTGCGAGACCACGCGTCGAAGATCTCAATGGCCTTGCGCGCATGAGCCTCGTTCTCGCTTACGTACCACTGCATCACATGGTTTTCTGCAGCACTCGCACTCTCCTGGAGTTCGCGGCCGCCCCTCTCTCCGGCGTCGTACGCGCCGCGAATGACATGGACGTACGGCTTCGGTGTGAAATCGAGCGACGCGATGAGGCTGTCGAGCCATATCTGCCACGCAGATTTCCAAGGCTCTTCGCCAGCTTTGATCTTGGCCTTCATGAACTCGAGGTCGGCCCGAGTCTGCAATATGCCGGGATGCACAATCGGTCGGCGAACACCCTGTGCCGCTTTCGGCTCCACGTGGTGCGTACCGCCTGCCTGAGTCGCCGCTGACTGACCCAATCCCTGCAGGGCAGCCGCCGCCAAACCGGTGCTAGACTGCAAAAGAAATGTCCGCCTCTTCATTCCAGTCTCCCTTCCACCTGCAATTCAATGGTTACAGGGAGACCCCGGAATTCCGCTGCGGGGACTACACCTGCGTGCCAGTTCCGGCCAAACTTCATGGCCGGAACTGGTTCGCAGCATGGAATGCCGAGGTTAGAACGACAGCCGCAGCGAGAGCTGAATCTGGCGTCCGGGGTTAGCAGATGTGGCGCCTGAGGCGCCTCCCGGCCAGTACACTTCAGTGCCGTCAGTCGTGCCGGTCCCGGTTGGATTGTTCCATCCCTGGTGGTTGAGGAAGTTGAACACGTCCATATTGAATCTGAGGTTGTACCTCTCCGTGATCGGAAAGACTTTGAAAAGTGAAGCATCGCTTTCCCAGTTCTTCGGCCCCTGGATAAAGGTCTTCGAGTATGGGTTGATGCCCACAGAGCCTGAACCGTAAGCCTGCGTTGCAGTGGTATGGTTTGCCAGATTCACCGTTACGTTGTTGGTGTTGTAGTTCGCCGTTCCTACGACGGTATCGATCGGCTGCTCGTACGGCG
Source organism: uncultured Acidobacteriaceae bacterium (assembly GCA_963841365.1). GTDB lineage: Bacteria > Acidobacteriota > Terriglobia > Terriglobales > Acidobacteriaceae > Telmatobacter. The sequence goes on from CAWJDG010000029.1 coordinate 33,455, forward strand.
TGTAATTCGCAGGCAGGCCGTAGACGCATTCCAGAACCCCGTTCGGCGACTTGACCCCGTTGGCGGCAGTGCACTGTCCGCTGCTTGCGTTCGCGGTCGGCGCAATATACCCGTTAAACCAGAGGTACGACGGATAGCAAACGCCGCTGCGGCAGTCCGTGATGGGCAGTTTGTGTTTGTAAACCTGGATGGGAGCGGTCGGGCCCCAGTTGCTGGCTGCGGGCTGGAAAATTGACGAAGTCATGTGGCCCACGCCCGCAATCTGGTAACCGCCAACCAGTTCATCCACAAACCGATTTGAGTTGCCGAGGAACTTCTTCCCACGGCCAACCGGGAGATCGAAGATGTAGTTAAACACAATGTGATGCGGCTCAAAGGTGGCATCGCGCTGGTAGCGCTCCCATCTAATCAGGTCATGCCAATCTTCATAGGACGGCACGCCCGTCGGACCCTTCGGCGGAATGGCAGTAGCAGTCACGGGATAGGGCGAAGTAAAGCTACCCACTTCCGGTTCATATCCCAGGTAGCTTTGCGGAGCATACGTCTGGCTGTCGCGCGTGGAGTTGCTGCCGATACGCATTGCGCGGTTGAAGGTGTAGAAGATCTGGAACGCATACCCGTGCTGGAACTTGCGCTCGTAGTTCACTTGCAGCTCGTTGTCGTTCGACCAGCCGGTCTTCTCGTCGAAGTTAAAGTTGCCATAGGTGATGTTGTCATATGGGCCGAGCGCCGTGGCCGCATACTGGTTCGTTCCAATGGCGCTTGCTCCACCGTTCGGCGGCGCCGTGCCTGTGTCCATCTCCCATACAAAGCTGGAAAAGGGCTGGTTGGGATACCAAGCGTGATCGAGATAAGAGCCGTGCGTGTAGGCCCAGCTCACTCGGAGGGCCGAATTCCATTTGAACGGCTGTTCCAGGGTGACTCCGGTTTCGGTCACAACGCTTGGCTTATAGTCCTGATTCCAGTACGTGCCGGCAACCCCGCCCGGAGTGATTGCAGTAATCGTCGAGGAATTGACGATGCCCGAGGCATTCACACCGCCGATAATCCAGTTGGGATTGGACGTGCTGTTCGCGCGCAGCGCGTAGTTCGGCAACCCGTCCGGCGATTGGTTCGCGGCGTTGTAGTTTTGCGTATAGCCGTACGAGAATGGCAAGCTGGTCGGGCCAGGGTTGGAGTTGCGCGTGGGGACTGGAATGATGTACCGGCCATAAGCCCCGCGCAGCACCGTGCCCCATCTGCTGCTGAAGGGCTGCCACGCGAAGCCGCCGCGCGGGCTCACCATCAGATCGGCGTTGTCGTACAGCGTGCTGGGCATTCCCGCCTGCGAAGGTGTCTCAAACGTCACGCCGATGTTCTCCATGTTTTGAATGATCGTCGAGGTCGTCCATCCCTCCGAGATGAGTTTCGAGATCGGTGCACCAGTTACGATGGCGCCGTGGACGCCCGTCGTGGAGTTGTAGGCCTTGAGGTCGTAGTTGACGTTCACACCGCCCCTGGTCACTCTCGCCGGATGCGCTTCATAGCGAAGGCCCAGATCGACAGTAAGGTTCTTGCTCACATGCCAGTGGTCCTCAAAATAGCCATCGATTTCCTTGTCCACGAACCAGGTTGGAGGATCCTGCAGCTGCACGGAGGCCGAAGCAACGTTCCCGAGGTACTCACCGGCGTCGCCCAAGCCCGTATTGGCCCAGGAGCCGTACGTCGTGCCCGTCGAGGGCTCTTCGAGGCCGGTTGAGTAGGTAGTGAAGCTTGTGGTGTCCGCGTTACGGCTGTTGAGGTAATAGAATCGGTCGTGACGGAACCGGCCGCCGAACTGCATCTGATGCTTCCCGAAAACCTTGGTCAGATTCTCGTCGATCTCCGAGACGATCTGGTTCTCCTGGTACTGGTACATGGTGCCGCCGTAACCATTCGTCGTAGTGCCGTTGATCACGGGGAAACCGGTTTCGCCGAAGTTGTTGGGCAGACCAAGCATGGTGTCGTAATCCAGGTTCGGGTTGCCGCCGCCGCCCACATACTCGTCGAACCACTGCGTGCTCAACACGGTTTCGGCGTAGAATGTCGGCGAAAAGACGTGCGTGTATCCGAGAGCGGGGCCGAAGTTAGATATGGGGATGACCTGGTAGCCGCTGGCGCCGTTGGGAAAACTGCCGGAGGCAATTGTCGCAGCCTGGTTGCTGGGATAGTTGCGCAGATTTTTCTGGTTCTCTGGCGCAATAACCTGGGTATAGCGCAAGTAGGCCTTGTTCTTTTCGTTGAAGTTGTGATCCAGGCGGAAGGTGATGTTGGGAATGACACTGAAGCCGGGATTGGTAGTGGTGAGATTTCCCGTTACCAGCGGGTCGTTGGAGTTGGTCGGCTGCTGCGTGATCGCATAGAGCGTCTTGGCGATCGGAGATTCGAGCGCAGGATTGATTGTGTTGATATTCCCCTGATAGCTGTACTGCGTGCGGCACCATGTATTACTCTGCGCGCTGCCAGTCACCCCGGGCGGTAACGGGCAGGCAGCATTGGCCGCCGTGGTAGACGGGTCGTAAATGGTCTGCGTCACGCCCGAGCTGACCAGGTTATTGAAATTTCCGCCTCTCTCCGCCAGCGTCGGCACGGCCACATTTTCAAACGAGACCTGCGCTAACGAGTAGCGCTCGTAGGCGAAGAACCAGAAGCTCTTGTCTTTGCCGTGATAGATGTGAGGCAAAACGATCGGGCCGCCGGCAGATGCGCCGAATTCGTTGCGGATATACTGTGGCGCCGCGTAGTTGGGGAGATCGTTCCTCGTTTTGGCCACGCCCCAGTAATTGTTGGTTGCCGTTTCAAACAGCGTGCCGTGGATCTGATTGGTTCCGGACTTGGTGGTGATGATGCCTGTGCCCGGTGAGGCGTATTGCGCCGGTGCGGCGATCAGGTTGAACGAAACCTCCTGGATCGAATCCGCGTCCGGCAACAGGGTTCCGTACGTATTCTGCTGGCCGCCGAAGTTATCGTTGTCGAGGGCCACGCCGTCCGCAACGTATTCCATGCCCTGGTACTCCAGTCCCACGTCAAGTTCACCGCCCTCCAGGCCGGGCACCGAGTTGGCTGCCAGCGTGAGTACGTTGCGCCCGTTCATCGGCAGTTGGCTGATGCGCTGGTTTTCCAGCGTCGTGCCGATCGTGCCGTTCTCGGTGTTTGTGAGCTGAACCAAGTCAGCCTTCACCGTGACCTGCTGCGAAACCGTCCCCGCACTCATCACCGGGTTGATCACGCGAGTCTGGTTCGCAAGAAGATCGGTGGTCTGAACCTGGGTTTTCATGTTGAGAGCGGTAACGGACACCGTGTAGGTTCCCGTGAAGAGATCGGGCACCTGGTAGAATCCGACTCCATTCGATGTTGTGTTGGCAGCGACCCCCGTGGCCTGGTTGACCACGTGAATTGTGGCTCCCGGCACGACGGCCCCAGTGGAATCGGTAACCGTGCCCTGAATGGACCCGGCGCCGCTCTGGGCGGAAGCACTCAAGCAGCACGTTGCAATTAGAAGGACTGCCGCGATCGCTGCAAGCCCTGAACGCCACTTGCGCTGTGCGTGCGTCAGATAACTGGCTAAAGATTTCATTGGAATACTTCCTCCTGGGTATTTGGGTTAGTGTGCGTCGTCATTTCGGAAATCTGGTGTTACGCATCCCAGTTGCTTCGAGGCATCTCCCGGCCTCGCTTCACAGTAAAAGCCCATCGGCCGGAGTCCAGAGAGCGGTCTCTTGCTTGGACACACTAGTTTTAGGTCTCGGGAAACTGGCTGTTGACCCCCGTGTCCCTCGTGAGCCCTGCGTCGCAAATTGCCGAGTGACGCGATACTCAACGTCCCGACCCTCGGCAGGATTGCGACATTTTGGCCCTCTTTAAGACGAGCAAAAGGATCGATAATCCAAGCAACAGTGCACAAGTGAATTCACAGATAAGAATGCAGATAGAGTCCTGGGTCCCAGGGAGCGAGGTGTTTATGTCCACCGCAGCCCAATGGGAATCAGACCGGCGCCAACGTTATCTGGCGGTGGGTGACGCGTAAGGCTATCTCTACCCTTACCTTAGGGCCAAGGGTTCAGCATTGCAGAATCAACGGATATTGTTTCTCTATTGTTTTTGCTGCGATTCAGGCCAGCGCCCGTTGAATCTATCACATGGAGTACGCCCCGGCCGAATTCGGCCAGCCGCAGCGCCTCGGAAAGCTGTGCGAAGGTCGACTAAGGAATAGCGATTTCTAACCGGATAAAAGCGAGTTTCTATCCGATAAAATCGCGGCTTCTCGTGTGGTAGACTGTTGCCGCTACATAGAATTAGGCAAAAAGAGATGCAAACGGTAGCAACAGATCCAGAGTCCAAACAGGTGCCCGAGCCAGAGATGTGCTGGGCGCTATTAGAGCGCGTTGCTGCGAGCGGCCAGCTAAGGCGCGCAGCCCGGTTACGAGAGCTTCTCCTTTACATCGGCCGGCGGTCGTTGAAAGACAATTGCTACAGAATTCACGAATCGGAGATCGGTTCCGCGGTCTTTGAACGACCGGTCGACTACGACACCAGCGTGGACACGATCGTTCGGGTGAACGCGACCGAATTGCGCAAGCGTGTCGAGGCCTATTTCGAATCGGAGGGACTACATGAAAAAGTGGTCATGGAGATCCCTCGCGGCAACTATGTTCCTGTCTTTCGGTACCGTCGGGTTGAATCTCCAACCGCGGCTCCTCCTCCGGTCGCAGGCGTGGTTTCCATCGCCGATTCGCCTGACGCCGCTCCAGCGATCCCAGAGCCTTCTTATCGGCGTTCGTACATTCTTGCGGAGCGGATCGTCACCGGACTCGTCATCTCGGCGCTCGCTGCGGGCTGCGTGTATTTCTGGAGCCGGTACCGCTTTTTGGATCGCTCGCTTTATGCATGGCAGGATCAGCCATCGGTAGCTGCCTTGTGGTCCGATGTCCTGAATGCAAGACCCGATACGGACATCGTGTTGGCCGACGCGTCCTTCGGGCTGCTTCAAGATATAAGCAAGAGTTCGTTTTCATTCGATGACTATCTCAGCCGCAGATACATCAGCCAGCTTCAAGCTCAGCAGCTGAATCCGGAAACACGCGCTGCGATGAACCGGATCGCTGTCTGGAACCTCGGAAGCCAGGATGAGTTCAAACTGGCAGAACGGTTTCAGGCCCTGGACCCGCTGGGCAGGAAGATCCATTTATACAATGCTCACGACTATATGCCGGATCTTCTCAAGCGGGACAACGTGATTCTGATTGGCGGCCAAATCTCGAATCCGTGGGATGAACTCTTTGAAAACCGAACGAACTTCATCACGAAATTCGACAGCAACGGCCTTATCGCTGTGATGAATCGGGATCCCGCCGCGGGTGAACAGCAAATCTACACGCAGACCGACTCTGTTGAATATTGCGCAATTGCTTACCTGCCCAACCCGGACCACAACGGAATCGTTCTACTCATCGCAGGCACAAATGCTGAAGCAACGGAAGCTGCCGGGGATTTTCTCCTGTCGGAGAACCAGCTATCCAACTTCAAGAAGAGGCTGCATGTAAGCAAACTTCCCTACTTTGAAGTTCTCCTAAGAGTGTCATCGGTGCCCGGAACTCCGCTTACTGCAACAATCGAGGCCTACCGAATCTACCCGAACCTCAGCTAAGACTCTTGAATAACTTGGAATCTTGACGGGCAACTCAGACAGCTGTGGAGCTTCTTGTCGCTCTCTTTCGCCCCAAAAAGCCATCGGATTCGTTCGGTCCTTCGCAAAGTGTTTCTCAAAGTGCAATTTCATGGGATGCGGCGGCAGCGTCGGATTGCAGCGTCTCAAGAAATTGATCCACTTCTTCGCGCGTCGGCAGAGAAGACTGCGCGCCCTTTCGTGTCACCGAGATGGCTGCAGCAGCAGCGGCATAGCGCCCGCAATCCTTAAGGCTACGTCCGCGAAGGTACGCCACGGCGAACGCACCATTGAACGAGTCGCCAGCCGCCGTGGTGTCAATCACGTCGACAGAGAACGAAGCGACCGGAAAACGGTAGCCGTCACCGCTGGCGATGAGAGCGCCGGCTGAGCCTCTCTTTAGGATGATGTTGCACACACCGAGCGAGAAGAGTTTCTCGATCGCCGCGTTAGTATCGTCGGAGTCATTGACATAGAAGGATGTTTCAGTTCGATTGGGTGTGAACCAACTCACATTGGACAAGGTCGCCGCATCAAGCGGTTGGGCCGGCGACGGATCCAGCATAAGCGGAACGTGTAGCTCCTCACAGAGTTGCGCCAACCGCCTGACCGTAGCCAGGGGCACCTCGAGTTGCGTAAGGACCATCCCCGCCTGCTGCAGAATGTGCCGCTTGCTCTCGACATAAGCAGGAGTAACTTGGAGGTTCGCAGCAGGTGTCACGATAATACGATTTTCCCCCCTGGAGTCCACGACAATGCTCGCCGTACCAGAGGAACCCCTGGTCCTTTCAACCTCTACGGTGTCAACTCCTGCGCCTTTCAGGATTTCGAGTAACTGCGAGCCAAAGATGTCCTGACCTACTTTTCCGAGCAAGATAGCCGGATAGCCCAATCGTGCCACGGTCACAGCTTGGTTGGCGCCTTTACCGCCTGAGTACATTTGGAAGTCTGATCCGAAAACCGTCTCCCCTGGCGAAGGAGCGCGCGGCACAGTCGAGACTAGATCCATATTGATGCTGCCTACAACAACAATCGGCTTCATTCCAGCGTCCTTTATGGGGGCTTACGGCGAAACGAGCGGAGCGACCGCAATGGCGGCGAGACCGACCAGGAAGCAGGAAAACATCCAGAAGAGCAATTGCTTCGTACGCGCACTCGGTGAGCGGAACTCGTGCCAGATGAAGACGCCCCAGCAAGCGGAAATCATCGTGGCGCCCTGCCCGATCGAGTAGGAAATCGCGGGACCGACAAAATGGACGCGCGAAGCAACGAAATTCAGGATGGCGCCGGAGGCCCAGATGGCACCGCCAAGGACACCCGTAACATGCCAACGCACCGGCGCAGTTCGATAATCGTGCAGCGAGGTGCGTTCACCACCGTCGATTGGATGCCGCATCAAAAAGTAGTTGACTGGAATAGCGCAGAGAGCGACGCCCACCGCAAAGGGAAGCGCGGTCGCATACGGGCCCAACGCCCCGCGGCCCGTCATGGACTTACTGACCAGCGGATAAAAACTGCCCATGAGAGCGCCCGAGATGAGGCTCAACAGAACCCCGCGTAGTTTCCCCTGTTTTCCCGCTGCCGCGCGCTCGCGGTAAGCAGCCGAATCGCACAGGATCGCGATAATGACCAGGGCGATGCCGCCAAAGAGCAACCACGGGTTGCCTTGCGGTGAGAATAAATAGCTGCCCACTGAGCCGACGACCAGCGCCAAGCCGATGCCGATGGGAAAAGCCACTGCCATGCCAGCAATCTCAATCGCGGCAACCAGGATGATATTTGCGAGGTTAAAGAGGGCGCCGCCGGCAATTGCAGCCAGGATGGATGCACGGCTCGCACCGGCGAGGTCGCGCAAAAAGGGCAAATCAGTTGATCCGAGGCTGCCCAGCGAGAAGCTCCAGGCCGCGACACCCACGAAGAGGCCTATGACATAGTCCCAGTAAAACAACTGAAAGCGGTATCCCGGAGATAACTTCATCGTGTTGGCCCAGGATCCCCAGCACAGCATGCTCCCAATCATGAATACAAGCGCAATCAAGTAACCGTCGGGAATGTACATTGGAAGCCTCAGGCCCGCGCCAATTAGTCTAAAATGGACTAAGAATGAAACGATTCATTTTGAAGAATACATTTCGTCACACCGCAAAGTCAAGAGAATTTGGAGCCCTCCCCTTTGCGTCTTTGTTCCCACTGAAAGTTTGAGAGAAAGCATATAAACTTGAAGTCAACAGAGAGACAATGACCACCATTAAGCAGATTGCCAAGCTCGCGCGAGTTTCAATCGGAACAGTCTCGAACGTCCTGAATGAGTTGCCCAGCGTCCGTGAGCCGGCTCGCAAGCGCGTGCTCACTGTAATTGATTCGCTCGGATACCAGCCATCGCTCCTTGGGCGCGGCTTGCGAAAAGACAAAACGAACATGATTATCATGATCGTTCCGGATATCACCAACCCGTTCTTCCCAAGCGTCGTCCGGGGAGCTGAAGACGTGGCCTTCCAGAACGGCTACCGGCTCGTTTTGTGCAACTCCGATAACGACTCAGGCAAAGAATCCGCGTACCTGCGTGAATTGCGCTCGTATCGGCCGTCCGGACTGATCATCGTCCCCGCTGACTTAAGCAAAGGCGAGGAGGACGTTCGCGCCTACCTCAATGCCGGCTCGGCTGTGGTGTACATGGACCGCATCCCGCCACACTGGCGCGGGGATTCGGTCACCAGCGCCCACGAAGCCGGAGCGTACGAGGCCACCAGGCACCTTATCAGACTCCGCCACAAGCGAATCGCGACCATAACGGGACCGATACCCGGGACTAGCGCGGTCCAACGTCTTAGCGGTTTCTTGCGCGCAATGAAGGAAGCGAAGTTGCCCGTCCCGCCAGAGTACATCCAGGAGACTACGTTCGACCGGACCGGTGGACGCGAAAAAGCGGAGTTTCTTCTCCGATTGCAACCACGCCCGACGGCGATCTTTGCCGCTAATGATCTCATTGCGTTGGGAGCGATTAAGGCGACACGCGAGGCAGGATTGTCATGTCCTGAAGATGTTTCTATCTTTGGTTTCGACAACCTGGAAATAGATGATGAAACCATACCATCTCTATCTACCGTCGACCAATTCATCGCCGAATTGGGCATGCGCGCAGCACAGATCGTCATCGACCGCATGGCGGGTGATAAAAGCCCCCCCAGGCAAGTTTGCATCCCGACAAGCCTGCGGCTGAGAGGCTCAACAGGACTGTACAAGGCGCGCTACGAGCCGACCTCAAGCAAACGGCACGTGCGAACTGCCGCAAGAAAGCGGGCCCGCATATCTCCACACGCGGGCTGAAGGCGTAGCATCTTCAGGAAGCAGGCTTCGCGTCGACCACACAGCGAAAGCCGACGGTTCCGGAACGGTCTTCTCCGGGCGACATTAAGAGTAGTTTCCCGTGCTCGTGCAGATCGTAAGCCTGCGGAAAATACCACCTGGACCCTTGCGGCCGATAATAGCTTCCACCGCGAAGAATGGCGGCGCGGGTGTGTTCGTCCTGATACTCGTCTGTCCATTGCCAGACATTTCCCACCAGGTCTTCCACGCCAAACACGCTCTCTCCTTCAGGATGCGCGCTTACGTCGTCAGGACCGCGCAGGTCGCGGCCTTGATCCGGAACGGGCACCAGGCCCGGCTGCCATGTATCGCCCCAGGGATAATTGCGTCCGTCCTTACCTTCAGCAGCATATTGCCACTCCCACTCGTGCGGCAGTCGCTTGCCTGCCCATGTGGCGTAGGCGCGTGCATCATCGAGCGAAATCCACGTCACCGGTTTGTCGGCCCATCCTTGAGGGTAGGTCCCGTCCTTCCAGTCGCGCAGGAAGTTGTGGTCGTCTTTGGGGTGATAGTGCGTCGCGTCGAGAAACTGTTTGTAGGAAGCGTTGGTGACGGGATAGCGATCCATATAGAACGGTGCGATCTGCATCATATGGAAGTGGTGGCGCCGCGCCTCGTCCTCCCAGGGAAACTGAACGTCGACACCCGCGAGATCGCCGCCTTCAATTTCTACTCCGGAAACTTTGAAGGTAAACGTTCCGCCGGGGATTAGCACCATACCGGCCGGCGCCGTGTCTGCTGGCTTGGTCGGCGGAATCGGGATCAGCGCTTGGGGAAGCACTTTCCATTGATTCGAAAACGAATCAAGTCGAATCTCATTCAATTCATGCATCTGACTTAGGAACGTCTGAAGGTCTTCTGGAGCTGAACCACTCTCTACGGTAAGAACCGCGCCGTAGCCAGAAGCTTCAATGTTAAAACTGAGGATTGCGCGGTTGCCGTTGACAACTGGCTTTAGCTCCTCGCCGTGCCAGAGGTCGAAGTATTTTTGACCGGCGCTATACGGCACAACAATTTGTTCGCCCGAAATATCGAACTCGTTACGGTTGATTAAGGTCCAGAGAGTTTGGTCTTTACCCGGCCATTTGCTGGCGTACACCTGATATTGCAGAGTCGGTGTATGCGGCACCCAATCTGGGCTGACCAGCAGACTGGAGAATTTCCGCTCCACCTTCGCGATGCGCCGGATTGTCTCAGCGTCGCGCTGTGTCAGTCCGTTCCAGATGCCCCAGATGTTCTCCCAGGTCTCCATGCCGACCCCGTTGAACCACGCGTACTGCAGGTCGAAGTTCTTGTCGCGCTGCCAGCGGTCGGAGATGTTGACCATGTGCCGCGCTTCTAACCATTTGTATTTGTCGACATACTCCGGCTCGAAGACGCCCAACCTCGTCGGAAAGACAGAAGGAGAACCAGGCATCGGAACTGCCTGCCCCCAATTCATATTGTTGTAGGCGAGTGCTTCGTCCACCATAAGGTGTTCCGGCTCGAAGGCCAACGGGTGACCCGTCTTGTCGGACTCGACACGAAATTGCCGCGGCATCGCGACCATCGTATCCCCATTCACTCCGTCCGCCCCCACCGCTGTCAGTTCTTCTGCAAGCGCATCGGCTTCTAACTGACCAACATCGCGTGTTCCCTGGTCCCAGAGCATGACAGGGAAAAGAACGCGCACTCCACGACGGTGAAAATCCGCCACCATCTGCCGAATGCCCGCAACTCCACCCGGCATGTCGTGGAATAGATCGAATTGGTTGCGATTATCGATGCCCATGTTGGGATAGGTTGGCCAGATGAGTACCGCATCGATGCCGCCAAAGCGCTTATCCAGGTCATCCAGATAGCGGTCGACGGTGTACTTGCCGGTCTGCGGATCGTAAAAGTAACGATCCTGAATCATCATCTGCGGCTGCATAAAGCTGCTTTGGGTCCACTTAAGCTCTGGGCGGGCATACTCGCCGCCGTCATAGCCCATGCGCTTGAGCTGCTCCATGCGCCAGCGCTGCATGCCCGCAATCCAGGCCGGGAATTCTTGCGGCGCTGGCGGTCCGTCGATGACTTCCCCGTCAAAATGGACCGGAGGGTCCTGCGCTGGCGCCTTGCCTGCCGCAGCCAGAAGGGCGCCAAGGGCCAGGATCATCGAAATACTGCGAGCCATTGCTACGATCGTTCGCAACTCTCTCCTTTGCTCCCAAGTTTGAGAGGCTACGGCTCAGAACGAAAGCCGTAGCGCAAATTGAAGCACGCGCCCGGTCGACGCGCTGCTGATGACGCCCACCGTCGGACTATTGAGCACCGCGTTCGGCGCACCCAAATTGGCTCGATTGAAAGCGTTGAAAGCTTCCGCGCGGAACTGCAAATCGTAGTTTTCGTAGAGTGGGAACGTCTTGAATGCGGAAAGGTCCGTATTCAGCGAGCCCGGTCCCTGCAGCGAATCGAAGCGGACGTTGCCTTCGCCCGTCGCTGTTCCCGTTGGGAGCTGCACAAAGGCAGCCTTGTTGAAATATGCCGCCACGGTTGTTGCCTGGTCGCGGCCGCCAGGGAGGATCGGGCTGCTGACCTGGTTGGGACGGTCATTGTTGGTCCCATCGAAGTTGGTGTCTACTCCTGAGGTAACGTTAAACGGCTGTCCGGAATTGATGCTCGTAATGCCATTGACCTGCCATCCGCTCAGGGCCTCTTTGCCAACCAGGCCGAGATGACGAACATCCGGGGTCACGATGATATACGAAGCCACAAACTTGTTAGGCGTGTTCACGCTGGCGGCGCCATAACTGCTGCGGACGATGCGGTTATCGACAACTGCCCCCATCGCCATCGCCTTCGACCACACATAGCCTGCCATCAGCGAAAAGTGCTGGTCAAAAGTGCGCGTTAGGGTCGCCTGCAGCGAATTATAGGACGCGTTGCTCGACGGGATCACATCCGAGATTGCGGCGTAAGTATAGGCGGATGCAGTCTGGTTATAAGGACGGCGCGCGTTCAATTGTGCCGTGCTGCTGCAGGTCGCACTGGTGCAGGAAGGACTGTAGACAGGCCCGTCCTCGTCGATGGTGATCGGCATATGCCGGGTCACATTGCCGACGTACTTCATCTCCGACGCCCACTTCGGGCTGTACTGCTGTTGAACGCCCAGGCTGAACTCCTGCACCGATGGTATGTTGTGGAAGCCAGGTTCCAGAGCGAAAAGATTTGCGCCGGAAAGAAAAACCGGATTGGTCGGGCTCTGAGTATATGGATAGGGGAATGGGTCCGCGCCCGGCGCGTAAGGTGTCACCAGGTTCGGCGTGTTTGAAGCCGTCACCGAGCGAGAAAAGGGCTGCTGCACCAGGTTGTTCGACACCGCAACCTGATCGATGGCCGCATAAAACACACCGTAGGATCCTCGTACCGAGGTCTTGCCGTTGCCAAACGCGTCATAGGCAAAGCCGAATCGCGGGGCGAACGTGTCCCAGGGCGTGACCTGGATTCCATCGGGAATCCCCTTGTCTCCCGAGAAGACCAGGCCCAGTGGAGAACTTGTGAAACGAGTCGACTGCTGACCGGGAACAAACGTACCTGTATCGTTCTGTCCGGTGTACATAGGGAAGTACTCCCAGCGCAAACCCAGGTTGAGTGTCAGTCGGCGGGCAATGCGCCAGTTGTCCTGCATGAAAAGCGAGGGGTCCTGCGAGTGACTGCGGAAGTACACGCCATTGTTCTGCGTGAGCGTCGTGGCCTGGCCGAGCAGAAAGTTCACCAAAGCGTTCTCCGACGAATTACGCGCGGAGAAAGTAAAGAGTCCGTTTGAGGACGCGCCACCGGTACTCGTGAAGCGGTCCCACATAAAAGCTCCGCCCATCTTCAGCTCATGTTTGCCGATCGTCCAGATGAAAGTATCTGATGCGCCGAGCGTCGATGACGGTAGGTTGTTCGGGCCGGCGTTGCTGGTGCCCATCTGCCAGTAACCTGTAACTTTGATATAGGGCTGAGCGTTATAGTTGCCACCTTCAGCAGCCTTGCTCCCCAGGTCCGCCAGCATGTGCTGGTTGCCATAAATGTTGCCAATGATGTAGTGGTTCAACGCGTAGTAGGCGCGTGACGTATTGACCTTGTTCGGCGAGATCGACCAGATGTCGCTAACCTCGCCGTTATATTGGCCTTCATAGTTCTCCATGCCGGCGTAACTTACAATCTGGTTGCTGCCTACGGTCGGTGTATTCGAAATGCCCTTCGACTCGAAATACATCCCGGATATCTGGTGTTTCACGCCGAGTCGGTAATCGATTCGAGCCAGCCCTTCGTCATTGTTGATGTTCGCGTTGGCCGACTGCTGGGGCGGATGACCGTAGTTCGAGCCGGCCGTCGAGTCGCCAACAGGGACAAACGCCAACAGGTTCTGCGCAACAACATCGAGGGACCCGGAACAAATAACTGGCGCCGCCGTGGTGCCGCAGTTGGTGCCTGCCGGCAGAGTCGGTTTCTTCGGGCTCTGGCTGAAGTCGCCTTTTCTTTCCAGTGCGGTGGGAACAGTAAGTGAAGTAGACGTGACTGGCGTTGGCGTCCTTACTCGAAGGCCTTCATAGGAGCCAAAGAAGAAGGCGCGATCTCTTAAGTGCGGAATCGGGCCGCCAAAATAACCTCCAAATTGGTTTTGCCTCAGTGGCGTTACACCACCGGCGACAAAGTACGTCTGCGCGTTAAGGATGTTGTTGCGCAGATAATCGTATGCCAGGCCGTGATATCTATCGGTGCCGGAGCGCGTGATCGCGCTTACAACTCCGCCCGGCGAGCGCCCAAACTCGGCGTCGAAATTGCTTGTGATCACACGGAATTCCTGCAACGCATCAGGGTTCGGTAGAAGGTCGCCGCCGAACTTCCAAACTGTCGTGTCATAGGCGCCGTCTAGATAATACGCAGTGTTGTTCTGTCCTAAGCCGTTCACACTCACCTGCGTTCCTGCCCGAGATCCTGTCTGCGTGTCCGCGCTATAGTTGGTCACTCCCGGCGTAATCGTCAGCAGATTATAGGCATCGCGATTGACCGAAGGCAGATCAGCAATGCTCTTTTGGTCGATCGTCATGGCAATCTGCGACTCACGCGTATCCACCTGCGTCAAATCTGCATTGACCGTGACTGTCTGATCCACAGACCCCGTTTTAAGCGCAAAATCCGCATGCACGTTCTGATTGGCATCGAGGCGAATGTTATTCTGCGCCTCGCTCTGAAACCCCTGGTGCTGCACACTCACGTCGTACTGACCAGGATCCATGGTCGGGAAACTGTAGTCGCCCGAACCGCCGCTCTCGTGCGTATAGGATTGTCCGGTGGCCACGTTTTTTACCGTGACCTTCGCTTCGGGAATCACAGCACCAGTTGCGTCCGTCACGGTGCCGTAAATGGAACCTGTTGTGCTCTGCGCGGCCATCAGTCCACTGGCCATCCAAGCGAGGATGATCGCCGCCAACAAACGGCCGGCAGCACGGATTTGCTCGTTCTTATGCATTGTCATAACAGCCCCCTCAAAGATCCTTCTTTGCGGCCGCAGTGTGCAGCGACCTGTTCGGCCCAAGCTGCCTGTCTACGCTCTCCCGCACATCTTAGGAGTCATCGCCTGAAATTGCTGCCGTCACGAATCGATTGAAAGCCCCAATATGAAACGATTCATTCTCCAGCGAACACGCTATACCGTGCTCCATTTCCCTGTCAAGGTTTAATTGTTTTCGCGTCCCGATCCGTACGGCGGACGCACCGGAAACCTATGTGATTGCTGGCGCTGCTGCTCTCGCCCTTTCCGCGGGTGCCGACCATGTAGCGGGCGCAGTACTGGCTGGTGCATAGGAACGAGCCGCCGCGCTGCACGTGCTTGGCGACTCCTGGCTCGTCGGGATCAAACGATGTTGCAGGCCCCTGGGGATTGCGCATCACTCCGGCCTCGGCCAATTGGGCATAATAGTCCGGCCGGTACCAGTCCCTTACCCACTGCCAAACATTACCGGCCATGTCATACAAACCGTACCCATTCGGCGGATAGTGCGCCACTGGAGCGATACCTGCAAACCCATCTGCTCCAGTGTCCTGGTTTGGGAAACTCCCTTGATGGATGTTCGCCATCCATCGCCCACCGGGCCGCAGGCTGTCGCCCCATGCGTACGTCTTGCCAGTAAGGCCGCCTCGGGCTGCAAACTCCCATTCCGCTTCGGTGGGCAGTCGTTTACCGGCCCACCGCGCATACGCCACGGCGTCCTCGTAAGCCACCTGCACCACCGGATAGCGCTCGCGTCCTTTGATGCTGCTTTTCGGTCCGGCGGGATGCCGCCAGTTCGCTCCGGGAACGTACAACCACCATTGCATCGGATCGTTGAGCGGAACCGGCGTCGCTGGCGCATGAAACACGTCCGATCCGGGTACGAGTTTTTCGGCGGGAACACCGGGGAAATCTTGAGCGCGCGGCCTTCTCTCAGCGACGGTCACATATCCAGTGACCTTCACGAATTGCTCGAACTCAGCATTCGTTACGTCGGTTTTGTCCATCCAGAAGCCATCGACGTAAACGCGGTGAATGGGCCGCGCATCTGCCATCGCTTCCCTACCCCCTTGCGCAAGCGCACGAGGATCCTCACACCCCATCGAGAACTCGCCACCTGGAATCCACACCATGCCCGCCGGCGCGCTGCTCGGCGGAGGCGCAGCGTTGGGGATCGTCGGCAGAAATCCCGTGTGGGCCGGAAGGCCGGACGCATACGCAAACACTGCGCACGCCAGGACCCCTTGCCACCCTCTGTGATTCGGCTTCATCGTCTTCTATTCAAGGGTGACCGTCACCTTGTCGATCGTTCCCTGAAAGCGATTAGGCGATTCATAGTCCGGGCTCACTGCAGATCCGAGGTCGCTGCCAATATCCAGCGACTCAGCGCCAGACCAATATCCGCCCGTGCGCGGAACATTGACGAAATGCGCCTGGCCCGCGTCCACGCCATTGATCGTCAGCGTACCTGTCGCCGGGAAGCTCTGTCTGTGCAATACCCCTTGGTCGTCTTCGCCCCCTCCGCTTCCACGTCCATCGGGTACGACATGCAGGACGATGTGATCCTCGCCCGGTTTCAGTTGCAATGTGGAGACGAGTTGACCTGACCGGTTGCCGCTTGCATTAACTTCATAAACGACATGACCGTCCTTCACAAACAGGGTCGTACCCCCATAGCGCCCGCCTTGCGCCATGATGACGCCATTGGCGCCGCTGGCCGGAATCTCAACGTCTGCCGTCACGGTGTACGGCTTGCCGCCGCCGAGTTTCAGGTTGGCCGTATCTTGCAGGCGGTCGACGCCGTCGCGGAAGACGTAGGTGCTTCTTTCCTCAATAGGCTTGTCCATCAACCCGCGCAGCGGGAGGATGGGATAAATGTTGGTCTTGCGCGCTTCTTCGTCAAAAAGCGCTTTCATCTCTGCCAGCTTCTTCGGATCACTCGCCGCCAGGTCATGGGCCTGGCTGTAGTCGTCGTTCAGGTTGTAAAGCTCCCATGGGTGCAGGTTGCCGTCCAGCAATTGCTTGTCCGACATTCCCGGACCGCCGATGCGTTCCCATGAAGATCGCAGCAGTTGGCCGGCCCACCAACCGTCTTGATAGATAGCGAGATTGCCATTGGTTTCGAACACCTGCACATGATGATGGCTGGGCTCGTTCGGGTGGTCGATCGTGTAGAGGAAGCTGGTGCCATAGAGCGGCGTCTGCGCAACGCCATTCACGACCTTCGGCGGAGTGATGCCTGCGGCATCGTAAAGTGTTGGCGCCACATCATCCATATGTGTGAACTGGGAGCGAAGACCACCTCCTTGCGGAATGCGCTTCGGCCACACCATAATCATCGGATCTCGCGTGCCGCCCAGATGCGAGGCGTCTGCCTTAGTACCCTGAAATGGAGTGCTGAATGCCCACGCCCATGCGGCCGCAGCAGCATTCATGTAGAGCTCGCTGCCTAGTTTTGAGCTGATCGCTAGTCGCTGGTCGATGCTCAGTGGCACGCCGTAAACGTCGCGCGCATCGTATCCAGTCGGACCATCTTCCGCGCATCCACCGTTATCACCAAAAATCTCGATGATGATTGTATTGTCCGCTTTGCCTTCGTCCTTCACCGCTTCGATGAGCCGGCCAATTTCGTAATCCGCCTGCGTCGCAAAACCTGCGTACACTTCGGCCTCTCGCTCCTGCAGCTTCTTTTCGTTCTCTGGCAACGAGTCCCATGCCGGCAGGCCTTTAGGGCGCTGCGTGTCCTCAGCATTGGCGGGAATCACACCCAATGCTTTCTGTCGCTCAAAAGTCTCAGCGCGCAGCTTGTCCCATCCTTCGTCGAAATGCCCCCTATACGGCTCGACCCACTTTTCCGGCACCTGGTGCGGCGTATGAGTGGCCGCGGTTGCAAAGTAGAGGAAGAATGGTTTGTCTGGCGCGGTCGCATTCTGCCGATGTAACCAGCGGATTGCATCGTTGGCCATGTCAGTCGTCAGGCTGTAGCCTTCCTTGGGTGTTTTAGGCGGCTCAACTGGCGTCGTGTCGCGGTACAGGCGAGGATAGTATTGACTGTCGAACGCACTTAGAAAGCCATAGAAGTATTCAAAACCAAGACCTGTCGGCCAGCGATCGAACGGTCCGGCCGGCGTGGCCTGCCACACTGGCGTATTGTGCCACTTGCCAAAGGCCGCTGTGTTGTAGCCGTTGTCCTTGAGTACCTCGGCCACAGATGCCGAATTCTTCGGCCAAAGCGAGTTGTAACCAGGGTAACCCGTCGCGAACTCGGTGATCGTGCCAAACCCAATTTGATGATCCGTGCGCCCCGAAAGCAGCGAGGCGCGGCTCGGCGCACAAATCGCATTCACATGAAATTCGTTAAAACGCAGACCTTGCCGCGCGAGTTTATCGAATGTTGGGGTTGAGATGATGCCGCCGAAGGTGTGCGTCGCGCTGAAGCCCACATCATCCACCAGGATAAGCAGGATATTCGGTGCGCCCTTTTGGGCTGTCACATCCGAAGGCCAATCCTCCACTGACTTGCGAGAATCAGGGTTCATCGTTCCCGTGAAAGTCGGATCAGGCCTGGGCACGGCGTCTTGAGCCCCGGAATACAAAGTCCCCCCGGTGAAGCCAATCATTGCCGTCGTCACCAGGCTGCGAAATAACCTCTTGGATCGCTGCTCCTGCGTTGCACCAACACCCTTTTGCCGAATTTCTCGCTTTGACCGGATCATCTCCATGAAACGATTCATTCTCCTGCCGGGAATCTACTCTTCGCTTTCAGCCTTTGTCAAGCTATCCGCCGCACTGATCCCTACGCCAATCTGCACACTAAACTGCGCCGCAGACGGCGTCGTGCGATCGCGGCTGAGCAGTTTCCCGCAGCCCTGGTCCGGACTGAAGATGACAATCATCTGACAAAGAACAGACGATCCGGAGACACGACATAGACTGTATATCGCTATGTTTGGTTGGTATGCGACAAACGAGATTACACCCTCACCTTTCCCGATTGGCCGTGTTGGCAAGGATTCTTGTCTGCGTTTCAGCCGTGTTTTGTGTTATGCAACAAGGGGCGGCTCAAGATACGCCGCTGCTCTCCGGCGGAGTTGGATTCTTTACCAGCACGAATAATGGCACATCGTACCAACCCATCATCGAGCCATTGCTGGCTGCACCAATCGGCAATTCCCTTCTCTTCGAGTCGCGCGCGATTCTTCTCGAAGAATACTCACCGAAGGGGAGCGGCCAAACCGGCTACAACCACAGCCATTACGTGGGCCTTATCTATATGCAAGGCGATTATCTCGCTTCGTCGCATCTCACGATTGTCGGCGGCAGTTTCCTGCTGCCGTTTAATACATACAACGACCGCCTCTCGCCCATCTGGATCGGAAATCTCCAGGACGGCCCGCTCATTGCCGGTCTGGGCACCATGGGTAGCGGCAGCGGCATCGGAGGCATGCTGAGCGGTTCCGCCGCCTCGAGCGATAAATACTCCATCAGTTACAACGCCTGGTTCTCCGCTCGTAGCGGGAATGCGTATTTCAATTCCGAGCGATCCTCTGGAGGACGCGCAAGCCTCTACCTGCCAGAGAACCGAGTTGAAATCGGCGTTTCATATGATCGGCTGCTGCAAGGGACGCATGAGAATTTCGTTGGCACGCACTTATGGTGGGAGCCCAAGGATACCGGGTTCCGCTTCCGCTCAGAGTACGGCCATGGGCAACACGCACAGGGCTACTGGTTTGAAGCCGACTATCGCACACAGGCATTTGGAGGGTACGACAGCTGGGCCGGGCGCTTCGAGCCGGTCTTCCGCATGCAGCAAACTTTTCGCATCGATAATCACGGCGGCGATGGAGTGCCGTCAGTAAATACGCAGCGCGCCGACTTTGGATTTGACTACAACCTGCCGCACAACGTGAGAATTCTGACCAGTTACTCCCGGCAGTTCACTGCCCCGAAGGATGCGAACATCTGGGAAACGGGCATTGTCTATCGCTTTCTCTTTCCAACCTGGAAGGGAAAAGCGCAATAGGTTCACAATACTTCGCCTTGCCGCGCGACGGTACCACGCTTGATTCGCGTCCACCCATCATGGAATGACTTTGCGGCGCGCAACGGCTGTGAACCACAAGCTTCGCCCGCAATCGGTGCTATAGAGCAGCGTTTTCGAGTCGTTCTCCCATCCAGGTTGGATCTGGTTGCACGGCACATCGCCGGTACGCCGCGTTATGCCGGTTTTCTCATCGCGAACCCAAAGATTCCATACGCCATGCTCAAACTGGCTGTATGCCAGCCACCGGCCATCCGGAGATAACGCCGGATAGCGTGCCTCGCCAATCGCTAGCAGCTCATTCGAATGCGCTCCATCGGTCAAATAGATTTGTGGAGCCCCTCCATCACGCACCGCTGAAAACGCGTAGTCTCGCCCGGAAAGAAAGGTCGCTTCGTAGACATCCAACGATAGCGAAGTCAGCACGGCTTCGGACACAGAGCTGGACTGAAACGCGGATCGTACCATCAACCGTCCGCGCCCATGGTCGTCGCGCACAAAGGCCAGGCTTTTGCCGTCAGTGGAGAGCATGGGATCGCGCGCATCCTCCACCACGACATCCGAGGGCGATTGCAGATCGATGATCTCTGAACGCGGACTGCCCGCTCGTTCCACCAGGGCCCGCCCGTTATCCCCGGAAAACGAGAGATCGTCGTCATCGGAATCGGAGACGGGATCGGTCCAAATGTCATTCTGATCTTGCGTAATCAGTCGATATCCGCTCAGCGTAAACGCCGTATAGCGGACTCCCGCGCCCACCGGTTGCGGATTCGCGTTCAGAAATCCTTCACGGCGCAGGGGAAGACGGTACGCGAATTCCCGCCGGACAGCGCGCTCCCGAAGAAAGGTCGAACGCACGCTGAAGATCACGGCGATGATCATGGCGGCCGCCCATGCGCCGCGGGTCCAGTCTCGCCGCAGGAACTTGAATGACCAACCGTGCCACAGCAATCCGTAGATCCCCAGCAGCACACCAATCATTAGCGGGAGACGCGGCACGTAGAGCAGAATCGCGGGCCCCGTGATCCCGGGAAAATTGGGCATGGGAAATCCGATGCCGACATAAGCGACCAGCAGGATCGCGAGCCAGCCGTATTGTCTGCGCTCCAGCAGAATTGAACTCAACACGCACATCGGCAGCACCATGAGCACGAAGTTGTACGATGCCGGGATGGTGGAAACGGTGAGCGATGCAGTGATCAACGCTGACCACTCCAGCAAAATGCGCCTTGGTGAATTGTCTTCCTTGCTGATGAGGAGCACTGCGGGGGCCAGCAACAGCATTTGCAGGGCTGGCAGCAAAATGGAGTAACCAAGTACAGAGGGATGCCAGGGATTTGGGTTCCACTGCGGCTCAGCGAGAAACAGAGAATGCAGCACGCCTGCTATCGAGGCGTTGATCCCATACGGCGGCATCGCTTCTCCGTGCAGGGTTGCGGGAAGAATCTCGTAGAGGTACGTCCGATGCACGTTCCAGCCAAATACAGCGACCGACAGGGCGAGGGTGGCTGCTCCTGTAACTGCTGCCCACACTAGCGCGCGCCAGGCCCGGCGTTGCAGGAAGAAGATTAAAAAGAGGAGCGGAAAGATTTTCGCAGCCGCCGCGACCGCCGTCAGCACCCCTGCCTGAGCCTGAAGGCCGCGAAGGTAAACCCAGCAGGCGGCGGTAATCAGCAGCAGAAGAAGGACGTAGAATTGGCCGAACTGCAAGTTCCGGTAGAACGGAAAATTCAACGCAAAGATCAGCGCCAACCGCTGAGCGCTCAGTCCAGTCATGGAACGCAACATCCCGCAAATCGGGACGACCAACATCAGATTCAGCAGGATCCATGCATGTTTGGCGGCAAGGGGCTTGAGCCCGGTGAGCGGCCAGAGAAACAAAGTGGAAAAGGGCGTGATGGGCAGCAAAGAGTGTTATTTCGGCTCTCCTTCAATCACCCAGGCTTGGATTTCAACTCGTCGCAGTGATCGATGATGACCCCAGTCTCGCAGGTGGCCCCATATCTGAAATGGGATACCGCGATCGCCGCACGATTCAGGTACAACCCGGACCAGTAACTCCGTCGCTCCTCAAATCGCTTCGCTGCGATCTGCTCATGTTCGCGAGCGCAAACACGCCTTCCGATGCTCTGGCCGCAGCCGCACGCGCAGCCGAGCAGGTTGGATCGGCAATTGCGTTCCTTTCCACCTCGCCGGGTCAGGAGCAGCAATTGGCCGAGTCCGTTAACATCGACGGCTTGGTGTTCACTTCCTCCAGAAAGCGTCTCGACTCCTGGCACTATGCCCTCCTCAAGCGAATCGTAGACCAGGTTGCGTCTGCGCTCCTCCTGGCTCTTCTGTCTCCTCTCTTCATCCTGATTAGCATTCTGGTCCGCATCGATTCGCCCGGGCCTGCGCTATTCGTTCAGAAGAGGGTCGGCCAAAATGGCAAGCTCTTCGATATGTATAAATTCCGCTCAATGTTTGCGGACGCGCCACGATATGCATTGTCCCCAACTTCATCCAGCGATCCTCGCATTACTCGGATAGGTCGGTTTCTCCGCCGGGCCAGTTTGGATGAACTACCTCAGCTCATCAACGTCTTCATGGGAACCATGTCATTGGTCGGGCCGCGTCCGGAAATGCCATTCATTGTTGAACGCTATGATGCTCGGCAGCGGCAGCGGCTTCACGCAATTCCCGGCATCACCGGTCTCTGGCAGCTTAGCGCCGATCGTGCATTCCCCATTCACAAAAACATCGAGTACGACCTCTACTACATCCGGAACCGGACCGTTCTTTTGGATGTCGCCATCCTCATTCACACTTTATTCTTGGCCTTGCGCGGAGGAATATGACCCAATCCGCTCCCCGCTCAATTGTCGGCCCGCAGCAACTCCTGCCTGCTTGCCGCAGTGGCAGCCACGCGCTGGCTGGCTCCAGGCCTGATCCTGAATTCTCTTCCCATCATGCAGATGTGCTTGGCGTAAAAGTTTCAGTTGTCAATATGAATCTTGCCGTCAGCCTCGCGTACCAGTGGATTGCCGCCGGCCTTCCCGGCTACATCTGCGTCACTGGCGTGCATGGAGTCATGGAAGCGCAGAAGGACCCTGAATTCCTCCACATCTTGAACCACGCCGCGATCAACCTCCCAGACGGAATGCCAATGACCTGGGTTGGCAGGCTTCAGGGATTTCAGCACATGGACCGCGTCTTTGGACCGGACTTCATGGCAGCGATTTGTCGGCTCTCGGTGGAGCGGGGCTACCGCAATTTCCTCTGCGGCGGCAAACCTGGTACCGCAGAACTGCTGAGCGATGCACTGCAAAAGAAATTTCCCGGCCTCCAGGTAGTTGGGACATTTACGCCGCCATTCCGAAGTCTCCGCAAGGAAGAAGAAGAGGAATTGGTAGTTCAGGTGTTGCAATCCAAGCCTCATATCGTTTGGGTGGGGCTCAGCACCCCAAAGCAGGAACGATTCATGACTCAATTTGTCAGCCGATTTCAGGCTCCACTTCTGATTGGCGTAGGGGCGGCCTTCGACTATCACACTGGCGGAATTCGCGATTGCTCCACCTGGATCAAGAGAGCGGGTCTTCAGTGGCTGCACAGGCTCATACAAGATCCGAAACGCCTGTGGAAACGCTACCTGCTGAACAACCCTGCATTCATCTGGCATATCCTATGGCAGCTTGCAGGTTTCCGCACCGGGCTCTCAAGAACCTGATGCCGTAGCGGATTCGTTCCCAAAGATGATCGGGGTTGCTTTGGCCGCACCCAATAGATCGTGATCGTCAATCGATGGCGGGCCGCTCGATGCGCTCTACGGTGTACATCGGCAGGACGTCCTCTTGTCCCTTCAGTTCCAGACCGAGTTTGCCCAGTACCGTAAAGATTGTGGGCAGGCCGCCGAAGGGGTTCTGCGCCGGGGTGCCGTTCGGTGGTGGAAGGGGCAACCGCATGGGGATCCAGCCATCCGTGCTTACGGTGAACAGCCCGCTGAGCCCCGTGCGGTTCACAACTGGCAAATCCGTCCAGTTC
Source organism: uncultured Acidobacteriaceae bacterium (assembly GCA_963841365.1). Lineage (GTDB taxonomy): Bacteria > Acidobacteriota > Terriglobia > Terriglobales > Acidobacteriaceae > Telmatobacter. The sequence continues at coordinate 57,068 of CAWJDG010000029.1, forward strand.
TCAATGTAATGGGCAAGGTCGTCCATATCGATTGCTTTTGCATTCAGGGGATGGCCTAGACCGCCAACAAAGTAATGGCAAGCTGTTTCCGCGCTCGTATCAAAGGTGCAGTCCTTCTCAGCGATGGCCGACTTCTGCAGCTTCTCGCCTCCGCTGGCTACGGTAAGAGCATAAACTGACATCGTTTTATTCTCAGCCCGCATCACAAGCCTGAAACGGTCGGCCAGCAATCCACGGATCATTTGCTGAGCTCGGCTTCGTACTTGGTTGTACTGAAGGCTGGCAGGGATTTCGTTGGCGGGCGCTTTCGCTTCGATGTCGTACCTCTCGCGAAAGGTCCAGTCGGGAAGAGAGGAAAGACGCGGCGAGGGGTTAACCGGCACGTCGTAAGCGTAAGTCAAAAGGGTAATCACGGGGACCGCACTCGCAATCAAATCACCGTTAGGCAGCACTTGCACGCGCGGGCTGCGCGGGTCGGCTGAGCGAGCAGGCTTTATGGTGATCGTTGCATATGCTTGCGATTGAGCGAGAGCGGGCAAAGCCACGAGTACGTATACGACCGCTTGGCAGAGCACAGACATAATCCACCCTCCTTAGCAGGCTTCGACGGCTGTAACGCAGAGTTTGTTCCGGGGATGCCGTTCCCTTCCGGCTACTGTCCGGCATGCTAGCAGAGATCTGTGCGTGCTCGATGTTACGCACTCGGGATTTGAAGTCATTGAACTGGCCGCCGGTGTTACCCGCGCCGAAGTTGAACGGCGAAGCGAAGCGCCTGTGCGCTTCATTGGCGCACCGGCTTAGCCCGCGATCCCTTTCCCCACACCGGCTTCCGCTTTTCAAGGAAGGCGGTGATCCCTTCGCGAAAATCAGCCGTCTTCCGAGACAGCGCGCTGGCCTCGAGGGCTTCGGCGATTGCCGCGTTGAGCCACGCGCTATTCTGCGCAGCCATGAGCAGCTTGGTTGCTTTGAGCGATTGAGGGCTATTCGCGGCCAGCACATCTGCCAGCGCATGCACACGCTGCGTGAGCTCCTGCGGCACCACAATCTCGTTTACCAGACCCAGGCGATAGGCCTCCGCAGCATCGACGAGGCGGCCGGTCAACAACAGATCCCGGCTGTGTCTGTCCGCAATCTGCAAGGACAGGAAAGCCGATACCAGGGCGGGCACAAATCCGATTTTCACCTCGGTGAATCCGAATTTCGCCGCCGGTGTTGCCAGCGTGAAGTCGCAGATGATGGCCAAGCCCGCTCCGCCGGCGATTGCCGCGCCATCGACCGCCGCGATGGTGGGCACAGGCATCTCGTACAACGTAAGGAATAGCCGGGTGATCAGCTCGGCATCCGCTCGGTGCTGGGCCGCGCTCTTGTCTCGAGCGGCATGCAATTCAGACAAATCCAGGCCAGAGCAGAACGCCTCACCGGCCCCGGCTAGCACCACCACGCGGCAGCCTCTTGAGGTAGCGTCCTCCAGTACGTGGATCAGCTCCATCTGCATCTCGGGCGTCATCGCATTGCGACGCTCGGGGCGATTGAGCGTAATCGTCCGCATCGAGGCGCTGTCCGTGACCAGAATTGTCTTGTAGTTCAATCGTCCCTCCTTCGCCAAAACGCGTGCGCTCCTCACGCAAGCCGCGCTATTGCACCTGAGTTGCAGAATTCGCAGCGATCTCAGCGCTGGCGCGGATCAAGGCTTCAAGAGAATCCAGCTTCGGAAGTGTTGCGCCGCACCCAGCCAACACCGCGATCAATGTTTCCGTCGGCAAGTTCCCCACCAGCTTATCCTGTGCGAATGGACATCCGCCGAGCCCACCGATGGCAGAATCGAAACGGCGGCAGCCTACGTCAAATGCAGCGCGAATGAGAGAGGGAGCCTCGCTACGTCGCGCATGCAGATGCACGCCAATTTCGGCGCCGTCGCTCGCTGCCAGCGCGCGTGCCACGGTTCCCGTTATCTGCGAAGGCGTTGCCAGTCCAACCGTATCCGCCAAAGAGATTTGGCAGATACCAATTCCGATCAGCTGCTTGCACGCGTTGACAACATCATCCGCGCTCCACGCATCACCGTACGGATTCCCAAAAGCCATCGAAACGTAAGCCACCACGTTCATTCCCGCGTCTTCTGCCAACGCGGCAACTTCCCCCAACACATGCTGTGATTCTTCCTGAGCTTGATTCTGATTCCTTCGCAGGAATTCCGGCGAAATCGAGTATGGAAAACCGAGCGTCTTGACGGCGCCCGTTGCGATCGCGCGCTCCGCTCCCTTCTCGTTCACTACGATTCCGATGATCTCAACGTCTTCAGAAGGATTAAGCAGTTCGAGCACGCGTTCTGAATCTGCCATCTGCGGCACCGCCGCGGGCGACACAAAGCTCACTGCGTCGATATGCGTGAAACCCGCGTCAATCAGTTTGCGCAGATATTCAGCTTTCTTTTCCGGCGGGATTTGTGCCGGCAAGCCTTGCCAGGCATCACGGGGGCACTCGATGATTTTGACAACGTCTTCCATTCACTCTTTCAGCTCGTCAATCGATTCCGCATCGCCATGCCGCTGCAGACTTCGGATACCAACTCGCCCCGAAGGCGTGCCCGTCCGCGACGGCCAGTTACCCGCGCGACGGATAAACCTTGAGAATCTCGCGCGCGATCACCATGCGCTGGATCTCGCTGGTACCCTCGCCGATGGTGCACAGTTTCACGTCGCGGTAAAACTTCTCAACCGGATAATCCTTGATGAAGCCATAGCCGCCAAACAATTGCACAGCCTCATCGCAGATGCGCACAGCCACTTCGCTTGCGAACAGCTTGGCCATCGACGATTCGCGCGTCACCTTGCGGCCTGCGTCTTTCAGCACCGCAGCCCTCTGCGTCAGTAGCCGCGCCGCATCTAGCTCAGTGGCCATATCTGCCAGTTTCCATTGGATGCCCTGGAACTCGGCAATAGCCTTGCCGAACTGGCGACGCTCCTTCACATACTTCAACGCTGCATCCAGCGCGCCGCGAGCGATGCCAAGCGCCAGTCCCGCAATCGAGATTCTACCGCCGTCGAGCACCCGCATCGCATCGATAAATCCCTCGCCTTCCGCGCCCAGCAGATTCTCCTCGGGAATCTCGCAGTCTTCGAAGATCAATTCGCTGGTGTCGCTTGCCCGCAATCCCAGCTTGCTCTCCTTCTTGCCGGGCCGGAATCCCTTCGTTCCCTTCTCCACTACAAAGGCCGAAAGCCCATGTGTACCCTTGCTCTTGTCAGTTACCGCAATCACGACGGCAACATCGGCGTAGTGCCCGTTGGTGATGAACGTTTTGTTGCCGTTCAGCACATAGCGGTCGCCTTTCTTCGCCGCGGTAGTGCGCGCGTTGCTGGCATCCGACCCGGAGCCTGGTTCGGTCAGCGCCCAGGCAGCCAGCCAATCGCCGCTGGCCAGCCGTGGAATGTATTTCCGTCTCTGCACCGCATTTCCGGACAGAAAGATATGATTTGTTCCCAGCGAATTATGCGCCGCCACCGTGAGCCCAAGCGACCCATCGACGGCAGAGAGTTCCTCAATGGCGAGCACGTAGTCCACATAGCCCAGTCCCGCGCCCCCGTACTCCGCGGGAATGATCACGCCCAGCAACCCCATCTTCCCCAGCATCTTTACGGTCGCCAATGGAAATTCGCTCGCCTCGTCCCATGCCGCCACGTGCGGCGCAATCTCACGCGCCGCAAACTCGCGTATCTCACGCCGCAAATGTTCCTGCTGCTCCCTGAGAACAAACGGATACAAAGTTTCGACCGGCTCTAACTCGACTTGCATGCTCAGGCTCCTTCGAGGGGATTCCGAATGCCCAATTCTCTTGCCTCATCGTTATGATGCCGTTATAAACATCCCGGTTCGCGCAGCAGCGCGTGAAAAACCTCGTTAGGTTTGCAGCACCCCAGGATTGAATCGCGGAACATCGGGATTCAGCGCACAAGCCTCGAGCACCTGGATCAACACGTCTCTGGTTCGCGCCGGATCGATAATCGCATCGATCCAAAGCCGCGCCGCGCCGTAGCGAGGATCGGCCTGCGCGTCATACGTGGCGCGAATCTCCTCGTAGATCGCGGTCTTCTCCTTCTCCGATAGCGTCTTGCCACCGCGTTCCAATTGCCGGGCGCGCACTTCAGCGAGGGTCGCCGCAGCCGAAGCTCCGCTCATCACCGCATACCGCGCCGTCGGCCACGCAAACAAGAAGCGCGGATCGTAGGCCTTGCCGCACATCGCATAGTGGCCGGCGCCAAAACTTCCGCCCACAATCACCGCGATCTTCGGCACCACGCTTGTGCTCACCGCCGAAACCATCTTCGCTCCGGCGCGAATAATTCCCGACCACTCCGCTTCTTTGCCCACCATGAATCCGTTCACATCGTGCAGAAAAATCAGCGGCACCAGGTTCTGATTGCAATCCATGATGAAGCGCGCGGCCTTCTGTGCCCCCTCGGTGTAAATAACGCCTCCAACTTCCATCTGCGTCATCCCCGCCGCCGGCCCCATGGCCACCGTCTGGTTCTGGTTGATCTTCTGGTTGGCCACGATTCCCACAGCCCGCCCGCCAATCCACGCATACCCGCACAGCACCGTGCGCCCAAACTCCGCCTTATACTCGTCGAACTCGCTGCGGTCTACAATCCGCGCAATCACTTCGCGCATTTCATATACGTTGCTCGATCCCGGCTCCGGGTTCAGCAATCCATACATATCCTCGGCTGCAAACGCCGGCGCGTCTCGCGTTGCATCGAACTCGCGCCGCCGGAAAACATCTGGGTACCCCGCAGCCTGCCCTGAGTTTGCCGAAGGGTCCCGATTTTGGGACCCGGGAAAGCTATGCCGCTCTCCCATCTTCGCCACCAGCGACCGCAGCCGTGCAAGGCACAGGTGGTCGTTCGGCTCCTTGAAGTCCACGGTCCCTGAAATCGCCGCGTGCATCGCTGCCCCGCCCAGTTCCTCTGGCCCTGTCTTCTGTCCGATCGCCGCTTGCACGAGCGACGGTCCAGCCAGAAACAGTCCCGATCCCTCGGTCATCAGCACCGTATCCGTCATCACTGGCAAATACGCCCCACCCGCCACGCACATGCCCATGATCGCCGTAATCTGCGGTATACCCATCGAGCTCATCACCGCGTTGTTGCGAAAAATCCGTCCGAAATCGTCAGTATCCGGAAACACATCCTCCTGCAACGGCAGAAACACACCCGATGAATCCACAAGGTAGAGCGTGGGAATGCGGTTTTCCATTGCGATCGTTTGCGCGCGCAGCACCTTTTTCGCGGTCATGGGAAAGAATGCGCCGGCCTTCACAGTAGCGTCGTTGGCCACGATCATGCACAGCCGCCCGCTCACTCTTCCCAGTCCGGTTACCACACCCGCGCCTGGTGCGCCGCCATATTCCGCATACATCCCGTTCGCGGCCCACAGCCCCAGCTCCAGAAATTCCGCTCCCTCATCGAGCAAAAGCCTGAGCCGCTCTCGCACCGTCAGCCGCCCCTTGCCGTGCTGTGCCTCCGCCGCCTTTGCCCCGCCCCCCTGCCGAATCGCATCCTCTTCCGCGCGCAGCGCAGCCATCAGCGCCAGCAGTGCCTTACGATTGGCTTGCGCTCGCGCCGACGCGAAGTCCATCGTCGAACGCAATCCGGAATGCAGCTCGTTTTCGATCCTCAACTCCTCCGCCATCTCGTCTCCTGCGGGGCGCGACAGAGGTTCGGAAGCAGAGAGCACCCCGTTCCTCTTACTCATAGACTGCACCTGAAACGGTTCCGCTGCATATACCGAATCCAATCCTTGGTAATCCTGGCCCCTGTGCATAGGCGCGTAACGTCACCCGGTCGCCATCCTCCAAGTAGGTCCGCGCCTCTCCACCAGGCAAGCGGATTGGCTCCGCGTTGCTCCGTTTCTCCAGTAGGCACCCTTCTGAACCCGCGTCGGGCCCGGAGACGGTGCCCGTCCCCAACAGGTCGCCTGCGCGCAGGTTACAGCCGTTGCAGGTGTGGTGCGTTACGAGTTGCGCAATAGTCCAGTAGAGATTGCGCAGATTGCTCCGGCCCATGAGCATCGGCGCCGCTCCCGCCTCGCGCATCCGGCGCGACTCCAGAAAAACCTCCAGCCAAAGATCGATGCCGGCAAGATCAGGACCGGCAAGCTCAGAATCGGAAAGCCCGTCGCCCTCCCGCTCCGCATTCGCAGAACGCAAATACGTGAGCGGCTTCGGATCGCCCTCCGCGCGTTCGCGGGCGGCAACGCGATACGGAGCCAGCGCCTCCAGCGAAACAACCCACGGAGAAATCGTCGTGGCAAAACTCTTTGCCAAAAAAGGCCCCAGCGGTTGATACTCCCACGCCTGAATGTCGCGCGCCGACCAGTCGTTGACAAGGCACAGTCCGAAGATGTGCTCCTCTGCTTCTGCCATCGGTATGCTCTGCCCCAGTCGATTGCCCGGCCCCACAAAAATGCCCACTTCCAATTCGTAATCGAGTGCCCGTGTCGGTCCGAAAACCGGCTCGCTTTCCCCGCGCTTCGTCTGTCCGAACGGCCTGCGAATCTCCGCTCCACTCGCCACAATAGAGGATGCGCGGCCGTGATACCCGATCGGAACGTACTTGTAGTTGGGCAGCAGGGGATTGTCGGGCCGGAACATCTTGCCAACTCGCGTGGCGTGATCGATCGAGGCGTAAAAGTCCGTGTAGTCGCCAATCTCCGCCGGAAGCTGCATCTCCGCTTCCTCGATCGGCGCCAGCAGCGGCCTCACGCGTTCCTGAATCTCGGGACTTGCCTCTTCTGCGTCGAGCAACGCAGTGATGCGCCGCCGCAGCGCCCGCCATGCCGTGGGACCAAGATGCATCAGCGCGTTCAGCCGTTCCGCGCGGCATGCATCCGCAGTCTCCTCTGATAGGCCCGCAAGTAATCCATTGCTCGCGCATACCTGCAGATCGAGAATCTGATCGCCGACGGCCACGCCAATGTGGAGGCTATCCGCTGAACGAAAGACTCCGTAAGGCAAGTTCTCTATCGGAAAATCGGAGTCGGGATCATTCGCCGATGCGAGCCAGCTTGTCAGCCCCATCCCATCTCCTCAGAGTCAATTCTGTTCATGCTCTGGCTGGCTCTTCCACGCGATCCGGTGCGACGAAGCGCTTCTTCAACCCCTGCCAGCATTCAAAGTACTCGTGCTGCAAAATTCGAGCTTGCATGGCAAACTCTGTAGGACGCACGGCAAACTGTGTCTCGAACATGAATGCCAGTGTGCCTCCCAGATATTGTGGCTCAAGACCGGCCTTGCTGGCTCGCTCAAATGTCTCAGCATCGGGGCCATGGCCTGCCATGCAATTGTGCAGGCTGGCGCCGCCGGGGACAAATCCTTCCGCCTTTGCATCATAAACGCCAAACACCAGGCCCATGAATTCGTTCATCAGGTTGCGATGAAACCAGGGTGGACGGAAAGTATGCTCGGCGACCATCCAGCGCGGAGGAAAGATCGCGAAGTCACAGTTGGCAGTGCCCGGAATCGTCGATGGCGCAGTCAGTACCGTATAAATCGACGGATCGGGGTGGTCAAACGAAACGGTGTTCATGCAGTTGAACAGCGCCATGTCGTACTTGTAAGGTGCGTAATTGCCATGCCACGCGACCACGTCAAGCGGCGAGTGATCGATGTACGCCTGCCACAAGCGGCCCAGGAATTTCGAAACAATGTGAAACTCGCCGTCGCGATCCTCGTAGGCAGCTACCGGCGATTTAAAGTCGCGCGGATTCGCCAATCCGTTCGCGCCAATCGGTCCAAGTTCGGGCAGTCGAAACGTTTGCCCGTAGTTCTCGCAGATATAGCCGCGCGCCTGGCTTTCCGGCAACTTAACGCGGAACTTCACGCCGCGCGGAATCACGCAGATCTCACCGGGCGCAACTTCGAGAATACCCAGCTCACTGTGCAGCTCAAGAACACCCATCTGCGGAACAATCAGCATCTCTCCGTCGGCGTTCGAAAAAAAGCGATCCTGCATCGAAGCGTTCGCGGCATACAGATGAATGGCCACGCCAGCCTGCATCGCAGGGTCGCCATTGCCCCCGAGCGTCACCAGGCCGTCAACAAAGTCCGTAGCCTGCTCAGGGAACGGCAACGGATCCCAGCGCAGTTGATTCGGAGTGGTGGGCGTTTCAATGAATGGGCCACTCCGCATCAGGCCCATCGGCATTTCCTCATACGGCCTGTGCGTCACAGACGGGCGAATGCGATACGTCCAGGTGCGGCGATTCGTGGCCCGCGGAGCCGTAAACGGCGTGCCGCTGAACTGCTCGGTATAGAGTCCGAGAGGGTGATTCTGCGGCGCGTTCTGCCCAACCGGCAGCGCTCCCGCAGCCGCCTCTGTCGCAAACTCGTTGCCAAAACCAGTCTGATACCGAATCTCATCGGCCCGAATCGCATCTCTCCGAATCTCACCTTTCATAACTCACCTCTCACAGGCAGCCGTTCAGCGCTCGGCGCTCCGCCTCGTGCATGGCTTCATAAATCTGATCGATGCTGCTCACGGCGAAAAGCAGCTTATGCAGTTCGTCCACCTTCACCTTTGTGGCCAGCACTTCGTCGAGCGAGAATCGATGAATGGCGCAATGTCCGTCGATCACGTTTTTGCACTCGCCGTGCGAACTGATAAGGCCGCTGCCATAAACCTTCATCTCCCCGCGCTGCAGAATCACGCCAAATTCCACCGTGTACCAGAACAACCGGCCCAGTTTCTCAAGTACTGCCGCGTCAGAGATCGCTGCGCAGACGCGGCCGTAGTGCTCAAGAAAATCGGCAAACACCTTGTGCGCGTGCATCGGCACGTGGCCAAATACATCGTGAAAAATGTCGGGCTCAGGCGTATATTCGAGCGACTCCCTGCTGCGCAGCCACGTCGTCGTGGGAAAGTTGCGCCCGGCAAGCATTTCAAAAAAGGCCGGCGCCGGCAAAAATCCGCTCACGGGCGTTGAGCTCCAGCCAGTTCTGGGCGCAAGCCGCGCGCTGATCGTCGCCAAATTTGGCAGCCTGTCTGGCTTGAGTCCGATGATCTCAAAGCCGTCGAGGTACTCACGCGCCGCATGCTTTTCAAGCTCCGGCAGCGCGCGGCCCACCAATTCCGCCCACACCACGTGTTGCTCGGCGGTGTAAGCTGCGTAATCCTGCCGGATGATGTACGGTGCGGCGGCTGAAAGCGTTGCGGATCCCACGATCAAATCCTCCATGCCCTGGTCCTGCACGTCGCCCTACAGGTTGCCGCGTTCCCGCTGCTCCCGCTCAATGGCCTCAAACAGCGCCTTGAAGTTACCCTTGCCGAAGCTGCGGCTTCCCTTGCGCTGAATAATCTCGAAGAACAGCGTCGGGCGGTCTTCCACGGGCCGCGTAAAGATCTGCAGCATGTAGCCCTCGTCATCGCGATCCACCAGGATGCCGAGCTCTTCCAGTTCATCCACCGGCTCATCGATCTTGCCCACCCGGCTCTGTAGTTCGGTGTAGTAAGAGTGCGGCACTCGTAGAAATTCGATGCCTTGATCGCGCAGCCGGTTGACGGTGTGCAAAATGTCATTGGTGGCCAGCGCGATGTGCTGCACGCCTGGGCCGGGATAAAAATCGAGATACTCCTCCACTTGCGATCTCTTTTTGCCCTCGGCCGGCTCATTGATAGGAAATTTCACATAGCCATTGCCGTTCGCCATCACCTTCGACATCAGCGCCGAGTACTCCGTGGAAATGTCTTTGTCGTCGAAGTGCTGGTAGAGCGAAAATCCCATCACGTTCGCGTAAAAATCGACCCATCGGTTCATCTCGTGCCAGCCAACGTTGCCCACCATGTGGTCAATGTGGAGCAGCCCCACCGGGCGCGCAACCGTGTCTTCAGCAACAGCGCGGTAGCCCGGCAAAAAGGGCCCGATGTAGCCGCTGCGTTCCACAAAAGTGTGAATGGTGTCGCCGTAAGTGCGAATGCTCGCAAGCACCGCGGTCCCGAACTCGTCCGAGACAATGTGTGGCTCTTCCACGCTGGCGGCGCCACGGCTGGTCGTCTCATGCCACGCATGGCGCGCGTCGTCTACCCACAGGGCAATCACCCGTACCCCGTCTCCGTGCAGGTTGATGTGCTGGGCAATCGGATGTTGACTGCGCAGAGGTGTGGTCAGCACGAAGCGAATCTTGCCTTGCTGCACCACATAAGAAGCGCGGTCGCGTTGCCCGGTCTCCGGTCCGGCATAAGCCACAAGCCGCATTCCAAAGGCCGCTCGGTAAAAATATGCCGCCTGCCGCGCGTTGCCCACGAAAAACTCCACGTGGTCGGTTCCTTTCAGCGGCAAAAAGTCACCTTTAGGCTGTTCAGCTAAAGCCGTGGTCGCAGACTGGGTAGAAGCAGCGCGGGGAACGACGCTCATGGTCAAAAGATCCTGTTCTGCCGGAGGTCGGGAAGAGGGGAAGCCACACTCCGGCTAGCAGATAGCATAGGCGCGGTCGAAACCGCCAGAAAATGGGAATTGAAAGGAAAAATGCTGGTAAGTCCTAACAACATTAAGCATAATAATATTGCTGCCTAAGGATTGGTGGATTATGCCCCACAGAACTCTGCCCAACGTCTTGGAGCTCGATCCCATTGCCTGGAGAATCCTCGAAGCCCTCCAACAGAACGGCCGGCTATCATTTGCCGAGTTGGGCAGAAAGATCGGGCTCTCCACGCCGGCGGTCGCTGAGCGGGTTCGCAAGCTTGAGGAAGCAGGCGTCATAACCGGCTACCATGCCGAGCTCAACATGGCAAAGCTGGGCGTCCCCATCCGCGTACTCGTGCGCCTCACTATCCACGGTGGCGATTTACAGGTCAGTCGTTCCGTCACGGCGATTAGGGAACTCTCAGAGATCAGCCGATGCCATCGCATCACCGGCGATGAATCCTTCGTGATCGAAGCCAACGTCGTCTCCATCCGCCATATGGAAGCTCTCATCGACAAACTGTCGACGCTGGGCGCGACATCAACCTCCACCGTCCTGTCTTCGCCGGTCCAGCGCCGCGAATGTCATGCCCGGCACATCGAAGCCTACGCCAGGTATACGTAGATCTGCTCCACTTGGGTGGGATAGCGCGAACCTCAACTCGCCATTCTCAACTCGACACGAACGGGGGTGTCCCATCCAAGCTCCGCTTGGGTGGGATAGCACGAACCTCAACCCGCCACTCCCAACTCGACACGAACGGGGGTGCCCCATCCAAGCTCCGCTTGGGTGGGATACTGCAGCTTGCCACCCGGCCACTCGTCAAGCCCCTCACCCTTATCATTCGTAGCCAACTGGTTTCTCATCAATCGCTTGCGCCGCGAAGAAACTTTGCAGTTTATTTGCGCCGCTTCGCTACACTTGTCTCACATAGGGAAAAAGCAAGCTCCGCAGCGGGCGGAGAGCGTCACGGGAACACCGGCCAGGGGCGGGCAAGGCCTCCCGGGCTGCTTCGTTTTTCCCCGGTTATTCAGTCGTCAGGAGGACCAATTGCACCATTTATGGTGCAACCGAGCGGAAAAAGCGCCCGTAAGTCCTTTAGATCTGGATCTTACGGTCTAACCCCTCTGGAATCAGCGGGTTACAGCCAGAGATCAAACCCACAACCCGTTGAAAGGAAAGCACTTGCGCCAAAAAAGGTGGGGGGGGGAGGGGTAAGGGGGAGGGGGTATACAGAACCGACCGCGAGAAGCAGGCTACCGAGCCACTAGCTCCTCAACCGCGACCGTGTACGGCGGCAGAACCCCGCACTCGGCAGCCATGCGGAAAAAGCCCTGCATGCCCTCCACGCACTCGTCATCGAGCTCGTAGTGGATGTTCCCTGTCAGGTAGCTCCGAATCGTCTCCTCCGGGATGGGAAAACGCCTGGACCACTCGGCCACCAGCGCGTCGATGTTTTCAAGCCCATGGTCTCGCGAACGAATAAAGTCCTCGGCAACCCTCTCGTCTACTTGGCTGCCCGGCGAAGCCGACCAGACAGCAGAAACGAATGCCAGCCCAGTCAGTACGCGCCACTCACGGGCCAGGTCAAGATACACAAGCTCCTCGCTGGTGCGCTCAAAGCGATTTGAGCGCTCTTCGAGAGCCAGCAGCGCCGGGTCGCCGATCAGAATGGCAGCGTCGGCCCGCGCCAGCATCAGATCGAGATCCGCGGACATCGGAACAAACGGCACATCAGGGACGCCCCATTTGTGGAACATGATGCGTGCGTAGGCGAGCGTTGTCCGGCTGGCCGTATCCGCGGCCACCGAGCGCAATGCGATCACCGGTCGGCTGGCGCGATGCACCAGGATCAGCGAGCGCACACGCGTCTTTGAAGCAATCGTGCAGCCTGGCAAAATGCGCAGCCCCGGCGTGGTGGCGAGCGCTGCTATGGGAATCAGCCCGATGTCTGCCCGGCCATCTGCCAGTCGCGTCGCGCACTCTGCGGGCGTCATGCGGTCGATGTGATAGCGCTTTGCCAGAACATCGCAAAGCGGCGGGTGCTCAAAATCCCACATCAAGGGTGCGGGATTCAAAAATCCGATGGCTGCGATACGCAGTCGTGGATCTTGCTGAAGGTTCACACTCATTAGATTACCAATTTGTAAACACGGATTCGTACCCAAATGCACGCATGGAAGCCCATTCGTTACCTCCACGGGTGCGGGTGCCCCAGGTCTCGCCCGCCGCGGCGGATGAGGCCTGGGATCGCGACGACGCTGCGCTTGACACCTTCAGGCCGCCGACGCGGATAATCGAGGCCATGCGTTGCATAGGGTTAGTTGCCTCTCTCGTCTTTTCTGCAAGCCTCTCCGCCCAACAGGCCATTCAGCTCCCGCCCCCGTCCACCCCCACAACGCCGGCGGCCGACACTTTCCAATTCGTCTCCGACGGCCCAATTGGCCCCGGCTGGAGCCGCCCCGACGAAATTGCGCGCAAATATTTTCACGAAAATTTGCCCGCGCTCTTTGAACGCACTCTAACGCTCAACGCCGACATCCCTCAGCGCGCTACGCTCCGCTGGATCTTCACTGGCCCGCGCGCAGGCTTCACCATCGAGCTCACCTCGAGCAAAGTTCGCATCGTCGAGCGCTACTACGATTCGATGGCGCTTTACGAAGGTCAGGGCAACTTTCCTGAGAAGTCCGTCTTCACCGCGGAGCGCCAATACACAGGCGAAGCGCGGACACTCACCGTCATTGCCGATGCGCATCTCGCCGCGCGCGTGCTCGTCAATGGCCAACAGATCCTCGAAGCCCCGCTGCTCTTCGACGTCACTCGTCATCAGCTCATGCTCGCCGCGTCGCGCACTGCGCACGAGGTCGTCGAAGGCTCTCTCCTCAAGCCGGACCTGAAGAACTCCACGATCGTCATCAACCCCGCTGAAGTGCACCAAACCATGCTCGGCTTCGGTGGCAGTCCCAGCATTCCCGCCTACTCCGAGCTTAGCGACGAAGGCAAGCGCGAGTATTGGCAGATCCTCAAGCGCTACAACCTTCTGCTCTTCCGCGAATACCCGATGGGATCGCAACTCAAGCCCGACCTCAGCAACCTCGACGATCTTAGCGACGCAACGCCGCATTACTACGGCGATAACTTCCCCAACAGCGAGCTCTCCAGCTTCGACTACAGCCGTCACATTCAGGCTCTCGGCGGCAGCGTCATCTACGAGCTCTGGGCTCTTCCCTCCTGGGCAACTGTTCCCAACAATGGCCCCAGCGCGACAGACACCTGGAACAAGCCCATCAAGCGAGTCGCTAATCCCGACGAATACGCCCGCATCGTCGTCACCTACTGCAAGAAGGCGCAGGCCGCGACCGGTTCCGCACCGGCAATCGTCGGCCTCGAGAACGAGGTTGATCAGCCGCCCGAGGTCTTCAACGCCATGGCAATCGATCTTCGCCGCGAACTCGACAAGGCCGGATTCACCGGGACTAAGATCCACATGGCCGATGCCAGCTACATGTTTCTCGGCATCGACCGCGCCCACGCCTGGCGCAAGGATCCCGCAGCTTGGGCTGCGATCGACTACTCTGCCGTGCACGAGTACGACTTCCAGGAGTTCATCGCCAATCCCGATCTCTACGATGCGCGCATGAAAGCCATGCACGACGCCGCAGACGGCAAGCCCTTCCTCGCCACGGAGATCTGTATCAACGATGCGCACTATCAAGAGCCTTCGTACCGAATCGCCTTCGCCGTGGCCCAGCTCTACCACAAGAACCTCACCGAGCTCGACGCCATTGCGCTCATGTACTGCTGGACGCTGCTCGACGTCGAGCAACCCACCTTTGCCGGTTCGCGCTCTCTGCTTGCGCCCGACCGCACCCGCGGCTGGATCCCGGTGCCTACTAGCTATCAGTTGCGCGTGCTCGGCGCTTACAGCCGCCATATCCTCAAAGGCATGCAGCGCATCGGCGTCGAGACCGGTGACCCCGATCTGCTTGCGACCGCATTCGTCGGCGGCCAGAACGAGACACTGGTCGTGGTCAACCGCTCGTTCAGCGCGCGTAACTTCACTGTGCAGGGCGCCACCCTTCCCTGGGCCGAGATGGAGCGCACCGGCCTCGAAGAGGTGAACGCAGTCTCCGCTGTCCCGTCAGAGGTAGTTATCCAGCCGGGAGAGATCGTCGTGCTCTCGACGATCAAGGCGGAATAGCTCTGCGCATAGTCCGACAGCCGGAACTGTGGAACACTCCGCCCTGTCGAGCAGGCAAAACGGCGAACTACACTGGCTAAGTTGAGCCAGTTGCTCCACGATCGAGGGATTCTGTGTCATTCATTCGGACTGCATCCTGTTGTCTTGTGCTGCTGAGCTGCGCGTCGATCCTCACCGCGCAGGTTGTCATAGACCATCGCCACACCAATACCGATGCGCAGAGCCTGATCGGCCTGCCCCTGGGCAGCCACAAAACCATCGTGGACAAACAGGGCAACCTGAAATGGTCGCAATGGAGCCTGAAGCGTAAGCCGATCGACACACCCATCGGCTTCAGCAGCCAGATGGACGGCGAACTCGCCATCCAGGCCTTCGCCGGCTCGGACCCACTCAGCATCACGCAACCAGCAACTATATCGCGGCCGCTATCCGTTCATCGTTTCGTCGGCGCGGTCAGGCAGCGTGACCCTTGAGGAGCTTGCTTTCGCTGTTGACCCCGATGCGAAACCCGGCGAAATCCCGACCGCAACACTCCGGCTCAAAAGCCTTCGACGTCGTCCGCCTCACCCTCACAATGACGGCGCGCAGCCGCTGACGCACACTCAAGCTCAGTGGCCGGGAGCGCAATCTTCCCGGCCACGTCGTCGGCCATATGCTCGAAAACGGCGCCGGTGAAGACGTCGCGCTGGTGACGGAAACAGACGGCGCTCGCAGTCGCCGCCGAAGACAATGGCCTCACGCTTGCGCTGCGTCTCTCCGTCCCAGCTCATGGTGATAGAACAATCTGGATCGAACTGCCCTACGAGTGGCCCGTCGCACGCAACGGCGAACTCTCGCGCGAATGCGGCGAAGCGCTTGCTCGCCAAGGCCGTCGCGCAGTGGGATGGCTTGTGGGCGCACGCAACGAAAGTCGACTTCCCGCAGAAGGAGCTGACCGACTTCTACTACTCGTCGATCGCCTACGTGCTCATTCTCACGGAATTCGACGCGCGCGGCGATCTCTGGGCGCTCGACGGTCCGGCGGTCTACCGGCAGTACTGGGGCCGAGGCGAATACTTTCAGGCGCGCGCCATGGAGGTCGCGGGATTCATGACGCCCGCGCGCGAGAGCGTGGAGCACGCCTTTCACGTAATCAACGACGACGGCGAGTGGGACTTCCCTCCCACCAGCGGCTGGCCCGCATGGGACAACTCCGGCGGCAATGCCGCAGCGGTTTGGGACTACTACCTCTTCTCACGCGACAAGCAGTGGCTCGCCAGAGCGTATCCTGATCTGCTCCAATGCCGCCGAGTGGATTCGCGATCACCGCGAAGAGTCCACAGCTCGAAGGTGTCGACGGCATTCCTCCCGGCGCGCGGCCCATCCATCGCATGATCCCCTCCAAATGCCGCACCGAGCCCGATCCTCCGCTCAAGCCCGGCGAGAAAACTTACTGGTACGGACTGCTGCCGTGGAGCTATGGCGACTCGGGCCTGCCTGAGGGCCACTCCTTCTCGCACAACTTCCTCGCGGATTACGCGGTCCAAGTCACCAGCGAGGCCGCGACCGTTCTCGGCCATCCCAACGACGCGGCCTGGCTCGATCGCGAGTATGCCGCTTTCTCGGCTGCCATTCGCGAAGATGTGAGCCGCGCCGTGACGCTCGAAACCATCACGCCGCCCTATCTGCCTGCCATGCCCACGTATCCGCAAGGCGCATATTCGCAAACTTTTCTCGCCGTCTATCCCACCGGCCTTTACGCGCCCGACGATCCGCTCGTCACCGGCCTCATCACGCGCATGGAGCACGAGGAGAAGCAGGGTCTGCCCACAAATGTTGCCTGGGCCGGATCCGCCGGCGTCTGGGCGGGCGAGTCGATGAACATGGCGGAGACCTATCTGCTGCGCGGAGAAAAGCAGAAGG
The DNA here is from genome assembly GCA_963841365.1 of uncultured Acidobacteriaceae bacterium. Lineage (GTDB taxonomy): Bacteria > Acidobacteriota > Terriglobia > Terriglobales > Acidobacteriaceae > Telmatobacter. Next base: position 73,630 of record CAWJDG010000029.1, read on the forward strand.
CCGCTGACATGCTCGCTGCCGCGCTCAACCACAGCTACACCACGAATGTGTGGAAGGAAGAGATTCTCGTCGATGTCGATGCGCCGCGCGCCTGCGACACGCCGCACAGCAAGCGCTCCAACATGGAAGGCACCGGCGACATGCCCGAAGCCTGGGCCAACGCCAATCTTGTGCTTCTGCTGCGCGACATGCTGCTCAACGAGCGCGAAGGCAAGCTGTATCTGCTTCCCGGCCTGCTGCCAAGCTGGGTGCCCGAGGGCAAAACGCTCACTCTCGACAACGCGCCCGTCACGACAGGCGGCAGCGGTAAGCCTCCGTGTGGAACACGTGGCGGCCAAGCTCTGGCGCATCACGATCGACCCGCATGGCGTAACTCGCGTGATTCGTTCTTCAATTCCCGGTCGATTCAACGAACAGGTTAGCTCGATCCGCATCGATGGCCACTCAACCCGATTGCCTCAGCCGGCTCCCTGTCACGTCCAGACAAGCCGACCGTCGATCGAGGCTCGAACTCAAATGAAGCGCCGTGACGTTTCTGCGTGATGCCGCGGGCCACGGTCGCTGCCTCGTGTGTTGCCTCGCATCTCTTTGCTCCATGCGCAAGACAACGCGGACGGCCCATCTCCGCCACGCTCACTATCGACGAATCCACGACTCTCGCCACCATCCCCGCCGATTTCATCGGCCTCAGCTACGAATCGGCGCAACTCGCCAACCCGGCCTTCTTTTCCGCCGAAAACACCGCGCTCATCGCGCTCTTTCGCGAACTCAGCGATCAAGGCGTGCTGCGTCTCGGCGGAGGCACCAGCGAGTTTACAGCCTTCACCACAGAAGAGCCGTCCGGCTGCTGCGCCCTTCGATGCCGTCGGCCCCGACACCAGCAAAAACGTCAAATCCGATACGCCCATCACGCCAAAAAGCCTGCGCAACCTGCGCGCGTTCCTCGATGCCGCAGGCTGGCGCTGCCTTTACGGCCTCAATCTCGGCCGCGGCCCCATTGACGAGCTGCCGAGGAAGCATTCCACGTCCAAGAAATACTCGGCCCGCGCCTCATCGCGTTCCAACTCGGCAACGAGCCGGACGCATGGCGCAATCGTTATCGCCCCGCCACTTGGTCTTATGCCGACTACTGGAAGGAGTGGTCTGCTGCGCATGCCGCCGTTGTTGCGCGTGTGCCGCAAGCCAAATTCGCCGGTCCCGATGTCTCGAACAAAATGGCTTACGTCACCGGCTTTGCCGAGGACGTGAAGAAGAGCGCTCCCGACGTCGTGATGCTTACCTCGCACTACTACGCCATGGGCCCGGCCGGTGCGCCCGGCATGACCGATCGACAAACTTGCTCTCCCCCGATCCCAAACTGGAACGCGACTTGCAAACTGCCATGGCCGCGACGCACAGTGCCGGTCTGCCTTATCGCATGAGCGAGGGCAACTCCTGCTGGAACGGCGGCCAGCCCGGCGTAAGCGATACGCTGGCCAGCGCACTATGGGTCGCGGACATGATGCTGGAATTTGCATCGTTTGGCTGCGCCGGAGTCAATCTTCATGGAGGCGGCAACGGCTTCTACACTCCCATCGCCGGTACTCTCGCCTCGGGATTTGTGTGCCGTCCCGAGTACTTTGGGATGGAACTCACGAAGCCGTTCCTTGGCGCAACGTTGGTCCGGACTCGCTGGAATGTGCGAGCGACCGTGTCCGCGCCTACGCAGCCCGAAAAGCGAAATCATCGCTTTTGCTGGCGATCAACAAATCCGAGCAGCCGGTCGAGATGAGAACGCCGCTGTACCATGCCCATCGCGAGTGGTTGCTCTCGGGTCCCGCGATCGACGCCAAACAAGGCGTGTCACTTACCGAACGGCGTACGGAGTCACTCCACAAAAACATCTTGCACGTGCCGGCGTATAGCGCGACTCTCTGGAGGCGAGAAGGGGGAATCATGGCGCGAAAAAGAAGTCTGGAGCAGACGGCAATTTCTGCATGACGCGTCCATCGCCAGAGCGGTGCTGGCGCAGCGCGGCTCGCTACCCGTATTTGCACGCGGAGACTCAATGGCGGAATCGACCCGAGCGAGCACGTCATCTTCTTCGAGCAGCCCGCAGCCACATGGCCCGACGCGTTGCCCGTGGGCAACGGACGGCTCGGCGCCATGGTCTTCGGCAACCGGCCAAAGAGCGGCTGCAATTGAACGAAGAGACAGTCTGGATGGGCGAGCGGCGCGACCGCAACAATCCCCAGGCCAACCGCACGCCGGAGGTGCGCAAGTTGCTCATGGCAGGCAAGATTCACGAGGCTGAAGCTCTTGCCGCGCAGGTCATGATGGGCATTCCCGACCGCCTGCCCTGCTACCAGACGCTCGGCGACCTTTGGCTCGATTTCGACAACGTGCCCGCTGCCGTAACCAACTACCGGCTGGAATTGGATCTTGACGAGGCCGTGGTGAAGACAAGCTTCAGCGCTGCGGGCGCGCAGTGGACGCGTGAGGTCTTCAGCTCGGCGCCGCGTAATGTGATCGTCGCGCGCATTGAATGCCACGCACGCCCTTCTCACTCACGGTGCGGCTCGATCGCCCCGCACAAAGCGAAACCACCGCGGCCGCCAGCGATCGCATGGTGATGATCGGCGCGACACGGCCCGTGAAACCCACCACCGATCCGGCAATCGCAAGAGCGGCAGGTCGGAGTGGCATTCCGCGCTGAATTGAAGGCCATTCCCGAAGGCGGCACGGTGCGCGCCGATCGGCAACACACTCCGCATCGAAAACACCACGCCGTCACGCTGCTCTCACGGCCTGCACCGATTTTCGCGACCACGATGCCGCTGGCATGGCCGCGGCCTGCGCTCGCAATTTGCGTTCCGCATCAGCAATTTCTTACAAAGAGCTGCGCAGCGAGCACGTGGCCGACTACCGCCGATATGCCAGCTCGCGCCAATCTTCGCCTGCTCGATGGCCCCGACCCGCTTCGCAATCTCGCTACCGACAAGCGCATGACGCGCCTACGCAATGGCGGCGACGATCGCGGGCCTTATCGCCACATACTTTCAATTCGGCCGCTACATGCTCATCAGCAGCAGCCGCCCCGGCACGCTGCCAGCCAATCTGCAAGGCATCTGGAACGAGAGCCTCGATCCACCGTGGGGCTCGAAGTTCACCGTCAACATCAACACCGAGATGAACTACTGGATGGCCGAATCGGCGAATCTCGCCGATCTGCACGTGCAACTCTTCGACCTTCTCGACTCGACTCGCCCTTTTGGCTCCGCGACTGCGCGCAAATATTACAACGCCCGCGGATTCGTCGTGCAATCACAACACCGACATCTGGGGCGATTCCATTCCCGTGGATCACGTGCAGGCAGGCATGTGGCCTTTGGGCGCAGCGTGGATCTCGCTGCATCTCTTCTCGCATTACGCGTACAGCCTCGACACGGCCTTTCTGCGCGACCGCGCCTATCCGCGCCTCAAGGAAATTGCCGAGTTCTTTCTCGACTATCTCGTCCCCGGCCCGAATGGAACCCTCCTCAGCGGTCCCAGCCAATCGCCCGAGAATAAATACAGACTTCCCGACGGCTCCGCGGCGAGCCTCTGCATGTCTCCCGCCATGGACACCGAAATCATTCGCGCCATCTTCGATCGCGTTTCGCGGTCGCAGCAAGATTCTCGGCGTCGACGACGGAACTTCGCACACAAGTTGAGGCCGCGAGCCAAGCGCCTGCCAGCCATTCAAAATCGGCAAGACCGGCGCATTGCAGGAGTGGAACGAAGATTACGACGGAGACCGAGCCCGGCCATCGCCACATCTCGCATCTCTTCGCACTGTACCCGGACCACCAGATCACGCTGCGCGAAACACCCGCCCTCGCCAAAGCAGCACGCGCCGTGCTCGAGCGCCGCCTGGCCAACGGTGGCGGCAGCACAGGCTGGAGCCGCGCATGGATCGTGAATTGCTGGGCGCGCCTTGAAGATGGCGAGGCCGCCTACCAGAGCGTACTCGCGCTGCTGCGCAATTGCAACCCGGCCCAATCTCTTCGACATCTGCGGAATGAAAGCCAACTCGCCGTTTCAAATCGACGGCAATCTCGGCGGCACTGCGGGCTTGATTGAAATGCTCCTGCAGAGTCATGGCGGCGTAGTGCGCTTCCTGCCGGCACTGCCATCGGCCTGGCCTGTGGGCAGCTTTCGCGGATTGCGAGCGCGCGGCGGAATTGAAGTGGACTGTGCATGGCGCAACGGTAAGGCGACCGTCGCTGCGCTACGCCCCAGCGTCGATGGCAGCGTCTCGCTTGTGGGGCCCGCGCAGCAACGCATACTCCGCATCACGCTTAGCGCGAAAGAAGTGGCATTCCGATCCGTAGACCCGCAGACTGTGGGGCTTGATTTGCGCGCAGGAGCGGAGTATCGCGTCGAATTCGCTTAAAATCGAAAACGAAAAGAGCCTGGAATGAACTCTCGCCCGATTGCTGCAGCTTAGTTCATCCCAGGCTCTCGATATTTTTGAATGTGAATGGGCAGCTCGTCTCAGTGGTGGCCACCGCTGCTGCTGCTGCCACCACCGCCTCCACCACCGCCACCACCGCTGGAGTGGCTGGCGCCTCCGCCTCCACCGCCGCCGCCTGAATAGCCTCCGCCTCCACCACCACTTGGATGTGAGCCACCCCCACCTCCACCGCCAGAGTAGCCTCCACCACCGCCGCCGCTCGGATGCGCGTTCCCCCCTCCGCCCGAATAGCCGCCTCCAGAGGGATGATTGGCCGGACTACTCCCGGAATAGCCTCCGCCTGATGAGCGATTCGCTGGCCCACTGCCGGTGTTATTGTGCTCAGAAGAGAATCCGCCTGGATTGCCCGTGTACGACCGGTTCGCACCTGAATTTGCGGCGGGGTTCATGCCCACCGGGCGGCTATAGCCGGGTCTCGAGCTTGACGACTGACCGACTGCCGTCCTCACCCCCGAATAAGCCGGAACCCTGTGTTCATATCCCGCCCGCGAAGGCAGCGTACCCAGCGGCAGCACCGGTTTCCCTGCGATCGTTACCATCGTATTTCTATCTCGCGCCGGGAGCCCGGGACTCACAAACGTCGGCTTTCGATTCACCGCAACCATCGCAATGGGCCTGCGTTGATGCCGCCTGATCGGCGCGGGCCGGATCGCGGCGGCAATGCGGTCGCGCGGGATCAGGCGTGATAGCGGGGAGGCGCATAGCCGATATTGGGGCCGCCGTAGAAACCTACTCCCCACCAGGGCGTGCAACCGCCCATTCCGGGAGCCCAACCCCAGCCAAAGCCATCATAGAAGTTCCACGCGCCGCATTGGAACGGAAGATAGCCCCACGGATATCCCGATGCAAAGATATATCCGTAGCCGGGTGTATACATCCAATTCCCATTTCCGTAGGGGTCAAAACCGGCGTTCGCAGCGTCATAGGGAGACCAGACATAACCCTGCCCCGGGACCTGGTACCAATTCCCGTTTGCGTCCAGGTCGTTCCATGCAGGGTTTTGGCCCTTCCCAAGGCTGGCCGATGCCGGGGTCTGATCCGCCGCCTCGGTAGTCAAAGCCTGGTCGCGGTCAGAGTTCCACGCATCCCATGAGTCCGGCTCAATCGATTCAGCCACGTTGAAGTGGCTCGGATCGGCGGCATTCAGCACAACGTTTTCTCCGCCATGCAGGTCGACTGAAAGCGCTCCATTGCTGCCCCGCAAATGCGCATTCCCTGAGAGGACCGCTACCTGACCCGGAGGATTATCCAAGTCGGTTCGGATCACGGTGAATCCGCTGGTAGTCACCACAGTATCGCCGAACTGCACACTCATTTGGCCGGCCTGCCCTCCGCCCTGGAACTCGAAGTAAGCCAGCCCGCCGTTGACCAGAAGCTCCGTGTCGGCTGTCGCACCAGCGCCGCGCAGGACCTTCAGCGTCAACGAACTATTGGGCGATAGCCTGGCCACACTGCCATCTTCGAACTGGATCTCCGCCTTCCCGCTATCAGATGTGGTAATCTGCGCGCCTTCAAAAAGCGGTGTATTCGCCACCGCCTTGTCAGCCAGTACCTCGCTCCCTTGCGTGAGCCTGACCTGTCCGTCGACATAGCTCAGCCGCACGGCGCGCGACGGCTGTCCCGATGTCTGGTCCACATCCTGCGCCTGCAGCGCCGGAACCAGATACACCACCCCGAGGGCCAGCGCAGCCAGCCCCGTAAACCATATGCGATTCATCATGAGTTTCATGGCGCCCCGCCTTTCCATCGCCTTGTGGCGACCCATCCCCGGCCATTGGCAGCCCAACACCCATTGGACACCCACAGCCATCAAAAAGTCTCTGCAATAAGCGCTTATGTTGTCCCCCGCGCTAGCAAAGCCCTCGCACGCTTCCTCACACGGTCCAGAACCCCCTCGTCCTGTTCCAACCGCTCAAGAATACTCCGAATCACGCATACCTGTTGCGCTCGGCCATCGCCGACGGCATCGGTCAGGTATTCCATCTCCTGATCTAGGCCCAAAGGGTCATGCTGAAGCAGCATTTCCAGCCGCGCGCCCTCTATAATCGTCTCCGCTACCGCCTCCAGAGAGTCACCGAGGGTCTGAATCTCCCTATCCTTCGAATAGTTGAAGGTGCACGAACCGTGTCGGGACCCGGTATATGTCAGTGTCTTCCAGCCCTGAAAGGCCACTTTCAAGTGGCTCTCACAGGCTGTGTTGAACCAATTCCTCCGCTGCGCCAAATCGAAGGCCCGCCCCGCATATTGCGCGCTTACCCGGATATCTCGGTCTATGCCGGGCACCTCTATCTCCTTCAGGCCACCGTCGGGAATCTTGCCCATCTGCGCGCGAAAATGGCCGCTCCCGTCGGGGCGCAGGGTCATTGTCCATTCTGGGGGCGACATTCCGGGATTGGAAAAGTCCACCTGAATCACTGGATCCGCCCCGGGAGCAGTCTGGCCCCGCGCCACAAGAGCCGCGGCCGCAAGAACCAGCCAGGCCGCCTTCATCGCGTCACTCCCTGCAGCAAAAGCGTCTGCGCTGTATGAATGTGGCAAATGGCGATGGCAAGGGCATCCGCAGCGTCGGATGGTTGTGGCAACTCGGCCAGACCCAATAGCCGTGCCACCATAAACTGCACCTGCTCTTTCTTCGCCAGTCCGTAACCAACCACGCTCGACTTGATCTTCAGCGGCGCATACTCGGCCACCGTAATCCGTTGGTGCGCCGCCGCCAGCAGCGCCACGCCGCGCACCTGCCCCAGCTTCAGGGCCGACTTGGCGTTGACTGAGTAGAAGACCTCTTCGATGGCTACCGCATCCGGCCGCCAGCGCTCCAGCTCGGCTGTCAGTTCCTGGAAAACCTGTTCTAGGCGGGTCGGCAATGGGCGAGCCTTCGACAATCGGATGGCACCCATCGCCTGGTATTTGAGCCGCGCATCACGTCCGCCGTCGTCCGAATCGACGACGCCGAATCCCGTAACCTCGGTACCGCAATCGATCCCAAACACTCTCATCGGGTCCAAGTGTACCGCAGACAGGATGTTCTTTGACCCCTCGCGATCTTGCCTTTTCACTGGTCCGGCTCTCGGCTTTGGAACTGGCCCGGAAGAGGGATTGCCGTCGCCCAAGTTGGGCTGCATACAATTCTCATTACCAATTTGGTTCGTTGACTAAAGTTTCATCTGAGGAAAACAAAACGGCATCATTAGTGTCGATAAGTTTGAAAGGACAGCAAAGTTCAAGACAGCAGCATCAGATTCAATAGGAGGGCATGGTGCGCAGGATTTCGGCAGCGGCAAAGCGCAATGCCGTCCTTTGGTTGAGCCAGGGCATCTCGCCCCGCCGCCTGGCACTGACACTTGCGCTTGGCTTTGCCGTCGGATGCATTCCGGTGGTCGGCATCCCCACCGTTCTTTGTGCTGTCCTGGCCCTGTCGTTGCGGTTGAATCTGCCCGCCATTCAGGCGGCCAACTACGCAGCGATGCCGCTCCAGTTGGCCCTGATCGTCCCGTTCATGCGGCTCGGTGGGTGGCTCATCTCAGCGCAGCCGCCGCACGTGCCACCAGCTCGCACCGTGCTGCACCTTCCCGTTTTCAGCCTCGCCACTCATGTCGGCGGATTGGCGGGTGAGGCGTTGTTGGCCTGGCTGCTTGCCGCTATTCCGGCAGTGTTCCTGATGACGGTGACTCTCAACCTGATGCTGCGCCGCATTCCCGCAATGAACGTCGCTCAGGCCGGCGACTGAGCGGCTGGCACTTCCCTTTCCAACGCACATTGCAGCCCGCGCCTTTTCTGGAATCCCACCTTCCAGAGACTGCCCAGGCTTACTGCACCGTCACCATGAAAGTGCCGGTCCGTGTGATGTTCGACGAAGTTGCCGTCACATTTACTGTGTAGGTCCCTGCCGGGGTTCCCGGATCTATCTTGGATTGGGTCGTCCCGCTTCCGCCCTTGCCTCCGCAGCCCGAAAACCCGGCAAAACCAGTCAGCAGCAAAAGCACTAGGAGAAACTTTCGCCGGCGACTCACGGGCACGACAAACAGAACGAAGCACGCCAGTGCCCCATAGCCATAGAGCCCTTTGCCGGCCGGCGCATTCGCGGCCAACGTGTGCGAAGCGGTGGTAGTAATTGTCAACTGCGCCGTGGCGGTTGGCGGTGCGTTGCCGAGAGCGACGCTGACCGCCGGACAAGTGGCTTCGGTCATGGCGGCCGGCAAAGTACAGGTAAGATTCACCAGGCCTCCGAAGTTATCCACCCCGGCCAGCGTCACCGCCGTCGTACCCGTCTGTCCCGGCGCTGCGATGGTCACGTTCGGAATCGGCGGGGTGATATTGAAGGTGGTGTCTTGGACAATCACGCTCAGCGAATAGGGACTCTGCGATCCCGAGTAGTTCGCATCCCCCGGATAGGATGCGGTGAAGGTGTAGGTGCCGGGTGAGTTGATTGACGTCGCGAGCGTGTCATTCAGATAGCCCACGTTGAATGAGCCAAAGCCGCCGCTATAGCTGCCATTCAGCGGCGCCGCCACGATCGTCCCGGACGCCGGGCTGCCGTTTTCCAGGAACGAGATCGCTCCCGTTGGAGCAGGCATGACGCTCACATCCCGGGCGGCGGCCATCACGTGAAATGTCTGTCCTGACCAGGCGATGTAATTAATGCCGGACCCACTGTACTGTTGACCGAGATCTTTGATCTCGAAAGTATCCAGACTGGTCGGCGCCTGCGTCACCGTTGCGGTCGATGTACCAGCGCTGGAGTTATAGCTCGAGTCTCCGCTGTACTGCGCCTGGAGAGTGAAGCTGCCCAGCGATGTGAACTCGGTTGCGAGCGCCTGATCTTCTGCGTATCCCTGCGTGTTGAGAGCGTAGCTTCCGGCATCGAGAGTCTTGCCGTTGAGTGCAAAGCTCACGGTTCCCGTCGGACAGGTGACGCCTGTCTGCACCGCACTGGGAGCGCAACCCGCACCCGCCGCGTTGCCTACAGTGCCGCGCAGGAAAACAATCGACCCGTATGGGAAAGTATTGGCCGCGCTGAAGGTTCCATTTGTAAAGCTGTACAACTCCAATGTCGGTGTGGTCTCGCTGTTCTCCTTGCCCACAGTCACCTGCACTGGCGCCGAATCGCTTGCCGCAAACTTTCCGTCACCGGGGTAATGCGCGGTCACGTTGTAGGTTCCCCCGGGAAGTAGTGTGGCTGTTCCGACGGCAGCACCGTTCGTGAGCGGGAAATCGCCAACCCCAATGCTCTGGCCAGCCGGTGCGGCCATCAGCGCGACAGAGCCTGTGGGTGTTCCCGACCCGCTCAGCGCGGTGACAGTTAGGCTCACGTTCACTGCTTGACCATGAACGAGATTCACGGGCGAGAGATTTGTCAACTTGGTGGTCGTGGGCGCAAACGTAGCCGTGCTCCACGCCTTCACAAGGTTGGCCGCGTTCACGCTTCCCAGGCCGGTGGCCATGTCGTACCCTGCCGTCGTGGTCCAGGCGGGGTTGCCCTTGGCGTCCACCAGAATGCCAACGCTGCCAAGCGGGACCGACCCGCAGTTCGGCGTGTTCAAATAGCACGGCACCGAATTGTTGCCCTTCGTAATGTCGTAAAAGATGCACGCATTCCCGCTCGACGCTGCGCCCGTCGCCGCTGTAGACGAGTTGCAGTTTGCGCCGCTCTGCCCTGCCAGATTGTAGAGAACGTAATTGGCGTTTCCCTGTCGCACTCCCGTCTTCTGATTCACCAGCGCCATAATGCCGGCGAAAGCGGGAGCGGAGGCTGAAGTCCCGCCGATGCCCCAGAACGAATCGTTCGTGAGGCTGCAAGGATTGTTGTATCCAGTCCTGATCCCGAAAACGGTGAGATCGGCCTCACAGAGGATGTATGCGCTGCCGTTGAATTGGTCGCTTGCAAACAAAGACACGTCAGGCATGTCGCGGACGCCATCTTGCGGAACCCCCGCGCCAGTCTGCCAGGACGGCTTGCTGTAGCCCGAGCATTTCCCGTTCTCGTTGAGCGACGCGCAATTGCTGGGGCCACCGCTTCCGCCCACAATGTTCAGGTAATTGGAGCCGGTAGTGCATTGACCGGTTCCCTGGCCCGCGCATGATTGGTTCCACGTGGTCTCGGGAATGTATCCCAGCGCCGAGGCGCCGGTGGTTGGATTGTTCGTCGCGCTCCAGTAGTTCGACACAGTGGTCGCAGTCTGATCGAAGTCAGTGCCACCCACCGCCACATTGTACGGAGTAGATGCGAATCCACTCACCGCCAGACCGTCGCTGGCCTCACTCGCCGAGTTGAAATTATCGCATCCGGCCGAGCCGCTATCGCCCGCCGCAATCACAACCGTGATTCCCTCCGCCGCTGCCTGCTGCCACAGAGCGTTGTAGAATGTGTTCCCTGCATTTCCGAGCGTGGCTTCGCACTCGCCATAACTCTCGCTCAGCACCGGCGCAAGATTGTTGTCTACGATGTACAGCGCAGAAAGATCGACGCCAGGTGTCGACGCCGTGGATGCTGAAACCACCAGATCGATGTTGGCATTCTTCGCCACCGCGCCCGACCACGACACGTCGAGGACAGCCTCAGGCTCGTCGCCCATCACCCCGGGATCCGGGCCGTTCAAGATGATCTGCGGGTCCTTTGCCGGCAAACCGAAGAGGTTGCGGAATGCTTCAATATCCGAGACGTGGATGTTGGTTTCGCCGACAATGGCGATGGTTTGCCCCGTGCCGTCGATTCCGGCGTTCCACAGTGGAAGCACGTTGTAGATAGCAGCAAAATCGGCTGGTCCCAAATCGTAATAGGTCGACTTTCCCTGCGTGAAGGTAAACCCGGGCAATGCGTCGGTGCTGGAGGCCCGTATTGCCCTCCCCCCGATGGTCGATTGCGGATGCCGTGGAAAGTTGTAGAGCGAGAGCACTCCCTTGACCATGGGCGCGAGCGCCGCGGGAATCGAAGGGTCCGTTGCATTGGCCCAATGCTGTTCGCCGTTTAGCAGATAGCTGTGAATCTCACTATGGAAAGCCTCCTGCACCTGCCCGGCAGTGCCGGAAAATTCGATAGCTGTGCGGCCTTTGGAAACGCCGGCGACCCTAAATCCCCTCGATTCGAGCCACGCTTCTGCCGCCTCAATATCGCTGTCGGCGGGGCCGAACTGCCGGCCGAATTGCTCGGACGTGAACCACTGGTGGAAGTTCGCAGACCCCTTAGTCTGCTGGTCGTCGAGCAGCGCGCGTAATGCAGATTCCTGTTCGGAGCTCCGCTGGAGAACCAGAATCATCCGGTTCATCTCCAGGCTTGACGGCGCAGCTCCCTGGTCGGCAGCGCGGCGCACAAAGGGATGCGTATTGCCGCGCAGAACGGTGCGCTGAGCGTCATCGACGGCTTGCGTGACGAGGACGCGCGGAGAGGAGATTGCGTTTGCGCCCTGAGCTGCTATTTTGCCCGCTGCGCAAATTGTCAGCGCGCACAGAGCACACAGGTGGACAAACACGTGCCACTTCTGATGGAAGCGATGCAGACTGCGAAAGGCAACGAAGGAAATTGAAACCTGAATTAACCCTGGCATCACGATCCCGGCTGATACCCCGAGCAAAGCTTGGTTCGATGGCCGCCGCCAACTCGGATTCAACTACAGCGGCTCTGCCGCGCGTCCAGCTGCATGAAACGCGCAGCAGACCCCCGGGGATTGTCTGACCGATGTCGCGACAAGCATAGCACTTCTATTTTGGCGCCGCCGTCGTTGGACCGCTACCCGCGTAGGGATCGGGCACCGGCTGTGCACTGTCGAGCCACGCGGTGTAGATCATGTTGCGCAGCATGCTGGCGCCGGCTGCCAGCCGCTCGGCGGTAAAGTCGCGAGACTCCGAGGTGCCCGCACCCACGAAACCGCCGGCTTTTTCGAGTTGGTAGACCTTCTCGACATTAGTGGCCGAGTGGCGTAGATAGGCGACGTAGGCGTCGAACATGTCGCCGTCGATAGCCTTCACCGGCGTCATCTTGGCTTCCACCTCGGGCGCGTGCAGGTTGGCCGCGACAAACGGACCTTCGAACTCATGGTGAATCTGGTGGCTGGTCGTATAACCGTTGGGATTGGGCCCGGTCCAGCCGTTATATTGCACGGTCACATGCAGTGGCTGCGAGCCATCGCCCACATAATGCCCAAGCCAACCGGCGTAGAAGATGATGGCCGCCTCGACCGGCTTAGTGTCCTGGCCCGCAGCGGAAATGGTCCGGTACTCGCGCATGGCCGCTTTCAGCCGCTCCCACACTTCGTCAGTCTCCCATGGCTGCAGGCCGATCTTTTCCGGCCGCTGGCCGGCAGAGAAAACCTTTGCTTCGAAGTCGAAGCGCTTGTGCGGCAGCGGACCGAGCGCGTCGGCGAGTTCCAGATCAATAAAGTGCTCAGGAGCTTGGGCTGCGACCAATTCGGGTTCAGCCGGTGAACGCCAGCGGTCCGGCTCCGGGCCCAAGTACTCGATCTCGTCAATGGCCGCATGGGAACGCAGGAAGCCTGGAACGTCGGCAGGCAACCCGCTGGCCGCCAGCTTGTTGATCATGGTATGGCCGTCGTGCTCCCAGGCGCGGGCGTTTTGTGGCAGCAGGGTGAAGAAAGACACCGCAATGATGGGCAGCACGATACGAAGAGGGCGAATGGATTTCAGGGATCGAAACATTGAGCCAGTATAAGGCGCCTTTCCGGCCCGCATGCAACCCACTCCCCGCCGTCTTACAGTGACTTGAGTGCTTCACTGGCCCGAGTGACACAGCGATTTACCTAGAGAGTCTGGAATCAAACGCATATACTACGTGCAATCGGAAGAACTCGGGCCTTGGCATCTTCGCGCTGTGAGACATTTCAATAAATTGTGTGCAGTGGCGCATTGCGGCGAAATCGCCAGCGCCGGGAATTCGAGATGGGGTTCGAAAGCGTCTGTGGCCAACGGCCACAGTGCTCGTGAGCAAAGCAGGCGTTCGGAGGGATAGAAGACCTGATGAGCGAGCAGCCGGAGGAAACGGAAATCCGCGAGGACTTACGACCCGCGCCTGCGAAGCGCGGCACTATCTCCAAGCTTTGGCTCATTTTGCCTGGTCTCATTCTCGCCCTTTGGGCGGGCACCGCGCTGGCGCGTCTGGCTCCCTCTTTCCGCTGGGAAACCTTGCCGATTTTGGCTGCGGCGATCGCCACCGCTATCTTTGCGCTCGCCCTTAACCAGTTTGTCCTTCGCCCTCAGCCCGCTGAGCCGCCGCTGCCCATTGGCGAACCGCCGCGCGAATTGCTTGATTCGGCCGGTCCCGCAGTCGTTGCAATGGATCTGAACGGCCGGCTGATCTATTGCAATCCCGCCGCCGAGCGCATGCTCGGCTATCGCGTTGCCGAGCTCATGGAATTGTGGGGCAAAACGGAGATTCTGGCGCCCGGTGAGAGCGAGCGGCTTGTAACGGAAATACAAAAGCTCTGCAACGTCGACCGATCGATTCCTCCCACGCCTGCCGGCCGCATGGCCGCTTATCTCGATTGCGTGCGCACGCTGCCGCCTAGCATGGTGCCCAGCTTCGACACACAGCTGCGCCGAAAAGATGGCGTAGTCATCCCGGCGACTCTCCACATCTCTGCGCTCCGCGATGCTGCTGGCGAGCTTTCAGGAACGGTGGCCGTAGGCGTCGATCAGAGCGCGGTCTTGCACCGCGACCAGGCACAGCGCGAGTCGCAGGAACGCTATCGCGATCTTTTCGAGCACTCCAGCGAGATGATCGCCACGCTCAGCCCTTCGGGACAGTTCCTCTACGCAAATCCCGCATGGAAGCGAAGTTTTGGCATGGACTTTGCGGCGTTGATGACCCTGAGTTCCTTCGAGGACCTGTTTTCAGATAGCACTCGCAGCACTGTCGCGGCTCTCTTCCGCCGTGCTTTGGATGGAGAGAGCGTCGAGCGCGCTCCGCTGCGGCACCACACGCTCGATGGCCGCGTCCTCGAACTCGAATTGAGCCTGAGCCGGCGTCATAAGTCCGGCATTCCCCTGGCTGTGCGTTGCCTCCTCCGTGACGTAACGCAACAAAAGCAACGCGAGAACCGGCTATCGCTGCAGCTTGCGGTAAGCCAGATTGTTGGCAGCAACACATGGGGCGACCCGGTCGGCATGCGCATCCTTGAAGCGCTGTGCATCTCGCAGGGATGGGACCTGGCCATTCAATGGATGGTCGACGCTGACCAAAAACGTCTCGAGTTTGGAACCGCATGGGGAGTTCCTGGCCGGCGCGCAGAGGCGCTCATCCAGGGAAGTATGGGTCTGAAGCTGGGGGGCGGCCAGGATCTGCCGGAACGGGCCTGGAAAGATGGGCGCATGGTCTGGGTCACTGAGCTGGCTTCCGCGCCCGCAGGCCCGCGAGTCCAAGCTGCGCTGAACCAGGAGATGGTCTCCGGATGGGCTGTGCCGGTTCGTGCCGGAAGCAAGGTCCTGGCAGTACTCGAATTCTATTGCCACTTCAAGCTGCGCGAGGACCGCGAAGCAGTGGCTGCGCTGGAGACGGCGGCCGCATCGCTGGGTCAAATGCTAGCCCAGACCCAGGAGCGCGGACAGGCAGCTGAGCTGAAGCGTCAGCAGGAAATCCTTCTCGATTCGGTAGCCGACGGCATCTGCGGGCTTGATCGCCAGGGGCAGGTGAGCTTTGCCAACTCGGCCGCAGCGCGCCTTCTCGGTGCGCCGCCTGACACCCTTACCGGCAAGCCAGTCCATGAGCTGCTGCATGGTTCCGCGCCCGTCGACCGCAAATGCGGCGAGGATTGTCCCCTGCGCAATGCCTCTGCCCAGTCGAGCAACACCAGCGGCGAGGAGAACATCTTTCGCGCCGATGGCAGTTCCTTCCCTTCCGAATATGTTCTGACACCGATTCGTGGGCAGGGCCGCTTTTCCGGCTCAGTACTCAGTTTCCGCGACATTAGCCAGCGCTACGCTCTTGACCGTCTCAAGGACGAATTCATCTCCACCGTCAGCCACGAGCTACGCACGCCGCTCACATCCATCCGCGGGGCGCTGGGATTGCTCACGTCCGGTATTCTTGGCGAGGTTAACGAAAAGGCATCCAACCTTCTTCGCATCGCGCTGACCAATTCCGATCGCCTCGTTCGCCTTATCAACGACATTCTCGATCTGGAGCGAATTCAGAGCGGACGTGAACCGCTCGCCTTCCGACCGGTGCAACTGGCCGATATCGTCAAACAGGCCATCGAAGACATGCAACCAGTGGCCGATGCCGCCGGTGTGAAGCTGATCCACGACGCCACCAAGGTCGAAATCTCCGCGGACCCCGATCGCCTCCTTCAGGTAATCACGAACTTGCTTTCCAATGCAGTCAAATTCTCGCCTCCGAATTCTCCGGTAAGTGTCATGCTGCGGCCAGGCGTCACCGGTGTCATTCTTTCCGTCATAGATCATGGGCGCGGAATCCCCGCTGACAAGCTGGAAACGATCTTTGGCCGTTTTCAGCAGGTGGACGCATCCGACTCGCGCCAAAAGGGTGGCACTGGCTTGGGCTTGGCTATTTGCCGAACCATCGTGTTGCAGCACTCGGGGCGCATCTGGGCTGAGCGCAATCCGGTGCGTGGATCCACCTTCCGCATCTTCCTTCCCTATCAGCC
This sequence comes from uncultured Acidobacteriaceae bacterium, assembly GCA_963841365.1. GTDB lineage: Bacteria > Acidobacteriota > Terriglobia > Terriglobales > Acidobacteriaceae > Telmatobacter. The sequence goes on from CAWJDG010000029.1 coordinate 89,737, forward strand.
GGCACCTGTGTCTTCTCAAAGCGGTCCGCTTGAATCCGAACCTGGTCATGGAATTGTCGTGCTGGCTGACGCCAACCCCGAAACGCGACCGCGAATTGCGGCGCAGTTGGCTCGCCATGGTTATTCCGTAGTGCAGGCAGGCACCGTTGAACAGACTCTCTCCGCTGCGCAGCAAAACGCTCAGGCCATCCTTCTCGATTCGTCGCTGGATGGGATGAACGGCTGGGAGATTTTGCCGCAACTGCGCCGCCTTGATGCAACATCCAGAACCCCCGTGGTCTTGTTAAGTGTGGAGGATTCGCAATCCCCTGAGGAACTTCCCGCCGGCGCTGAGGGATGGGTTCCTAAACCGCTTCAGGAAGACGTGCTTCTCACTGAGTTGGCGCGCGTGCTCTGCGGAACTGGAGATAAGGCCAGAATCCTCATCGTCGAGGACGACCTCGACCTGGCGCGCATCATCAGCCAGGTCTTCACCCGCGACAGCATCTCCGTCGAAACCGCGCATTCGCTTGAGGAGACGATCGCAGCCTGTTCCTCCTTCAAACCGCATCTTGTCGTGCTCGATATTGGCCTGCCCGACGGCGACGGGTTCAATGTGGTCGATTGGCTGCGCCAGCACGAGAACCTCGCCCAGCTGCCACTGGTGGTTTACTCCGGCCGCGAGATTTCGCCAGACGAGCGAAGCCAGCTCACGCTCGGGCCCACTTATTTCCTGGCCAAAACCCGCGTCCAGCCACAGCAGCTCGAAGCCCTGGTGCTGACCATGCTTCGCTCTTCGCGGCAGGTGGAAGCGATCGCGCCCCCGCAGACCGCCGTACCGAAGTCATAACCGGTTGATTGCCCTCGCGCCATCGACAACGCCGCGCCAGCATCCGACAATGAATCTGGAGGGTCTAACGCTTTGGCCCGTAAAATCCTGATCATCGACGATGAAGACGACATTCGCGAAGTTGCGGCGCTGAGCCTGCAAACCGTGGCCGGCTGGGACGTGATTGTGGCGAGCTCGGGTGCCCAGGGCGTAGCCCGCGCCGCCGAGCAGCGCCCTGACGCTATTCTCCTCGACGTAATGATGCCCGGCATGGACGGCCCGTCGACATTTCGCGAGTTGCGCGGGAACCCGGCCACTGCGGGCATTCCCGTGTTGTTGCTTACTGCCAAGGTGCAAGGTACTGACCAGCGCCGCTTCGCAGACCTCGGTGTGGAGGCCGTTCTCTTCAAGCCCTTTGACCCGCTTACGCTCGCCACGCAGATTGCTCGCGCGCTCGGCTGGAGTTGAAGGTTCATTCCAATGAAATCCTCCGCCCAATCCGGTGCCCAGCCGCAGGCGGCCCTTTCAGAGGCGATTGACCGCCTCTGGGTCCGCTTTTTGCCGGAGATCAGGGAGCGAGTCGCAGTTCTCGAGGCGGCCACTGCAGCAGTCGCCGCCAAAAAGCTGACCCCGTCGCGCTGCGAGGAAGCGCAGGCCGCCGCACACAAACTGGCCGGGGTGCTGGGAACCTTCAGCGTGACGCGCGGCACGGTTCTGGCCCGTGAATTGGAGCTGACGTTTTCCCGCGAAAGCTCGCCTGGCCCCGACTCCGCGGAGCGCCTTGCAGCCATCGCCGCCGAATTGCGCGCAATGATCGAGAATCGTCCATCTACCAGTTGATGCCTTGGCAATTACACTCAACTGCAGTGACCCGGCACGCCTCATTTGCGCCCCAGCTCGACCTCACACCTCAAATGGACTTGAGGTTTGACGACCCGCGTCCGGCGCGCCACATCTGGCCAGTGCATGAGCTCGTTGCGCAAATCCGCGAGCTGGTGGAGCAAGAGTTCGGCGACGTCTGGGTGGAAGGCGAGATCTCCAATTACCGCCCTGCACCCTCGGGCCATCTCTACTTCACCCTCAAGGACGCTGACGCTCAACTTCCCGTAGTCTTCTTCCGCCGCAATGCGACGCTCCTCCGCTTCCGTCCCGAGGATGGCCTTCACGTCCTGGTCCGCGGCCGCCTCAGCGTCTACGAGCAGCGCGGCCAGATGCAACTCGTAGCTGAGACCATGGAGCCGGTCGGTACAGGCTCGTTGCAGCTTGCGTTTGAGCAATTGAAGGGGCGGCTCAAGGCCGAGGGCCTTTTCGATGCGGATCGCAAACGCCCGCTGCCTATGTTTCCCCGCACCGTGGGCATTATCACCTCGCCAACGGGCGCCGTCATTCGCGACTTCCTCAACATCGTGAGCCGTCGCCACTCCGGATTGAACGTCCTGCTCTGCCCGGCATCGGTTCAAGGCGAAGCAGCGCCGGCAGAAATTGAAGCCGCGCTGGCCGAACTCAACGCCGGCAATCTCGTCGACCTGATCGTTGTCGCCCGCGGCGGTGGCTCGCTCGAGGATCTCGCCGCATTCAATAACGAGCGTGTCGCCAGGGCTATCGCCGCATCTCGCCTGCCCGTCGTCTCCGCCGTCGGCCACGAAACCGATTTCACCATCGCCGACTTCGCCGCCGACCTGCGCGCACCCACACCCTCCGCCGCGGCCGAACTCATCACCGAGGCGCAGCACAAAATTGCCGACCATCTCGCTGCCCAGGCGCATCGCTTCGAGCGCGCCGCCGGCTATCAGCTCCTGCAAGCTCGCCAGCGCCTCGCCCACTTGGAAATTAGCCGCGCCGAGTCGCGCGTCTCCGCGCTTTTGCATCGCCTAGCCCAACGACTTGATGAGGCGGTGCTACGTTTGGACTCCGCGCTGGCTGCGCAACTGCGCTTCCGGCAGAATCGCGTTGCCGAGCTAGCCGCCGCTGTCCTCCATCGCGACCCCCGCCCCAACCTGGCTCACGCGCGTGAACATCTCGCCGATTTTCGGGTCCGCCTTGATCGCTCGCTCGAGCGCCTGCTCCAGTCATCCTCATCGAATCTCAGCGCCCTCGATGCCCGGCTGCACTCGCTATCGCCGCTTGCCGTGCTCGATCGCGGCTATGCGCTTGTTCTCTCCGCTGAAGGCTCGCTCATCCGTTCTTCTGCTCAGCTCGCGTCGGGAGTCCGTGTCGCTACCCGTCTCGCCGACGGATCCTTCACTAGCATCGTTGAATCCATCACTCCCCAGGCACCCGTCCCAAAACAGAGAGGCAAGAAATCGAAATCATGACCGCAGGCACTGCACGCAAACTCTTCGGCACTGACGGCATTCGCTCCATCGCGGGTCAGGCTCCGCTCGACCCTACGACGATCTACGGCGTCGGGCTTGCTCTCGCTCACTCGCTGCGCAAGACTGCCACACATCCTAGGATCCTTCTTGGCCGCGACACCCGCGAGTCTGGACCCTGGATTGCCGCCACTCTCGCCGAAGGTCTCCACCAGGCAGGCGCGCTCGTTGAGAGCGCAGGCGTCGTCACCACTCCGGCGGTCGCGTTTCTTGCCCGCACACACGGCTTTCATGCCGGCGTCGTCATCTCCGCTTCCCACAATCCTTGGCAGGATAACGGCATCAAGCTCTTCGGCGCCGACGGTTTCAAGCTCCCTGACGCGGTGGAGCTGGCCATGGAAGAGGAGATCCTCTACCACGCCGCGCAGGTTCAAATCTCCGATCCTCGCTGCTTCCCGCCCGTCGAAGACAACTCCGCTCTCCAGGCCGACTACATCCAATTCCTTATCGATTGCGTTCCCGGCCTCTCGCTCGCGAATCTGCGCATCGTTGCCGATTGCGCCAACGGTGCTGCTGCCGCCATCGCGCCCGAGCTCTTTCGCCGCCTCAACCACGAGGGCGCCAACGGAATCAAGCTGCTCAACATCGCGCCCGATGGCCGCAATATCAATGCCAACTGCGGCGCGCTGCACCCCGAGTGCGTAGCAAAGGAAGTACAGGCACGCGGAGCTTCCATCGGCCTCACCTTCGACGGCGACGCAGATCGTTGCATGTTAGCTGGCGCGCATGGCAACGTGATCAACGGCGACGCGATCTTGCTGATGGCCGCTCGCGACCTGAAGGCGCGCGGTATGTTGACCGGCGATCTGGTGGTCGCTACAACCATGTCGAACATGGGTCTTGAAGCGGCACTCAAGCGCGGCGGCATCCGCATGGATCGCGCACCGGTCGGCGACCGTTACGTGCTCGAAGAGATGCAAAAGCAGAACGCGGCCCTTGGCGGCGAGCAATCCGGCCACATTCTATTTCCGCACTTGGCCACCACTGGCGACGGCCTGCTCACCGCCCTGGTGGTGCTCGACCTCGTCGCCCGCACCGGAAAATCCATCGACGAACTCACCGCCGACCTCAAAGTCTTTCCCCAAATCATCATCAACGTAAAGGTTCGCGAGAAGAAACCACTTCACGCCATTCCCGCGGTGACTGAAGCCATCCGCGCCGCCGACGAAGACCTGAGGGATTCGGGCCGAGTCGTCATCCGCTATAGCGGCACCGAGCCTCTGGCGCGCGTCATGATTGAAGCCGAAAGCGAAGAGGCCATGCGCCATCACGCAGAAGCCATCGCAGCAGCCATTCGCAACGAACTGGGAGCGTAGCGGGCTGCTCTCGGCTTTCAAGCTGGAAGCAAACCGCCGCAAACTTGTATTCTCGACCCATGCACCGTTTCCCGGCCGGCCAAACCCTGCTCATCGACGCCGACGACACACTTTGGGAAAACAACATCTACTTTGAGCGCGCCATTGCCGCCTTTATCAGCTTTCTGAACCATCATGAGTACTCGCCCGCAGAAGTGCGCAGCGCCCTGAATGCCGTCGAGCGCGAAACCATCCTGGCGCACGGCTACGGGCTTTCCAGCTTCAGCCGGTCGCTGGTGGATTGCTTCGACCGGCTGAGTCCCGCACCGGTGACTGAAGAAAAACGGGAGCGCATTCGCGGCTTTGCCCGCTCCATCGCCGAGCAGGAGATTGAGTTGCTTCCCGGTGTGGCCGAGACGCTGGCCGATCTCGCGGCCCGCCATCATCTCATTCTGATGACTAAAGGCAATCACGCTGAGCAAGCCGACAAGCTCGCCCGCTCCGGCCTCGCTTCTCATTTTGCCGCCGTAGAAATCGTCGCCGAAAAAGATCCACCCACTTACCGCGCTGTGATCGACCGTCACGAGCTAGCTCCACATACCAGTTGGATGATCGGCAACAGCCCCAAAAGCGACATCAACCCTGCGCTCGCCGCCGGCCTGCACGCAGTGTTCCTCTTCCACAAAGACACCTGGGTGCTGGAGCACGCAACCGTCGACGCCGCGCCCGAAGGCCAGCACCTCATCGAGCTGGACGCATTCACCAAGCTGCGTGAGATTTTGTGAATCTCGTGAGCGCGGCGAATCCCCCCGGGCGCCTTCGTCTTGACGATCCATACAGGGGCCGATATCATCGGCTAGCTTCGCGGAATCATACTCTTGCTCGAAATTCGCCGGCAACATCCGGATTCATTCATCGCTCTCAAAAGGGAGTTCCTTTCAATGTCAACTCCGCGATTTGTTGCCTGCCTCTGTTTGTTTATCCTCCCTTTATATTTCCACGCGCAAACGCCCCCGACCACATACACCATTACTGAGGCCACAGGCGACGCTGCCCATCCCGGAACCACGACCATCTATCGAAATGGCACACAGGCTGTCATTGACACAAACCAGCCCGCCCAACCCGGGGGCGCTCCAGCCACTCGCACTCTGAGCCTGTACGACCTGAAAGCGGGAGTCTCCCACTCCTGGAATCCAACCGCCTCGCCCGTGGAATGCACTGTCGGCACGTTCTCCGGCGACTGGGGTGACCCGTTCACCATGACGGCCGATCTATTGACCGAGATCTCCAAGGGCGACATGAAGCCAGCAGGCAATGAGACCCTCAGCGGAGTCCCCACGCAGGTTTATGGTGGCAGCGCGCAGGGGTCGAGCATCAAGGTTTGGCTCGATCAAAAAGACGGCCTTGTGATGCGCGCTGAAATGAGTGCGCCGAATGCACCGCCGATGACGGTGGTCAACGTGACTCAAATTTCCTTCTCAGCGCCGCCCGCTTCGGTGTTTGCCCTGCCGCCTGCGTGCGCGGGCGTCAAGCCGCCGCCGAGCCCTGCCGATCTGATTGCTGATGAGACCGGCGACGACTCGGCCAACTACGTAAATGGCGGGCACGGACCAGGCTCAACCAGCTCCTGTTCTGTGGTTCTTCGCGTCGTCCAGGCCAAGACCATGACGCCGATTACGCACATCCAGGTGGCCATCGATACGAGCTATAAACAAGACAATCCGCCCCACTACGAATTTGGGGTGCACGATGACGGCTCGCAAACCTATTCCGGCGGCAACGTGCACGAGATCACCAAAATGGTACAAAACGGCATGGTGAATCTGGGTAATCCCCCTGCCTACTTCATGCTCGGCGTGAATGTCATCCGGCCTGGCCACGGCGGCGGCATGGGCCTCGTCTATCGCCAGTGCTTTGCGCCCACCACCGTCCTTCTCTATGTAGTCAAGGACTTCGGCCAGCCATCGGAGAGCGCTGACCTCCTCTGGGTTAAATCCGGCAAGTACGCTCTTCCGCCAGCGCCCTGATGAATCGCCAATGACCTCCGTGCAATACATAGCCCGTCGTCACCGTCCCACGCGCCAGTGCAAAATGCCTGCTACGCCCATAGGGTGGGCGCCATAGAGCGGCAGCAGCCGAACCGGCGTGGAATAGACCGTCATCTGTGCGCCCATTTCGAGAGCGCTCCAATCGGTCTCCAAGATGCGGTGAGCGTAGCCGCCGGTATAGGTCTGCACGCGGCCCACAACGCTCTCCTCCGGCGGAGCCGCAGCACCCAGCAGATCCGTCGTCCGGTCATCGTTTTCGATGCGTGTCCACAGCGATTGCCGCGCCCGCAGACGCATTTCGGCCTCCAGCAGGTATCCGTTCTCACTCACATCGGTGCCCACTGTATGATTCCGGCCCCACACCGCAGTGGCATCGATCTCGGCTCCCGTCCAGGCATGGTGCGCGCTCAACGACGCTGTCTGCCGCAGAACATCTTCGTCCAGGTGCAGTGCCTCAGGCGAGTGCAAATGCCCGAGCGAATACTGCGCGATCCAATCTCGCGCCGGTGCCACAGTCAGCCGCGCCGACCACGAATCCACCGCGCCGCCATAAATCGTCCAACGATTCTCGCCCGGCTCGCGTCCGTGGAAACCCGACGCTTCAATCCGCGCCAGGCCCCACGTCACTCCGCCCGTCACCACTTCGTAAGCAATATGCGTCGAGTCCTGCAGATGGTGGGCCAGCGGCGCCAATGGATCGCTCTCCGCGCTCGCCCGATGCGGAAAGGCCACCGGTCCGAGAGCCGGATCGCCGACGGGAGCCGCGTAGAGCGAAGCCAGGCCATGCTCACCGAGGTTCAAGTCGTACATCGCAGCCAATTCCATGAAAAGATCGTGCGGGTGTTGTCCGTCGACAATCGCCTTCCCGAACGCCGTCTCGCCCTGCTGAAAAAGCTCCGGGTAGTAGCGCCCTGTAATGGTCGCCGGCTCCAGGCTGAACATGCCCGCGAATGTCCACTGGCCGTGTGCGGTTGCGCGCTGCGCCATCACCATCGCCCAATTCACGCTGAACAGCTTGTCACAGCCGCGCGGCCCGGTCTGCTGCTGCTCGGCAACGTTCACCTCGCCGTGCAGCATCTCCATCCACTTGCCGCGCATGCGCATCAGCATAGTCGGCGCACTCGAATCCGGCTCAAGGCCGGTGCCCGACGAGCTATGCCGCAGCACATTCTTTTTGAGCGTCTGCGCAGGCCCGCCCATCTGCATTTGGCTGCTCAGAACCATTGGCGAGCACGCTAGCAGCGCGCCCAGCAAACACCACTTCATCCCAACCTCCTCGGGGAATCGCAGGCTAAGTCCGTTCGATTGCGCGATCCGATCAATTCCGGGTACGAGTTCGCGCCGCCCATGTGCTGTCGCAGCGCACGAACGCCCGGCTACAGGCCTGGCCCATAATGCGAATGAAAAATGGAATGAGCAATCAGGTGCGAAGCAAGACCTGTGGCTGCGGACGACCAGGCATCACCCCGGAATTAAGTCTCGTTTGAGCGCCGGGGATTTCCAATGCAGCCGCCGCGCAGGCAGTCGGACGGCCAAACACTGCCGCTCTTGCGAGGAAGGTTTCGCCTTGTTCCAACTGTGCCGCCGCGATCACAGGAGAACAGCACTCGGCGCGCATCGCGCGATTTGCTGGAACGCAGCACGCATGCCCGTATTCATGCTCCTGCAACACACAGCGGACCGGATATTGAACCGGTGCCATGCTTGCCACCAGTGCCAGAAGCATCGCGAAGATGGCCAAGCGCCGCATGGCGTCATTTTACCCTCAACCCGTTCGGCGCACTTCTTACTGTGAGAAAATAGAGCTGTAACCGTTCTCCGGCGCGGCCTGCTTCGGCGCGCTGCATCCGCACCGCATCCCAGGCTCATTGGCCCCTCGTCGCTGGACGCGCCTCAGCGGCTCGCGCGCGGGTGCCAGAATGCTTTTAGGAAATCGCAAAGAATGATCAGTGTCAGCAACATCACGATGCGCTACGGCGCGAAAATCCTTTTCGAGGACGTCTCCACCACCTTCACGCCGGGCCGCCGTTATGGGCTCACCGGGCCAAACGGCGCGGGCAAGTCCACGTTCATGAAGATCCTGACCGGCGAGCTCGAGCCGCAAAAAGGCACGGTGGTGCGCCCGCGCAAGCTGGGCGTGTTGCGCCAGGATCAGTTCGCCTTCGATGCGTTTCGCGTCATTGACGCTGTCATCATGGGCAACAAGCCGCTCTGGACCGCTCTTGAAGAGCGCGACCGCATCTACGCCAAGCCGGAAATGTCCAACGAGGACGGCATGCGCCTGGGCGAGCTCGAAGGAATCATCGGTGATGAGGACGGCTACACCGCCGAGAGCGACGCCGCCGTGCTGCTCGATGGCCTCGACATTCCCGAAGCAATCCATGAGCGCAAAATGGGTGAGCTGCAGGGCGGCCAAAAGGTCCGCGTCCTGCTGGCGCAGTCCCTCTTCGGCAAACCTCAGGCGCTATTGCTTGACGAGCCCACCAACTACCTCGACCTCGACTCCATCCATTGGCTTCAGGATTTTCTCTTGAGCTACGACGGCACGCTCATCGCCATCTCGCACGACCGGCACTTCCTCAACTCCGTCACCACGCATACTGCCGACATCGATTACCAAACCATCATCACCTACACCGGCGGTTACGACGACATGGTGATGGCGAAGACGCAGATACGCTCCACGTTGGAAGCCCAAAATGCGCAGCGCGACAAGAAAATCGCCCAGCTCAACGAATTCATCGCCCGCTTCGCCGCCGGCACGCGCTCCAGTCAGGTCACCAGCCGGCGCAAGGAAGTCGAGCGCCTGCAGACCAACGAACTTGCGCGATCGAACATCCAGCGCCCTTACATCCGTTTCGACCAGGCGCGGCCCAGCGGCAAGCATGTCCTGGAGTTCAAGCATCTGACAAAGTTCTACGGCGATCTCAAGGTTATTGAAGGGTTTACAGGGAACGTTCTGCGGGGCGAAAAAATCTGCCTCATGGGCCGCAACGGCGCTGGCAAAACCACGCTGCTCAAGTGCCTGTTGGCCATTTATCCCGGCCTCGCCGAAAAGAATTTCACGCTCGACTCGGGGTCGGTCTTCTGGGGTCACGAGGCGCAGGTCGGCTACTTCCCGCAGGACGTCGGCTCGACCCTGACCGGCCCGGGAATCGACAGCAGCCTCGCCGTGGCTGAGTGGCTGCATCTTTGGGACCCCGGCGCGCACATGGAAGACATTCGCGGCATTCTCGGCCAGATGCTTTTCAGCGGCGAAGACGGCACCAAGCCCCTCAAAGCTCTTTCCGGTGGCGAGCAAGCCCGGCTGGCCTTCTGCAAGCTCATCCTCACCAAGCCCAACATCCTCATCCTCGACGAGCCCACCAATCATCTCGACCTCGAGGCCATTAACGCGCTCAACATCGCGTTGCAGCGCTATGAAGGCACGGTCCTGCTGGTCACACACGATCACGACCTCATCGACGAAGTCGCCACGCGGCTATGGGTCTTTCATCAGGACGAGATTGAGGACTTCCAGGGCCCGTACGAAGAATGGAAGGGCAAGCACAGCTAAGCGGCATTTCGCCGGCAGCGGCCCAATGATTCGCCGGAGCAACCTATGTTGTTCAGCCAGCCAAATCCGGCAGCAGCCACCGAGTCGTCCGCAGCGTCGCTCACAGCGCGGACAAAACGTCTGTTGAGCTACATTGCAATCTTTGCGTTGATCTCCGCCTCGACAGCCGTAATGATGCTGTGCCCCTGCGATTCCGTTGGCATACACGATCGTCGCGCCATTTCCCTGGTAGCACTCGCCGCCCTCTTCGGCATCGCAGCCGCGTGCCTGATCTATCGTCGCATGCAGCGCGATTCCGGAGCCACCGGATTTCTGAGAGCGTTCGCTGCAATTGTCATTGTTGGATTCGCAGTTTACGCGGAGCTCTTCGTGGCAATGGAAGTCGTCGCCTGGCTGGCGCGCCCTCACTAGCAGCGAGCTGGGCAGACCAAAAGTATCCTGTCGCCGTATAACCCCTCGGTGCACCTTCATTTTGGCGTGCGCCGCTCAAGCCCCAAACTGGCGCAAGTGATGGTCCACGTGCAGGTAGCCCCAGCGCATCCACTCCTTTTCGGTCATAACCCCAAAGAACGGGTGTAGCTGCAAACCGGACCCGCGTGCCTGCCTCGTAAACCGTTCGAGCAATTCCAGGAGTTCGCGTTTGTCGCGGTCAAAGTCAGTGGGCGCGGATCCCCCTCCCCTCGCATCGCACTCCGGCACGGTAGGCACGCCATGCGGCCATTTCAGAGGTAGCCATAACGCCGCCCATCGCATCAGCGGACCGGAATACCGATTCTTAACCGGCTTCGAAGCCTTCTCGTTAAGGGCCACTCGAAAAGCATCGCTCAAATGGCAAATCACCTAGGCGACGGTCATCGTCCCCCATCGCCGTTGGCTCGATGGACCGATCGCTCCCAGACGGCGCACGATCTCCGCTTTGTCGTTTGTATTGAAGAATGTTTTCATCGCCGCTCGCGAACGGCTGAGACGGCTACTTCGCGCTCGCCGGCGGCACGATCCCGTTCATCCTCAGGTACTCCACCATCTGCCCGTAGTGGTCGTAGGCATGGCCCACAGCGAACGCCGCGAACGTCGAGCGCGTCTGCAAACCCGGCTCCTGCGTCTTGATCACTTCAAACGCATTGGCCGCCGTGAGCGTTGCAATGGCCTTGTGGCCAAAAGCAAACGACCCGGCCAGCGCAGCCACAACATCTTCCTTCTTTGTCAGCGTCGCCATGGCCCTGATATTCGCATCCGGCTTCAGTCCACTCAGCGTCGCAAAGAAGAAATAGTTGGCCTGTGCCACGTGAGTCGCTTGCTGTGCAAATGTCCTCACCGTCGCGAACTCCGTTGTCTGCCCCGGCACAAAGATCGCCGCGCTCGGAGCAAATCCGAACTTCTCCGCCGGCATTGCCTTCACCGCGCTCATCATCTCTTCTTCCACCAGGCTCAACCCTGAATCGAGAGCCACTGCCGGTGTGACGATGGTTCCCGCTCCGGGTCCATTCGCCGCCCCACCCGTCTGCGCCGCCATCGTCATTGAAACCAGGCCCAGCAAGCAACACGTCGCCATCAACCGAAGATGCATCTTAGTCCTCCAGGAGAAAGTACTTTCCGTAAGAGTTCACAGGGTAGCAGAAAGGTGCCATGGCGCGGCGCATTTTTGCTACCGCCCGTGACCGCGGAAGAGCATTTGACTTGTTGGCGCAGTAAATCGTTGGTACCACGCTCAGATCGGCCCACCATTCATCCATGCATAGCATCTAATCACGCAATGACTTCTCGTCCAGTCACAAGGCGAGTGGTGCGCCCCAAGAAAGATGCGAAAAACAGGGCCCTCTTTCTCATGAACTCACCTGCATCTGGTTTCGCTCCTTCCCCGGCTGGTCCCGCTACGGTGGCACGCACAGAGGAACTGTCGCACCGGCCCCTCGAGGAACAAGCCCGGGTCCCGGCAAGCGGGGAGATCGAGAAAAACGAACAGCGCCTTCGATTGGCAGAGTCCGCCGGGCAAATCGGAACGTGGGAATGGGATCCAGTGCTCGGCACGCGAATTCTCTCTGCCGAACTCCTGCGCATCTTCGGACTCAGCATATCCGATGCTGAGGACGCGCATGTTTGGGCGGAACGAGTGTGGCCCGAGGATTGGCCAAAGGTGCAGCTCTTGATGCAGCAGGGCAGTCAGACCGGAAGGATGGAATTCGAGTACCGGTATCTGCATCCTGATCTCGGCTTGCGTTGGCTCTACTGCAAGGGCTGTAGGTTTCAAACCCAAACTCGGATGTTCGGCATCGTGCAGGATGTGACGGATCGCAAGGCCGCTGAGGAAGCGTCGCAACGCCTGGCGGCGATCGTCGAATCATCCGACGACGCAATCATCAGCAAAGACCTCCACGGGATCGTTACCAGTTGGAATTCCCGTGCCGAAAGGATGTTTGGCTATTCCGCGTACGAGATGATCGGTCGTCCCATTGCCACGATTATTCCTCCCGAATTGCTCGACGACGAAACCAGGATTCTGGCCACAATCGCGCGAGGCGAGCGCATAGAGCATTTTGAAACGGTGCGCCTCAAAAAGAGCGGCGAAACACTGGAGGTTTCGCTCACGGTTTCTCCTGTGAAAGACGAGGCTGGAAGAATTGTGGGCGCAGCTAAGATCGCGCGTGACATTTCTCAGAGGAAAAGAGCGGAACAGACTCTGTTGATGACTGAGAGACTCGCCGCCGTTGGCCGACTTGCCGCCACGGTCGCTCATGAAATCAACAACCCACTCGAAGCCGTGACCAATCTCATTTATCTCGCCAAGATAGCCAGTACCGTGGGTGAGGTTCGAGGGTTTCTCAACACTGCTGAAGAACAAATGGCGTGCGTCTCACACCTCACCCGGCAAACTCTTGGGTTTTACCGGGAAACCAGCGGTGTGCGCATCGTCAGGCCAAGTGAGATTGTTGAAGCAATTCTCTCCGTTTTCGCGTCGCGAGCACGAAACAAGGGAATTCAATTGCGCCCGCAGATCAGGACCGACGCGGCAATCAATGCTGTGCCCGGGGAGATTCGGCAAGTGGTCGCCAATCTGATAAGCAACAGCCTTGATGCCATGCAGGGACCTGGGCAAATACGCATTCGCGTCTCAGCAATGCGGCAACGGAAAAACGGTGGCGCACCCGGCATCCGGATCACGGTCGCCGACACCGGCATGGGCATACCGGCTGCGGCACTCGAACGTATCTTCGAGCCATTCTTTACCACCAAGCGCGATGTCGGCACGGGACTTGGTCTTTGGGTCTGCAAGAGCATTGTCGATAACCACAAGGGAAACCTGCGTCTGCGCAGCTCGATAAGGCCCGGAAAAAGCTGGACCGCAGTTTCTGTCTTTCTTCCGCTCAATTTGCCGAAGGAAAACATCATCCAGGAAGCGAATGCGGCCTGAAGGAGTGCTGTACATGCCTGCTGAATCCTGCGATCTTTACGCGCGCCGCCGGGCCGCTTCCTCGTACACCTTCACGTATTCTTTCGCCGGACCAGTCCAACTGTAATCGTGCGCCATGCCGTTACGCATCAACCGCGTCCACCCCTTTTTGCCTTTAAAGGCTTCGAGGGCGCGGTCAATTTCGGTCAGCAGATCCTTGGGGTCAAAGCCAGCGAACTTGAATCCAGTTCCCTTTCCCGTCTTCGCATCCCACTCCTCGATGGTGTCGTCAAGGCCGCCGGTGGCACGAACGATCGGCACCGTCCCGTACTTGAGCGAGTAAATCTGGTTCAGGCCGCATGGCTCGTAGTGCGATGGCATCAGGAACAGATCGGCTCCCCCCTCGATCTTGTGCGACAGCGCTTCGTCGTAGCCGATGCGCACGGCTATGCTCGCCGGATGCCTGAACGCCCATTCGCGAAAAAGATTTTCGTAATAGGGGTCGCCCGAGCCGAGAGCCACAATCACCAGATCACGCTCGGCCAGCTCTTCTGAGATCTTTTCCACGATGTCGAAGCCCTTTTGCGTGGCCAGCCGCGAGACGATGCCAATCACGGGCGTCGTTTCCGCCACATTCTCAAGCCCGAATGCGTGCAGCAGATCGGCACGGCAGGCGCCCTTGCCTTCAAGGTGCTCCGGCGTGTAATGGGCCGCCAGGTTGCCGTCCGTGGCCGGATTCCACAGCGCGTAATCCACGCCGTTCAAAATCCCGCGCAGTTCACCCGCCCGCCGTCTGAAAATGCCGTCCAGTTGCTCGCCAAATTCCGCTGTTTGAATCTCCTCGGCATACTTGCGGCTCACCGTGGTCAGCATGTCCGAAAAAACCACTCCACCCTTCAGAAAGTTGAACCGGTCGTACTGCTCCACCTTCTCCATGGTGAAAATCTCCCACGGGAAGAGCAGTTGCTCAGTCGTATCGGCAGAAAACTTCCCTTGATACGCGGCGTTGTGAATCGTGAGCACGGTGGCCGCGCCATTCAACTCGGGATCAGTCTTGTAGAGGTCTTCGAGGTACACAGGAATGAGCGCGGCCTGCCAGTCGTGGACGTGGAAGATCTGCGGCACGCCAAGCTGTTTGGTCGCCTCAATCACGGCGCGGCAGAACAGGCCGAAGCGCTCGGCGTTGTCGGTGTAATCACTGCCACTCTGACCATAAAGCTCTTTTCTATCAAACAGTTCTGGACAATCAATAAAGTAGTGCTGCACCCCGTCGCGCGTGCCTCCGTCCACAACGCCAACAAATCGGTTGTAACTGCGGAAGGGAATGGTCAGCGACCGGATCGCGTAGCGCGCCTCACCTTCGAACTGTTTGCGCACACGCGCATAGAACGGCAGGAAGACCGACACCTCGTGCCCTAACTTCACCAGTTCCCGCGGCAACGCGCCCACCACGTCGGCCAGACCGCCGGTCTTGGCAAACGGTGTGCCCTCTGAAGCCGCAAATGCGATCTGCATCTGGAAACTCTCCCGTTGCGCAATCAACGCTCAGTCTACTACGCATGATTGGCGTAGCAATGCTGCCGCGCCGACGCGATGAGCCCGAGAGATATGATGAGGTGGGCATGCGAGGCGGATGCAAGGCTGCCTCTAGGGCACGTTCCAATCGGCCCAAGTTCTGCATGCCGAGATTTGAATCTCTGAAAGCCGGCCTATGAAAGCCACTGGCAAATTCTTTTCCGCACTCGTTCTCTCCATGATCCTTCTAGCACATCCAGCGATCTGCGCGGCGCAGGCTGCGATGCCCATCCCCGATGCCGGCACACCGCACTCGTTCCGCGCTGAGGGTGGCAAGTTTCTGCTGGATGGCAATCCATTCCAGATCATCTCCGGCGAAATGCATTACCCGCGTATCCCTCGCGCATATTGGCGCGCGCGTCTTCGCATGGCGAAAGCGATGGGCCTGAACACAATTACGACCTATGTTTTCTGGAATGAGCATGAGTCGCAGCCGGGTGTCTACGATTTTTCAGGCCAGCGCGACATCGCCGAGTTCATTCGCGAAGCGCAGCTCGAGGGGCTATACGTGATTCTTCGCCCCGGCCCCTATGTCTGCGCCGAGTGGGAGTGGGGCGGCTACCCGGCATGGCTTCTGAAGCAGCATGGCATCGTTGTCCGTAGCACCGATCCGAAATTCATGGGGCCGGCCCGCCGCTGGCTGCTTCGCCTCGGCAAGGAACTGGCGCCGCTCCAGTTCGGCAACGGAGGCCCCATTATCGCCGTGCAAGTAGAGAACGAGTACGGCTCATTCGGTAATGACCACGCCTATATGGAGCAGATACACCGTGACCTGGTCGACGCAGGATTCACTAAAGCCCTGCTCTACACAGCCGACGGCCCCGAATTCGTGCCCAACGGATGGCTGCCCGGATTGCCCGCGGTGGTCAACTTCGCGCCGGGTAACGCCAAACATGCTTTTGAAGCTCTGCACAAGCTGCGCCCCAATGACCCCATCATGGCCGGCGAATGGTGGGACGGCTGGTTTGATTTCTGGGGCGGACCGCACCACACCACCGATGCCAAAGCTGAGGCCGACGAGCTTCGCTGGATTCTCTCGCAGGGCGCCTCCATCAGCATTTACATGTTTCATGGCGGAACAAACTTTGGCTGGATGAACGGCGCCAATATGGATAAAACCCCGTACAGGCCGGACGTGACCAGCTATGACTACGACGCTGCGCTCGATGAGAGCGGCCATCCCACGCCCAAGTATTTCCTCTTCCGTGACGCGATAGCGAAGGCAACGGGAACCACTCCGCCGCCCGTGCCCGACGTCGAAGCCCCGGTCACATTGCCGGCTGTGCACTTCAAAGTATCTGCTCCGCTTTGGCAGTCTCTCCCCAATCCGGTTGAATCGGCCCAGGTGCTGACCATGGAAGATCTCGACCAGGCTTATGGCTACATCCTATATCGCACCACGATTCCATTACCGGTGTCGGGCGATCTGGTCCTCGACCAACTCCACGACTACGCTTTGATTTATCTGAACGGCAAACTGATTGGATCGCTCGATCGCCGTCTCGAGCAGAACCATCGCCACCTCGACATCACGCAGCCCAACACGCGCCTCGACATTCTGGTGGAGAATACCGGCCGAGTCAACTTCACCGTTGAGATCCGCGGCGAGCGCGCGGGAATTACAAAACAGGTCACACTCGCCGGCAAGCCGCTCACAGGCTGGCAGATCTATTCCCTGCCCATGCTGCACCCTGACCAGCTCCCCTTCCGCGCCGCCGATTGCACGGGAGCCTGCTTCTACCGCGGTACCCTGCAGGTTGATCGCGTCGGCGACACCTTCCTCGACACCAGCACCTTCACCAAGGGATTCGTTTGGGTCAACGGTCATCCGCTGGGACGCATCTGGAGCATCGGCCCGCAAGAGACGCTCTATTTGCCAGGCCCATGGCTGCGCCAAGGCGGGAACGATGTAATTGTCTTCGATCTCGAGGGGGAGCCGGGAAGAACCGTCGCGGGCAAAACAGCGCCCGACCTGGGAACTGCGGCAGCGCGCTGATCTTGGGCAGACTCAACCGCCTTAATCTCCGCTTGTCGCTTCGATCCGTGCCGGAATGGCGGCGGTGGCCCGCTCCCTTACGCGTTCACGCAACGTGAGAATTGCGCTGCACCCCAACATCACCAGCAGCGGGTCAAGCGGGCGCAGGTGGTATGGCTCGGGATGCGTGAAGTAGTACATGATCGGGAACAAAAAGAGCACACCACCGTAGCGCAGAACCTCAAGCTGTTTCTCGTTCCAAGCCAGCAACAGCCCCATTAAACCGAGCAGCGTGAGGCTCGTCGCAAAAGGAATGTTGGCCGGGTCCATCGGTTCCAGTTGCAGGTATTCGCGATTGAAGCTCCAAAAACCGGTCCAGATATAAAACGAGCGGCGCACGCACATCCACGCATACCACGCTGGATGGTCCGTGATGTAGTCCTTGGCCTGTTGTGCTTTGTGGTCCATGTAGGCCAGTTCGCCCATGGAGTTATAGTCGGCCAGCTCCTCCGCGTCGTGCAGGGGGTGCAGGTCGTCGCTTGTCCAGCGCAGGTCGTACCCGTTGTTGCCCATCCACAGTTCCAGCCCCATGCTGTCGCGCATGGGAATGAACCGCTGAAAGACGATCATGTTGCGAAGCAGCCATGGCGACAGCGTTGCGGCCATCACCAAGGATGCGACCATCCCCGGCAGCAGCCAGCGTTGACCGTCGTTGGCGAGCCGCCAGCAGGCCAGCGCCATCAGAAACGGAATGACCACCATCACTGAGGGTTCAGTGAGCCCCGCAAAACCGGCCAGCAGGCCGAAGCCAGCCCACAACCACAGGCGCGAAGACTGCTCCATCCTTTGCGCAAGATAGAGTAGCCAGCACAGGCAGAGCAGTAGCAGATGCGTCGACCAGGCCCACGCCGCTGAAAAGTAGATGCCGTAGGGGCAAAAAGCCCAGCCCCAAGCCGCCCACAAGCCCGCTCGCTCGCCAAAACTGCGCCGGGCGATGAGAAAAATCGGAATACACGCCATCGCATTGAACAGGCAGTTCAGTGCGTGTACGGCAAAGATCGATTGGGCCGTGTGAATCCCAAAGTAGTGGAAGAGAACAGCAACAATCAGCGGATACACCGGCGGCATGATCGCCGACGGCTGATTCGAGATCAGCGCGCTGCCAAAACCACGCCCGGCCAGCAATGCCTCCGCCACATTCCCCTGTTCCCAGGCATGGATGTGGTCGGCATCCATGAGATTTTCAAAGTTATGGAACGGGGTGACGGCCAGCCGCAGCACCAGTGCTACCAGCACAATCATGGCGAGCACGCGACCGGTCTTGGCCCAATGTTCCTCGAGGGAGAATGGAATGGTCTGAGTCACAAAGTACTTTCAATCATCCTGATTCAGGGGTAGTCACCCTTGTTTGACGCGCCCCCTTTCAGTGGGATTACAAGGAAGCGTTACTTTGGAGATTAGTTTCGAATTCGTCAATATTCCGTAAAGGGAGACTACAGTCCGTCCCTTCTCTCAGAATTAACTATGCTCCCGCGCTCATTCCAAGGGCCTATTCGCATTCCCGCACCGGTCGTGGAAAATCTGCCGCCCTCATCCACTATCCTGAATTTGCGCCCCGGAGGTTTACGGATGCTTTCCCCTGCCGTCACATCGCCCGCCACGCCTACGCCGCTTGAAGAGATCGCGGCTGCTCTCGATTACATTGGCGCCTTGCACGGGCTGCCGTTTGAAGACCGCCTCTGGCTGGCCCGCCACGGCCAGGAGGTGCGCGCCAGCGCCGGCGACATCCTTTTTGAAGAGGGCTCTCCGGCCGAGCAGATGGTGCTCATCCTCAAGGGCGAGATCCACGTGCGCCGGCGCGAGGGTGGCCCCATGGCGCTGTTCATTGGACGCACCGGGCAAATGACGGGTGTGCTGCCCTTCTCGCGCATGAAGAGCTACGGTGGCCAGGGATTCGCCGTCTCGCCGGTATGGGCTTTGCTGGTTCACCGCTCAAAATTTCCAGAGATGCTCGCGGCCATTCCCTCCATGGCGCAGCGCGTGGTCTCCACGCTGCTCGATCGCGTGCGCGAAGTCACCCGCATCGAGCAGCAGGCGGAAAAACTCACCGCCCTCGGCCAGTTGGCCGGTAATCTCGCGCATGAATTGAATAACCCTGCGTCAGCCGCTCAACGCGCCGCCGCCAGCCTGCTCGCTGCCTTGCGCGCCAACCGTAGCAACCGCTACAGGCTCGTCAACCTCTCGCTTACCGAGGAACAGATCCGCTCGGTCGAGGCATGGGAGGAGAAGATTATCTGCCGTAACCCTGAAGCCCTCGAATCGGCGCAGGAAGGCAATGCGCTCGCCTTCATCGCGCGTGAGGAATCAATCCGCGCATGGCTCGGCAGTGTCGGCTGTGGAGACGCGTGGGAGATCGCCGCACAACTGGCCGAGCAGGGCGCAACTACTCCCGACCTCGATGACCTGCGCGAAGTGCTGGGTGCGGACGGAGCCTGCATCTCGCTCCAGTTTTTCGCCCGCTACCTGCGCTCCGCGCGGGCGGCAGAGACCATCGTGAACTCGACAGCCCGCATCTTCGACCTCATCGGCGCAGTCAAGGATTACTCCAACATGGACCGCGCGCCGATTCTCGAAGTCGACGTGCCGGCTGGCCTTGACGCCACCCTGCAAATGCTCCGCTCGCGCATGGATCATGTGGAGATCGAGCGCGACTACGAGTCTGGCCTCCCACGCATTAGCGCCTACGGCGGCGAATTGAATCAGGTGTGGACCGCGCTCATCGAAAATGCCCTCGATGCCCTTGGCAACCAGGGCCGCCTTCGCGTTGCCTGTCGCCTCGAGGCCGACATGCTGCTCGTCGAGATCTGGGATACTGGCCCCGGCATCCCTCCCGAGTTACAGGAGCGCATCTTTGAGCCATTCTTCACCACCAAGGCGCCGGGAAAGGGCCTCGGCCTTGGCCTCGACAATGCCATGCGCATCGTGCGCAAACACCGAGGCCATTTGAGCGTGAAGTCCGAGCCCGGGTCGACCTGCTTCCGCGTTCGTCTGCCGCTTGATCAACTCCAGGCATATTGATCGCTTGAAAACGCGTTGAAAACCCACTACTGCCCTTTCGCCTTCGGCATCCAGCGTGATCTAGCGTACTGAGTAGCCTCCGCCCGAAAAACGAATCCTCGGAAAGTGGTAATCTGAGGCCGCAATTTCGCGTCAGTCTGGAGGGCTCTTATGCGAACGTTCATTCGAGCTTATCTCGCTCTCTGGCTCTTTATAGCCGTAACAGCTCTTTGTGGATGCGGGGGGACCCCGGTAACCAAATGCGACGAAACCGTCGTCATCACAGTTAACCCGACCTCCGCGACCGTCAGCCACTCCGCCGCCCCACCGGCAAACCAGGTTCAATTTATTGGGGAAGGCTCGTACGCCGCGTCGGGCGAACATTGCGCCGTGCCGGCGTTAGCGTGGATCGCCTACGGGACATGGTCAAATCCTGATCCCACAGACATCACGATCAGCAGTGCCAATGACAACACAAACGGAACAGCCGTTTGCAAGGCCGCAACGAACGGAGCCGTCCCATTGACGGGAACCTTTACACAGCTCATCTCAAGTCCCGTGACGAAGACGGTTCAACTGACCTGCAATTGATCGGCTGCGAGCGAATTCCGGCGCGGGTGAAGAGCATACGGGCTAAAGCTGACCGCTGAGAGCTGCTGCTTAAAACGACACATCCGCCGGCTTCGTTACCCGCATCACTGATTGGTCGCCGGTGAGCTGCTTCCACGCCGTCCGAATTGCTTCGATCTTGTCGCGGTTTTCCTGTGTATCGGGATAGTCGATGATGAGCAGCTTCGACCGCAGCCGCTCCGGCGCGGGGCCACCTTTGCCCTGCCATTGCCCGTATGCGTCCACCACACTAAGCCCACCAGGAAATCGTGGCGTGACCTCTTTATCGAGGAAGGCCCGCCACCCCGCTTCACTCACGCCCTTTTCCAGGTCGTCTGCCGGTCCGAGTCCGAAATAAAGCTCCGTTTCGACCCAGCCGTGAGCGAGCCTTGGATGCGCCGGATCGCCACTGAGCGTGGGCGCTGAAGCTGCCGGCGGCAGCGCAGGCTGATGCGCACAACCGGCCACGTACCCAAAGGGCGCTATACAGAATAGGACTGTAAAAAGGATGGCGCGCGAGCGCATTCTCTCTCCGCGCAAAGGCATGCAGGTCTCCAGTGACCGCGAGGGGAAAAGTCACTCACGGGATTAAGCGGTTCGAGCCGCGCATCCTTCTATTCCCCGCTCCCTGATCCCTATTCCCCGCCTTTTCACTTCTCCACTTCCACGCCGCGCCAAAAGGCCACATAGCCCCTGATTTTGCGCGCCATCGGCTTTGGATCGGGATAGTACCAGGCGGCATCCTGATTGTCTTGCCCGTCAATCACGACGCTCATAAATCTCGCCTGGCCCTTTTGCGGATGGGTTGAAGTCGTGGAACTGGGCCGAAAGAATTCGCGCTTGAGGCTGGAGTCCGGGAAATAGACGTCCCCATCCACTTCCAAAATTCGATCGCTTTCGGCGATCACCTTGCCGTTCCAGATTGCTCGCGCCATCGTTATCCGGTCGCTTTCAGTCAATGCCCCCGCTCGGTCCGCAGCCTGAAAAGCTGGGCGCGATGGGAGCCGATACGACACTACCAGAGTTCACGCGGCGTGACCAGTCCCTACACGGACTCAACTGTCTTTCTGGTTCTTACTTCACGTCCGCAATGGAATCGATATGGACGCTCATCTTTGCCGGATCGGCTGAAGCGTTCACGGCCACGTGGTCGCCGTAAAAACCCTTCACCGCATCTGGGTTGTCGATCGTCCATACCTGCTTCTTTGTTTCATCCACAAAAACCGGCTTCATCCCGCCCTCGATACACTTCTTCACGCACTCCGCCCCGCTTCCAGCATGCTTGGCGCCGCACATCGAGTCCGAGATCCAGCCCTTGATGTGGCTGGAATTAGCGGCCTGGGCCGCAAAAACGGCCACCGCAAAAGCAGCCGCGAGCAACAGATAGTTACGCCTCATACGAACCTCCGGGGAATCGGTAAACCTCGATCCGCTCATAATCATGCACTGCGAATCCAGTTTCTTCAAGAGGCGCCCCCGCAGTCGCTGGTCATTTGCGTGCGCTGCGTCCGGCCTCCACGCGCTTCAGGGTCACCTCGTACCGCTGCGCAGCCGCCGTAAAGCGGTTGACCAGTTCTGAGGTCTTCGCCATGAAGGTGGGATTCTTTTCTCGGATGGCTTCCAGGATCGGAGCAAACTTGGCAAGCAGAAAAAATCCCTCGCCGTTGCAGTCCACAAACAGCTCCGCCGAGACTGCGCCGTGCAAAACCATGGCCGCCGCCATCTCCCAGTAGGTAAGCACCTGCCTCAGCCACGGATTGTGCGGATCGGCAGGTTTTTCGTATACGGCGTAGAACTCCTCCGCCGTTTTGGGCCAGAACTCGCCCCCAACCCACGCGCGCGCCTGCCGCATCACCGCCTCGGTGCGCAGTTGATAAAGCTTCAAGATGATTTCAGCATCGGCCGGTGTGGCCAGCATTCGTTCCATTGGGCATCTCCGCTGCTCATACTACAGGATTGCCCGAAATCCTGTCGCGGAATCTACCCATTCGCCGTCTCGCCGGCTTCATCACGCCGGCTGCAGCACGCGATTCTCGTCCTTCTTTTCCACCACCGGCCCATGCGTCTCCGCGGTCGGAGGCGGAGGAGCATCGCCAATTCGCTTCGAGTAGCTGCACACCACGGCCTTCTCCAGCTCGGCGGGCGCCGGCTTCTTGCCTCGCTTCTTCGTCGCCGCCTCTTCCTCTGCGCTCTTCTTCTTGTTTGGGCATTCAAGAAACACCCCCGACTTGAGCGTCTTCTCCACCAGGTACGGGCTGCCGCACTTCGGGCATTTCTTGGCCACAGGCTTCAGATTCGACGTGAAGTCGCACTTCGGATAATTCGTGCAGCCCCAGAAGACGTTGCCCCTGCGAGCACGCCGTTCGGCCACGTCGCCTTCGCCGCACTTCGGGCACTTCATGCCCTCGATCAAGTTCTGCTTCACGTATTTACACTTGGGATAACCGGAGCAGGAAACAAACTCGCCGTATGCACCCTGCCGCAGCACCAACGGCTTGCCACACACCGGGCAATCCTCACCGGTGGGCTCCGGCGGCTTCTGTTGCTGCTTCGAACTGAGCTTGCGGAAAGTCTTGCAGGGCGGATCGGCGTTGTAATCCGGACACGCCATGAACGGCCCGAAGAGTCCGCGCCGCATCACCATCACCTTGCCGCAGTTCTCGCAATACTCCTCGGTATCGCCTGCCTCCTGCGCCTCCGGCGTGTTCAAGTCCGGCTTGGAAGCAATATTCTCCTTGGTAAACGTGCAGCTCGTGGGATCCTTCTTGTTATAGGCCGAGCAAGCGTAGAAGGTACCGAACTTCCCCCACTTCAGCAGCAGCGGCGACCCGCACACATCGCACTTTTCGCCGGTCTTCTGCTCCATCCGCTTGATGTTTTCCATCTTCTTGCCGGCCACTTTCAGTTCATCTTCAAAGTGGTCGTAGAAACCGTTCAGAAGATCGGTCCACTTCTCCGTGCCTTCTTCAATATCGTCCAGTTCAGTTTCCAGCTTGGCCGTATAGGCCATGTCGAAGATGTATGGAAAGTTTTTCACCAGCAGATTGCACACCACCACGCCGATTTCCGTGGGATAGAATCGCCCCCGCGATCCGCCGTGTTTCACCACATACTCACGGTCCTGGATGGTGTTGATAATCGACGCGTAGGTCGATGGCCGCCCAATGCCACGCTCCTCCAGCTCTTTCACCAGTGAAGCTTCGTTATACCGCGGCGGCGGCTGCGTGTAGTGGTCCTCAGGCAGCAGCTCATCCTTCTCCAGAGCCTTCACGCCGTCCAGGTTCGGCAGCCGGTTGGCGGTCTCGTCGTCTTCGTCCTTCTTGTCGTCTGAAACTTCATACACCTTCAGGAATCCATCGAAGCGCATCACCGAACCGCTGACGCGAAAATCATAGGTCTTCCCGGTTTTAGCCGAAACGGCCGCGATATTCGCTGTCGTTACGTCGTAAACCGCGGGAACCATCTGCGACGCCACAAAGCGTTTCCAGATCAGCGTGTAAAGCTTCAGTTGCTCGTCGCTCAGGTAGCGTGCTATCGACTCCGGCGTACGCGAAGCGTCCGTCGGCCGGATGGCTTCGTGTGCGTCTTGCGCATCTTTCTTGCCCTTGTACACATTGGGCGAATCGGGCAGGTACTTCGCGCCGAGATGCTTCGCGATCCACTCGCGGGCTCCGGTAATTGCCTCAGGCGCCACGCGAGGCGAATCAGTTCTCATATAAGTGATAAGGCCGGTTGTGCCCTCGTCGCCGATGTCGACACCTTCATAGAGCCGCTGCGCCACGCCCATGGTGCGGCGCACATTGAATCCCAGCTTGTTGGCCGCGTCGCGCTGCAGTTGGCTGGTGATGAAGGGCGCCAGCGGCCGGCGCTGCTGCTCGCGCGCCTGCACGCTGGTAACGGACCAGCTCGCCTTTTCGAGCGCCGCCAGCACCTCGTCCATCGATTTCTTGTCGGGCAGCGCACTGGAGATGAACTGCTCTTTCCCGTCCTTGTCCTTGCCGTTTGCCACGCGCGCCGGCTCGCCGTCGATGCCGATAAACTTCGCCTTGAATTTCTTGTCGCTCTGCCGCTCCGGGTGCAACAAGGCGTCCAGCGTCCAATACTCCACCGGCTCGAAACGCGCCAATCTCGCGTTCCCGTTCCACAATCAGGCGTAGCGCCACCGTTTGCACGCGCCCGGCTGAAAGCCCGCGCCGTACCTTGTCCCAAAGCAACGGCGAAATCTGGTAGCCCACCAGACGGTCAAGCACGCGCCGCGTCTGCTGCGCGTCCACAAGATTCTGGTCGATGTCCCGCGCATGCCCGAAGGCCTCCTGTACGGCCTTCTTCGTGATCTCGTTGAAGGTAACGCGGCGGATCTTTTTTCTCTCTTTGCGCGTTGGTCCCCAGCTTCAGCGCCAGATGGTACGCAATTGCCTCCCCTTCGCGGTCCGGGTCAGGCGCCAGATAAATTTCGTCCGCTTTCGCCGCTAGTTTCTTGAGCTGCTCGACCACCTTTTCCTTGCCCGGAGACACCACCAGTTCCGGCTCAAATGTCCGCTTCTTCAGTTCCACACCTAGTTCGTTCTTGGGCAGGTCCATAATGTGCCCCACCGACGCGCGCACATCGAACCCTTTGCCGAGATACTTTTCGATCGTCTTCGCCTTTGCCGGCGACTCGACGATCACCAATGCTTTGCTTGCTGCTGCCATTCCTCTGACCCAGTTTCCTCTCTCGAACCGTTCACTACCAGGAACCGACTTTGCGGACCCGGGCACCCTCGCTGCGACTCACCGTTGGACTCTCCGACCGCCCTTCCGTTTCGTCCCATGCGGTCCCCATCTCTCCTGCTGCACGACCTCCCGGTCACCGTTCTCAGGAAAAAATCGGCCGCAAGTGTTGCACCCTACCATGGAACGCCACCCGATTTCTACCGCCGCGGCGCATTTTTCTTCATCAGGACTCCAATTCCGAGTGCGAGAAGCCTCGTTGCGGTCCCTAAACTACCGCAATTCCATCCCTTTGCATCAATAGAGTGAAATGCATCCGGAAGGTTACTACTTGCCGTCCGCGGCTGGTCGGGCGGATCGGAACATTCCTTATCAGTCTCGTGCCCATTTAAACATAAGCACCCAGCCGGTCACCTGCGGCGACATTCGCTATCTCGAACTCCGACTGGTCCCTGTCCCTGCCTTTCACAGTGTCCGAACGTAATTCTTGCCCGGCAACTGCCTCACCCGCCCCGCCATCTCTAGTTCGAATAACGCTGTAAATACCTCAGAAGAGGTGAGTTGTGTCTCCAAAAGGTCGAGAATCTCATCGATCTGCACGCTGTCATCGGCGCGCAAGACTTCAAGCACCATTGCCTCTTGTGGCCGCAGCACCGGATCAGGCAATAAGGATGCGCCAGGCTCAGGTTTGGATGCAGCCTGAGCCTCGGCCTCCAGTTCCAGCCGTACCTGTGAGGGCAGGTCTTCCCACACGTCCTCCCACGTTGCCACCAGCTTAGCGCCTTGTTTTATCAATGTGTTAGGCGTCCATGACCCCTTGTTTGTCACATTGCCGGGTACGGCAAACAGGTCCCTGTTCTGTTCGGCGGCGCACCGCGCGGTTACCCGCGTCCCTGAGTTCTCACTCGCCTCTACCACAAGTACTGCCACGCTCAACCCGCTCAGAATCCGGTTGCGTCGGGGAAAGTTCTGCGGTGCGGGAAACGTCCCAATCGGCACCTCGCTCACGATCGCCCCGCCTGTTGCCAGAATCTCTTGGGCCAGCTTTCTGTTCTCTTTGGGATACACCACGTCGATTCCCGTGCCCCACACGGCCACAGTAGGCATCCTTGCCGCCAGTGCCCCCCTGTGCGCGCAGGAATCGATACCCCGCGCCATGCCGCTCACGATGAGCAGACGCCGCGCCGCCAAGTCCCGCGCCAGCATCTCCGCAACCGCCGAACCGTAGGGCGTGGGATGCCGCGTTCCCACCACGGCGATTGCCGGCCGGCTCAACAGCCGCACACTTCCGCGTACCCACAGCACCGGCGGTGGATCGTAGATCTCCCGCAACCGCTCCGGATATTCCGCGCACGCGTAGCTCACCAGCGTTGCGCCCTGCGCCGCCACGCTCGTCCATTCCTCTTCCGCAGCGCGGCGCGCCTTGCCGTCAAAGATGAATTGCGCAGCCTCGGCAGGAAACCTCAGCCCTTCGAGCTCCGTAAGCGGCAACGTGAAAATCCGGCTCGCCGGCTTCACCTGCTGCATGGCGTCTAGAATCCGCTTGGGCCCCAATCCCGGTGCCAGCGCCAGGGCCAGCCACGCCAGGCGATCCTCATCCAGTGCCGCCGCCTTCGCCTTTTCGGCGGCTAACGGCGGCGCAGTCGTCGCACCCAAACCACTGCCTGAAATCTGTACAGTGTCCAAAATTCGCACACCTCGGCTTTCTGCTCAGGAAAGCCAACACGGCTCATGGGGATGTGCGCTCAAATTACCGAAGCGCATGCTTGAAGTCAAGGAAGCTCGTCACGCATCTGTTTCGCCGAGCTGCTCGCGCAGCCACTCCAGCATCGGCGGCGAAATGTGCCCTAGCGAAACCAGATGGAAATGCAGCTTTTCGCCCGGGATCACATGATCGTGTCCGGCCAGCGCCACCGACGCATCCATGCGCTCCTCCAGCATGCCATACGACGGCTTTTGTCCGCCCCACGGGCTTGTCGCGCAGCAGAGGCAGAGATCGGGCTGCAGATAATCAAGCACTCGGTTCGACTCGAAAATCAAGCCAGCCTGCGCCTTGTGTTCCTCGAGTATCTGCTGCACTACGGACCCAAGAAAAGCATCCTCCGCCGTGACCAGCAGCGCGCGGCGCGCTCCGGCAGCCAGATAACGCGCGGTATCGGTTTCCTGTCCTGCCGCAGTTTCTTCCCAGATCGGAACAGGCTTGCCATGAGCATGGCCCGAAATCTTGACCGCGATCCATGAAATCTCAGGCAGCGCGCGAATCAGCCCGCACACCAAAGCGGTCTTTCCCGCCCCGCGCCCTCCACCACCCACAACAATAATCGCCATCCGCCCTGGCCCTTAGTCGCTGCTCTCTTGCTCGCCTGTTCCCTTGTTCCCTCGTTCCTTTGCTCCCTTGCTCCCTTGCTCCCTTGTTCCCTGCCTTCTAGCCAAGCGCGCCAGCGTAGCCTGCTCGCGCAACACTTGCTGCAGCGGCCGCGCCGGCGTGCCCCAATGCACCGTGCCAGGCTTCAATCCATCATTGGTGACCGTCTTGCCGCTAAAGACGCCCGCCTGCCCGCCGAGAATCACGCCGGGGCCCACGTGCACGTGATCGCCAATGCCCACCTGGCCGGCGAGCACCGCGCCCTTGCCAATTGTCGACGAGCCGGAGATGCCGGTCAGCGCCACAAGAATCACATCTTCGCCGATGTCGCAGTTGTGGCCCACGTGGACCAGGTTGTCGAACTTCGCTCCGCGCCGCACGCGTGTCTCGGCCAGCGCGCCGCGGTCGATCGTGGAGTTGGCGCCGATCTCAACGTCGTCTTCGATCACCAGCGTTCCCTGCTGCGGAAATTGCGTGTACGCGCCGGTCGCATGGATCGCGCACATAGCCGAAGCCGTCTGCGCCCAGCACCACGCCTGCATGCACCATGACGCGGTTGCCGATCGTCGTGCCCGGATAAATCGACCACGCGCGGATAGATGCGGCAGCTGCTCGCCGATGCGTACTCCTTCGCCGATCACCGCGCCGGCTTCGATGCGCGTTCCCGCGCCAATCTCCGCGCCATCGCCGACGACCGCGCAGGCCGCAATGGTCACCTCCGCGCCAAGCTTCGACGCCCGCTCCCACGACCGCCGAAGGATGAACGCCTGCAACAGGGAGCGGCGGCACGAGCAATTTTGCCGCACGCGCAAACCAGAGCCGCGGCTGATCCGTCTTCAACAACCGCGATCGGCGCGGATGCGCGCGGAGATCTGCACAGGCAGGCCAGCCTTGAGCACCACCGCACCCGCAAACTCTTCAGCGCCTCCGCAGACGGCCGCGCATCTTCGGCAAAAGCAAATCGGTCGCCGCGCAGCGCTCGCGCCCATTCACGCCGTGAATCTCGTGTCGCGCGTGGCCTTGCGCCAGTCCTGCCGCCAAGTTCCGCAATTAGGTCGCCAAGCTTCATCGCTAAACGCTCACACACTGGCCACTGATACCCTGACCACTGATCACTTCCCATACAGACCCGGCTCGCCCGGCGGCCGCGTCTTCCAGCGCCGGTGAATCCAGAACCACTGGTCAGGATAGCGCCGAATCCACGATTCGATAACAGCGTGCAACGCCGCGTGCCTTCCAGAATATCCGCGGCACGGTCGGCGGTGCGCGGCATCTCGACCTCCGGCCCGAAGTGGAGCACGTAGCTGCCGCTCGGCCGGCTCCCAGAACATGAACCCCGGCAGAACCGCCGCGCCGGTTTGGCGGGCGATGTGCGCCAGGCCGGTTCCGGTGCAGGCGTCGATGCCGAAAAACTTCACGAACTCGCCCTGGGGCGGGGTCATATTCGTGTCCATGAGGATGCCAACCGTGCCGCCGGCCCGCATGGCTTTCAACAGCCCGCGGCCGAAGTCGTCTTTCGAGATCACGAAGTTGCCGTGCAGGCAGCGGATGCCGTTGACGAATGCATCGAGGCGGCGGTTGTCGAGATTGCGGATGATCATGCCCATGGGATGGCCCATCAGCGAGTGGTAGAAGCTGGAAAGCTCCCATGCGCCCAGGTGCCCGGTGATGATGAGCACGCCCTTGCCGCGGGCCTGCGCCGCCAGATAGTGCTCCAGGCCCTCGGTGCGCATCCAGTCGCGGCTATTCTCGGCGGTGTAGCGCGTCATGCGGCAGAACTCGACCAGTTGCCAGCCCAGATGGATGTAGACGCGCCTGCAGAATTTTTTCCTCTGTCTTTGGACGAGAGATCAGGGAGGGCCATCTCGCAGGTTGCGCACGCCCACGCGCCGCAACCTGCCGAAGCACCAGTAGACGGCAAAGGCGAGGCAGGCGGCCAGCAGGCGCGCCAATCCCCGCGGCATGCGGCCCAGGCAGCGCGGCTACGGCCCGAACCAGCCCGTACTCCAGAGTTTCCCGCATCGATGAACGCAAGAATCAGTGTAGACGCTCAATGCGGCCTGGGCGTCGCGGAGCAACCATTGCGTCCCGTGCATCGTACCCGGCAGAAAGGATGGACTGCGAGTAGAAATGCTCTCGCACCCAATTCGCTTGCAGGCTGCCGAAAAAGGAGCGAAAGGAGGGGGCACGGATGCGGTAAACTCCGGCTCAGGCGGTCGGCGCCGTCGACATTCGCGTAAGGTGCGGAAATGGACGCCTTCAGGCACGGACAGACCGCGTCTGGAGACCGGCCTCTGCTCACACTACCGCTCCTAGTGGGCGGCCTTGGCCTTGACGAAGTAGTGCGCCACATCGCGCACGAATGCGACTGCGCCGGCGGGCACAGGCCACATCGCCCCTCAGGACCTTGTCGAAGTCTTCGGGAGCGCCGTAATAGAGCTCCGTGTCTTCCTTGTTCTGGCTCACGCTGGTGCCGTCGAGGTCGATGCCGGCAAACAGGCCCTTGGCGCGCGAGTAGCTGAGCAGTTCGGCGTTCATCTTCCAGTCGGTGGAAGCCTGTGCCGGCGCGGCCCACCGGGCCCGGCGGCTGCGGAGGCGTCGCCGCCGATCTTGAACTTGTTCTTGAGCAGGTCCTGCATGCCGCGATCATTCACGGCAATCAGGATCAGGTCGGTGGCTTGGCCGCCGAATCTGGAAGCCGAAAGATCCGCCCGCCATGCGAATGAACACCGGCGCGCTCCAGCCATGGCCGGTGCGGCAGGTGACCACGCCCTGGCCGTACTGTGCGCCGACAAACAAAGGCTCCCTTCACCATGCCTGGGACCACGGCAACACAGGTGGCCGAGCGGAGAATGTTGCTGGGGACCGTCTTGTCCTTGGCGGCCATGATCTGGTCCAGGACAGACCTTGGCCGAGTCAATGCGGCTCTGCAGATCATCTTTCGTGGAGCCTGCAAAAGCAGTGGACGTGAGCAGGAAGCTGAGACAAACGCAGGCAATGGCCTTTTTCATATCCATGTCCTTTCCATTCCGCCGGCATGACGCCGCGGATATGGGAATTGAGTTCGAGGATGCGTCTGAGCCGGGAATGCGATCCTGACGCTGCCAAGGGGGCCGGGGAAAGAGCTGAGCCAACGCGCGGCAGCGCCGCAACCTCTTCGAACAGCCTACCGCATCCGCGCTCGAACCCGCACCTTCGATCTGTGCAAACGCGGCTGGCAATGCTCAAGTCGCTCGTTGCGCCGGAAGAGAAAGCCGCGGTTGCTAGCGACAGCGCAATGAGCCGCAGCCGTCCCTGCAAGGAGGACTGTCGATCAAGCATGCGAATCGTTTCGCGGCAGCGGGCAGGGCTGATCGAGATGCAGACGCTGAGCGGGCTTTCGGCACGCAAACTGTTCAAAAAAAGAGGAGTTCCCAGGCTTCATGGAAACATGCTGCCTGGGAACTCCTTTCCCCAGATCTGCGTTGTTTCTGTGAAACAGCATGTGGAGACCAGGTGTGGTAAGTGCACAAGAGTACTTAGGGGCTATGTCTAAAGTAATAACCTATGTTAACTGCTCAGTTAGTTATCTTTGCTCGCAATTGCGGCACTGCCGACGCTTGCGCGCTCTGTCTCTTGCCAGACAGTGACGTGGTTGAGTGCCGAAATCGACAGTTTGACGCGGTTGTCGGCGCCGGTTTTGCGCATAAGTCGCGCAATATAAGACTTTACGGTCCGCTGCTCGATGCCCAGCTTGCGCGCAATCTCGCGCGTGGATTGTGCCATCAGGATCAGTTTCAGCACCTGTTCTCGCGCGGCGTAAGCTGCGGGTTGGCAGCGGCGTGCGATGCGCAAGAGGAACATTCAACAGCCGATCGATGAGGCGCGAAAGTAACTGACGCGGCGCCCAAATGGAACCGGAAGTAACCACTTCAATGGCCTTGCGCACGAGCTCGGGACCGGCAGAGAGGCCCAGGTACGCTCTGGCGCCGGCAATGATGGCGTTCAGCACCAGTTCATCGTCGCCTTCCGGCCCGATCACGATCAGCCGGACATCCGGCCGCGCGTTGCGAACGGTCTCCAGCGATTCAAGGCTGCCCAGGGAGGAATGCAGATCGACGACGATGATATTCGATGGTGGTCGAGCCGAGCAGCTCCTGCAGGCTCCCGACCACCGGGACGAGTTGCGCCTGGTCCTGGCTGCGCGGGCTGATCGAAGATGCTGGCCAGGCCGGCAACGCGAATTGGCTCGCCTGCCAGGATCCCAATGCGAATGGGAAGCGGACTTGCGGATTTGGATTTCATGGCTCTCCCTTCGGCTCTTTCGAAGGGTCGTCCCTCGCGGCACGAAGGCGACACGTGAGCCCGGGAAGATGCTTGTACATATGTTTCCGTCGTTCGAACTCATCCGTTCCGGTTCGAAAGCGGTACGTTCTCAGAGCTTGGGGAGAACGATACCTTGCTGCTTTTGATACTTGCCTTTCCGGTCGGCATAGCTGGTCTCGCAAGGCTCGTCCGACTGGAAAAACAAAATCTGGCACAGACCTTCGTTGGCGTAGATCTTTGCCGGCAGCGGCGTGGTGTTGGAGATCTCCAGCGTGACAAATCCTTCCCATTCGGGCTCGAAAGGCGTCACGTTCACGATGATCCCGCAGCGCGCATAGGTTGATTTCCCCACGCAGATCGTCAAGTACATCCCGAGGGATACGAAAATACTCAACAGAACGCGCCAGGGCAAACGAATTCGGCGGAACGATCACCGAATCCGCCTGCACCGAGACAAACGACCGCTCGTCGAAGGCCTTGGGATCGATCATGGCGCTGTTCACGTTGGTGAAGATCTTGAATTCGTCGGAGACTCTCAGGTCGTAGCCATACGACGAAAGCCCGTAGGAGATGACGCCGCCTGCCACTTGCTTCTCGCTGAAAGGCTCAATCATGCGATGCTTCACGGCCTGTTCCCTGATCCAACGGTCGCTTTTGATCGACATGCGTCTCCTGCTTTGAAGGTTTCAGTCGCTCCGGTCAAATGCCCGTTCTGGCTTGAACTCGAAATCTCATCTTACGCAACCGCCGCGCCCGTTGACAATTGCCGCCGACTCGGGTTGTCGGGTAGGCGCAAGGGCCACGCTTGCAAGCACGCTCCAAGGACCGTCGAGTACAAGAAATCCACATTTCCGCCTTCCGTTGTTCCCTATTCGCCGCAAAATCTGTAGTATGAGCGGTGTAGGTCGTAGCACGAGTCAGCACCAGTTCCCGGCAAGCAAGGAGACTCCATTGATCAAGCAGGACATCGTTCACAACGTGGTCGAGCGCACGGGTCTGCCGCGCACCAAGGCAGAAGCGGCAGTGGACACCGTCTTCGAGGGCCTTAAGCAGGCTTTGGCAGCCGGCGAGCGCATCGAACTGCGCGGATTTGGCGTATTCAGCGTCCGCGCGCGCAAAACCGGCATTGGCCGCAACCCCCGCACCGGGACTGAGGTCAACATCGCTCCCGGCAAAGCGGTGCGCTTCAAGCCCGGCAAGGAACTCCATTCCCTGGAATCAGGCGCTGGCAGTTAGTGTCCTGAGTTTGAAGTTAGCATCAAAAATACGCAGTCATCCTGAGCGAGTTTTGATGCGTTTGCACCGAAACGAGTCGAATGCCTGCCCTGAGCGAAGATCGTCCGCCTCGGCGGGCGATCGGAGTCGAACGGGGACCTGCATTTGGGGCGCCGACTTTTGCAGCGAACTTCAGTTTCACTACACTAGCGCCCAAAATTGCTGAAACTTCACCGTCCGCTCCGTTGCGGTAGTCGTCTGCCCAACCCCGACATCATGCCGGCCCGCTAACTTGCGAACACGCGAACGCACGCATCACGACTCACTCGCCATCTCGCGAATTTGTTGGCTGCTAACTTGAAGATTTTCTCGCGCCTTCTTTCTTGGCGCGACGAAGCCGAAGGCAGCTGCCACACCTCAGGTGGTCACATCAATCGCAGCGCATCGACATCCACAATCAAATTGCGTCGCGGCACGCCGGCTTCCTCGGCGTGCGCCAGCATGCCGCGTAGCACCCCATTCAACGCTTTGCGCGATGCAGCTTTCAGGATCATGTGAAAGCGGTAGACGCCTTTGATGCGCGCAATCGGCGCAGTGCACGGCCCCAGCACGCGTACCCCTTCCGGCGCGGCCTTTTGCAGATGCTTGCCCAGCACCGCCGCCCATCCTGCCGCTTCTTCGAGCTTCGCCGACTGCACTAGCACATTCGCCAATGCGCCAAACGGTGGGTAATGCATCCATCGCCGGTACTTCAGTTCGCGCTCGGCAAACGCTTTGTAGTCGTGCGCCGTAGCGGCGAGAATCGCATAGTGATCCGGATAATACGTCTGCACCACCACGCGGCCCGGCAACTCGCCGCGCCCTGCGCGCCCGCTCACCTGCGTCATCAACTGAAACACGCGCTCAGCCGCGCGGAAATCAGGCATCGAAAGCGCATGATCGCAGCCCACCACGCCCACCAGCGTCACACTGTGCACATCGTGGCCCTTGGCGATCATCTGCGTCCCTACCAGCAGATTGATCTCGCCGGAATGCAGCCGCGCCAGCAAATGTTCCAGGTCGTATCGCCCGCGCACCGTATCGCGATCCATGCGGCCGATGCGCGCCTCGGGAAAAATCTCCGCCAGCCGCTCCTCGCCCTGCTGCGAACCCGCTCCAAGATAGTAGAGATGTTCACTATCGCACTTCGGGCACCGCGCCGGCACGGTTCGTCTGTAACCGCAGTAGTGGCACTCCAGCCGCTGCCCCTCACGCGCTTCTCCCAGATCTTCCGCAGCCGCCTTGTGGTGCGTCAGCGCAATCGCGCAGTTCTGGCACTCCAGCTTTTCGCCGCATGACCGGCAAATCACTGCAAACGAGTAGCCCCGCCGGTTCAGCAAAATCAGCGCCTGCTCGCCGCGTTCCAGCGCCGCCTTCGTCTGCTCAACCAGCGATCGCGAAAAAAGCTGATCCGTCCCCGTCTCCTGGAACTCGCGCCGCATGTCGATCAGTTCCACCTCAGGCAGCGGCCGGTTCATCACGCGATCGCGAAGCTCGATCCGCGTATACTTTCCGCCCACGGCATTCTGCCAGCTCTCCAGCGACGGCGTCGCCGAACCCATCACCACCACCGCTCCGGCAAGCTTGGCGCGCATCACTGCTACGTCGCGCGCGTTATAGCGCGGCGTCTCCTCCTGCTTGTAGCTCTGGTCGTGCTCTTCATCTACCAGGATCAATCCCAAATTCGGTGCGGGCGCAAAAATCGCCGACCGCGTTCCCACAACAATTGGCGCTTCCCCGCGGCGGATGCGCCGCCACTGCTCGCTGCGCTCTTCCGGAGTGAGCGCCGAGTGCAGCAGCGCCACCTTTTGCCCGAACGCCTGATCCAACAGCCCCGCCATCTGCGGCGTCAGCCCGATCTCCGGGACCAGTAGGATCGACGCGAGCCCGCGCTCCAGCACTCGTTGCATCGCGGCGAGATATACGGCCGTCTTTCCTGAACCCGTCACCCCATAAAGTAAAAATGGATGGAATCCCCCCAGCGCTGCGACCACCGTCGCCAGTGCCTCGGTCTGTGCCTCATTCAAGCTCCATGGTGCGGTCGCCGGCGCCAGCCCACCCAAACGAAATGCTTCAAGTCGCTCTTCGATCCGCACCAGCCCGCGCCGCACCAGCGTTTGCAGTGTTGACGAAGGCAATTCGCGCCGCCGCAGTTCCCTCAGCGGCAACTCGCCATCGCATGCAGCCAGCTCCGCCAGAATCGCTTGTTGCTTTTCCGTTAGTGTAGGCAGCCGCCCCTCCGGAACCAGCACGGCATACCGCTCCATGCGCCGTGCATCGCGCTCGGCCGCAGCAGTTTCGCGCGCAATCCATTTCTTGCGAACCATGCTGGCCAGTAGCGCCAGCGAAGCAGCGGTGGCCGTACGTAGCGTAGATACCTTCACCGGCTCGCCCGAAGCCAACCGCTCCAGCACGCGATGTTCCATGTCCTGGTTTTCTTTTGAAAGCTTCCCACGCCTCGATGACCTGTCATCCTGAGCGGAGTCTGACTCGTACTTCGCGCCAGACGCAGTCGAAGGACCTGCATTTCGCGTGGGTGCCCCAGGTCTCAATTTTGATACGTGGGAGTTCGCTCCATCTCCGTCCACTGACGCCGCCAGCACATCCCGCCCCAGATCCGTCAGCCGGTAATAAACCGTGCGCCGCACCTCCGCCGCCAGCGGCAGCATCGCCCGCAACACCTCGCCTAATGGGGCTAGGTAGTACTGCGCGGTCCACTCCGCCAGCTCCAGCAGATGCGCGCTGAGCAGCGGCTCGTCGTCCAGCACGGCTTCCAGGTACTTCACTTCCATCTCTGAAGGAGCCTTAACATCCAGCGCCGTCACCACCCCGATCAGCTTTTCGTTGCGGAAGGGCACAATCACCCTCGCCCCGCGTTGCGGCAACTGCCCCGGCCGGATCGCATAGGTAAACGTGTGGTCCAGCGGCACCGGCAACGCGACTTCGCAATATGCAGACATGGGAGACAAGATTCAGTGTAGGGGATGCGGCAAGCTGGCGACCCCCGTCAAAAGGTCGACTTATGATAGAAAAGCGTCCGCGACGGCGGAGGTCGAACCCCGTCCGGCTTCAGTCGCCAGCAGAAGGAATGCTTTGCCCTACAAGCTTCACACTATCGGTAAACGCGAAGAACTGCGCGCCACCTTCGATCACATCGCGCAGCAATACGACGAAAACCGCCCCTCCTACCCGCATGCAGTCTTCGATGACATCGCCCTCATTTCGGGCGTCTCTGCCGAATCGCATTTGCTCGAGATCGGCTGCGGAACTGGCCACGCCACGCAGGTTTTCGCAGCCCGCGGCCTGCGCATTCACGCACTCGAGATGGGCGAAAACATGGCCGCCATCGCTCGTCAACGGCTTGCATCGTTTCCTCGCGTGGCAATTGAATTGGCCGACTTCGACCACTGGACCACCGCGGCCCGCTACCAACTCGTCTACGCGGCAACGGCGTATCACTGGCTCAACCCCGCGACGCGCGAGCAGCAGATCGCATCGCTGCTTCATTCACACGGCTGGCTTGCCATGTGGCGCAATCGCCATATCCGTAACGGCTCCTCCGACGGCTTCCTCGACGCCGCTCAGCTCATCTACAACGCTATCGCTCCAGAACTCGTTCAGCAGCGCGCCCAGCTGCCCGGTCCTCAGGATGTTGTCGAAGCCGAACGCGAGGAACTCGGCTCTGGCCTCTTCGAAGTGCCTGTCACCCGCGTTTTTTTCTGGGGCAAAGCCTACACCGCCGGCGAATACGTCGCCCTGCTGAACACGCACTCTGACCACCAGCTTCTGCCCGCCGAGCGCCGCCGGCAGCTCTTTGACCGGTTGTCTGCGCTCATCGCCGAACGTTATGGTGGCTCGGTTACCAAGGATTACGCCACCGTCTTGCAAATGGCCCGCCTGCGCCAATGACAAGCGCCCCACTTACTTATTTCCCCGAGATGTCCTCCTCCCTGTTCCCTGTTCCCTGTTCCCTGTTCCCTGTTCCCTGTTCCCTGTTCCCTGTTCCCTGTTCCCTGTTCCCTGTTCTCCTGTTCCCTGTTTCCTGTTCCCTGTTCCCTGTTCCCTGTTCCCTGTTCCCTGTTCCCTGTTCCCTGTTCCCTGTTCCCTGTTCCCTGTTCCCTGTCTTTAATTACAATTCATTCCTGATGACACCCGAAGCCTCTTCCACCGCTCCCAAGCCCTCTGCCTCCCAGGCATCCCCAGTCACGCTCTCCATCGACATTGGCGGCTCCGGCATTAAGGCCATGCTGCTCTCACCCTCCGGCAAGCCGCTCTGTGAGCGCGAACGCATCGTCACTCCTGCCATCCCCACGCCACACGCTGTCCTTCGCGTCCTCGACCAATTACGCGCACGCCTGCCAAACTTCGATCGTGTCTCTGTCGGATTTCCCGGCGTCGTCAAGCGCGGCATCACCTTCATCGCCGTCAATCTGCACCCTAAGTGGGCCAACTTCCCGTTGCAGCGCGAACTTGAAAAGCGCTGGAAGAAACCCGTGCGCGTGAACAACGACGCAGCCGTACAGGGCTATGGTGCCATCAAGGGCCGCGGCGTTGAACTGCTCTTGACCTTCGGCACCGGAATGGGTTCCGCGCTCTTCACCGATGGTAGGCTCTGCCCAGGTCTCGAGCTCGGCCACCATCCCTGGCGCAAGAAAACGTACGAAGACTACCTCGGCGTCCGCGGACTCGAGAAGTATGGAAAGAAGCGCTGGAACAAGCGACTCAAGGAAGCCATCGCGCAATCGGCCGCCACCTTCAATTGGGACCACCTCTACCTTGGCGGCGGCAACTCCAAAAAGATCGACTTCGAACTCCCCGCGCACGTCTCCATCGTCTCCAACGAAGACGGCATCCTCGGCGGCGTCGCGCTCTGGCGGGAACGGACATAGCAGAGAAGACCGCCCAGTCGAACGCTGTGAGCAACGTGCCGGCGCCCAAGGTCCGAAACCCTCAGGGTTGGTTCTTGTCCGTGAGGTGGATCTCGATTCTAAGAGGCCTGGGATAAATCTATAGCTTGTTATAGTCTTTTATGGATTTTCATTGCCTAATCCCTACGTCCCTAATCCCTGGTCCCTGCTTTTCCGGAGCCCCAGCTCCTTCATCGCAATCTGCAAATCCGCCCATGCTTCCTTCTTCTGCCGCGGATCGCGCAGCAAAAACGCTGGGTGATAAGTAACGATCAGGCTCATGCCGCGAAAAGCGTGAACGCGACCGCGCAGCCCCGCCAGCGGCTGCCGCGCTCCCAGCAGATACGTCGCCGCTGTCGCTCCCAGCGCCACCAGAACTTGCGGCCTCACCACGTCAATCTGCCGGAAGAGAAATGGCGAGCAAGTATTCGCTTCTTCCGGCTCGGGAGTGCGGTTGCCTGGCGGCCTGCATTTGACCACGTTGGCGATGTAGCACTCCTCGCGCTTCAGCCCCATCGCGGCAATCATGTTGTTCAGCAGTTGCCCGGCGCGACCCACAAACGGCAATCCCTGTGCATCCTCATCCGCACCCGGCCCTTCGCCCACAAACATCAGCCGCGCGGTCGGCGAGCCGTCGGCAAACACGATTGTGTGCCGGCCTTTGTGCAGAGCGCAGCGGGTGCAGTCGCCAATGTCGTCGCGGATCAGTTGCAACGCCGAGGCGCGCTCTTCCAGCGGCACAACGGCAGTTTGCGGAGGCGCAGAAAATCCTTTGCGGGGCTTGATGGTGGGTTCCTCTCCAAAAAAGTTGGCCTGTGCGATTGCTGCCTGCGATTCCGATTGCTCAGGCCCCGGTTCCGACATCGTAGCCGAAGGAGCATCCGCGATCAGCGGTTCGTCGGCGATCGTCGCAGCATCAACCGGACGCCGGTAAAAATCCGTCAGCCCCAGATCGCGGTAGAAGCGCAGGCGCTCAGCCAAAGCTTTTCGTGTGGCGGGATCGAGTGTGCGGGCCAACGTGCTTACTCCACAATCAGCTGCCGGCGCGCCGCCGGGAACGAATCACTCTCGTCCAGCACGCGCTCCTGGACAGCTCTCTTTCCGCCCCCTCCACGTCCCGCTCCTCATCGAATTCCTGGACCACGGGGCGCGGGCGGCGCAATGTCAAAATCTCGTCGAGAATGCGATCAGCGAGTTCGCGCTTCGGCATCTCCGGAAGTTCCACGGCCGTCGCCGCAGTCAGAAACGTCGCAGCATTAGTATCTGCGTCGATACCCACGCCTTCGCCGGCCACATCGTTCAACACGATCGCATCAGCGCCCTTTTTCAGCAACTTGGCGCGGCCATTTTCCATCCGGTTCTCTGTCTCGGCAGCAAAGCCCACGATAAGCTGCCCTGGCCGCCGCCGCCGCACCACCTCGGCCAGAATGTCCTCCGTCGGCGCCAGCTCGAGCGTTATCGGACCTGTGCGTTTGAGTTTCTGCTCTGAGACATTCATCGGCCGATAATCGGCCACCGCGGCGGCTTTGATCACGAGTGTGGCTTCCTGCATGCGGGCCAGAACAGAGTTCCGCATCTCTTCCGCCGTAGTCACCTTCACCAGTTCGCATTGCGCCGGGCTTCGCAGGCTCGTTGGCCCGCTGATGAGAATCACTTTTGCGCCGCGGCTGTGTGCCGCTTCGGCCAGCGCATAGCCCATCTTCCCGCTGGAGCGATTGCCGAGAAACCGCACTGGGTCGAGCGCCTCGCGCGTCCCTCCCGCGGTCACGAGCACTACTTCGCCGGCCAGGTCGCGCCGCCGGCCAAGCGCCCCTAGAACTGTTGTGGCAATTGCCTCCGGCTCGGCCATCCGTCCCTCACCCACCATGCCGCACGCCAGCTCGCCTGTTCCCGGCTCCACGATGCGCACCCCTCGCTGCCGCAGAATATCCACATTCGCCTGCGTCGCCGGGTGGTTCCACATATTCACGTTCATCGCCGGCGCCACTAGTACCGGCGCAGTCGTCGCCAGGTAGAGCGTCGAAAGAAAATCGTCTGCGATTCCGTGCGCGAATTTTGCCAGGATGTTGGCCGTTGCCGGAGCGACCACCAGCGCGTCGGCCCATTGCGCTTCAGCTATATGGTCAATGCCGTTCTGCGCTGCAGCGTCTTCGCTCGTATGCGAATCTTCCCACAAGCTCGCGAAAACCCTGTGCCCGGTGAGCGCGGCAAATGTGAGCGGCTGCACGAACTTCTGCGCTGAGGCAGTCATCACCACGTGCACCTCGACAGCCCGCCGCTGCAACTCGCGCACCAGCTCCGCCGCTTTGTACGCGGCAATTCCGCCGGAGACGCCCACCATCACTCTCATAGGATCGATTGTAGTTCAGTGGACAATAGACAGGGATCAGCTGTCAGGGTTCAGAGGTCGGCGACATGTGATCAGAAACTTGAGAATCGCGAAATCCAGAGGTGTGGCTCTGCCGACCCCTGGATCCTGTTCCCTACCCCCGGTCTTTAGCTCAGCAGGATGGGGATAGCTGGCCCTTCGACCAGAGGCTTAGTTACCTCAACTTCTTTTTTCACATAAGAGATCTTGCCCGCATCGATCTCGTCTTGCGCGATGCGGCAAGCCTTGGTCGATTTTGTGGGGACTAGCGCGTGGGAACCGTTCTGCAACTGGCGTGCACGGCGGGCGGCCACCAGCACCTTGCGGTAGTTGGAATCAAAACTGGTCTCAATCGTCATCGGGATCATCTCCAAAGGGAAGTTGTTGCTGGCCGGAGGAGCCATCAATTCCAAACGCCTCCAGCACAGGTTTGAGCCGCTCCTGCGAATTCGATTGCAGACAGGCTGCGGCGACCTCCAACACTCGGCGCGAACGGAACGCAATCACTTCGCCATTGCGATAGAAACGTTCGGCAAGCACAATGGCTTCAAGTTGCGCGACCGCCCGGTCGAGAACATCATTGACCAAAATATAGCCGTACTCGCGATATTTCTCAATCTCGCGGCTCGCCTCGCCCAGCCGGCGGTAAAGCTCGCCCTCGTTCATCACGCCTTCCGCACGGCTGCGATTACGCAAACGGGTGCGCAATACCTTGGGATTTGGAGGCAGAACAAAGATGCTCACCGCCTCAAGCATTTTGGCTCTCACCTGTGCCGCGCCCTGCACATCGATGTCCAGCATCAGGTCGTGACCAGCTGCCAGCGCGTCGTCAAGCGACTGGCGCGCCGTCCCGTACAAATGACCGAAAACCTCGGCATATTCCAGAAACATCCCCTCACGCGCCATGCGCTCAAACTCTTCGCGACTCGTGAAGTGGTATTCGCGTCCGTTCTCCTCTGACCCTCGCGGCGCGCGCGTCGTCCACGAGACGGCGAAGTCGACGCCGCTCACCTGTTTGCGCAGTTCGCTTACCAGCGTGCTTTTGCCCGAACCTGAGGGCGCCGAAATAATAAAAAGAATTCCCGCCACGTATCGTTCTTTCCTTTCAATCAGCCCCGATCGCGTCTGTTCCCTGTTCCCTGTTCCCTAGTCTTTCACTCCACGTTCTGAATTTGCTCCCGCGCTTTCTCAATCTCCGCTTTCATCGCCAGCCCGAGTTCGGTAATGCGCGTTCCCTTCCCGCTCACGCCCGCGGTCTTTGAAAGCAGCGTATTGGCCTCGCGGTTCATCTCCTGCAGCAGAAAGTCGAGTTTCTTGCCCGTTTCGCCTCTCGCACTCAGCAGTTCGCGAAAATGATCAATGTGTGTGGTCATGCGCGTCAACTCTTCGCTGATGTCGCTTCGCTCCACAAAAACCGCCACCTCCTCGAGCACTCGCTGTTGGTTGAAATCCGGTCCGGTGGCCGCGGCCAGCCGCTGCGCAAGGCGCTCGTGATAGCGCTGCTCAATCTCCGGCCTTAGCTCAGCTATGCTCGCGGTGGCTGCGGCAAGCCGGTCGAGCGTTCCCTGCAGAATAGCCTCCAGCGCCTCTCCCTCGCGGGCGCGCATTGTCTTCAACTGCTCCAGTAGCGGCGTCATCTGCTCCAACACGCTCGCCCCAAGCGCGGTGAGGTCGTTGTTGCCGCGATCGTCATTCTGCAGAGCGCCTGTCAGGCGCAGCGCCGCATTCAAATCCGGTTCGCCCTTCAGATGGTGTTCCCGCTTCGCTGCATCAAACGCAGCCAGATAGCCGGCAATCAGCTCGCGGTTATATCCGGCCTTCGCCTGCGAGGAGCGATCGACAGAGAGTGTCAAATCCACGTGGCCGCGAACAAGATTCTCTTTCAATATCCGCCGCAATTCCATCTCTAGCGCATCCAGTCCGTTCGGCAGGCGGAACTGAAGATCGAGGAAGCGATGATTCACGCTCTTGATCGTCAACGTGTAGCTCAGTTGATTCTCATCGCCGGCCGGCACGCTCGCCTGCACCCGCGCAAATCCCGTCATCGAATAGATGGCCATTCTTACTCCTGCCCGCCTGTGACGAGCGCAGCCCTTCCATCGAACGGCAAATAGAGCGCCGAAGCATCCGCAATCTCGGCCTCGGGCGTTTCTGGCATGTCGATGAATTGCAACTGGTAGAGTTTCTGGTAGGTCGGCGATGTGTTGAGCAATTCCTCGTGCGATCCGATGGCCGTGATGCGCCCATCCTCAAGAACAGCAATCCGCGTGGCGCGCCGAATTGTCGAAAGCCGGTGCGCGATCACTAGTACAGTACGACTCTGCATCAGGTTGGCCAGCGCCGCCTGCACCAGGGATTCGCTCTCGGAATCAAGCGCCGAGGTCGCCTCGTCAAGGATCAGGATGGGCGCGTTCTTCAGGATGGCGCGCGCGATCGCGATACGCTGGCGCTCGCCGCCGGATAGCCGGAAACCCTTTTCGCCGATCACCGTCTCGTAGCCTTGCGGCATCTTCAGGATGAACTCGTGCGCCAACGCGTTGCGCGCCGCATGTTCCACCACCGCATGCTTCACATCTGGTTGGCCATAGGCGATATTGTGTCGCACCGTGTCGTTGAAGAGAATCGTCTCCTGCGTCACCTGCGCCACCTGCCGGCGCAGCGACGCCAGCGTCAAGTCGCGCAGATCATGCCCGTCAATCACAATGCGGCCCGAGGTCACGTCGAAGAATCGCGGAATCAGATTCACAAGCGTGGACTTGCCTGCGCCGCTCGGTCCAACCAGGGCAAGCACCTCGCCGGCGTTCAGCTCAAGATCCACGTGATGAAGAATCTGGTGCTCCCCCTCGCCCGTCGAGTACGAGAACCCGACATCCTCAAACTTGATCGCTTGGCGAAATCGAGTCAATGTCGCCGCGCGCGGGCGCTCTTTCACGTCGTCCTCTGCGTCAAAAAAAGAAAAGATCGATGCCGAAGCGCCCATCGCCTGCTGAAAGCTGTTATAGAAATACGCGAAACGGCGTAACGGGTCGTAGAGTTTGAACAGCAGAAAAATAAAAGCGCCGAATACGCCGATGGTCATGTAGCCGTTCTTAATCTCGTTGCGCCCGATCCAGAGCAGTAACGCCATCGCCAACGCGCCCACTGTATCCATCAGCGGCGAGCTGATCGACTGAATCCGCACGCTGCGTAGATTGGCTCGGAATAAACGCTTGGCGGCGTTCTTGAAACGCAGAATCTCCCATAGCTCTGTATTGAACGACTTCACGATGCGGTTACCCGTCACCGTCTCATGCAGAATATTTTGTACCTCGGCCAGCTTGTCCTGGCCCGTACGCGTGCGCGTGCGGACTTCGCGCCCTATCTTGCGCACAGAAGCGATCACCACCGGAATAAACAGAACCAGCGCCCAGCTCAGGTATCCGCCCAGGTGAATGATGAATGCAATCGCCACCACAAATGTGAAGAACTGCTGCAAAAAATCGCCCAGCACCGAGCTCAGCGAAGTTTGCACCCGATCCACATCGTTGATGAGCGTTGAGAGGATGGTCCCGGTTGGATGATTGTGAAAGAAGCTTGAGGAGCGGCGCAGTGTGGCTTCGTAAAGATGGTTGCGCAAATCGGTAATCGTGCCGAAGCCGGCATAATTCACAAGGTAGTTTCCCAGATAGTCGCAAAGGCCCTTGAGAACGGTGGCCAGGACCAGGGCAAAGGCCACAACGTTCCATGCATTGTGCAGATGCAGAAAGTGCGGAACCAGCTGCCGCAAATCGAAGTGCCAATCCGATTTGGGAAGGCCAAGCATGATCGGGCCTTCCGGCGCGCTCGGCGTCAGTACGCGATCGAAGATCGGCTGCAGCAGCAGGATGCGGAAGGCATCCAGCATGCCCACCATCGCCGACAGCACCACCCCGGGCAGCCATTCCAGCGTGTAGGGCAGCCCATAGCGCAACAGGCGCAGGAAATTCCTCATGCCGGTCGGTCCGCCTCGCGCATGGCGTTGCGCCGTGTGGGCCCGAAATGCCGCAATCGGGTGCGGAAGTCCATCCCAGTATTGTATCCGGGGCGGCTCGACACGCCTCTCATCGCGCAGGCTCTCGAACACGGTCGAGACTCTTTTCAGTCACGATCCATCGCCATGTCAAACTGCCGGCAGTTGCTATGATGGCGGAGTGATTCACACCGCAAATCAGTCCATCCCCAGCGGCCTGCGCACTGTATTTCTCGACCGCGACGGCATCTTGAACGAAAAGATGCCGGAGGGCCAGTACGTCACGCGCTG
This sequence comes from uncultured Acidobacteriaceae bacterium, assembly GCA_963841365.1. Taxonomy (GTDB): domain Bacteria; phylum Acidobacteriota; class Terriglobia; order Terriglobales; family Acidobacteriaceae; genus Telmatobacter. The sequence goes on from CAWJDG010000029.1 coordinate 134,611, forward strand.
GGAAGAGTTTCGCGTGCTGCCCGGCGTGCCCGAAGCACTGCGCCGGCTGAACGAAGCGGGTTTGCGTGTGATCGTGGTCTCAAATCAGCGCGGCATTGCGCAGGGGCTTTACACAGCTCGCGGAGTTGCTGCGATCCACGAAGCATTTCAGCGTCAACTCGGCAACGCAGGCGCACACATCGACGCTTTTTTCATTTGCCCGCACGATACGCGAATGCAACTGCCGCAAGCCGCTGCCGGGGCTCTTCGAGCAGGCGGTCGCGCAGTTTCCTGAGATCACCGCCGCGACCAGCGTGATGATCGGCGACTCGCTCTCTGATATCGAATTTGGCCGCCGACTCGGCATGAAGACGATCTTCATTGAAGGCGACCCGCGAGCGCGCAAGCCAAGCGCCGAAGAAACCGCGAAGCTAGCCGACCTGCGCTGCGCTTCCCTCAGTGAGGCCGTGGACGCGCTGCTCGCCGCGCACTGACACGCGCTCAACATTCCTCAGTAAGCCTTCAGTTCCACAGATCGCGTTCAGAATCGTCTCCGGTTGCGGCAGGATCGCGTCTTCGAGCTTGGGCTGGTAGGCCACAAACGTGTCCATCGACGCCAATCCGCCGTACCGGCGCGTCCAGATCGTCGAAGAGCTCATCGGCGATGCGCGCCGCAATCTCCGCGCCATAACCCCAGCTCAGCATGTCCTCGTGTGCCACGATCACGCGATTCGTCTTGCGCACCGAAGTCGGCAATCGCCTCCCAGTCGTAGGGATTCAGCGTGCGCAGATCGAGAATCTCCACGTCGATGCCGAATGTTGGCGCTCGGCCTGTTGCGCGGCCTGCAACGCGCGAGGCACCAATGCGCCATAGGTCACCAGCGTGAGGTCGTGTACCGGGACGAACGATCTTCGCCTTTCCAAAGGGAATGGCAAACTCAGGTCCCGGATACGCCGCCCTTCCATAGGTTTCGCGGTAGAGCCGCTTGTGCTCGAGAAACAGCACCGGATCATCGCAGCGAATGGCAGTGCGCAGTAAGCCATTGGCATCCAGCGCATTTGAAGGGAACACAACCCGCAGTCCCGGGATGTGCGTAAAGGTGCTCTCGCCCGATTGCGAGTGATAAATGGCCCCGCCAGTCAGGTAGCCGCCGATGGGCGCACGGATCACAGCCGGCGCGCCCCACGTCCCGTTTGACCGCCAGCGCATTAATGCTAACTCATTGTGAATCTGATGCATAGCTGGCCAAATATAATCAAAAAATTGAATTTCTACTACCGGCTTCATCCCGCGCAATCCGTACCCCACGGCGCGCCCAACAATATTTGCCTCAGCCAGCGGCGAATTGAATACACGCTCGGAGCCAAACTCGGTTTGCAGCCCCGCCGTTAGCTTGAAAACTCCGCCCTTCCCTTTCACTTCTGCCAGCGCCTCTTCGCGGCTGGCGTCGGCAACGTCCTCGCCATAGACCACGATGCGCGGGTCGCGGCGCATCTCGTCGCGCAGGCACACGTTGATCAGGTCGGCCATGGTGCGCGACCCCACCACTTTTTGCCCGCCTGTCACACCATCCTTCACTACGGCCCCGTTCGCTGTAACAACCGCCGCCGGCTGCTCCGTCGCAAACGCCGCGCGCGTGGGGTCCAGATCCTCGGAGTAAACATACTTGGTAATTCCCGCCACTTCGGGCAAAGGAGCATCCAGCGCGCGCTCCGCAGCCGCGGCTGCTTCATTGTCGAGCCCGCGTTCCAGCTCCTCCATCTCCGCGGCTGTCATCAACCCTTCGCCAATCAGTCGTGTCCTCATTCTTGCAATGGGATCGCGCATCGCATCGGTCTCGCGTTCCGCAGCGCACCGGTAGAGCTTGTCGTCGTCTGAAAGTGAGTGCGAGTAAAGCCGCACACAATGGCCGTGAACCAGCGCCGGCCCAAATCCCGCACGGCAGTGCGCGGCTGCCGCCTGAAAAGCCTGCAGGCAAGCCACCGGATCGTTGCCGTCCACTTCGGCAAAGTAGAAGTTCGGAAAATTCGCAACCAGCCGCGAAATATTCCCGCCCGGCGTGTTCACCTCTACCGGAACGCTGATGGCGTAGCCATTGTCCTCCACGCAAAAAATCACCGGCAGCTTCTGGTTCGACGCGGTGTTAATCGCCTCCCAGAACTCGCCCTGCGAAGTCGATCCCTCGCCTATGCAGGCCAGCGCCACCTCGTCGCCATGAAATTCCACATCGCTGAAGGCCCTATAGTCGCCCTCCGCTTTCGCTGCGGCTTCAGGGTTGCGGCTAAAGTACCGGCCGGCCTCTGCACAGCCCACGGCGTGCAGCAACTGCGTCGCCGTTGATGAAGATGAGCTCACGATGTGCAGCGGGCGGCTGCTGAAGTGCGTCGGCATCTGCCGACCCCCGCTCGCCGGATCGGTGGCCGCACCCACCGCTTGCAGCATCATGTCGTAGGGGGTAACGCCCAGCGCCAGGCACAAAGCGCGATCGCGGTAGTACGGAAAGAACCAATCGTATCCGGGCCGCAGAGCCAGTGCAGCGGCCACTTGCAGCGCCTCATGGCCTGCGGCGGAAATTTGGAAGAAAATCCTCTGCTGCCGTTTAAGCAGGATTTCGCGATCGTCTACCGAGCGGGAGAGGAACATCAACCGGTAGATTTCAATCATCTGTTGTGCGCTCAGCACCTCCGCTTCCGGATGCGCTCCGGGCGCGCGGGTGCTCGAAATTGCCACTTCCATTCCGGTCGACCCCCATTGCAAAAGCGCGGAACAGGAGAAAGAGGCTCCGGTTCTGGCGCGAGCCCTATTCCGGATACTGCCTCGTCCGATTGTAACAATTTCCCAGGTGCAAGTCCTTTGTCGCCTTGTCCCTGCCTTGAACCGGCTGCATAAGTCCAGTTTTGAAAGGGCACGACTTTAATGCCTGCTGAAACAATGCCGGAGCCATGTCTTGTAACCAGGGCCTGACTTCAGTCGGGCCGCAAAAATCGCAAAAGGAGCGGCGGGCTTTAGCCCTTGAGCAATGTTTTTGCGGTCTCGATCGGCTTTATGCATCTGATCCTCGTCCGGGCCCTGCCTACGGCAACCACTCCAGCCCGCTGCCTTACAAACGGGCGTGTCCCAGGCCCCTAATGCAGTGGATACATAATTTGCGGCGGTGGCATAGTCAACTGCGCTTCTCCGACGGCCGAAGTCATCCTTTCCTTCACGCTGCGCGCCAGTTTCTCAATCTCGGCAACTCTACGAAGCTGCTCGGGCGTCAGCGCATCCGACTTTTGCGCAGCCACCTCGGAGTTCAGCTCCCGCGCAAGCTTCAGGAGCTTATTGGCATCGGCAACCATTTCCTTTTGCCGCTCGATGTTCAGCGCGCGCATGCGCCTCGCCATCATCATCGGATCATAATCATCTCCTGCAATTGTGTTGATATCCTGGTGCGCTGAGAACGGCGGCCTCATGGAGGTTCCGCTCTGGCTGCTGCCGCTTCCATTCCCACTCGAAGACTGGGAATGCCCCGCCTGCGTGCAAACCAGCACAAGCAAGATGCCCAGCGGTAAGCTCAGCGCCCGGCTCACCATCCAAATCCTCCGCTCCGCGAATGCATGTTGCACTGTCCTGGCGCCACGGGCCATGGTTACCTCAAATCTTGCCATCCCCAGCCCTCACCTTGTGGGCCAACTGCTCAATCTGGTCGGCCTTCCGGACCACAGACACTGAAAGCATATCCTTGGTCGACTTGTCGACCTCACTCTTTAGCGCAGTCGCCATCTGCAGCAGATCGGCACATTCTTTCGCGACTCCCTGCTTCTGCCCGCCGCCGGCTGCGGTCCCGGCTTCTCCCTGACCCGGCACGTCGCCCGCAGATGCGCCATTTGTGGAGGCGCTCTTCGCATGGCTTGCCGTAGTTTTTGGAGGATCGATCGCAGGCAGCGGAAACGACGCCTGCACTTGAGCATCGCTGCGCAACAGCCCCACACTCATCGCCAAAGCAAGGGCTGCAAAGCATGTCAGGGCGCAAAGCCACCCAGCCCGCTTCCGTGTCCGGCCTGCCAAGCTTGCCGCGCCGCCGCTACGAAATGGCCAAATTAACCTCATCGCCTTGGGAGGATTGCGCCGGAAGACCAAATCGGAATTCCGGTTATTCCTGCGCACAGTCTAGTCTAGTAAGTGGAGTTTTGGCATGATTCGTTGTCTCAAGTTTGTAACTTTTTTTCTGGCCATGCGCTGGGGCTGGTTCCAGGAAGGCCGGTTCATGGGAAAGGTTCTGGACGAGTGGACGGCCGACAGCCAGGAGTTTATCCATACAAAACTGCCCCGCCTGATCGTAATCGGGATTATCGCCTTTGCGCTCAGCCGCTTGCTGCGGGTCATCAGCGCCCACGTCATGCGTGCGGCCGAGCGCGCCGGTGCCGGTCCCGCGCGCCTTGCCGAGGTCAGGACCATGTCCGGAGTCATCCGCGCCACGGGCATCGCGATCATCGCCCTTATCGCAGGCCTGCAGTTCCTTGACGCCATGGGCTTCAACCTGGCCCCGCTCCTTGCCTCCGCCGGAGTGGCCGGCATCGCCATCGGCCTCGCCGCGCAAAACATCGTCAAGGATATGTTCAACGGTTTCCTGATTCTGGTTGAGGGCCAGTTCAGCGTCGGAGACACGGTCCGCCTCGCCGGAGTCAGTGGAATTGTTGAAACCCTCACTCTTCGCAAGACCACCGTGCGCGATGCCGATGGAACCCTCTACGTGATTCCCAACTCGCAGATCACCACTGTGGCCAACCTCAGCGCCGGTTATTCTGTCGCCACCGTGAACGTCAGCGTCGATTTCTCGGCCGACCCCGACGAAGTCACGAAACTGCTGAACCAGATCGCCATGGACATCCGCCACAGCGACCTGTACAAAAACCTCTTTCTCGCCGACCCGCAAGTCCTCGGCGTCGATGCTGTCAAAGGTTCGCAAGTCATCATTCCGGTGGTCTTCAAAACCCGCGCCACGCAACAATACACTCCCATCCGCGAGTTCCAGCGCAGGGTCCGCCAGGCGCTTCTCGATCACGACCTGCTGCCCGGCGACCCGCTTCGCGTGTTCAACATATCCACGGCCGGCGACACTCGGAGCCAATCAGCAAGCGCAGCCGCGGCCGCGCACAGCCACACGCAGCAGGAGCTCGCCCCCGCCCACGATCCCACCACACTCAAACCCCACGAAACGAATCCCTTCACCGGCGAGTGAGGTGCCAACCCTGATGATCATTCCACTAAATCTGTGAACGCTTAGTCGGGAACCAAAATTCCATTAGATCTTTGACCGCTTAATCGGGTACCAAAATGGGTGCCCCACGCTCGGACGTATTGGAAAGACGTAAGTTATAGATTCTAAAATGACCCAAATAGCCAAAATGGCCCACATGATTGCATGACTAGCACAAACTAGCGGAAATTCTTTCGGGCGATTTGACTGGCATGATCCATTGCGTTTGCGGAGCAGGCTGCTCTGCGTAGTTGGTCGGCGTTTCCGACTGCGGCGCTCACGATTCCTGTTAGGATTTCACTGCATGACACCCAGCCCTGAAGATCTGGCGGCGCAGTATGCGCATATGAGTGAGACGGAACTGATGGAACTGGCTCGCTCTTACGATGGTCTGCTGGAAGTTGCGCAGGTGGCGTTGCGTGCGGAATTTGCGCGGCGCGGCCTTGAGCCGCCGCTGGTGGAAGAACCGGAGGAATGGGAGTTCCGTCGCCTGGTGACGGTGCGGCGTTATCGGGATCTGGCGGAGGCATACGTGGGACGTTCGCTGCTGGAATCAGCGGGTATTCCAGCCTGGGTCGCAGACGAGAATCTCGTGCGGATGGATTGGTTCTACTCCAATCTGGTTGGCGGTATGCGATTGCAGGTCGACGAACGCGACGAAGCGGCTGCACGGGAGATTCTGGAGGAAAGGGCTCCGGAGACAATCACGTATGGCGATGAGGAAGCTTACGTACAGCCAACTTGCCCAAAGTGTGGATCGACTGAGATCACATTGGGCGGCGGGACAGAGCGCGGGCGGTCACTTGTGGCGCTTTACCTCCTAGCGATTCCAGTGCCGCCAAGAGAGGCGGCCTGGCATTGCGAGGCATGCGGTGCACGGTGGGCGGCGTCAGATGAGCAGTAGTGTGTTGAGGTCGGTTCGCCGGCTATACGGACCTTACTTAGCAAAAATCAGAATTACCGCTAACGGCCTAGCACAGAACTAGCACAAAATTCGGACTCGATTTTCACGGCGCAGAGCTTATTGAACTTGGCGCGCATTCGAGAAATGGGTGCCCCAGGTCTCGATTTTGGGACCTGGGATTGATGATCACTCGGTTTGAACCATGGATGCAGAAACCTATTCATGAGATTCGAAGCACCTTGACCAGCGCCTCCACGTCGGTCACCGGCGGCAAACATGTCCGTCCACGACAAACCAGCGCCCACGCGTCACTCCCACTCGGCGCCGGCACAAGCACAACCGTCTCCGCCAGCGCCTCCGGAACCCCGCCTGCAACCAGTTTCTCCGGCGCAATCCGCACCACCGTCTTGTTCACGGCAAACCCCGCAACCGCCGTAGCCTCCAGCCCGTCCGCCGCTGATCCCGAGCCCACAATCACCACCTGTATCGGGTCGAGCAAAAGCCGTTCCGCCGCCAGCCCGTAGCTTCCGGCATAAAGCCCAAAGTGCTCCACAATTCCCGCAAAGCAAGCCAGCGCGTTCTGGGCAATCTCGCGGTACACTTTGCGCCCGCTGAGATCCTCAAGCCGCAGCAGCGCTGCCGCGGCTGTCGGATTGCCCGCAGGTGTCGGTGAATCCTGCAGCGGCTTGCGGCGCGCCGTCAATGCGCCCAGCGGAACTTCCGTCGGCACTGCGTTCAGTGGTGCGGAAGTATCGAAAAAACCCCCGGGCGTTGCGTCGTGAAATTGCTCGATCATCTCATCGGCCAGCTTGATCGCCGCCTCGTAATACTCCATTTCTCCGCTCGCCATCCACGCATCGATGCACGCGTGCACGGTGAAAGCGTAATCGTCCAGCGTCCCGGGAGCAGTCTCCTGCGGCGCGAGCCCGTCTGGGTAAGCGATCACATGCCTTAGAGCCGATTTGCCGTCCCACGCCTCACCCAGTAGCCGGTCGAGCGTGCGCAAAGCGAACTCCCGTGCATCCTCCATCCGTAGCACGCGCGCCGTCTCGAGATACGCCGTCACCGCCATCGCGTTCCAGCCCGTGTAAAGCGTGCGATCCACAAACGGTGTGGTCCGCTGCGCACGAGCCGCCAACAGCTTGGTCCGCGCCGCATCGCGCAGCGCTCGCAACCCCGCTTCGCCAGCCCCCAAATCAAGCGCCATCTCTGCCAGCGTCCGCTTCTCGTGCAACACATTCTTCGCTGGATTGTGATGCATGTCGCCCAGTTCGCCGATATCCCAGTACTTCGCCGCAAACTCAAACCCATCTGGCGTCAGAACGGCGCGCGCTTCTTCCAGCGTCCAGGTGAAGTAGTCGCCGTCGTCGTCCAGTCCCACATCCGCATCCTGCGAGGCATAAAATCCACCGCGCTCGCGGTCCGTCATCGTCGCGTCGAGCCAGGCCACAATCTCTCGTGCCGTCACCAGAAAATCCTCGCGCACAAAACTCTGGTAGCCATGCACGTAGTTGCGCAGCAGCTCCGTGTTGTCGTAGAGCATCTTCTCGAAGTGCGGCACGCCCCAGTGCTCGTCCACGCTGTAACGGTGGAACCCGCCCGCGAGTTGGTCGTAAACGCCGCCGCGCGCCATCTTCTCAAGCGTCGTCGTAAATGCCTCGCGCGCTCGCTCATCGCCGCGATTCACTGCCACTTCAAGCAGCAAATCCAATGCGGTCGGATGCGGAAACTTCGGCTGTGATCCAAACCCTCCATTGCGCGGGTCAAACTGCGCAACAATCGACGCCGCAATCTTGTCCACGAGTGCCAGGCTCAGCTCACCGCTGCGTCCAGAAAAGCTCTCGTTATGCTCAATGGCAGCCATCACGCTGCCCGCCGTCTCCAGCGCCTCGTCGCGTTTCTCTCGCCACACCTCGGCCATCGCCAGCAACACGCGCCCGATGCCCGGCCTTCCGTACCGATCGTCGCGCGGAATATACGTTCCCCCGAAATACGGCCTGCCGTCGGGAGTCAGAAATGCAGTCAACGGCCAGCCGCCCTGCCCACTGATGGCCGACACCGCAGCCTGGTACCGCGCATCCACGTCGGGCCGCTCGTCGCGATCCACCTTTACGGCCACAAAGTTTTGATTGATAAGCGCGGCCACCTCGGGATCTTCATACGATTCGCGATCCATCACGTGGCACCAGTGGCACCACACCGCGCCAATGTCGAGCAGAATGGGCTTGTCCTCCGCCTGTGCGCGCGCAAACGCCTCCTCGCCCCACGCATGCCAGCGCACCGGTTGATGCCGCGCCGAGCGCAAATACGACGATGCTGCGTGTTCAAGCTGGTTGCTGTTGCCGGTGGTTTGAGGTGCTGCTTTGTCCATGTCGTGAGGATAAACGGAAACCGCGCCAGACCACACGCCGCGTCAAAGACAGTTTCATCCGGCAGGGCGGAGACTGTCTGGCCATTGGCCGCAAAATGGGGCTTGTCCTGGTGAACATCGACTGGCTGTTACGAGCCGGCCGATACCAGCCGCGCTCCCGCGCCGTAGGCGCAGTGCTGGTAAGCCCCGCGCTTCAGCGTGGGGTAAACGCGTAATGAACGGTCTCGAGTCCCGTAGGGACGGCGCCCAGGGATGCCTCGGTTGCACGATCCGGCGGACGAAAGCTGGTCACCCCTTCGCCAACTCGCTCTCAATCGCCTTCACCAGCTCCGGCGCATCGGCCGTCGTATCCGGCGCGAATCGTTCCACCACCTCGCCCTTCCGGCTCACCAGGAATTTCTCAAAGTTCCACAACAGCTCAGGCTCCGCCAGCGTCGGTACGCCCCATCCCGTCAGCTTCTCGCGCCATGGAGGATGATTAACCGACACCGCCGATGGCTGCGCCGCGATCAAATTCGCGTACAGTGGATGCTTCTCCGGTCCTGTGACGCTAATCTTGCTGAACAACGGGAACGTCACGCCGTAATTCAAGCTGCAGAAGCTCTGGATCTCCTCATTCGACCCCGGCTCCTGGCTCTTGAAATCGTTCGCCGGGAACCCCGCAATCACTAGTCCCTGCGGCCCCATCTCTTCGTAGAGCTTCTCCAGCCCCTCATATTGCGGCGTCAATCCGCACTTCGAGGCCACGTTGACCACCAGCACAACCTTGCCCTTGAATTCGGCCAGCGACCCGGCCTCGCCATTAATTTTCTTCAGAGGAATATCGTAGATGGATGAGGACATGAAGAATTCTCCTTTATGTCCCTATCCTATCGAACCCGCAACGTCGCCCCATTTGATCATTCGCCAGCCCCAACACTCCCCACGATCAAGTCATTCCCTGTTCCCTGTTCCCTGACCACTGATCGCTGACCACTGTGTTCACTGCACCAGCTTGATCGGCGCGCGCCAAAACGCCGCCTTCTGCGTCGTCGGATCGAGCACCGTCACCTGGCAGTCGTACTCGCCGCGCGGCAGTTGGTCCACGCCTAGGCCGAAGTTCAGTGACATCGTGCCCAGTTCGCTCGCAGCATTGGGAAGAATCGATTTCGGCTCCGTCTCAAACACGCGCTTCCCGCCCTGGTACAAGCTTACAAACGCGAACAGCGGCTGTGCGCTCACCGCCTTTTGGCCTCCGGCCGGCGCAGTGCCCGCCCTAGCCGATTGCTTGTAAGCCTGGAAGTACACAAAAATCTGGTGCCCCGTGCCGAACACCCGCGTCACGCTCGGAATAAGCCTTTTCCCGTCTTGAACAAGCGGGTCCACGGCGCTTTCTTTCGCCCGATCCTTTGCCTTCTCCGCGTCGCTGATCGCATCTTTCAGATCCACACGCTGGCTACTCAGCACCACCGCGCTCAGCGGAACGCGCTTCTCTTCCTTATTCAGGTTTGGAATCACAAACGTCGACTGGTACGTCCCAATCCTCCCCGTCTCATCGTCACGTGCCAGAAACTTGATCGAGTATTTGCCCGGCAGCAGCGTGAAACCCGTATCGTACTCGATCGGCCGCTTGGCAAGCTGTTGGGCGGTCTCGTCGCTCAACTTGATGTTCTTGTTGTCGCGCACATTCTGCACAGTCGTCCCGCCGATCAGGTCCTTGATCTCACCGATAAAGTCGATCCGCGTATACTCTGCGCCGCCGCGCTTCGCCAGCGCCAGTTCTCGGCCTGGAATCTTCACAATCACAGGGACAAAATATTCCGCCCGGTTGAGCTGGAAATAATCGATCTCCATCGCAATCGTCAAATCCGTGATCGGATCCTCCAGCATCAACGCATCTTCCAGTTGCCGTTCACGGTCCACATCGTTGAATTTGCTGAACACCTTATCTGCGTAGTACCCCTGGCGATAATCGAGCTTCGCCTCCGCGTTTTGCGAAAGCGAAATCTTGATGCGCCGGAACTTCCCATTCTGATCATTATTTGTCGTGTAGTAACCCAGAATGTAGTAATCCGAAATCGCTTGCTGCGCCTGTACAATCCCGCGATCCAGGTCGTTGTTATCCAGGAACGCCTTCCCGCCCGTATCGCTTGCGATCGCATACAGCGTGTCCTGCGACGACTGGAAGTTCGTCGTCAATTGCTGTGCTGATCCTCCGGTGTACATCGCCTGCCCGCCCGGCGACCCTTGTGTCGCATCGCCCATCGGCGCCTGCGCCACCAGGCCGCGCGCGTCTACCGTCCAAATCTCAACGCCGGCCTTGATCGCCGCGTCCGCCGTGGCATGCATCTGCGCCTGGTTGTCGATACCTTGCAAGTGCAACCCGCTGGCGAAGTAAAGCAGAGATTTCTTTTCGCTCACCTGCCCCAGCATCCTCGAGGCTGTCTGCAACGCTGAAAGTTGCCGGTCGGTGTTGAACACATTGAACTCGCTGTCGTCCTGACCAAACGCTGCGCCCGTGTCCGCGCTGCTCGCGTCGTCAACACTGTCGGCAGACCCCTGCCCTTCTCCGACCACCATCGTCTCCAGAATGCTCAGCAGCCGGTTCCGATCGCCTGAAAAATCCTGCAGAATGTCCACCGACCCGCCGTTATAGCGCATGATCGCCACCAGATCGTCGGTCGTCATCTGCGTTCGCACGAAAAGCTCTGCGGCGGTCAGTGCGCGCATCTGGTCTGCTGGGGGCAGCGCCGTCATGTCGAAGTAGAACGCCAGCAACCGGTGATTCTTGTAGCGCTCGTTGTCCATCGTTTCCGGAGCAATCTGCGTATTCACCAGGCGGTTGTAGATCGTGACGTCTTCCGTGCTCGGCGTCTCCACCGGCAGCGGCTTTGCCGTCTCGGTCAAATCCTGGTGCTCGCAGTAGCGAATCGTCTGCGGCGTGCCGTCTTCGGTCAGCACAAAATCTTTCGCCGTCAGCCCGTGAACGAAATTGCCCTGCTTGTCCTTCACCGTGACGGCTTCAATCACCAGGTTCGACCGCACCGTGAGCGTGAAGCTCTGCGTCCCGCCCGGTCCCTTGTTCTCGCCCACCTGCTGTGGACGCGATCCCGCAGCTGCCGCAAGAAATATCACAATAGCTGTTAGCGCACGTTTCATAAGCCTGTCTTGTATCAGTTCGACAACCATTACTGCCTGATTGATAACCCTGTTTCGCATTTGCAAGCCGACTATCACCGCACCTTTGACAACCTGTTTTGTATCAGGGCATGACTTCCGTCATGCCGAAAATAGCGAAAAACTGACCGGTTTGAAGGGGCACGACTTTAGTCGTGCCGAATACGGAACAAAACCAACACGGCCTTTAGGCCCTGAGGAAAGCTGTTTGGGAAATTCGCTCACAGCTCTCCGTTTTTCTGCAAACCGTCTTTGCCTCTGCGCCAAGCCACCCCAAAACCGCAAGACATTCTCAAACCACACTCGAAGTTTCGCTTCATTGGAACCTCAAATGCATCGTCAGTTGCAAACTGCGCATCGGATTCGTCCCTGCCGGCTGGCCGAACTGCGCGTTGCTCACGTTGTTATTCCAACTTGAAAACGTGGCGTGATTGAACGTATTCGTCGAGTTCACTACAACGTCCAGATACATTTTTCCGTGCGGCCTGAACGTGCGCGCCAGCGAGCTATTCAGCGTGAATTGATCCGGCCCCGTAATCGAATCTCTGCCCGCCGTCCCCCATTGCCCGGCCACCGGCGCCGCAAACGCTGCGGCGTTCAAATGTGCATTCCCTCCCGAACTGTAAAGCGATGCTCCCGTCAAATCCGGTCGAATAATGTTCGTGAATCCCGTGCCCGGAACCGCAGCCGGATAAAGCGGCGTCTCCGGCAGCCCCGTCCCAAAGCTCACATTCCCCAACACCGTCCACTCCTTCAGCGCTCGGCCTCGCCAGCCGCCAAGCAATGTGCCGCCTTCCAGTCCCTGCCCGCTGGTGTATTGCGCCTGCACGCTGAGCAGTTGGCGCTGATCGAAGTTTGAGAGCGATCGCTCCGCCCGCGGATCCAACCAGTTCTGCGCCACACCTCCCGACGGCATCGCTAAGTTGGCCGACTGCGCTTGCCCCCCGCTGCTTGCCGTCGTGTGTCCCTGCCCGCCCAGGTACGCATCGTCGTCAATCGACTTCGAATACGTATAGGCAAGCGACGCCGCAAATCCCCCACGCAGCCTGCGCCGCAATTGCAACTCGCCCGCATTGCGAATCGAATTTCCGTTTGAAGTCTCGTAGGTAAATCCCACCGGGCAGTTCGGGCACGGATTCGCTTCGCCCAGCGGATAGCTGTTCGGCAAAATCTCCTGCGGGCCGTGCGTGCCCTTCACGCCGGAATACGTCGCCGTCATCTGCAAAGCAAACGGCAAATCGCGCTGCACCGCCAACTGCCATTGCTGCGCATAGCCGATGCGGAAATTTGGATCGATCCCGAAAGTATCGCTTGTCACCGACGAACACGGCGCGAATCCGTTCGCCAGCGTCAGCGGGCATGCGGCGCTGTTCTCGACGCTCAGGCTCTTTGAGAGCGGAGCTTGCTGCGCCATCTGCAGCACGATGTTCTGGTAAACCGAAGTGTCCGGATACATGCCGTAACCCGCGCGAATCACAATCGTCGACGCAGGAATCGGTCTCCAGCTCATGGCGATGCGAGGCTCGATCATGCTTCGGTCCGGCCGCAGCAGCGAGTCCGGATAATGCGCGCCCGTCACCGACCCAACCGGATTACTGCCTACCACCGGAGCCGCCGCGCCGAACCCGCTCGCCACATCGAGATTCACGAGCCGCCCTTTCAGCTCTGTCATCGGCGCGGTATAGTCCCACCGCACCCCTGCATTGATCGTAAGGATCGGTAGCACGCGCCAGTCGTCGTTAAAGTAGACGGCGTACACCGGTTCGCGAAAATATTTGTCTGCATTCCCAAAAGCAATTTTGCTTGTATCCGGCACGCCGATCAGAAAGTCTGCCAGATCTGACCCGCCTCCTGCCACGCCGGCCGGCCCCGCCGTTGCCGCGCCGGTAAACGTAAACCCGCCGCGCGGATTCTCCTGGAAGTCCTCGTTGTACTCCCGCTTGGTAAAATCCACGCCCGCTGAAATATTGTGCTTGCTCCGGTAGTACAGTATCGACGCCGAATACGCATCAGTGCGGGTGCGATTGAACGAGTTGTTGGCGTCGCTCAGCCCGGTAAACCCCGACGAAAAACTCAGCGCCGGTGGTCCCCAATTCGCCGCATCCTGGTCGGTGCCAGTAATCCCCGCAGCACCCGAAACATTCATGTGATTCGCAAAGTTTGGCGTCACCTCGGTGCGTAGCCTGGTGAATGTGTAGTTGCTGAACAAAAACAGCCGCGGCTTCAGCCGATGCGTCCAGTGAATGTTGCCGTTGATGCCCAGGTTACCTGTGTGATCCACAAAGCCGAAAAGATTCACATTGTCGGCCCGCGTGCTCTGAAAGGCAAATCCTCCATTGAGCTGGTCCCTGCGCCCCAGGTTCTTGTCGAACTTCGATTGCAACGAGTCCTGATGCGTGTTGTTCAGCACCGCTGCCTGGTAGTTGTAGTTCGCCACGTCTGCGATATTCGGCTGCGGGTAAAGCTTCAACAGCGCCGCAGCCTGTGCGCTCACCGGAACCTGGTTATTTGCATACGGCGTCCCCGTCGCGGGATTGTAGATCGTCAACGGCTGGCCCAGCACATTCGTCAAGCCGGAAAGGTTGCCGCTCTTTTCAGCTTGCGTCGGCACCAGGCCGGGCAGCACATTCGAGCTGCTGTTCCGCGTCCACTGGTACGATACAAAAAAGTTTGGCCCGCGCGGCAGCACTCGCGGAATCCTGATCGGCCCCTGCAGTGTTGCCACTCCGGTGAATTCGTTGAACGCCGGCTTCGTCGGCTGAATGCCGGTCAGAGCATACTGCCGCGCGTCCAGCGCGGAGTTCTCTTCTATCACCGCGAATCCGCCGGTATATAAGCCCCTGCTCCCCGCGCGCGTGTTGCCGAAGGCCGGATTCGTCGCGTATACCGACGTAGCCGCGTTATTCACGCTTCCCTGCACCAGGAATCCATCCGCGCTCTGCTCGTTCTCCTCCGGCGCCTTGGGCATCTCCTGCGCGCCGTTCTGCGCGCCGTTCTGCGCCCCGTTCTGCGCCCCGTTCTGCGCTCCGCCCTGCGCGCTCTTCGCAGCAACCGGCTGGACCGGCGGCCTGTTGGTCAGTACCGGAGCCGGCGCTGGCGGCACCTCGATCGGCTGCGTCGCCGTTTGCGACTGCGCCAGAATCTGTCCCTCCGGCAACAGCTTCATCTCAAACTTTGCTGCCGGCACATTCGGCGCAATCGTCACCTCGGCCTTGTCCGTCGCAAACAACTGCATTGAAACTTGAATTGTCCACGTTCCGTCCGCCAGATCGTCGAACGAGTAGGAGCCATCCTGATCCGTAACCGCCGTCACCGTCTTCGTTCCCTGCGTGGCAGTAACCGTCGCCCCCGGCAGCGGCAGCCCGCCAAACGTCACTACCCCGCGATACGGCGCCGCCGAGGCAAGTGCGGTGAGCGCAAGCCACGCCAGAACGCAAACGAAATGTCGAATCCAACCCATTAGTCTTTGTCTTTTCTCTCTGTTCTCTGTCTTCTCAATTCTCCGTCGGTCGCTCGACGTGATCGATCACAAGGATCCGAACCGGTGCCTTCGTCGGTCTCAGTTTCAATCCCAATTGGTCCTTCAACGCCTCAAGAAACGACGGCCCGGCTAGGTCGAGTTGCGCGTCAGTTCCGTTTGCCTGGGGGCTGTCGCTTTCGGGCGTCCACTGAAGGGTGAAGTCGAACTTCCCCCCAAGCCCCGTCTGATCGACAACGGGCCGTCCCAGCCGTCCTGGTCCCGGGAGTGCGTCCCCCACCTGCGCCATTGTGGTGTTTCGAGAGCCCAGCAAAATCGTGTGGTCCCGCGTCATCATCGCGTACAATTCGCAGCCCGCCGGGAAAACATTGGGAGCCATGGCTGTCGAACCACCTTGTGTGGGCTGCATCGGAGCGTCACATGGAGGCCCTTTGTCGTGTTGCAGCAGCTTGGGACCCAACTGCCCCGGCTTCGCCAGAACCATCGCGAAAACGGGAACATCCTGCGACTCCATATGCACCACTAGTTTGAATCGATCCGCAATCAGAGATCGAACCATCAGCCGCATCTGGTCTTTGGTTGGATTGCCCGGCGCACGCGCCTCAATCACGAAGGGATCTGTCGCTACCCACTTCGGCTGATGCGCCAGCATCGCGTCCATCTGTTCTCGGGTAAGCCATAGCTTATAGGCGAATGTGATGTACACCGAGAGCGGGAAATCGGCCGAGAAACGTCCGCCCGGTGGAACTGGACCATCTCCGGTGTCTAGCGCAAAGTTCGGCGGGATAAATTTGTTCGGATCGCCTGGCCGGATTGATGCCACCTCGAACTCCATCGCACTCCCGGCATTCTGCTGCCAGTGGGGCATCGCCGACACTTGCGACGCCGCAACCTGCGCCCGCACCCCTGCGCCTCCGGCACAACTCGCAGCGAGCAACGTCAACGCGCAACCAATTTGTCGAATCCGTCCCGTCATGCTCTTTCTGTTCCCTGTTCCCTGTTCCCTGTTCCCTGTTCCCTACGTCCCCAGTCCCTACGTCCTTAGCCTCTAGTTCGCCGTCGGCTGCTCAATGTGATCGATCACCACCACATCCACAGGCTGTTTCTGCGCTTCGAGCTTCAACCCCAACTGTTCCTGCACCGCCGTAAAGATCGACGGCCCCACCGACTCCTGCGTCTGCGCGCCATCCGGCGGTGGCTCTCCACCGGGTGGCCGCCCATTGATTTGGAAATTGTCCGGCGTAAACGCAAGCGTGAAATCGTACTTCCCCGGCAGCCCTGTCTTGTCCACCACGGTGCCGCCGATCTGCTGTGAAATTAATCGCGCAAGACCCTCCATCGTTGACCCGTGCGCCTCCATCGTCATTCCCTGCGGCGACATTCGCATGAACGTCCTCGGCCCTCCTTGCGGACCCCCGCCACCTGGCCCGGGCGTCGACCCCGCGCCCCCTGACGCACCGCTCGCGTCGGGAGGCGGTGGCGGAGGTGGAGGATGCCCGTTCAGCCAATTCCCGCCGGGCCCCATCTGCGGTTGCGGCGAGCCCGCACCACTTCCCACCGCCGACTCCTTCAGCTTCGGCCCGCCCTTTGCCACCACCAGCGTGTACACCTGCAGTTCCTTCGTCTCGTGGTGATACTTCAGCCCAAAACGGTCTTCGAGAACCAGCAATATCATCGCCGATCGCTGCTGCATGCTCATCGCCTTCAGCTTCGGCGCATCTTCCGGCGCCACCTTCGCATTGATGTCAAAGCGAGATGACCTTGCCCAATCCGGCTCGTTCAGGATCCGGTCTTCTGAAACTCCAAAGGCTTGCCGGATGAGCATCTGCAACGGCACTCCATCAGCCTGAAATCCATCTGGAGTTGCACTCACCCCAATCCGCATCATCATGCCTTCATCTTTGTGCGTCTTGATCGAGACCACATCGAACGCCGGCAATTGAGCCGTCGCGCTGGCAGCGGCTTCGCCGCTCGCCGGCGCCTGCGCCGCCACACCCACGCCCCAGCCCGTAGCCAGCAACGTCAAAGCGCAACCAAGCTGTCGAATCCACCTCATCATGCTTTTTCTGATCCCTGTTCCCTGTTCCCTGATCCCTGTTCCCTGTCTTCCTCAATTTCCCGACGGTTGCTCCATATGATCGATCACCACCACATCCACCGGCTGCTTCTCTTCGACCAGCTTCAACCCAAGCTGCTCCTGCACCGCCGCAAAGATCGACGGACCCTCCATCTCTGCCGGCGCCGCGCCACCGTTGCTTCCCGGCGGCAGCATTCCCGCCCGCATGCTTTCGTCCGGTGCAAACTCCAGCTTGTAGTCGTAAATCCCTGTCAGCCCAGTCTTGTCCACAACCGTGCTCCCAATCTACAGCGAAATCCAGCGCGCAATCGACTCCATCGAGGCCCTGTGCGCCGACAGTGTCATCCCCTTATCGCCGATGCCCACGCCCATGCTCGCCGGGCTCCGCGCCGGCGCCATCTTCGTTGCATCGCCCACAGGCTTCGACGGCATCAGCTTGGGCCCGCCCTTCGCAATCACCAGCGAGTACACCGTCAGATTCCGCATCTCGTGGTGAAACTTCAACCCGCAGCGGTCTTTCAGCACCGGCTGCAGCATCTCCCACCGCTGTTGCGGCGTCAGCCCCTTCAGCTTCGGCGCGTCTTCCGGAGCAACTTTCGCATCAAGGTCGTACCGCTAGGCATTCACCCAGTCGGGCTCTCCCAGCAGCCGGTCGTTCGTCACTCCAAATGCCTCACGAAGAATCATGTGCATTGGCATGCCGCTCACCGAGACGCCATCAGGCTTCGTATCAATGCGGATCATCATGTCGTTTGGCCCGTAAGGCTTGATCGACGCCACATCAAACGTCGGCAGTTGCGTCTGTGCATCCTGCGCCCGCACCGTCGCTCCCGTTAGCGAAACGGCAAGTAACAATCCCAATACGCAAACGCAATTTCGATTCCGCTCCATGAGCCTCTGTTCTGTTCCCTGTTCCCTGTTCCCTGTTCCCTGTTCCCTGGTCTCTCCGTCCCTAGTTCTCCGTCGGTTGCTCAATCCGATCGATCACGATCACGTCCGCCGGCCCCTTCGTCGCTTCCAGCTTCAGCCCAAGCTGCTCCTGCACCGCCGTGAACAGCGACGGCCCCGCCGTATCTGGCGCGGCCGCACTCTGGCTCGCAACCGGGTCTCCGCCTTTGGTCATCGCCGCCACCGCATCGTCCGGCGTCCAATCCAATTTGTAATCGAAGTTCCCCTGCAATCCCGTCTTATCTACAACCGTGCGGCCAAGCTGTCCCGAGAGCACCCGCGCCAAGCCATCCATTCCCGTCCCTTGCGATTCAATGTGCCCGCGGCCCCGCATCATGAGCATGTGTCTCGCCGGTCTGGGGTCCTGACCTGCACCGGCACTCGGAACAGGCCCAACGTCCGAAGGATCATCAGGCTTTGACGCCTGCATCTTCGGCCCGCCCTTCGCGACCACCAGTTCGTACACCGGCAGATCTCGCGTCTCGTGATGAAACTTGAGACCGAATCGCTCCTCAAGCAGCGACACCCACATCTCCCGCCGCTGTGCCACCTTCATTCCTTTCAGCTTTGGCGCATCCTCCGGCGCAACCTTCCCTTCAATGTCAAACATTGCTGCCTTCGCCCAACTCGGCCCTCCCAGCAGATGATCGTCCTGTACATCAAACGCTTCGCGCACAACTGTGAGCAACGGTACGTTCGTGATTTTGATCCCATCGGGAGTCAACTGAATCATGGAACCTCTGGCGTCCGGGCTGCTCGGCTTGACCGTCGATACATCCCACGCCGGTAACGCGGCCGCAGTGCCCGATGCCTGCGCTCCTGGGCCCTGCGCTGATTGCCTTTGACCAGCGGCAACCGGCGATGCCGAAGGGGCTGGCGCGGGCGCGCTCGCAGCAGCCGCCCCGCCCTGCGCACGCAATCCCTGCGAAGCAATAAGAACGCCGGCGGCAAGAATCAGGACCATCCACTTCTCGCGATGTAATTCTGGATTGTCCATTCCGCACAATTCCCCAACTGAAATAGCTTTCGCGTTCCAATGGCGGCAGAAACCGCTTTCCTCCTCCAGGTTTTGAAAGACGTCAACTGTGAGACGCTCGCACCATCGCTTTCGTTCGCAATTACAATCGAGTTTTTTCACTGTGCCAGCTAGTGGACACCGGGTCAGGCTGCGCAAAATCCCCATTGAAGGTCACGGCTTCATAGCCTGCCGCTGGGTAAGTCTCTGTTCCCTGTTCCCTGCTTTTTCAATTCGGCGACGGCTTCTCCACGTGATCAATCACAATCACATCATCCATCGCCTTTCCGGCCTCGATCTTCAATCCAAGCGTCTCCTGTACCGCCGTGTACAGGCTCGGCGGCGCATCAGGATTGTCGCCCGCTGCCGGCGGCTGCGGGCCAGTGACGCCGCGGAACTGCGCGAACTGCGAGTCATCCGGCGTCCATTTCAAATGAAAGTCGTACTTGTCTGTGAGTCCGGTATGATCGACGACCGGTCTATCCATCACCCCCGACTGCATCCACGATGCAAATTCCTTCATATTCATATTCCGGACGTACAGATCGCCAAGCCCCCTGAAGCCAAATCCTTGCGGATCGTTTGGCCCCGCCGCGGTCTTCGTCATTTTTGGCCCACTGGGCGCCACCGTGATGATGTAAACAGAAAGCTCGCGCTGCTCATGGTGAAACTTGAGAGCAAATCGATCCGGTAACAGTTTTTGCACCATCAATTCCTCTTGGTGCAAGCTCGGCCGGCCTTCGACATCGGGTTTTCCATCAATGTCAAACAGATCTGTATCGAACCACGCCGGCGCGCCCACGATCTGTTTGGTGTGCATTCCATAAGCAAAGGCGACAAGATCGTTCATGTTCGTGTTCAACGTTATGAATTGATTGGGGTGATTTGGGGGGTCATAGCCAAAGCCCTTGCCTCGTGCGCCCGGCTGGCTCGGCTTGATTGTCACCACATCGAATCCCGGATTCGCATCCGCGGCCATCGGCTTGACCGGCTCGGGAATCGGCCACGCATTGTCCGGCGTTGTCCGCTCCAGTGTCAGCGCCAGCGGGTTCGGCCCCTGCGACCAGGTCCCGACAATCGTCTTGCCATCAGGCGACATTTTCCCTTCAAATTTCCCGCTGATCATGTCGATCGTGAAGATGAGCGCGCCATTCTCAAATGTCGTCTTCGTCACCGGAATCGGCTGCCCGCCCTGGTCAATGCTGTAAAAGGTCGCCTTGTACTCACCAGCGGCGGCTTGCGTAATCTTCAACTCCGTCCGCAGATCCCGGCCCGCATGCAGCGTTCCCTGCCAGATTCCCAGCACATCCATTGGCGAAACCGCCGTGATCGCCGTCGATTGGTTCTGACCAGCCGGTTCAGCCGCTGGCGCAGTACTTTGCGCCGCAGCGGGCGCGCCTGCTCCAGCCGCGGCCTGCCCATTCGCCCCAACTCCGTTCGTCGCAATCACCACCGCAATCGCCAGCGCCGTAAACGCCGCCAGCCCTCGCAACGCCATCCTGCTGAATTGTTGCTTGCATCCTGCCCCATTCGATCCCATCACAAAAACTTCCCTTCTGCGCACCTCGCGATCATCGCGAAAAACGCCAACGGCCAATTTTTACCGGTCCGGAGAAGAATACACCGGCGCGGTAGCTCCAGCGTTACAGAACTCCGAAGCAGACCCAACCAAGCCGACGCGATCACGCCGGGTTCCCAAAACTGTGTTTCCGCTGGTCGCGCGGAAACACCACGGAGCAGCGACTTAGAAGACATTCAACAACTGCAACCATGACCTGGGACTACCCTTAAGACGGCTGTACGATTCCTTTGTTTCCTCCGTTCCCAGCATTTTTGTAACCGGTCCCCAAGGATTGCCGCGCCCCCAACGAGCTAGCTTGCCGACAAGTCCGCCCTGTTCCCTGCTAGCTGTCTGCTGCTCCCTAGTTTTCCCCCGGCCGCTCCACATGATCGATCACCAGCACCCCCACCTGTGCCTTCCGCGGCTCCAGTCTCAATCCAAGCTGCTCTGTTAGCGCTGTCAACAGCGACGGCCCTTCTACATCGAGGCCATGCCCTCCCGCTCCTTGCGCGCTTGCGCTCGATTCCGCCGATACCCCGGCTGCACTATCCATCGGCGTCCATTTCAGCGTGAAATCATAGATCCCGTTCAATCCCGTCTCGTCTACCACTACTCGTCCGCCCGCGTCCGCCTTGCCTGAAAGCCAGCCGGCAAAGAAACTCATCGACACGCTCGCCGCATGCAAGTCGCCCTTCGATCCGCCCCACAGCCACGGCATGTGCTGCTTTCCGCTCTCCGTGGCCGTCAGTTTTGGACCATCCCTGGACACCACCATCGCATAAACCGGCAGCACTTTTTCACGCGTGCTCACCTTCAGCTTGAACCGATCCACAAGCAGCGATTGCACCATGAGCCGGTATTGGTCGAATCTCTCCGTGGGAGCAAGTTTCTCCAGCGCCACCGCATCCGCGTCCGCGATCTTGGCGTCAATGTCGAACCGATCCGAGCTCGTCCAATCCGGCCCCTTCTCGAGCTGATCGTCCGACCTCACGTCATACGCGAGCTTGATGAGTTCGGCGACCGTTGCATTGTCTGCTTTGAACCGTCCCTCGGCAATTCCATAATTCGTCAGGCCGCTGTTGCCGTTGCTCGGCTTCACCGTCGCCACTTCAAACGACGGCGCCGACCCGTCATGCGGATGCAGCAACTGCGCCCCGCCTTCCTGCGCGCCGGCTTGCTGCGCTCGCACCAGTCCGCCAGCCGTCAGCATCACTGTTGCCAACATCACCGCGCCAAATAAAACCTTCGGACCACACTCAACTCTGCAAAACGGCATTCGACCTCACACACCGCAGCGGCACAGCGCCAACACACACAACCCGCCAGGAACTTATTCATTTAGACACCATCGCCCGCCCCTTTGTTCCCAGCAATCAAGTTCCGCTGTTCCCCGCCAACTGCTAGCTGTTAGCTGTGCGCTGTTCTCTAGTCCCTAGTCCCTACGTCCCTAGTCCCTGTTTTCTTGTTCTCTACCTTTTCAGTTCTCCGACGGTTGCTCTACAAGATCAACCACGAGAACCTCCACCGGTCCCTTCTGCGACTCCAGTTTCAATCCGAGCTGCTCTTGGATCGCCGTAAAGAGCGATGGGCCGTCAGCCGCCCTCGCCCCAACGTCGGAATTGTCAATGTGTGTCTGCGTAGAGCAAGGACCGGCCTCTGGCGACCATGAAAGTTGAAAATTGTATTTCCCCATGAGTCCGGTCTGGTCCACAACAGGACGGTCGAGTTGCACCGACAGCTTGTAAGCCAGGTTCGTCATCGTTGTGCTCGTGCCGATCATCTCGCCGCAGCGCGCATTAATGCCGGCCGGTGAGCTCGCCTCGGCATTTTCATCGCCGGGCTCCGCCAGCTTCGAGCCATTCTTGCCCACTGCCAGAATATAGATCGGCAATTCCTTAGTCTCCGTGTGGACCTTGAGCTCAAAACGAAGTGCAAGCAGTGCCCGAAGCCGCACCCGCGTCTCGTCAACGCTCACCGTAGAATTGCCGGCCTGTGATCCGGCGTCGCTCTCCGCGCTCTTTGCAACAATGTCGAACTGTTGCGAGCCGATCCATCCTGGCCCTCCCGCGATCTGAAAATCACGGACGTTGTAAGCCATCTCAATCATTCCCTTCAGCGTGCCGTTCGTCACTTTCAGCCCTTCGCCAGGGGCAAATGCATACGTCGAGCCATCGGCGCCCGGCCTGCTGGGTTTGATTGTGGCCACCTCAAACTCGGGTGACTTGGCTGCTTCGTCGCTTTGTGGCGCTGCACTTTGCTGCGCCTGCGCCAATCCGAAGGCAAGAGTCATCGCAAAAGTCGCTACCGCCGCCGCGCCAAACAACAGGCTCCAGAGCCAATTCAATCTGCGCATGCTCCCTCGCTCTCTAGCTCCCTGCGCTTTTCAATTCGCCGTCGGCTGCTCGATCTTCTCGATCACCAGCACTTCTGTTGGAGCCTTTTCCGGCACCAACTTCAAGCCAAGCTGCTCGGGCAATGCCGCGAAAAGCGAAACCGGCGCCTCGTGCGCCGAGATTCCATCGGCATCCCCGGGCGCTGGAGCACGCTGCGCGACTCCGCTGAGCACCCAGTCATAGCTGCCCTTTAACCCGGTCTCATCCACCACTGGCCGGTTGCCCACCTCGTAAAAATGCGAGAGCCAGTCCGTCAACTGATTCATCGGCCATGCCGTCGCTGTGTACTGATTCGGGCCTGTGGGCCGGAGCATGGGAAGATGTGGGCCCGGGGGGCCCGGTTGCTCGCCCGGTGGAGGTAACTCCGCCTGCACTTCCTTCATCTTGATTCCGTCTCTGGCGACCACCAGCGCGTACACCGGCAATTCGCGCGTCTCAATCTGCGCCTTCAGTTGGAACCGATCCTGCAACAACGCCTGCAAAAAAAGCCCCGACATAGCGATCCGATGGTCGAAGTCAAGCTTGTGGAATGTCGCAATGTCCGCCGCGCTCGCCTTCGCCTGGATGTCGAAATGCTCCGTCTTCAGCCAACTCTGCGCTCCCACCAGTTGCTCGTCTGATTTAATTCCATACGCAAACTTGATCATGTCGCCTACGCTCATGTCCTTCACGGAAAAGTGCGCCGGTGACATCATGACCCACGTCGGCAAAGCTGTATCCGGGCTCGGCTTGATCGTCGCCACTTCAAACGCATACCTCACTCCGTCTCCCGAATGAATGAGCCGTACCGGCGCCTGGCCCCATCCCGCGAAAACAGGCAAAACCACGGCAAACACACTCAATCCGGCAAGTAGCATCTTCCCGCTCAAGCTCACCTTCCGTCCCATCCGCACCGCCATAATCCGCACAATCCGCTTCTTCAAGTCCGCGCCCGTCACGCCCGCAACGCACGCCACCGGCGACTCCACATAGAACTTGCAAACATTCAGAATTCCTTCGGCGTAAGCTTCAGCCTCGCCGCCCGCTGCGACCACCGCCTCATCGCAGGCACGCTCGCGTTCCTCAATCAGCCGCGCGCCAATCCACCACACCGGCGGAAAAAACCAGAACAGCGCCTCCACAACCATATGCACTGCAAACGTCAAATTGTCCCGCCGCCGCACATGCTCCATCTCGTGCGCCACAACCGCCCGCATCTGCTCCGCCGTCAGCCGCTCCAGAATCCCTTCCGGTAACAGCAACACCGGCCGAACAATTCCAAAAATCCCGGGCTCGATCTTCGCGGACGACAAAAGCACCGGCACGTCAGCGGTAGGCCGGGACTTTAGTCCCGGCATTGGCCGTATTGAGCCTGGGTGGGTTTCAGCCCCTGGGGTATCGTCACACTCGAACCACCCGCTCGCGACAATCCTCCCCAGTGCTCGCGCATCTCGCTTCGCCGAGTAAACCCTCCACCATCCCCGCGCAAAACGCCGGAGCACAGTCAGCGCCCCGCACGCCCACACCGCCAGCAGCGCCACCAGCCACCAATTCATCGCCAACAGCAACCCGTGATGAACCACGGCCACCGAAGGCGTCGCGTCGAAGAATTCCCTCCCCGCAAACGGCTGCGCCATCTGCTCCATCACACTCGCAACCACCGGTTGCACAACCACGGGCGTCGCCATCTGTGACCGCATCCACTCCCCCGCCGCCATCAGAAGCGAAAACGGCAGCAGAAACTTCAAGCTCGCGGCGAACCACACACAATACCGCACCCGCGCATGATTCTTCCTCAGCGCCCACGCCAGCACCCACGCCACACCCACCACCACCGTCGACTGCCACAGGTGATTCACCACCGCCGCTGTCCAGTCCCCGTTCCAATACGCCGGAACCGTCATGACCGTTTCTCCTTCTCAGAGAACTTGCGCAACAGCTTTTCCGCCTCCTTCACGTCTTCCATGCTCAGCTTGCCCGTCTCGACCAGGTGCGCCATCACCGGCTGCGGCCGCCCGCCAAACAGCGCTAGCAGCTCGTCAATCAGCCTGCGCTGTGCCGCATCACGCGAAATCGCCGCCGCAAACAGGTGAAAATTTCCTACCTTCCGCACGCGCTTTACCACGCCCTTCGCTTCCATCCGGTACACCGTAGTTTGAATAGTCGTGTACGCTGGTCTGCGCCGGGCCGGCAGCGCATCCAGAATTTCGCGGATCGACAACTCACTTGCCGATGCCTCGCCTTTCCCCCACAGCGCCTCCATGATCTGAAACTCGAGTTTCGATAACTTGGGTGCTCCCACGTTCGTCTCCTATCTGTGTAGGCAGAATTACTACACGTATAGTAGATTGTCAAGAGCCTCGGCCAAAGGCACCTTAAAAACATCATTTATTTGTGATTGCCGTGCATGCCGATCACTTGCCAGCCCCCGCCCGCGGATACCTCTGCCACACGTATTCCAGCGCTTCCGCCAGCGTCTGCTGCTTCACCGTGCGATCGGTATGTCCGGCGTTGCGCGCGAACACAAATTGATAGTGGTAGCCCCTCGCGGCCAGCACGTGTGCCATATTCTCGTTCGCAACCACCCAGTCATGCATGCCTTCGTGCAGCGCACCGGGATTGAGCAGATCGCGATCGCCCACCTCCATCCAGATGCGCAGCGGTTTGCGCGGACTGTCCGGAATCAGGTGCTCGTGATACTCCCACGCGCCATGCGGCGTCTGCGGATTGTAAGGCCACTGTTGATTCACATAGGTGCCGGAGTAAGTCAGCACGCGGTGATAGAGTTCCGGGTGATACCACGTCATGCTCAGCGCGCACGACCCACCTGAGCTCCCGCCCATCGTCGCGCGCCCATTAGGGTCATCCGTCAACTTCACGTGAAACTTCGCCTCAACCAGCGGAAGCACTTCAGCCTCGACGAACTCCGCATACAAGCCAGACATGGTGTCATATTCCAGTCCGCGCTCGCTTCCCTGCGCGTCTCCGCTGCCATTTCCAATCGAGATGGCGATCATCACCGGCACGCGTCCTTCCGCAATCAGGTTATCGAGCGCCGTAAAAAGCAGCCTATCCGGCCCATCAGCGCCGACAATAAACGGCACAACCGCTCCCGGCACGTACTGCTTTGGCACGTACACCGCCATGCGCCGCGTGTAAGGCGCAGGATGGCTCGTCGTGACCACAAGCTTCGCCGGGTCCGTGGGATCAACGGTGCCGATCGGTCCCGGATCACGCGCAATGCCGGGATAAATCTTGCTGTCGGCCGAGCTCATCGTGAACTCGTACACCGTTCCCTGGGGAACGCCGTCGTGCGCCGTCATCTCCGGCGCAGGATCATGCGTAGGCCCGATGATAAAGTTCCCATCGGCAGTCGCCGCAGGAACGGCGCCGTCCGGCAGTTCCTTCGCCGCAACATATCCCGGCGTGTCCGCATCGCGCGTCGGCGGCGTAGGTCGCGGCGGCCTTTCCCTGGCAGTTGGTGCTTGCGAAGTTATTGCTGCGGTCGGTGGTTGCGGATTCGTTGTCGCAGCCAGCGCCTGCGCCGCAGCCAAACCAACCCCGGCAATGAAGCAGATCTCAACCGCAGCACTCGCCAAGCGCCGCTTCGCAGGCCTCGTCATCAAACCAAAATCTCGCATCGCCGCCCCCACTCCGCCCTGCATCGCAATTCCCAGATTGTAGAGGAATCAGGCCGTTCCCCTCCTCGGTGCGGTTCTCGACGAGGGATGGGTACGCCGAAAGCCCCGCTGGGTCACCGACTTGCTAACCCGCCGTGGCACCGCGCGTTCACTCCACCGCCAAGTCAAGCCCGCTGCCGCCCACGATCTTCCTTTCTCCATTCTTTTCAATCGCTTCCCACGACAATCTTTTTGCAGTTTATTTCCTGCAGTTCGCTACTCTGGGATTGGATTAATTCAGTCCCGCACGCTTGAGTTGTCTCGGCTGTTTTGCGCGCCCGCACACGGTCGAAAGAACCTCTGTTATGAAGAATTTAGTTTTGAAAGTCCTGAAAAACAGAGGGCTTACGGGTGAACCCCACCACGCAACTCACTGAAAACAGAAGAATAGCCTTGCCAGACCCGGCGGGGGAATGGGGGGCACCCTACCTGTGAAACTGTGAGAATGTGAAAGGAGCCCTGGGGGCGCCTAAAACGGCCCACCACGGACTGTGGACTACGAGCTGAGAACGACGAACTGTTCCCTGTTCCCTGTTCTTAACGCGTCATCGCGTCGGCATCCTCGAGCAGCCGCTCGGCAACACCACGTTCCCGCACCGCCCATCCCGCGAGCAGCAGGCTCGGAGCCGCCGCAGGCTCAGTCCCGCCAAGCGCACCCAGAGTGGTGTGCACTACCTGCTGGCCCGGTTGCGCGGCCCGCGAAACCACCGCGCACGGCAAATCCGCGGGCAGCCCCTCGGCCATCCACTCGGCTGCAAGCAAAGTCAGGTCCCGTCCTGGCATGTAGACGACGCGCGTCGCATCTTCAAGCGCCGGCAGCGCCGCGCGATTGTGCGACTGCGCATGGTGCCCCGTTGAAAGAATCACGTTCGAGGCCCAATCGCGATCGGTGAGCGAGCAGCCGATGGCCGCCGCGGCAGCAAACGCAG
Organism: uncultured Acidobacteriaceae bacterium; assembly: GCA_963841365.1. Taxonomy (GTDB): domain Bacteria; phylum Acidobacteriota; class Terriglobia; order Terriglobales; family Acidobacteriaceae; genus Telmatobacter. The sequence goes on from CAWJDG010000029.1 coordinate 162,321, forward strand.
CAGAAACGCCCGGCACAATTTCAAACGGAACCATCGCCTCGCCCAGAGCCGCCATCTCTTCGGCCGCGCGCCCAAACAGTAGCGGATCGCCGCTCTTCAATCGCACCACGCTACGCCCCGCACGCGTGTGCTCGATCATCAGCGCGTTGATCTCTTCCTGAGTAATGGTCTTGAGGCCGCAGCGCTTCCCCACATTCACAACCTCGGCCCCCGCGGCCGCCAAATCCAGAATTGCCTGCGGAACAAGATCATCGTGCAGCACAACATCCGCGCTCTCAATTAGCCGCAGCGCCTTCACCGTCAACAATTCCACGTCGCCCGGCCCCGCACCAACCAGGTAAGCTGTTCCCGCCGCCGCTCGCATTTCCCTGCCCTTGCGCGCCAACTGTTTTGTCGAGCACAGCGCAGAATCGCAAATTTGTCTCTGCGCCAATTCGTGCAGCAGCAACCTGCGTTCTTCGCCGCGTTCTTGAGTCGCCAGCACTTCGCGCCGCAGTTCCCCAAGCCTCGCAAGCCATGGTCCCAAATCCGCAGGCAGTTGTTCTTCGATCTCGCGCCGCAGCCGTTGCGCAACCGCTGGGCTTTCACCCGCAGTCGAGATGGCGATCTGCAACTCGCCGCGGTTCACAACGGAGCCGAAGAAGAAGTCGCAGTTGGGAATATCGTCCACGCTGTTGCATGGAATGCCGCGCGCCACTGCCTCGCGATAGACCGCCGCATTCACTTCCGGCACATCCGTCGCCGCGATCACCACAAAGTTCCCATCGAGATCCGCAGGCTCAAACGCCCGTTCGACCCACTCCAGCTTCCCCTCTGCGGCCAGCTCGCGAACCTCCGCCCGCGCCCGCGGCGCAACCACGCGCAGCCGCACACCCGTCTTCAGCAGCGAGCCAATCTTGTCCAGCGCCACCGCTCCCGCGCCAACCAGCAGGCATCTGCGTCCGTCAAGCTTCAGGAAGATTGGCAACAAACTCATCGCGTAGTCCAGCTCCTATTCCCTAGTTCCCTGTCTTCTCGTTCCCTCGTTCCCTCGTTCCCTGTCTTTCTCACTCCACTCCATGCGGCACGCACGCCGTAGGCAAATCGCGCTCCACTGGCGCCAGAACTTCGCCGGACAACTGTGCACGCAGCTCGTCATTCGTGTGCCGCGCAAACCACGAGCGCAAGCTCTCGTCGTATTGCCGCCCTGCCAGATAATTCCGCAGAAGCCGCTCAATCGCCTCAGGCACCAGCGGCGCAGCACAACGATAGCCCACCGGCCGCGCCACGCCCGCATATTCGCCAACCGCTCCACCCAGGCAGAAGTAATACGCATCGGTGAGTTGGCCTTCGTGCTTGATCTTCTTGCCCTCCAGTCCGATGTCCGCGATCCAATGCTGGCCGCAACCGTTTGGGCAGCCCGTAACGTGCAGCTTCAGCTGCTGGTCAAACTGCGGCAGCCGCTCCTCAAGCTCGTCCACCAGCCACCGCGTAAAGCCCTTCGTCTCAGTAATGGCAAGCTTGCAGAACTCTGTGCCCGTGCACGCAATCGCTCCGCGCCAGAAAGTCGAAGCCTCCACATAAAGCCCAATCTGCCCCAGTTCGCGCGCTAGCTCACCCGTCTTCGCGTAAGGCACGTCGACGATCACCAGGTTCTGCGAGATGGTGGCCCGCAGCGAGCCGCTTCCGAAGCGCTCTGCCAGCTCTGCCGCGGCCTCAAGCTGCTCTCCTGTCATCCGGCCGCGCAACACCGAGGCTCCAACATAAGCCAACCCCGGCTGCCGCTGCGGGTGGATCCCCACGTGATCGCGCAACGCCTCGTTGGGAACCTCTTCCTGCACACCCGGATCGAGCTTGAAGCCGATCCGCGCATGAAGCTCATCGAGGAAGCGCTCCGCCGTCCAGCCTTCGCGCATGAACAGGTACTTGAGTCGAGCGCGATCACGGCTCTCGCGCAGCCCCTGCTGGTCGCGGAAGATCTCGGTTACGCCGCGCACCACGCGCACCGCCTGGTCCGGCCGCACAAAGGCGTCAAGGCGTACCGCGAGATGCGGCTCGTTCGAAAGCCCTCCACCCACGCGCAGCGAATAGCCCACTTCGCCATCGCGCTCCACCGGCGTGAGCCCAATGTCATTGATCTCTGGATATGTGCACCACGAAGGGCAGCCGCTTGCTGAGATCTTGAATTTGCGCGGCAGATTGTAGAACTCAGAATTTGCTGTCAGCTCTCGAGCGATGGCACGCGCAATCGGCGAAGCGTCAATGAGTTCGTCCGCGGCAACTCCGGCCAAGGGGCAGCCGGTCACGTTGCGCACCACGTCGCCGCATGCGCCCTTGGGCGAGAGCCCGATGGCGTCGAGTGCCTCCACAATTTCGGGCAGCGACTCGATGCTGAGCCAGTGCAGTTGAATGTTCTGGCGGACGGTGATGTCGGCCAGGTTGCGCGCATATTTCCGCGTGATGCCGCCGATCGTGCGCAGTTGGCTCGAAGAAACTATGCCATTCGGAATGCCGATGCGCATCATGAACCAGTCGCTGGCCAGGCCTTCGCCGCCCTTACCGCCGGTCGCGCCTACGCCGTCGCCTTGGGTGTAAACGCCCCACCACTTGAAGTACGCCGATGCCCACTCAGGAACAACGCTCGAACGTCCTTCACGAGCAAATGCACGAACCTCGTCAAAGGCCTCCCACGGGTTCTTTTCGCGTTTCAGGCGCTCCATCTTCTGCGCCTTCGTTTCCTTTTGGGGAAGATTCTGGTCCATATCATCCTTTGTTTGAATGCAATAAAAATCCCGCGGCAGCTTGGCTGCGACGCGGGCTACAAGAAACTTGGATTTGAGTTCGGAAGTTCAGACCCAAGTCACCTGCGCCGCGTGGGCGGCATACAGCAGCGACAACAGGTCATCCCTTCCATAAAGGGAATATAGACTAAATTGGTCCGAATTGCAAATGCGGGCCCTCAATCACTGGACCATCATAGAGCACTGCCAAGCCAGTTTCCCGCTGGAATCCGGATTCTGGCGACATTCGCGCAGTTTGCGATGTCCCAGCAATCCATGTACGATCCGGTTACCAAAGCCTGGCCCCTCCACAAAAGGAGTATCGGAATGCTCTACCGATTGCGACTCCTTCTCTTTCTGGCGCTCTTTCTTCCCTTCACATCAGCACAGGAAACCCATGATCACGGCGCGCCTGAGAAGTTGGGCAAGGTTTCGTTCCCGACTTCCTGCGCGCCCGGGGTTCAGGACGACTTCAATCGAGGTGTGGCGCTTCTGCACTCCTTTGCGTATACCGCCGCACAAAGTGCATTTCAGAACGTAGCTGCTCGAGATCCTTACTGTGCGATTGCACATTGGGGCGTGGCGATGACCAACTTTCACCCGCTCTGGGACCCACCCCTTTCATCCTCGACCAACGCAGATTCAGAGAAGGAAATCAGGCTGGCAGAACAAATTGGCGCCGGCACAGAGCGCGAGCGCGGGTTGATCCGGGCGCTGGGCCTGATCTTTGAAAACGCCGACACCGTTCCATACTCGTTCCGGGTATCGCAGTACGAGCGCGCAATGAGTGTTGTAGCCTCACAGAACACGGGCGACGTCGAGGCCCAGGTGTTCTATGCGCTGGCATTGCTCGCAAACGCTTCCCCCGCCGACAAGACTCACTCGAGACAAAAACTCGCAGCAGACTTGCTTGAACCGCTTTATCGGGCGTATCCGGCGCATCCGGGAATCGCCCACTATCTAATCCATGCCTGCGACAACGCGGAAATGGCGAAGAGCGGATTGGCTGCCGCCAGAGCCTATTCCCAAATCGCCCCCTCTGCGCCGCACGCATTGCATATGCCATCGCATATCTTTACGCGCTTGGGGTTATGGAATGAATCGATTCTTTCGAATCTTGCAGCATCGGAGGCAGCCCGTCGGGTCGGTGACACCGGCGAAGAGTTACATGCGATGGATTACCTGGTCTATGCGTATCTCCAGACAGGACAGGATCAGGAGGCAAGCCGGTTGGTCCGGCAGTTGAAGGCGATGCATGATCTCGACCAGAGCGATTTCAAAATTGCCTATGCCTTTACCGCAATGCCGATTCGCTTTGATGTCGAGCGCGGCCGTTGGTCCGATGCCGCAACCATTGTTCCTCCTGAAAAAGCGCCACCTCAGGTGGTTGCACTTGCGCTCTGGGCCCGGAGTCTTGGGCTTGCGCGAACGGGGCATCCCAACGCTGCGCGCGTGGAGATCGAAAGGCTCGAGCGAATCGAAGAACGACTTCACGTCGCGGGCGTGGATTATTGGGCCGCTCAGGTCGCCATTCAGATCCGCGAAGTAGAGGCCTGGTCTGCGCAGGCCAATAACAAGCCGAATGAAGCTGTGGAACTGCTGCGCAATGCAGCCGATGAAGAGGATGCAATCGAAAAATTGCCAGTAACGCCGGGGCCGATTATTCCTGCCCGCGAACAACTCGGTCAATTGCTACTGGAGCAGAATCAGCCTTCCTTGGCATTGAAGGAATTCCAAACCGCGCTTTCGAACGCTCCTGGCCGTCGCGGAGCCAGGCTGGGCGCTGCGCGAGCACAGCAACTTTCTGGCTCAAACAGCGTCGGATTAAGCCGGAGCTTCCACTTCCACTAAAATCTCGCGGTCAAGCGCCGGCTGCACTCGCACCCAGTTCCGCAAGAATCTCGTGAATAGCCACTTGCGCGGCCTTGGCGCAGTCCGTGGAGAGATCCATTGAGATCGCCTGATGCGGATCGATGGTGATGGCATACAGCGTTACATCGCGCGATCCGCCCTGGATATAGAACGCGTCGAGCAGGTCCTTCACGCCGATATCGTGCGCCGTGAGAGTAGGCGGATAGTCGCGTGAGAAGCGCGGCGTCGTGCGCGTCACCGTCCCGGGAGGGTTTCCGTCCGATGCCGCATCAATCAGGATGATCCGGTCTGCGTTTTGCAGCGGCTCCAGCAGAATGAATCCGCCCGTCCCGCCGTCAAGACACTCCACGCCTGCAGGCATCGTGTGCTTTTCCAGTTCCCGCACCACGTGAACACCGACGCCCTCATCGCCCATGATGACGTTGCCCAGTCCCAGCACGAGCGTTTTATTCTGCGCGCCCACCAACACCCCTCGTCCTGCTGGCGATCTCCAAATGCTTCCAGCAGTGACGGCCTCTTCTAGTCCCTAGTCCTTTGTCGTTGCCTTCTCGTTCCCTTGCTCACTCGTTCCCTTGCTCCCTGCTTCTGTCACCCGGTCAAACTTCCATCCACCGATGATCGAGGATACCGTGCCGCGCCCCTCAATATAGTCGTGATAGAACGAAAGATAAATGTGAACGACGATAAAGCCCACGAAGAACCACAACAGCAAGTGGTGCCAGAAGCGCACTCCCATCTCGCCGCCGAGCAACGGAACAATCCATGTAAACATGTGCGGCAACCAGGAGTGGCTCATGCTCGAATACAGCGCAAACCCGGTAATAGACTGAGCGACGAAAGCTAGAAAGGTCAGGAAGTAGATGAACGCCGCCAGCGAGTTGTGGCCCGTAGAGATTTCGCCGTGCATCTTTGTCTGCAGCACGTCCGTCTTGATTACGTCCACAATCTCCTGCCGCTGCTTCTTGGTGAGCGGGAAGAAATTGTTCCACTTGGCGTACTTGTTTCCGACAAATCCCCAATAGAGCCGCGCCAGAAAGTTGAAGAAGTAAATGTAAGCGGCGGCAAAATGGATAAATCGCACCCACCCAAACCAATACTGCTGGTAGGCCTCCGGTGCGTTTTCGAGGTGCATGGGGCGGCCGATCATGTAGCCGGTGATGCACAGCAGTACCAGCGCGATCGCGTTAATCCAGTGGTAAGCGCGGACCGGCATCTCCCACACGTACACGCGCCGGTACTCGATCGGCGCGCCGCCGTTCAACCGAAACACATCTTTTACACCAGTGGTTTGTGTGCTCATCGCCCTTACTCGAATGAAACCTGGTGAAGGTGCCGTCCCTGCGGATCGTAAAGATGCACGGCGCAGGCCAAGCACGGGTCAAAGGAATGGATGGTGCGAATGATTTCTACCGGCTCATCGAGCTTGGCAACCGGCGTGCCAATCAGTGCGGCCTCGAACGACGAGTGCTGCTGCTTGGCGTCGCGCGGCGAGCCGTTCCACGTCGTTGGCACAACCAATTGATAGTTGTCGATGGCGCCGTTGTGGATCTTGATCCAGTGCGCCAGAGCGCCACGAGGAGCTTCAACCAATCCCACGCCTTCAGCATCCGCGGGCCAGCTCTTCGGTTCCCACTTTTCTCCGTTGAAGGTTGACACCTCGTTGATCTTCACGCGTTCCATTAACTCGCCGTAGAACTCTTTGAGCCAGATCATGGCCAGTGCGGCGTCGATGCCCCGCGCAGCCGTGCGGCCCAGCGTACTGAAGAGTGCGTCCACCGGCACTCCCAGCTTGCCCAGCACCGCGCCCACGGTTTCTTTCACATCCGCGTGGCCAGCCGCAAACGAAACCAGCAGCCTCGCCAAGGGCCCCACTTCCATTGCATTGTCTTTCCAGCGCGGCGTCTTCAGGAAGGAGTATTTGTCGTAGCCTTCCAGGGTCTCGAACGGTGGCTTTGGACCCGAGTAGTTGATCTTGGTCTCGCCGGCCCACGGATGTATGCCGACGTTGTCTCCGCCCTCGTAGCTGTACCACGAGTGCGCAATGTACTCCTTGATCTCCTGGTCGTCGCGCGCGTTGACGGGGTATACCTTGCTCAAATCGCGATTCAGCACTGCGCCGCGCGCATATTTGAATGCTTCCGGATGGTTATAACCCTTGGTCGGGAATTCGCCGTAGCACAGATAGTTATGCAACCCGCCGCCGTACTTCGCCCACTCTTTGTAGAACGAGGCCACGGCCAGCAGATCGGGTATATAAACTTCGTTGATGAACTCATCTGCCTGGCTGATGAGCCGCGAAACCAGGTTCAGCCGCTCGGAGTTGATGGCCGCCACTTCGTTCACGTTGATGGAGCAAGGCACGCCGCCCACCAGATAATTTGGGTGCGGATTCTTGCCACCGAAGACAGCGTGGATCTTGACGATTTCCTTCTGCCATTCCAGCGCGTCCAGGTAGTGAGCCACGCCAATCAGGTTCACCTCGGGCGGCAGCTTGTAGGCCGGGTGGCCCCAGTAGCCATTGGCGAAGATGCCCAGTCCGCTTGCGGCAAAAGCCTTGATCTTGTCCTGCACTGCCGTGAAATATGCGGTGGTGTTCTTGTCCCACTTTGAGAACGACTGCGCTAGCTCCGCCGCTTTCTTTGGATCGGCCTTCAGCGCGTTGACAATGTCCACCCAGTCCAGCGCATGCAAGTGATAAAAGTGGATCACGTGATCCTGCACGTACTGCGTGGTCAGCATGATATTGCGGATCAGCTCTGCCGTGGGCGGAACGGTGATACCCAGCGCATCTTCCACGGAGCGAACGCTGGCCAGCGCATGCACTGTGGTGCACACGCCGCACACGCGCTCGGTGATTGCCCAGGCATCGCGCGGATCGCGGCCCATGAGAATCTTTTCCAGGCCGCGAATCATGGTGCCGGCGCTGAAGGCGTCGGTAATGACGCCGTTTTCCACCACCGCCTCAATCCTCAGGTGGCCTTCAATGCGAGTTACGGGATCGACGACTACGCGTGTTGCCATGGCTCTTTAGGACTCCTTTTGATCTTCAGCGTGCACTTCAGCAATCACGCTGCGCTTGCGTATGTTGGTCACCACCGCGTGGGCCGCAACTCCAGCCAGCGTGGCCACGCCTACTGCCGTGCCAATGGTGTCGGCCGTGCTCTCGATGCCGAATCCGGGGAACGAGGACAGGTGCTGATACAGCGGACCGTTATCCCAGAAGCCCTGCTTCACTGCAACCGATGCAGCCGTGGCCCGACTGGATGGGATAGCTCGTCCCTTCATTCCAACTCACCACTGAGCAGGCGTTGTAAGTAACGGGACCCTTGCAACCCATCTTGTACAGGCAATATCCCTTGCGCGCATTCTCGTCGTCGAACGACTCCACGAAGAGCCCGGCATCGTAATTGGGGCGGCGATAGCATGTATCGTGCACGCGGCGGCCGTAGAATTCTTTGGGCCGACCCAGGCTGTCCAGTGCTGGAACTTGTCCCAGCACCAGCAGGTGTGTGACCACGGCCATCATCACGTCGGCAATCGGCGGGCATCCGGGTACGTTGATCACCGGTTTGTCCACGAGCTTCGAAATCGGCGTTGCTCCAGTCGGGTTTGGCTTTGCTGCCTGCACGCAGCCGTTTGATGCGCAACTGCCCCAGGCCACAATCGCCGCCGCATCCGCGGCAACAGTCTGCAGAATCGATTCCGCGGTTTTTCCGCCCACCATGCAGTACACGCCACCGTCCTTGGTGGGTACGGCGCCCTCTACCAGCACGATGTACTTGCCCTTGTTGTTCTTGATGGTGTCGTTCAGGCTTTTCTCTGCCTGGAACCCCGAGGCCGCCATCAGCGTCTCGGTGTAGTTCAGCGAAAGCACGTCGAGCAACGCGTCCGCCACAATGGGGTGCGACGATCGAATGAACGACTCGCTGCAGCAGGTGCATTCCTGAAAGTGCATCCACACCACTGCCGGCTTTTCCTTCTTTTCAAAGGCCGAAACGACCTGGGCCACGCCCGTCTTGCCCAGCCCCGTCATGGCCGCGGCTGCGGTACAGAACTGCAGAAAATCTCTGCGGCTGTAGCCCTTCTTTTCCATTGATTGCCAAATCGATTGACCCATGCCTACCTCGCTCACGCTACTTCACCGGCAAATCCCAGGAATCTTTGGGAGGGCAAATGCAACCTTGAGATTTGCCGGCTAATGTGACCGAAGTTACCCAGTACAAAGGATGGCTGGCTGTGCGCGTCGTCACATGTGTCACAAATCACCAAAACCTTTAAGCGGCCGCGACGGCCATGACATGGATCACCACGTCGCCTGGGCCCTCCAACCGATTTCTTCGCTGACTTGATTTGTCCGCCGTTGAATCAATTTCCGCGCGGGCGCATAATGCCGCCATGATCCGAACAACCTTGCTTCCGCTCATGCTGGCGGTGTGCTGCGTTCTCGTTCTCCCGAATACCGCAAGCGGTCAAGATTCCGACAACGCCCAAGCCTGGAAAGTTGGGAAAATGGTAGTTCAGTACTCCTCGGCTAAACGCGATCTTCCTTCGCCGCTTACCGCTCCTTCGCCACTCACCGAGTCCGTTGTTTTTGATCCAACCGATGATATTCTTGTGACCGATCCGGCAGGATCCCGGCCAAGAAAGATCGCCGATGGATTGACTCCAGCCTTGTCTCCGGATGGCCGCTACGTGGCCTTTTGCGGACTGCCCGGCGGCGGGCGGCAATACACACAAATTATGGTGGTGAAAACCAACGGGACGAGCGGACTCAGCTGACCAAAATTGAGGGCTGTCCATGCGCTCCAGCCTGGTCACCGGACGGGCTCAAAATCGCATTCAATGCCGAGACCAATAAGGGTCCAGCCGTCATGGTGCTGGACCTTGTGCGTTCAGAGATTCACCCTTTCGCACTCGGGTCTCTCCCACGCTGGTCGCCAGACGGCCAAAAGCTTTTGTTTCTTCGGGCGCCGGAGACGCGCAGCGCACCAGCATCCATCTGGGTCATTGGCGCCGACCGTATTGGCGAACGGAAGGTCGCCGATACACGCTCACTTATACCGTCTGCAACCTGGGGCGCTGACGGAGCCTCAATCGTTTTTACGGACGACGATCATCACAGATCCGCAATCTTCCGAGTGAACCTGGACGGAACCAACCTCGAGGAGATTGCCAGAGACAAAAACTTGGAAATGTACTTCCCGTCGATCTCACCGGATGGGAAGCGGCTCGTTGTCGTTGAAGAGGAATCGGGGGCACATTTCCTGGCCCTGATCGATTTGAGCGCTCACAAGTCGCGGGCCCTCGCAAGCGGCGAGCGCGGTGATGTTCTCTGGGTCAAAAGCCACGAATGATTCTTGGCCCCGGCGACATATACGGTCCGGCTAAGTTGTTGAATAAGAAAATTGTGAGATTGTCATCCCGAGCGAAGCGCGTTTGGGGCCCCGTATTCGCAAAGCGAATATGGGGTAAGCGGAGTCGAGGGACCTGCTTCTAGTTTGTTCCAGCATGGATTTCGCCGGCGAACCGCACCTCCAATCGATTTCATATTTCGATAGATCCCGGTAAATTGAGGTAGCCCTATGCCGTCTTCGCCACCTGCGCCGGAGTCTTTTCTGTCACGCGCGCGGGCCGCGTGGACACCCACAACGTAAGCGCGACACCAACCACGGCAGCGCCTGCACTTGCCAGTTGTGCATTTGATAAGCCCCAAAGAACCTTCGGGTTGCGCCGGATAAATTCAACCAGAAAGCGAGCTAGTCCGGAGAGCGCCAGGTACTGCCCCAGGATCGCCCCCGTGGCATGGGGCTTTCCCAGCCGCCACCACAGGAACCATCCGATCAGTAGTCCCGTGCCTAGTTCATAGAGGGGTGTGGGGTAGACCGGATAATCAACCGCCACGATCCCGTTCGGAAAAGCCATTCCCCATGCACGAAACGCGAACCCGAAAATGTGCACAGTGTTGATCGCGATCCCGTAGCAGCCGTCGCCCGAGAGAAAGCACCCGACCCGCCCCACGCCATACCCGATCGCCGCCGCAGGAGCCAGCAAATCCAGCGTGCGCAGGACGCCAATCTTTGCCCGCCAGCCCATCAGCAACAGCGCCGCGATGCCGAAGGTCAAACCTCCATACCACGCAAATCCGGCGTTATCCCACAAGACCCGCCAGCGTTCGACCTGGAATTCCTCAGGCGAATCGAGCACGTGCCATATCTTCGAGCCAATCAGGCCTACCACAAGCGCAACTGCCACCATTCCCACAGCATCCGCGCTGATGTGTGCCCGCTTGAAAGCCCGGTCGGCCACAATCGCCGCAATCACAACCGCCACCCACAGCATCAAACCGAAGGTGGGCAGGTGAAATGTACCGACATGCAAATAGGGAAGCATCGCTCTTTAAGTATAGACGTGCGGTCACCGCAATCCGCTGCTTTGCGGCGCCCCAACTCCGCTAGCACCGCTAACGACGCTGGCTCCACTGCCTTTCCCATTTTCTGCCCCCGATTTACACAGCTTGTCCAAATCGAAATTCGGGCGATACTGTTTGCATGGCAACCATGACATATCAAGGCCTCGATGTCCTTTACTCCCGCCAGCAGATCGCAGAACGCGTTGCCGAAATGGGTGCGCAGATCACACGCGACCTGAACGGCGAAAAGCTGGTCATGATCGGCGTGCTCAAGGGCGCGGCCTTCTTTCTCGTCGATCTTTCGCGCGCCATCCAGGCGGACGCCACCTTCGACTTTGTCGCCGTTTCCAGTTACGGCAACGGCCAACGCTCCTCCGGCGCGGTTAAAGTCATCAAGGATCTGGATCAGCCCATCGAGGGCAAGAATGTTCTCATCGTCGAAGACATTCTGGATACCGGCCTCACGCTCGCCTATCTGCGCAAGCTTTTTCTGCAGCAGCATCCCAAATCCCTGCGCATCGCCACGCTCCTCGACAAGCCCTCGCGGCGCATCGAGAAAATCGAGGCAGATTACGTCGGATTCTCCATCCCCAACCTCTTTGTCATTGGCTACGGCATGGACTTCGGCGAGCGTTACCGCAACCTACCCGATATCTGCATCATGGCCCCGGGCCAAAACCCGTAGCCGTCGGGCGCCGGCATTCATAACACAATCGTTTACACCATCGTTAGGTCCCGCGGCCCTCTTTTGCATCTATTCATTTGGTTCCCGGTTCGGCGGGCCGTATACTCGTCTCCCGGAAACCTTGGCAACCGCCCCAGGAGCGGTGCCTGCTGAACGCAAGGAGCTTCCCCCGATGACCGCTTCCAGCACGGCCCAGGTACCTGATTTGGATTTTGACAATGGGACCTTCGACTCGGCTGCTTTTTCTGCCGCAACCCTCGCCAATTGGCAATCCCTCGCCGCTGTCATTGATCACACGGTGCTCAAACCCGATGCCACGCGTCAGCAAGTAGAGAACCTTTGTGCCGAGGCTGCTCGCTTCCGTTTCGCCTCTGTCATAGTCAACCCCGTCTGGGCATCCGCCGCTGTGAATCTTCTCGCAGGCACCGGCATTCCCGTTGGCTCTGTCATCGGTTTCCCTTTTGGCGCGTCCCTTGTCTCCGCACTGCGCCACGAGGCCTCGGCGCTCATCCGCCTCGGTGCTCGCGAGCTCGGAATGGTTCTTCCCATCGGCCTTCTGAAGAGTGGCAATCATCAAGCCGTCCAGCGCACCGTTCATTCCGTGGTGCACGTGGCCCATCATCATGGCGTCATCCTCAAAGTGAATCTGGAAACCTGCCTGCTCACCATGGAAGAAAAGCTGCGTGCCTCCGAAATCGCAATCCAGGCCGGCGCCGACTTCATCAACACCGCTACCGGTTTCGCTTCCGGCGGAGCAACTCCCGCCGATGTCGCCCTCATGCGCGGAGTAGTCGGCGCTCGCTGCGGCGTTAAAGCTGCAGGCCGCATCCGCACCGTCGCTCAAATCCGCTCCCTCCTCGAAGCCGGCGCCAACCGTATCGGCTCCTCATCGTCAGTCGCAATCGTGCAGGAACTCGGCGCCGCCTGAGAATCCCCGTCCCTGTTCCCTGGTTCACTGATCACTGACCACTGCTTCCTGCGTTATCATTCCTTCGACCCCTATGGCCGACACCCCACCATCGCCGTCCGCAGGACACGAGTTTGAAGGCGATTACCGCCCCACTGACACCGCCAGTTCGCCGGCATTTCTCGATCCCATCAACGCCCGCATCGAACCCGCTGATGTCGCCTACCTCATGCGCTTGACCGATGCGCTGAATACCACCCTCGACCTGCAAACCCTGCTAAGCCGCACCTCCGAACTCGTTCGGGCCGTTATCCCCTACCGCATCTTTGCCATCTTCCTGCTCAACGATCGCACCAGTGAGCTGCGCATGCGCTTCCAAATCGGCCATACACCGCAGGTCGAGCGCACCCGCGTTCCCGTTGGCAAAGGAGTGGTGGGCCAGGTCGCGCTCACGCGCCAGCCGATCCTTCTCAACGACGTCTCTACCGCGGACTTTTACATCGCCGCCAACCCAGACGTCCGCTCCGAGCTGGCTGTTCCTCTCATCGCCAAGAACCGCCTCATCGGCGTCATGGATATCGAAAGCGAGCAGCCGGGCTTCTTCCGCCCCGAGCATCTTCACGTGCTCACACTCACTGCCTCACGCATTGCGCAGTCGATCGAGAATGCCCGCCTGTACTCGCGCGTCTCTCGCCAGGCGCAGACCCTCGAAGTACTCAATGAAATCGCCGTGGAGCTGGCTTCCATCCTCGATCTCAATCCCCTGCTCGAGCGCGTCGGCCAACTTTTGCGCCGCCTCATTGACTACCAGATGTTCACCATCATGTTGCTCGATGAGAAAGGCGAGTCGCTCATAACACGCTACGCCTGGCGCTTCGGCTATAGTCACGCACCCATGCGTCGCATTCCCATAAGCACTGGCCTCGTGGGCGCCGCGGTGCGCGAGTGGCGCCCCATCAACGTCCCTGACGTAAGCAAGGATCCGCGTTACCTGCCCATGAATCCCGAGACCCGCTCGGAGCTCATCGTGCCGCTTTTCTACAAAGGCCGTGTCATCGGCGTGCTCGATTTGGAACACACTCGTCCGAACTTCTTCAATGAAGAGCACGAGCGCATGTTGACCACCCTGGCCTCGCAAATCGCTATCGCCATTGAGAATGCTCGCCTGTATCAGGCCGTGCGCCGCCAGGAGCGCCAGCTTGAGCGCGACATTACCATGGCCCGCGAGGTGCAGCTCCGCCTCCTGCCGCCCGACGCGCCTTCGCATCCACACGCTGAGATGGCCGTCCGCTTTCTGCCTGCGCGCACCATCGGCGGCGATCTCTATGACTTCCTCGACTATGGCCCCGGTCGCACCGCCATCGTCCTCGGCGACGTCAGCGGCAAGGCCGCGCCCGCTGCTCTTTTCGCGGCTCTCGTTAGCGGCATCATGCGCGCGGCCGCCGCGCAGCAGCCCGGGCCCGCCCAAATGCTCGGCCTGCTCAACGATGCCCTACAGGAGCGCAAGCTCGATTCGCAATACGTGACCATGCTCTTCGCCCTCTGGAACGATGACAACCAGACCCTCCAGGTCGCCAATTCAGGTGCAATCCAACCTGTATTCTGCCGCGCCGGCCAGTCCATCCCCGTCAAAGCCGAAGGATTTCCCCTCGGCATGTTTCCCGATGTTGTCTATGAAGAGTTCAGCGTCGCCACGCAGCCCGGAGACGCGATCGTCTTCGTCTCCGACGGAATTCTCGATGCAGAAAATGAGCAGGAAGAAATGTACGGCGAAGATCGCCTCGCCGGCCTGCTTTGTGCCAGCCGGGACCGGCCGGCCATCGAAATCGCCGACGAAATTCTCGCCGACGTCTCCCGCTTCCAGGGCAGCAAAGACCGCTTCGACGACGAAACCATCATCGTGCTTCGCGTCCGGTAAGTCTCATACCGCTTGATTCCCACAACAGAGGGTGCCCCATTCATGGCACGTTCGCTGCGCCATGAGTGGGAAACCACGAAGCCCAAATCGAATCGCTCGTGCATCACCCAACCTGGGTGTCCCAGTTCTCGACGTTGAGACCTGGGAAATGAACCGAACGTCCCGCGACACCAATTCCTCTGCGGTTATCCCACTGTTACCTCACTGCAGCCCTGCCCTTGAGTTGCGCGATGCTTCGCTCCAGCCCCTGGTCCGGCTCCAGGCGGTCGGCTTCTTCGAGGTGTCGGAGCGCCTCGGGCAGGCGGCCGGGAATGCCGGAGAGAGCTACGCCGAGATTGTATTGCGCATCAGCAAAATCTGGTCTCAACCGAACCGCGGCTTCGAAGTGGACGATGGACTCGCGCTGGCGCTCGGGGAATCTCGAAAGCGCGACGCCCAGGTTGTTTTGGGCATCGGCATCGTTGGGGTCAACGCGCACGGCCGATTCCAATTCGGCAATGGCGCCGGTGGAGTCGCCGGCCTTCAGCAGCGCTATGCCGCGGCTGGCGTGCGATTCTGTCGCGCCGCCGGCCCGGGCCGCTGTCAGATTTCGGCGAGCTTCGTCATAGTCGGGGTCCAGCCGCAGCGCAGTCTGAAATTCGGCGATGGCTTCGGGCAATCGTCTGGCCTGAGTCAGCGCACTCCCCAAATTGTTGTGGGGAATCGGGGCACCCGGAGCCAGTTCGATGGCGTCCTCAAATTGCGCGATGGCTTCGGGCATCCGGCCGCTCCTCGCCAGCGCGCTGCCCAAATCGGTGTGCGCGGGCACAGAATCGGGATCGATGCGCACAGCAGTTTCGAGATATGGAATCGCTTCAGACAGGCGCCCGGGCGAGGCCATCAGGGTATTGCCGAGGTTGTGATTTGCCAGGGAATTCTCACTTGTGACTTCGAGCGCGTGACGGAAAAGCGTCTCGCTATTGCGCCAATTCCCGACCTGGATCCAGCTCAGTGCGGCGAAGGCCAGACAAGCCGCTGCGGCCACGGGGACCGCCAGCACTTTCGCACGCAACCTTTCCAGGATCTCCGCCGCACCCCACACCACCATGATCAAAAGACCCACCATCGGAATGTACATGTAGCGATCCGCGCGGGCTTGGCCACCCACCTGCACCAGCCCGATGACTGGTACCAGCGTGACCACAAACCAGCCCCAACCCGTCAGCAGGTACGGCAAACGGCGGCGCAGCACGATCACGCCGCTGGTGACGCCTGCCAACAGAAACGCCCCGCCAAGAATCGGCAAAAAGGCAAAGTCGCGCGGATAAGGATAAAAAACTGCAAGCCGCGACGGCCAGAATGTTTTCTCGAGATAGATCGCGTAGGAAAGTGTCGCGTTTGCCAGGCGGGTTCCCAGCGGCACAGCTTTCACTGCGCCGGCATGGTCCTGCACCAGGTAAGTGATCGCGGCTGCCGCGCCCGAAAGCCCTATCAGCGGAATCTTTTCTAAAACAGCTTTGCGCCATCCCTTCTGCATATATGCCAATGGCCAGTAATCCAGCAGCAACAGAACGAACGGCAGCGTGACCACCATCGGCTTGGCCATCAGCCCCAGGCAGAAGCCCAAGACTACGGCCAGATATCGGCCCCAGCCTGGCCGCTCGGTATATCGGACGTAGGCCCATAAGGTGAGAAACCAAAAGCATGCGCTCAGTACATCTTTGCGTTCGGCCACCCAGGCCACAGACTCCACATGCAGTGGATGCAATGCAAATAAAAACGCAACCAATGCGCTGCGCCACAGTGTGCCTGTCGCCCTCCCCAAAAAAATGAACAGTAGAATGGCCGCCAGCGCGTGCAGCAGGACATTGTGCAGGTGATCCCAGCCGCTATCGAGGCCAAATAACTGGGCGTCCATCATATGGGAGACCCAGGTCACCGGAAACCAGTTCGCAGCGTCGCGAGAGGTCAGCGCCCACTCCAGCCCTTGCCCAGTCAGTCCCTGCCGCACGTGCACGTTGCCAGTGGTGTAATCGGGATCGTCGTAGTTGACGAAATCGAAGTGGCGGACCTGCGCATACACCGCGAAAGTCGCCAGGAGCAGCGCCAGATAAATCAGCAAATCGAGATGCGAGCCGGCCAAGGCACGAGACTTTTGCGGTTGAGCGAGCGGCGTTTGCGCTTGCACGCGTGGCATTTGCGATTGCACGGGCGGTTTGGTTCGGGGCTTCGACACGGAAAGTTCATTCTATCGGTAGGCGATGGCAAACGGCCGGAATGAGCCAGAGTGAAAAAGGCCAGCCGTCGCGGCATGCGATGACTGGCCCATGAATGTAACACCAATCAGCAGTTGTTGCACCGCGACCCTGCGATGAGGGTCACGGATGCAACCTGCCTCAGAAGCGCAACGTGCCCGCAAGTTGCAGGGCGCGGCCGCCACCGATCCCGTTGATCCCGGTACCGCTGCCGACTGTGCTGGTGACTTGCCCAAAGGTTCCACTGGTGAAGGAGCTGGACGGGCTGTTGAACTGCGGTGAGTTGGTGAGCTGGAATGCATCGCAGCGGAATTCGAACGTCCAGTTTTCGTGCAGGGCGAAGGTCTTGAACAGCGATGCGTTGTTCTGAATGTATCCCGGCCCGCGGTACGCGTTCCTGCTCACGTTGCCGATACTCGTCCCGTACACCAGAGGGCACGCGGTCCCCACGGCTCCGGTGCAACCGACTGGCTGAGAGAAGGCCGAGGTGTTGAACCAGTTGTGACCGGCTCCAATGCCCTTGGGAGTCGTAAAGCCGCCACTGATGTTCGCCATCTGGTTTTCGCCGGAGGTGTTGATGCTGGTGCCGCTGGCGGTAATGTCCATTGGCAGACCGGAGTAGGCGGAAACAACTCCGGACAGTTGCCAGCCGCCGAGGATGGAGGCAACCGCACCGGTGTTCAGCCACTTCTGGTGCGGCCCAAAGGGCAGAATCCAGCTGATGCTTTCCTCAAAGTTAAAGCGGTGGTCAAAGTCGGTCGGCGCATAGCTGTGGCGCTGATCGAGCCAAAAGTAAAGGCCGCCGTCGTCGTCGCCGCCCGTCGCGTAGTTCAGGCCTTTGCCCCACGTGAACGACGTGGTCACGCCCAGATTACCCGTGAAGTGACGGTTCAATTCGGCTTGCAGCGATGAGTAGTTAGTCGAATAGCCTAAAAAGTCCTCGGTCACCGACACCGTTTTCCCAAATGCGATATTCAGCGGATAGCCAGCCGCTCCCTGGTTCAGCGCGGAGGCCAGGTTGATGTTCTGGCCAACGCCCATGCGCGTGCCGTGATTGCCCACGTAGCTCAACTGCATGTTGAACTGCTTCGGCAAGGCCTGCTGGATCGCGATATTCCACGATTCCACATACGGGTTGTGGTAATTGAGCGGGATGTAGAATTCCGACTGCGAGAGGAGCTGCGACGTGTTGGCGGTTATGATGCCGTTCGAGGGAATGGTCACCGGAACCGGGGCTGGCATGCCGCACTCAAAGGTGAAATAGGTTTGTGTGGTGGAGCATGCGCCTGTGCTGGTGTTGAGCACCGCCGGCATGTACGAGTTGGCGGCGTTGTAGCCGTTGTTGGCGCGGACAGGATAATTGTACGCGTAAGTATTGTCCTCGAACGGCGTATAGCTGATGCCGAAGCCGCCGCGAACGACTGTCTGCTCGCTGATGCGGTAGGCAAAGCCTACGCGGGGCGCGAAGTAGGTATACCTGGTCTGCAGTCCCAAATTGTTGGGGTTACCGCCCACACCAGCGATCACGAGCGTGTTGTTGCTCGGGAGGTAGTTGGAGAATCCCTGCGGGGTCCCGGGGGTTGCTGGGGGGTAAAGCTCCCAACGCAGGCCGAGATCCAGGGTCAGCTTCGGCGTAACCTGCCATTTGTCGCCGCCGAAGGCAAAGATCCACCACTGGTCGTAGCGTGGGAAGAAGGTGTTGAGGTCGCGGCCGGCCGCGCTGGGCTGATCGAGCAGAAGGCTGGCCATCTCGTTGCCGTTATCAGTGGCAGTGCTGCCGCCAGTGCTGCTGCAGTTGGCGCAGGCGGTATTGCCCTCAGAGAAAGTGATCTGGCCGCGCGCGCTGTAAGTCTGATCCTGCAGCAGGTTGTCGTGAACGCGCCGCACGTCCGCGCCGAATTTGATGGTGTGGTTGCGGACGATCTTCGTCCAGTGGTTTACCGCATCGACGTTGGTTTCACCGCGCACCCAGGGCAAAGACGCGGAGTACCCGATGAGCGAAGAATTGAAGTCGCCCATGTTGATGAGGACCTGGCCGCTGGTGAACTGGCTGATGTTGACGCCGGGAATACCTACGGTCGTGGCATCATTCGAGCCGTAGTCGCTGGGAAGTGCACTGTTGCCATAGTGGGCCACGCCTAAACGCGCTTCGGTCAGGAAAGTGCTGGAAAACGCCCGGTCGTAATTCAGGCCGGTGCTGTATACATGCTGCACTCCCGTGCCTTCGAATGCGCCATTCGCAGGACCGCCGCCCGCGGGGCCCCACATCGGCGCCTGGAATATGGTCACGTCCTCTTTCTCGTAGCGGTAGCTCAAGTGATCCTTGCCGGTGATCTGGTAGTCGATCTTGGCATCGTAGCGGTTGGTGGATTTCTGGAACGGCAGGTTGGGAGAGGAGTAGTCATTGGAGACCGTCGACGTGGCCCAGGTGGCCGAGTTCCCGTTGTTGGGAGCTTTCAAAAGCTGCATCAGCTTGATGGCGACGGGATCCACGTGCGTGGTTGTCCCCTGATTTGCTGCGGCCGTTGCCGTACACGGAATCTGATTGTTCGGGTATGGTTTGCGATTCTGGCCGGAGGAGTTGCCCGTGCCGGGATCGTAGATCTGTCCCTTGCTGCCGCTGAGCGCACCGCTCAGGTCGATGTAACCCGAAGCGTTGCAGGTGTACCAGGCGGGCGAGGGAATCGTGATAACGTAGTTGTCCGCTTCGTGATCGGGAGAGCGGAAGAAGTCGCCGTAGAAGAACAGCTTGTCTTTCTTGATTGGGCCACCCACGGCGCCGCCGAAGTAGTTGTAGGCGATGTGGCCCGTGCTGGTATTGAAGTAGGCGCGCGCATCCAGGTCGTTGTTTTGCAAGTATTCAGTGGCCAGTCCGTGGAACTGGTTGGTGCCGGATTTGAGGATCACGTTCGTGACCGTGCCGACGGCGCGGCCCAGCTCAGGCTCATAATTTGAGGTTGCCACATCGACGGTTTCGATAGCCTGCTCCGGCGGAATCATAATCTGCAGCAGGCCCGTGCGCTCGTCGTCGTCAATGCCTTCGATCTGATAGGCGTTGCCCACGCGCGGCTGGCCATTGACCTCAGTCTGAATCGAGCTGGCGGCGTTAAAGAACTGCGAGTGCTCGAAGATCGGCGGACCCACGCCGGGAACCAGGGTAAGAGCAAACTGGAAATTCTGGTTGACCCCGATCGGCATGGAGCTGAGAGTCTGCGCCTCGATGTTGACGCTCACGTCCGCGCGGTCGGTCTCCATGATGGGAGGCGCCCCAGTGACGGTGACAGTCTCCGTAACGCTGCCGGCCTGGAGCGTGATATCGACGCGCGTCGTGGTGTTGACCGCCACATCAACGTTCGATCGAGTCTCCTTTTTAAAACCCTGTGCGGCGACCGTCACGCTGTAGTTACCGGGGGTGAGGTTCGGAAACGTGTAGTTCCCACTCCCGTTCGTTAGATCAACGTGAGAGATCGAAGTAGCAGTCTCCACAATCGTGATTGTCGCCTTAGGGACAATTGCACCGGTATTGTCGGTGACTGTCCCTACCAGAGTGGCGGATACTGCCTGCCCCAGCAGTGCATGGGAAAATCCCAGCACGAAAAGGGCAAGCATGAACCCGATGATGGGTTTCATCGTTCTGTATAGCGTCATTTTGGTGCCTCCATGGGTAAGTCAGTTTCGTTCATCGCCATCAATTTTCCAGCGATGAACACTGGACACACTCATCCCAGCGCTCTCCTTTACAGACCGCAGATCGCCGGAGTCCGTATATATTCCAAACCGCGTGCATTCTTCACTTCGCGCGGGGCTCGTGCAAGGTTGATACCGTATGTTACGTCTTTTGTCTCGAGAGCGAATCGTACATTATCTCATTTGCAATCAACTATTTATGTTGTTTTCTTCTAACGGGTTATCTTTTCGGTTTCATCTGTTTTCCGGCCTGGTTTTTCCCGCGACAACTCTTGCATTTTGGGTGTATGCTACGTCCCTAAGACGTAGCAGGGACCTTACTTATGTCTGCGAGTACGAATTCCACGCTGCACTGGACGCCTGCTTCGGCAGCCGACCGTGAACTGGTCTTGAACGAGCTGGATTCAATCCTTGCGAGCCACCACTTTCGAGGCAGCAAGCGCTATCCGGCGTTCCTGAAATACGTCGTCGACGCCGCACTCGACGGTCGCTCGGGCGACTTGAAAGAACGCACCCTCGGAGTTGAAGTCTTCGGCCGCGATCCCGGCTACGACACCAGCGCCGACCCGGTGGTCCGTTTCAGCGCCGGCGAGGTGCGCAAGCGCATCGCGCAGTACTATCACGAAAACGGCCACGGCTCTCGCGTCCAAATCGAACTTCCGCTTGGTTCCTACGTGCCGGAGTTTTTGCCGCGCAGTTTAGAAACACCTCAACCGAAGACAGTCCCCAATGCTCCGACGTCGAGCCCTGCACCAACACGCCCGATCGACTTCCTGAAACGCCACCGGCTAGCCCTCGTGAGTGGGATTGCGCTTCTTGCGATCGCCGCCGCGTTTGGTGCCTATGCTTACCACAATGCCGCTTCGGCCGAAAGTAGCGTCATCAGCAAACTTTGGGCGCCAATGGATAAACCGTCGCAGCCCATTCTCATTGTTGTTGGAACGGGCCACAAAGCCGGCTCGCTGATTCCGGATACTGCAGAAACCACTTTTTACGATCACATAACGGGCCCCAACCATCACGTCTCCATTGCGACTGCGACTGCGCTGGCGAATATTGCCGGCGTTCTGCGCCAGCACGGCACCGCATACGAGATCAAGGAAGACAACGAAACTAGCCTGACAGACATGCGCTCCCGCACGCTCATTTTGATCGGAGCCACCAACAACGCTTGGACGATGCGCCTCGTCAGTCCCTTGAGGTTTCGATTCACCCCGGGCCCAATGGCGCAGATCCTCGACGCTAAGAATCTTCCAAACTCCGATTGGAGTATCGACTTCTCAAAGCCGTACGCATCCGTTTCCAACGACTATGCCATCGTGGCGCGCTACTACGATCCAACCACCGAAGGACCCGTAATGGTAATCGCGGGTATCGGCCCCTATGGAACTGAAGCCGCAAGCGCCTTCGTCAGCTCGTCGCAGTATCTCGAACAAATCGTCAACCATGTGCCCTCGGGCTGGGAGAACAAGAATCTCGAAATGGTGCTCAAGTCTGAAGTGGTTGACGGCAAGGCCGGGCCGCCCGTCCTCCTTTCCACCGCCGTCTGGTGAGCCGCGCGGCCTCGCCGACTCCACCCTAGCCAACCTGTTTGCCGGCAGTGAACTTCCACTCCGCAATCAAACAGAACTCCACTCCCAACCGGTGCTATCCTTCGCACGATCCCGGGAAGAGCCGCCATGAACGCCAGAACCATCATCGAACCCTTCCGCATCAAGAGCGTCGAGCCCATTCGCTGGACAACTCGCGCGCAGCGCGAGGAGCTTCTTAAGGCTGCACACTACAACCTTTTTCTCCTGTCGGCTGAAGATGTTCTCATTGACCTTCTCACCGACTCTGGCACCGGCGCCATGTCCACCCGCCAATGGGCCGCCATCATGGAAGGCGATGAAAGCTACGCCGGCAGCCGAAGTTTTGATCACTTCCGCAGCTCCGTGCAGTCGATCTTCGGCTACAAGCACGTAATTCCCACCCACCAGGGCCGCGCTGCCGAACGCATTCTCTTTGGCGTGATGTGCGAGCGAGGGAGCATCGTGCCCAACAACACTCACTTCGACACCACCCGGGCCAACGTCGAATTCACCGGCGCTGAAGCCGTCGATCTGCCGTCCCCCGAAGGCCGGCATCCCGCCCTCCAGCATCCCTTCAAAGGCAACATGGATGTGGCCGCGCTCGAAAACCTTATCCATCGCGTCGGCCGCGATCGCATTCCCCTCGTCATGCTCACCGTTACAAATAACTCGGGCGGCGGCCAGCCCGTCTCTATGGAAAACGTCCGCCAGGTCAGCGCCGTTTGTAAACAGCACAACATTCCGCTTTACTTCGATGCTTGCCGCTTTGCCGAGAATGCCTGGTTCATCAAGCTGCGCGAAGATGGCTACGCGCAGAAATCGCCAAAAGAAATTGCGCAGGAGATGTTCCGCTTCGGCGATGGATGCACCATGTCGGCCAAAAAAGACGGCATGGCCAATATCGGCGGCTTCCTCTGCACCAACGACGATCTCCTCGCTCAGCAGGAAAAGGATCTCCTCATTCTCACCGAGGGCTATCCAACCTACGGCGGTCTGGCCGGCCGCGATCTTGAAGCCATCGCCGTCGGTGTGCAGGAGGCGCTCGAAGAGGATTACCTCCGCTACCGCATCGCCTCAACTGCTTATCTCGGCAACCACATTGCGGCGGCAGGCGTGCCTATCGTGCAGCCTCCCGGCGGCCACGCCATCTACCTCGACGCCCGCGCTTTCCTGCCTCACATCCCGCTCGAGCAATTCCCGGGTGTGGCGCTGGCCTGCGAGCTTTATCTCGAGGGCGGCGTGCGCTCTGTCGAAATCGGCACCCTCATGTTTTCCGCTGCGGCGCAAATGGACCTCGTGCGCTTGGCCATTCCCCGCCGCGTTTACACTCAGAGCCACATCGATTATCTCGTCGAAGTGATTCTCGAAGTCTGGAAAAACCGTGAGAAACTCCGCGGCATGCGTCTGACCTATGAAGCTCCATTCCTGCGCCACTTCACCGCGCATCTTGAGCCTGTCAAAGAGGCCGCCGTTTCAGTCTGAAGTCGCGGCCGGCGCCAATGCACTTTTGCGGCCGGCCCACTCGCCACGCTGCTCACAAAAAGGTACTGCACGTTCACCGCGATCTGCAACGTCGCGGCAGTAAGGCCCGAACCGCTGCCCGTTACGGTGACGGCCTCTCGGACCCAGACGCAGCGAACTCTCGCGCCGGAGGTGCAGTGTTTGTCAGCCCCGCGCTTCAGCGGGGGATCGCGGCATAATGAATGCCCCTAAGCCCCGTAGGGGCGACGCAAACCGTACGCAGACCACCGGCGTTTTCCCATGCGATCACCCAACAACTGCGATCCCCCTCGGCTGTCTCGCACCATCCCCGTCCGATAAACTCGAAGAGTCGGCCCTCAACTGTCTGGCTGTTTGCTGTTTGCTGTCCGCTGTCCGCTGTCCGCCGCTGTTAGCTGTTGTTTCACCCGGAGTCGTCTTGCCCATTGCCGCCCAGGAACGTCTCATCCGCCCCGCTCGCAACATCTACGGCAGTCTTCGCCTGCCCGGCGACAAGTCCATCAGTCATCGCTACGCCATGCTTGGCGGCTTTGCTGACGGCACTTCGCGTTTTACCAACTTCTCCACCGGCGCGGACTGCGCTTCGACCCTCGGATGCATGCAGGCGCTCGGCGCAAAAGTTACGCGCACCTCCGCCGAATCCGTCGAAATCACTGGCGTCGCCGGCCGCGTCACCCCCTCCGCTCAACCGCTCGACTGCGGAAACTCCGGCTCAACCATGCGCATGATCTCGGGCCTGCTTGCGCCCCAAGCCGGTCGATTCACCCTCATCGGCGACGACTCGCTCTCGCGCCGCCCCATGGAGCGCATTCGCAAGCCGCTCGCAGACATGGGTGCGCGCCTCACCCTCACCGATGGTCACGCGCCTCTCATCATCGAGGGTGCGCCGCTCCAGCCCATTGACTACACAACGCCGGTTCCCAGCGCGCAGGTCAAAAGCTGCATCCTGCTCGCAGGCCTGCAAACTTCTGGAACCACAATTCTTCGCGAGGCCGTCCGCACCCGCGATCACAGCGAGTTGGCTCTCCGTGCCCTCGGCGCCACACTCACGCGAACGTTGGATTCGGTTTCGATCTCCGGCCCACAAACGCTCCATGCCATCGACGCCGCCGTGCCCGGCGATCTCTCTTCCGCCGCATTCTTTCTCTGCGCTGCTGCTCTCTTCCCCGGCTCCAGCCTCGTCATCGATTCGCTCGGCCTCAACCCCACCCGCGCCACTCTGCTCGACGTGCTCATGCAGCTCGGCCTCCGCATCAACGTCCTCAATATCGAAGAAAAGCACGCGGAGCTGATAGGCACGGTTCAGGTCTCGGCGCCGGCTGAAGGGCTCGGATCAACTGCGGTCACCGGCGCGCTCGCTGCCCAGCTCATCGACGAACTGCCGGTGCTGGCTGCCATTGGGCCCTACACCAGAGGCGGCATTCGCATTCGCGGCGCGAAGGAGCTGCGCGTCAAGGAATCCGACCGCATTGCCCTCGTCGCAAAGAACCTTCGCGCCATGGGCGCGGAGGTCGAGGAATTTGAAGATGGCCTCGACGTTCCCGGAGGCCAGAGCTTGCAAGGCGCCACCATCGATTCAGGT
Source organism: uncultured Acidobacteriaceae bacterium (assembly GCA_963841365.1). GTDB lineage: Bacteria > Acidobacteriota > Terriglobia > Terriglobales > Acidobacteriaceae > Telmatobacter. Next base: position 187,445 of record CAWJDG010000029.1, read on the forward strand.
GGTGATCATCGCATCGCCATGGCCTTCAGTGTCGCAGCCCTCAGGGCCGAAGGTGAAACGCTGATTCGGGGCGCCGAATCCGCCGCCATCAGCTTCCCCGAATTCTTCGATCTGCTGGACCTCGTCGCCGAACGCTAACCCTACCGCTCGTGTTGTCAGCCCAATGTTTGCTGACTCGTTCCAACCCGCGCCGTAGGCGCATCGTTTGCTAACGCAATTCCTGAGTCACTGTATCCCAAAGCCGATCCACTCAAGTCGACGCGACCCCAGGGAGTGGCGACCTTGCGCAAATGCCGGAAAGACCACAGCAACTCAGGAATTGCCGTAGCCCCGCGTTTCAACGTGGGGGACGCCGACTCCAATTGTGAGAGCAGTCCCGTAGGAACGAAGTCCAAAGACGTCGGAGAGCACCAACAAAACGGCCCGGCATTCAGCCGGGCCATCGCGTAGTTTCCGTTTTCACCACCTACTGCGTCGGGGGCTGCGGCGCCGGTTGCTCCTGCGTCGCCGGCGGAGCCATCGACGGCTCGTTGCCCGGCTTTGCTGCCTCCACTCCAGGGATCACTGGCTCGGTCCCAACCTTGCCCGCCGCGGCCTCCGGCAAATCGATCCCGTAATGCTGCAAGGTCGATGCCAGAATCTGATAGAGGCCGGCGCGATCCTTTGCGTAGGCGCCGTACGCCGCAATCAGGTTGTCGTCGGCCGTAGCCAGGCTGCGCTGCTGCTGCAGCACGTCGGCTGTAGTCGATGCGCCCAGGTGCAGTTTCTTCTGCGCAGCGTCAAGGCTCTGTTCCGCATAATCGCGCGCCGCCTGCGCCGCTGCCACCTGCGCTCGGTCATTTTTCAGCGCATACATCTGGTTCACCACCTGCATGCGGATTTCTGTGTGAAGCTGTTCCAATCGCAACTCAGCCTGCCGGTATTCCATCAGCGAGCGCTCCTGCTCCGACTGCGCCTCGCGGTTGCGGATGGGAACAGTTAAGTTGAATCCAACCCCTTTGTCCGGCGCGGAACTGTTGAATAAGTGCCCCACCACCGTGCCGTAGCCCACTGTCGGGTAGGTCCCTGGCGGATAATTCGTGCCGGTGAAGAAGTCCAGTGCATGCGGGCTCTGTGCGCCGCCCAATGCGCTTGAACCGTAGAATCCGTAAAGGTCGAGCGTCGGAAGCATCGCATTGCGCGCGCCCTTCAGCGTGATTTCGTCATTGCGCAGCGTAAGCACCGCCTGCTCCAGCTCCGGCCGCCGTTGAAACGCCTCCTGCACCAGCGCTTCCACCGGCTGGCTCTCCTCGGGTATCGCGTCCAGGCTCACGCGACCGGTAGGAATCACCGGCGCTGCCGACAGCGCCGCATCGTTCAGGTTGCGCGTGATCGCTTGCTTGATGATCTGTTCCTGGTAGTTCAGAGCGCTTTGCGCGCTGATCAGCCCCTGCTCGTCCGACGCAACACCGGATTCCGCATTCACCACGTCCAGCGGAGCCATGGTTCCAATCTGCAATTGCTTCTGATCGTCTGAGAGCAGTTGCTTGCTCTGGTCCAGCGCACGCTCTTTGGCCTGCACATCCTCATAGTCCTGCACCAGTCCCCAGTAAATGCTCTCCACCTGGTTCACGGTGTAGAGAATCTGTTGGCGGAAAGAAGAGTTGGTGATCCGCCGGTCATTCAGCGCCTGGTAAATGAACCGTTTGTTCATCCAGATGCCCGCGCCCTGCAGCAAGTGCTGGGTCACCGTAGCCTTGAAGACCGACGTCAGCTGCGGGCTATACGTATCGAATGGATTGTCCGTGGTGATGCGCTGGTTTTGAAATCCCACTTGAAGGTTCGCGCCCGTCACGATCCCCTGGTTGAAGGTGAAGTTGTATTCGTTGGTATTCGTTGTCAGCGCCTTCAGGCCTCCAGAAAAAAGTGTGTTCACCTGTGGCTGTGTCGCCCTCTCAAACTGAACCGTTCCCGTAACCGATGGATCAAGAGTTTCGGGCAGAAGCCCAGCGCCCGCAGTGGTCAGAGTCAACCCGTTCACACCGGACCCGGCGCCACCCGAGCCAACTGTCGTCCCGCCCGGCCCACCGCCTGTCGACAATGTCGAATTCGAGCCGCCAAGCGTGCCCGTTACAAGGCCCGATGGCGCGCCCAGCGGCGTCGCGCCCGTCTTGGTGCGCAGAATATCGGTGTCCGCAATGTCAAGATCGTAACGCGCGATGGCGATGTCGTAGTTGTTTTCAATTGCCAGCGCAATGGCGTCAGAAAGACTCAGGTAGATCTTGCCGTTCTTCACAAGGTCGGCGAGCCGCACCGAGTTCTCGAAGCTCGCCTTGGGAATCGTCGTGGGCTGGTAGACATTGATCGGTTTGCCGATCCAGCTGCCAAAAGGCTTTGAATAATCGCGCTCCGAACTTCGCAGCGGAGTCGGCGATGTGGGCACCGGCGTGGGTGCCACCGGCAATTGAGACGCCGCTTTGTCTGGTCCGTTGGAACCAGCCCCGGCTTGCTGCCCATAAGCAGGCGGCATGGTCGCTGCCAACGTCAGCACGACGGCAGCAAAAGCACGCAAGCGTTCGCCCCCGGATCCTTGTTTGAACCCTCGCATCTTTCCCGCTTGTCTGGCTTCGTTGCGCTCTCTTCCCGCCGTTGCCTGCTGGCCGTCACATCCATTCGTCCTGTCACAAAGCATGCTTCTTCTCCACAGAATTCTTGGCACACGAAACGTTACGCCTTAAGACGGCACCATAACCGCCCTGAATGCAAATTGCAGATTTCTAAAAACGATTATCGCTGTTGCGCCTGTGTGAAAGGTCCACCCATGATTACGAATTCGATACTCTGCCCGTTCCCAAGGCCGCACAAACTTCGAAATCGATCGGGGCAAGCCCTGCCTCGGCACTGCTGGTGTCCGGCAGCGGGCAATCGTGCTGCCACCAGTATCAAGTTCACCTCACGCAACGGCGCTCGCTTATCTCTTAACTAACTGGTTAGTAAAATACTCCTTCTGCCATCCCTTTCGCAACTCCATGGCCGATTTCCGCTCCGCCAGGCGCGCGCTTCTGCGGCCACTCCCGCGCCCGGCTCGAGCTCTCGATGCCTCATTGTCGTATTTCGGAAACGCTAACTCGCTGATTCAAGTCCAGATCGTGGCCTCCGATCCCTGTTTTTCCCTATTGTTTCCCCTCCTTTGGGACGCTCGGTTGTCGCTAACAGCGCAGGCGCCGCTACCCCCCTAGCTCCGCTATCTCCCGTCAAGTACCCTATTAAGCAGCGATCCCAGTGAACGATCAGACTCAATCCGCTTCTCCCCTCCAGACGTGGAAAGTGACCCTCGCTTACGATGGCACCGGCTATCAAGGCTGGCAGGTGCAACCCGGCCAGCCAACCATCCAGGGCGAGCTGCAAACCGCTCTGGGTCGCATTACAGGAGAAACACCGTTGCCCCAGGGCTCAGGCCGCACCGACGCAGGCGTCCACGCTCTGGCGCAGGTGGCAAGCTTCGCATTGCACGCTCCCATTCCGCCTGAGAACCTGCATCGCGCGCTCAACCGCACCCTGCCCGCTTCCATCCGAATTCTCGAAGCGAAGCCAGCCTCCAACTCATTTCATGCTCGGCACTCCGCGATCGCTAAAACCTACGAGTACCGGATTTTCCGTGATGCCATCTGTCCGCCATTCTTAGCCTGCTACGTTTACTCCGTTCCGTGGGCCTTGAATTTCGACGCACTGCAACGGGCGGCAAAGCTCTTCGAAGGCGAACATGATTTCATCAGCTTCGCCGCCACCGATCCTGATCTCACGCAGCGAAGTGTTGCTTCCGATCACGACACTTACGACACGATAGAAACGGCCGCGGCGACTGCCGCCACCGCCGTCCGCACCATATTTTCCTCGGCGTGGGAGCAACGCCAAACAGACTCCGGCGAGCTGCTCGCCTATCGCGTCCGCGGCAACGGCTTTCTACACCACATGGTCCGCACCCTTGTCGGAACCATGCTCGACATTGGCCGCGATCATCTCGCCCTCGATGAGATCCCCAGAATTCTCGCCGCTCGCCACCGTTCTGCTGCCGGCCCCACCGCTCCCGCGCGCGGCCTGTTTCTCCATTCGGTCGAATATCCTCCTGAAAAAACTGCGTCATTCCAATTCTGATTTTCGTGCGGTCCATCCTGTGACTCCCAGAATTACAGACGAGTGGTGGGGATGGTGGTCTGCCGCGGGTGAAGGAGGGGTATAGCCCGCCAGATCAGCATTTTGCGCCCTCGGCGAAGCTCGTTGACGCGGGCGATGGAGATCTCGGGATTGCGTCCGAGTAACCTACGTAAAATCGTATCCTAGCGACGTTGCGATGTAAGAAAAGAAACAATTTAGCGCGAAAGAGAGCCGAGGCTGAGATTTGCGCGACATGCACCTCATTTGGATGCCATATGTAATTGATTCTAAGAATCTAAAGAGCACCCGCACCGCCCGACATAGGAGTCAATCCAAGCGAAATCCTAGCAACATAGCGATTTTGAAAGTCCAACGTAGCACGCTGGTCGGGCTCCTGCCCACCGCTTCTCAGCTATGTTTACCATGTAGTACATTTTGGGCGCAAAAGTTAGTTTACCAGTTAGTACATTTTGGGGCGTAAAAAACAGCCCGCGCCGAAACGCGGGCTGCCTCATTTCTTCGAACACACCCAGCCACTCACTTGCCGATTTTCGCACGCTCGCGCTCCTCGCCGGTACGCGCCAACGCAACCAATGCTTCGACGAACTGGCGGTCGCGGCGCCCGGTCGCTCGCCAACGATCATAGACCTCCGCCATGATCCCCGCCTGTTTTCTCGTGGGCAGCGCGACGCCTGGCCGGTTCGCCGCCGCGCTCACGCACTCTATCACAGACGCAAATAGCTCCAGATCCATCTCTTCCTCCTCTTGTTGCCGAATCTCCGCGGCGTCAGAGACGCGCGGGCTGTTCGCTCGATCTGCGATGCACTAAGCAGCAACCCCTGCACCCGTGTCCTTCCGCAACAAGTCCCGATAGGGACTCGGCTTCAGGCCGACGAGCCTTCCAGGGCCATCAGTGACGCGATCGAACTCACCCCTCACATACTCGCCGATCGGAAGCATCCCGGCCAGGTCGCAATCCGTCCAGGTGGTAGCTTTCGATGTTGGCCCACAGGTCGTCGGCCTTGAGCGAATCACCAAAACCGTGCTCACAAATCTCGTAAATATATCTCCTCGGCGAAGGTCCCTGGTGGACCTGCCGAAACGCCTTCGCCGTGGCGAGGCGTCTCGCTCTGGCTAGGAACCATCGGTCGATGCTGGGAGAGATCCTTTTTACGTCGCCCGCATCACTGCAGAGCATCGGATCGCGTGCCAGATCGCGAATGTCATGACCGAACTCGTCGAGGGCCATCGAGAGAAGCACGCTGGCGCGCACGCCATATCTCCGCTGAGCCTTCTGAGCCGAGAGGACCGCAAAACTCAGAAAGTGCAGGGCACCCAGACAATCCAATAGATGACCCGGCAGAAGCCCTCTCTCCATGCACCGCTCTTCGACCGTGTAAGAAAAGGGCACCTCGCATCGGAAAAACGGCGTCAATAAATCAATGAGCTGCTCTTCCCTTTTTTCTATCTCAACCAACTCCGCCTTTCGCATCTCATCCTCCTCGCGGATAGTTTTCTGCCGCCCCAGAGCACACCTTGATTTCGCGCTGAGCGGCCCGCGTGCGTGGTCCGCTTGCGCCTCGGCCGAGATGGCCCCGTGCCGGCGCTGCTTGTCGATGGGCGCGAGGCGTCCAGTTCCCCGAACGCTGTTGCCGGTCATGCGACCTCCTCAGGTGCTTCTAAGACATCGCGATCCGCGGCGCCGATCTTGATCTGTTCGATGGCGTTGACCAGAGTGCGCACGTTAATGTAGGTGCGGTTCCGCTCAAAGGCATCGCGAGTTGTGGAGCACGCAATCAGGCCTTTGATCAGTGGTTTATTCGCTGCGGTCGAGCGACCTTTCAGCAGATGGCCCAACTCCCGCTCGATGATCGCGCAGGCCTCGGCGCGCTCAAGGCCCGGCAGCTTCACCTTGGCGATGATGCGCGAGTTCCACTGCTCCAGCGTTGCGGAGAACTCATCGAACATGCGCTTGAGATCGTGGCTTCCGACGAAAAGTAACGAGAAATACGGCGGTCGATCGAGCAGTTCGCGCAGCATCTCAAAGCATTCGATGGCGAGATGCTGGGCTTCATCGATCACCAGCAGGACACGGTTGTGGCGGAATTCGAAGCGGATGCCGTTCAACATGGGATCGACATCGGCGCTCACCCGGCATCCGCATTCCGTCGCGATGCGCCGGATGAGATCGCGGGGGCGCAGATTCTGCCTAGCGTAGATGTAGAAAGCGCGCCGCCCTTCGACATTCGACACCTCGGCGAGGTTGAGTTTGGCCACCTGGTGCTCCAACACGAAGGACTTTTGCGAGCCGGGCGGGGCGTAAATCATGTAGGCAGCAGGCCTCGGCAACAACTTCTCGAAGGTTTCCTGGATCAGCCGCACGTTGGCGGTCTCGTAGAGCTCGCCCGTGACGCGCGTGGGCGCCCCAACGGGATGCTGATTCATAAACTCGGTCGCTGCGCGCGCGATGTTCAGGGAGGTGGCTCCGACGTAGTGGTATTTGTCGGCCATGAAGAAGCGCATCGTGACCGACGCATATCCGATTCGGCGCGCAAAATCGTGAACTGACAAGCCCGTGCGCGCCAGATAATCCTCAACGCGCGTGCGGCATTCGGCGGCGGGCACCGCCTCTCCGGCGAGGGTCACTCGGTTCTTCCTGGAATCCGTCTTCATGCGAGCTTCTCCAGGTTCTTCAGGAAATCTGAGGCAATGTCGGCCGCGCTCGCGGGCGCTGCGGCGTCCCCATCTTCCATCCGCAAAATCATTTCGGCAACTTCCGTGGGCGTCATCGGCACCTTCACTGCGTTGCCAGGCTGCAGCCGGGCTTTGATCTTCGCCTGGGTGACCAGGCTCTGCGCCGTGGCGGGCAGCTGCAGCCGATCGTAGAGCATCTCTTGCGCCGAGCGCGCGCCGCTAGCCCGCGCGCTGTCTGCGATGAATCGCAACGATTGCTTCGTGGCTTTTTCGAGGCCGCGGCGGATCTCCATCGACTCGCCAATTTTTTCTTTGGTTTTGGAGGACCAAGGCGCGAAATCCGACAACTCTTCAGCTTCAAGCCACGCGAGGAAGCGGCCCTGCGCATCGAGCGCGGCCACGTACTCCGGATCGGTGGCATTATAGGCCAGCAGCAATTCGCGTCTCGTTAGCTTCGTGCATCGCGGCCCACGCCATGCGATCGTCGTTGCGCGGCGTGTAGCGGCGTTTCTGGATGGTCACCGCGCACTCGCGCACGCGGCGGCGCGTGTAATCCATCAGCAGCAGCGCCAGCTTGTCGGGCTCGGGCGCGGGCTTCTGATTGGGATTCCTCTCCGCCACGAAGACCTCATTTGGCGTGCGGCCGTCCATGCCCTCTCCGCTATGCGCCGTGTCGTTGTAGCGCTCGATCCACGCCAGGCACGCCAGAATTACCTGGCTGGCCAGCGGATGGTCCGACTCGGCAGCACGGCCGCGCTTCAGGAGCCAGCGATGGCTGCATCATCGCGGCTTCGGTGCGCCGCGGGCCGCGTCGCGGGAGAACCTGAAGTGTACGTCGCGTGCGCCGCGTCGAAGCGCTCGTGCAGCGTGCGGAAGAAGCGCTCGACGTGCTTCGATTGCGGATGACGCGGGATGCAGTGCGTCACGTTGATGCCGAGCCGGCCAGGATGCCGGTTTTTTCAATCGCGTCGTATTCGTTGCTGCCACCAGTCGGCCGGTGCGATGCGCGTCGTCGAGCAATGCTCAGCGCTGTGCTGCGCGCCCTTGGCCACTTTGCGGTAGTCCTTGCCGTTATCCACGTAGATGTGCTCCGGAGGGCCCGACATCGAGAATGCCGCGCAGCAGAGTGGCCGCGATCGAGCGTGAGCTGCCTTCCCATGCCCATGTGCCCCACGCCTTGCGGCTGCGATAGTCGATGAAAGCCGAGAGACGAAGGCGCCCAGGCGTGCCGATGGGCACATCGTCGAAGACGTCGTTCGCGATCTCGATGTCGTGGATCATGTGGTCGCCGACCCAGATCTGATTGGCGTAGACATCCACGTACCCTCGCTTGAGATACGGCGCCATGCGCTCCTGGTAGGCGCGCTCGCCTTCGCGGGCGTAAGTCTTCATTGCCGGCGAGATCGATCGTGAAAGAAAGGTGCGCACCGTCTCGCGGCTGGGCAGATCGTCGGCGATGCCGAGGCGCTCGGCCTCATATTCCAGTTGCTCGCAAACGAAGCTCACGCTCACGCGCTCGACCAGGTAAAGGTACGCGGCGAACATGCGCGCTTCCGGATGGCGCTGAAACCAGCGGCTCATGCCTTTGTCGGCGCGCGCAGGATCGGCGAGCCCATTGATGCCGCCACTCTTAAATCTCTTACGCCACTCCCAGATGGTCGCGGTGTGTTTGCTCACTCCCTTCGCGATTTGCTCGACCAACTGGGTCAGGCGGGCCACGTCGCGGCTGTTCTGCAGGCACCAAAGCCGCTGCTCGCCGCCCGAGCTCAGCTTCGAAAATTCAATCAAAGGCCGAATGATCTCAAACCGGCGGTTCGCCTGCTCTTGCTGCGCCTCCGTTAGCGCAATTATCGGAGCCTCCGCCGGGGCCGACGCTTCCCGGATCGGGATCAGCTGCACGCTGCCTGGCTCTCGCTTCGGGCAAAAAACGGGGGACGCAAGTTGCCTGCGCTCTAATTCGATCTGAAGATCGGTGGGAAGTGAAAGAGAGGAGTATTCGAGGACGGGGTGTCCATTCGCAGCGCGTTCCTTCGTTGGCCGCGACTTCAATGCTCCGCTTTTCGCTTTGCGCCGCACGGCGTGGACGGGCCACTTCGTCAGCTCCATCAGATCGGCCCGAGATAGCCAAAGCTCTTTCATTTTAGGTGCACTCGCCGCAATTTTTCCGTGCTATAGAAGGAACCGCGATCGGCCTCAGAGAAGGCCAAAGCGCGGTACAGATTTTGTCCTTCGACAGCCAGCGGCGCCAGCGCTTGGCGCCCCGTTCGGAGCCATGCACGCGCCGTCTCGTAGCAAGGAAGCCTTACCCCAGAGAGCCCAAGCGATTCACGATTCCGCAAAATCGATTGGTGAACTGCGCGGACGCTCGGCCGCCATGCAAGATGCAGGTAGGCCGCGAAAACTGCCGCGGCGCGATGCCGGCCAAAGAAACGAGCGGAGCCCTTGTCTGCGCGAGGACAGCGTTCCAGAGCGCCCTTCCCGCCTCGTCTGAATAGGGCGAGCGAGCGCCGAACCGTGCGGACGCAGCGGCCATTTTCTTTGGCGCACCAGGCGACGATCTGCGTTGCAGACCAGGCTCGACTCCCGTCCGGCAGGAGCCGCGGGAATCTCTGCGGCTTCGGCACCTGATCCAACTCCACCAGCGGAGCGATGGCCCTGAAGCGGGCTTTACCAAAGGTCGTTTCGCGCTTTCCGTGTATGAGCTGTAGCTGTGGCATCGGGCGACTATCCCTCCGGCTCTGCGCCGCAAGGATGGCCTGCTCCGGCGCGTTGGCGCTCCTGCCGCCGTTGATGCCCTGGCGCGTCATGCCCGTCGTTCCTTTCGCGCCCGCGCTTCAAGGACTGCCTTCACGAGGCCGCGGCGTTGTCGCTCCGCGTCGGCGACATGCTTTCCGAGCTCGATCAACGACTGGCATTCTGGATCCAGAAGAAACTGCCGCAAGCGATCGTCTTGCACGACCTCGCAGAGGGCTGGCACGTAGGCCGCGGGAAATCGGGCCGTCGTCCTCGTCGTCGTTGTATAGTCGTTCATGATTGAGACCGTTATGCGCCTCTGGAGCCTCGCGGTAAGTTGATCCGCGACCTGCTGCCGGTCGAGCACGGACTCACTCATGACCAAGGACAAAAGCTGCCGAAAGCGGCGATCAAAGTCGGATTCGACCGCACCAGAGGAGCGCCTGATTTTCGGATTCCCCTGCGTCTGCGATTCTGACATACTAAGGCAGGATAGGCCGACATGACCGGAAAGTCAAGATCGAGGAAATCATCCCGGGTCGCTTCGAGAACCGACTTGGGCACGCGGATCCTAAAGCTGAGGAACGATTTGGGCTGGTCTCAGCTCAAATTCGCCGAAAAGCTCGAAGTGAGCCGTACCCAGATTGTCGCCTGGGAAGTTGGGCGGCGGGAGAGCCCTTCTCACGAGAAGCTAGTCGAAATGGCGAAACTCGCGCGCCGCCAAGAGGAGCGGCTCTGGTTCCTTCGTCGGGCCGAGCTTGATTTGGACTTTTTGAGGATCGTATTCCGGGAGGACGCTCGCGCGCACCTGAGGCCGCTCGATCGCGGCGACTCGGCGCGCGTCCCTGTGATAGAGGGCTTTGCCGCGGACGAAAAAGGCGAGATCGCGCCACAGTTTCGTGACCTGCTGCCCCTTTATATTTCTCCGCAGCAGATCGAGCGCCCGGATGCAACCGTCGGCGTAGTCGCGCGGAATGAAGCAACGCTCCTCGGCCCGCTTCCGTTCCCGTTGAGCGTCGGCGACATCGCGATCGTGGATCAGACCCAGATTTATCCGGCCGATTTTATTGACGAGCAGCGGGGCCACGGCGATCGGCTTGCAGCGCTCCTCTTGCCCCGGCTCCCGGAATGGCTAGATGCGTTCCCAGTCAGCCCGGAGGTTTCCGCCAGGGCAGCCGGCGCCCCTGTTCTCGACGTCGACAAGGAACGGAAGTTGCGAGCACTCCAAAGGGCGGAAGATCCCGTTGCCTTTGACGCCAACGAGCGACCGAACGACGCGAAGCTTGGTGAGATTCTGAGCAGGGCCGGGCGCCCCGTTCTGCTATTTGGCTCGATTCGCGAGCAGTGGATCGGCGAGCGGTGGGCCGAGCTACTAGATGAAGACGCAGAGGCGAAAAAGCGATGGAGACTATGCTTCTTCGTTGACCCGTCGCGAGGAATTGCACTGTCCGACTGGATGGACGATCGACTACCAAGGGAAATGAATCCCGCCTCGATGAAGCATGGCGCCCGGATCTTCGGCGCGGTGGTCGGCTGGCTTGCGACTCCAAAGGGCGCAACAGAGCGGGCTCTCGGCGAAAAAGCCCAACTCGAAAAGAAGGCCAGCAGCCGTCTCGATTGCGAATGCAGCCGGCGCTGCTCCTGCATCTGCCACTGGGATGCGAGCTATCAGCATATTGAGCCGTGCTGCGGTCCGGGAAGTAAGGCGCACGAGGCCCTCTGCGACGTTGCAAAGCGTCGAAGAGCTGCGGGCGGCCGGGAAGTCGTGAGATCGAGCTTTGCTCTTTCCTTGGCGCGCGAGAGCAGAGAAAGCTCCGGGGGCGACGGGCTCCTCCTCTCGCCCTCGGAGCCGATTAGCGGGACTCGGAAACGAAGGCCGAACGGCGCTCGGCAGAAGGAGAACGCTCAATGAGTAAAGCGGGGATGAAGACGGAAAATCTCGGTGAGACGGAGCCGGAGAGATTGGAGGCTCGGATCGCGGAGCTGACCGAGGCCCACAGAAACTCGATAAATCTCTTTCTGCGTCACGCCTTCGCCAGGCAACATTGGCTTCCGAGAGGCAGGGGCTCGTAGTGCCGGCGCGTGTAAACAAAGACCCCAAGGCGCAGACGCAACTCCTCGCCATCGACGAGGACTTGACACGCATCCTTCGCGATATTGCAGATGACACTGCGGCCGCTTCTAGCTTGGAGGAAAACCTCCAGGCAGCGCAGAATGCGCTCAAGCTCGCTGAATGGGAGGCCCGGCGCGCCGCGGTGCGGCAATTAGTGACGGGGCGAATCGCCGCCAAGGCGGGCTCCGAACTAGAAAGAGCCGCCAGCAATTTCAGGGCTGCATTGCGGAAGGCCGCCGGACGAAGAAGAGGCCATCGCGATCGCGATCGTGGATTTTGCGCCCGGCTTCAAATCGGAGGCCACATTGGTCCGCGAAATCAAACGAGGCCGCGCTGCTGTGCTGGCCCAGTTGCTGCGCGATGTGCTGCCGCTCGATACACGCGAATTTTACTGGAGCGGGGCCGGAGAAAGAACCGCGGAGAGCGAGGAGAATGATCGCTATTCAGATGTGCTCGAATCTTTGGACCGGCTGGAGTTGATTTTCTAGGACCTGCGTTGCGAGCCACAGGATGCGCTGGCTGGCGATTTAAGGCGTTTGACGAAAGGGCTGGGGGAGAGGGGCATGAGAAAGGCTGCCGCTGCGCTGGAGGCCGTGGCGTTCGATTGCCAGGCGCCTCAGAGATTGGTCGACACTGTCGACAACGGCATTTTGGAAGCTGGGCTCTAACTGAAGATTTTGAAAGCGTGGAAGGGCAAAGGATGAATTCCGGGGCGGTGGCAAAGGCGGTCCCACGGCGCTCGTTCGAAGCGAGCCAACTTCCGGTTCAACTCACTCCGGATTTGGTGGCTTCCGCGCGCAGGGCGCCAATCCCCGCCCCGGCTCCCACCGATGGCGAGCTAGTCGGCGCGCTTGCCGATGAGATGATCGACGCGCTACCGGAATATCGACCCATCGTCGTTTGCCGCCGGCGCCGCGACGGCCGCGTCCTTCGGTACCGTCTGCCCCTTCCCGCCGCGCCTCCGCTGCTCGCCGAGGTGGTTCGCATCGCCATGCTCGATCTCGTCTTGGAGCTCGCAGAGGCCGAGGCTCGCAGCGGCGAGGCGCGTCGCACGCCCCCGCGGGATCAGCTGCTGATCCCGTTCACAGAATGCGAAGTCATCGAAGCGCTGCGCGCCAGAGGGCATCTCGTGCCTCAAGAAGACCTCGCGGCGAAAGCTGGTGCGGCATGGCCGTAGACACTTCCGCCGTCACCATCCGGGTCAACGTCATCGACCCGACCTCCGGCCAGGTGATCCAGAACGTCACCGGCAACCTGGACAAGCTGGGACAGGCCGGCACGCGCGCTGGAGCGCAAGTGCGCAAAGGCATGGAAGAGGCCGGCGTGGGCTCGCTCTCCGCCGTCGAGAAGATGCGCCTGGTCACCGAAGAGGCCGGCGTGCGCTTGCCGCGCGCGATGATTCGTCTGGCCGCGGAGAGCAAGCTCGCATCGCAGGCGATCAGCGCCGTTGGCGCGCGCTGGTCGGGAATTCGGTGCGGTACAGATCGGCTTCATGATGTTCACGCAGTTCACCGCGGGCGCGGAGAAATTGTGGCACAACGTGCTCGACGTCAACGCCGCCGTGAAGGACTACCGGGCCGAAGCCGAAAAGGCAAAACAGCAGGACTTCGGCAACACGCATTCGATCGAGACCACGAAGCTGCGGATCGACGAAGCGACGCGCGCATTACGTGAATACAACATCGAGGCGCAGAAGCACACGCAGGCGTCAACGGGGATCGCGAACACACCCTGGGCTCTCGCCGGCCCACTGGGATCGATTGGTGCTTATGCGCATCAACGCTGGTGGGCGCACGACGCCACCGCAATGCAATGGACGAGCAGCGGCAGTTGGATCAGCTTCAGCGTGACAAGCTCGTCGAGCAAACTCACCAGCACAATCTCGCCCAGATCGAAGTCCAGCGGACGATCGATGAACGCCTGCAGGGCGAAGCTAGGATCAATGCGCTCCAGGTGACCGGCTCGATTTAATTCGCGAGGACGCGCGCGCGGAAAGCCAGATGGAAGGCCGCTACGGCAACCCCGTCGCGGGCGGTGGCGCTCTCAGCATGACGCCGATCGGCGCAGGCGGGATTCGCGGCTTTCTCGCCGGAGTCAAGGCGCCAAGTGACGAAGAACAGAAAGCAAATGCCGACGCGCAGACAGAGCGGAAAGAGCTCGCGCAGCAGACGGCCGAGCAGATCCGGCGCATTCGCGAGCAGGCTGACGAGGCGGAGCGGACCGGTATCGCGAGGCTGGAGTACGAACGCAGTGTGGCCCTCGCTGACCTGGTGCGCGAACACATTGCCAGTACGGACACGATCAGGTACATCGATCGCAAGTACTACGCCGAGGAAAAAAACTCGCCGACGAGACTGCCAAGGCGATCGCCAAAACCTACGAAGAAATGTTCAAAGCCGCGCACGAAGCGCACGAGAAGGAGCTGCGGGATCAGCAAGAGTTCACGGATCGGGTCATCGCAACTCGCGAGCGAGGCCGCGATGCAGGGAATGGGCACGATCTCCCGGATTCATGCGGAGGCCCAGCAACAAAAGGCCCGGCTGCTGCGGAGGGCATGCCAAAGGAGCAAGCGGCTCGGAAATCGGTCTCGGCATCGGCATGATCAACCAACGCGAAGCCGGGCAGGCGGCTGACGCGATGCGTTCGATGGACGAGCAGACGGAAGCGCTCGAATCGCAGGCGCGTGGCCGACTCCTTTCGTCGGAGCGCAATAAGACAGCGGCCATCGAGAACGAGTACGAGGAGCGGCTTAGAAAATTCCAGGAGGAGAAAGAGAAGGAGCTCGCAGCCCAGAACCTCAGCCTGGACGAAATGGCGGCGGTCCAGTCCAATTACAACCGCCGCATGGTGGCCGCCGGGCAGATGCGCGACGCGGAGCTGGCGGACTCGGCGCGCGAGGCGCGCGAGAAGATGGCCGGCGAATTCACGAGTTTCTTCCGCTCGCTCGATCATCCCATGGAGGCGTTGAAGCAGCTCGGTGACAAGGTTGCCGGCGAGGCCGCTGCGGCCATGGTCCAGCACATGCAGGAGCACCTCGGCAGCGATACTCTTGCAACATCAAAGCATATTGCAAAAGCACAGCGCGGGTTTTGGCGGAGTTTGGATACGCGTTGAAAACAGCCAGCTCCACGTCGTCGCGGATGCCGTTCTTGTTCGCATCAATTCCCCGGCACCGTCTGGTCAGTCAAAATCCTGGATCGGCCAGGCGCCCGCTCCATCCGCGCCGAGAAGCTTTGGGCCGTGTAAGGAACGAACATCTCCTCGTCGCCGTGAAAGGCGTTCAGGGCTCCGACGATGGCGGAGGCGTCGGCGGGCGTGGCCACGCGGCCCACGGGCGGACCGGCGAGGTCGGCGCAGTCCAGCTGAACCATCTGCACGATCTGGCCCCATTTGTTCGGGGTGCCCGCGAAGCCGTGCTGCATGCCCGCGTTGTCCACTGAGATATAGGCGTTGGAGCCGTCGACGTGGTCCAGTACTTCTGCAGCACCTGGTTGGCCGCGCCCCACAGACCCTTGCGCTGGTGCTCGGGCAGCACCCTGAGGTGCGAAACCGTGAGCATCTTCTTCAGCACCCCGCCCACCCGCACGACGTGCTCGGCGCCGCAGCTCACCGCCGCCGGCACGCCGTCCACCGAGGCGACGCCGACGGTGCAGTCCTCCATCAGCCGGGTGGAGGCCAGGTAGTCGTCCCCGCGGTCGACGTAGATCGAGGTCTCGCCCATCACGATCGGGCACCGCCGTTC
>CAWJDG010000030.1:0-17177 GCA_963841365.1 uncultured Acidobacteriaceae bacterium
TCGTTTTATATAGATATAGAGGGTTAGAAAACTCGTCAGTGGGGCTTGGCAGCGGGTCCGTTTACTCGCAGCCAAGACCACCTGGCGGGCAAAGGATGCGCGGACGCCGCGTAGAAATTGGCTTTGGCTGACTGGAAGATGGCACCAAAGCGGGTGCAGCTCCGGGCTGGGCAACTCCAGCGAGGTTCTCCTGCTCGAGCATAAGGGGGCGCTGAAGCATCATCTCAACCTGCGTGCCCTTGGGAATATCGACATCGGCGTTCCGGGTGAAGAGCGAAACGATGCCGACTGTCGCAAGGCCGGCACCGAGGCCTATCAGCCCGCCTCGGATGGGATGTCCTGACGCCGCTCCTCCAATGGTTCCGACTCCCGCTCCGGAAGGAAGGGCGATCTCGGCTGTCCGGCCGGCATTCCGGCCTTTATCTCCGTTCTGTTCGATAGTTCCCTCTCCATCGTTTTTCACGCTCTGGTCTTTTGAGCCCGGGACACTATCGACAACGCCGGGTATCTCGACCACCGAGCCATTGGGAAAGATAATAGAGGTAAAGTGCATGTCGAGCTCCGCCTTGCCCTTGACGCGCCCGCCGCGCTGGACGCGATCAACCACACCCTGCACATAAACTCCATTGGGGATCATGACTCGGTCGCCGACTACGACAGGAAAGGTAGAGGAAAGGTAGACGCCGTCGCCCGGTTTGGCGCTCTTGGTGTTGATGGCGCTGCGCAGTTCGAGCAGAACCTTGGTGCCCGCTGGGACAGTGTAGATAGTCTTTGTTGGAGCCAGCGGTTCGGCAGGCGCGGAAGCGACTGCAGCGGCCTCGTCGGGCCGCGGCACGTCGATGGTGGGCTTCGCCGTGGCGGGCGAGTCAGGAGATGCCTGAACAGCGGCTGGACTCGCGGCCTGGGCGGGAGTGCTCTGGGTCGATTGGGAAGCTGTGGCCGTCTGCGCCGCGCATAAAATCGATCCGGCGGCAATGAGGCCGGCAAAACTTGCTGCCCGCAACCAACCGCTCGGCAGAGACATACGATCCTCCTGTACCTGGTGGATAGACGAACTTCTCGCACACAAGGATAGCTCGATTACTGTTCTATGGGTTATGAAATGTGGGACATCGGGCGGCGAGCGGGTCGGCGGCGCGTTACCATGCGAGAAAGCGATGAATTGGCAAGGCAGCAAACGACCGGTTTCCGAAACCAACCAGGCGGCTGACCGTTTTGGCGCGGCTTACCAGGTATTGGAAGAGGCGATTGCGGCGCATGCCTTTCCCGGGTGCGCTTTCGGCGTTTGGGCAGGCGGCGAAGCGCTGCTGCAGGATGCCCTGGGGCGATTTACGTATGAAGAAAAGTCGCCCGCGGTGACGCCGGCGACCGCTTACGACATCGCCAGCCTGACAAAGGTTGTGGCAACCACGGCCGCGACCATGTTGCTGGTGCAGCGTGGCAAGCTCGACCTGGAAACGCAGCTCGGCGAGCTGCTGCCGGGATTCGTGGCGGGGCGGGCAGCCGGTGACCCCGCGCGGAAAGTGAGTCTGCGGCACCTGCTCGCGCACAATTCCGGCCTGCCGGGGTATGTAGAGCTGTTCCGCACTGCGGTTTCGCCAGAGGCGTTGCTCCAGGGCTGCCTGGAGGTGCCGCTGGAGGCCGAACCGGGCACACGGGCCGAGTACTCCGACCCAGGTTTCATCTTGCTGGGCAAAGCGCTCGAGATGCGACTGGATGAAACTCTCGACTCTTGGACACATCGGGAGATCTTTCAGCCGCTGGGAATGGCAGCGACGGGATTCTGCCCCACACCGGCCAAGCGAGCCTCGATTCCTCCAACAGAAGAAGACACCACTTTTCGCCATCGAGTCATTCAGGGCGAGGTACAGGACGAAAACGCGTTTGTGCTGGGCGGTGTGGCAGGACACGCAGGGCTTTTCTCCAACATCCCTGACCTGCTGCGATTTGCCGTCTCAATTTTAGTGGCCTATGCGGGAAATGAATTCAACCAAGAAACGCATCTATTCGATCAGCCGATCGTGAATCAGTTTGCCCAGCGGCAGGGCCCCAAAGGCAGCTCGCAGGCGTTGGGTTGGGATACGCCGTCGGAAACCTCGTCGTCCGGCACGTACTTCTCGAAACATTCGATCGGGCACCTTGGCTATAGCGGCTGTTCCATTTGGATCGACCTGGAAGCAGCCATCGCCGTGGTCTTGCTGACCAACCGCACCTGGCCTGATCGGAGCTGCCAACTCATTCGCAATATGCGGCCCGCTTTTCATGACGCGGTAAGAGAAGCCCTGCGTGGTACCCGTTAGCGGTTACGTTCATGGGAGGGCTCTACATGAATTTTGTGTGTTGGGTTGCTTGTTTTTACAGATACAATAAAAGATGGGGACTGACGCGATGCTATCGAGCACAACGCTGCAGGATACGGCCGGCGCCCTCACAAGAGACACCAATCACGATCAGGCCAACCTGCTTCAGCAACTGATTACCGAGAGCCAAAACGAGGCTTCGCAGGGCCTCGACACTAAATCCGCACTGGAAATCGCACGCATCATCAACCACGAAGATGCGAAGGTTGCAGCGGCGGTCAAGAGGGCAATCCCTGAGATAGCCGAGGTCATCGACCTCGTGGCGCGAAGTTTGCGCGACGGCGGCCGGTTAATTTACATCGGAGCCGGTTCCAGCGGGAGAATTGCGGCGCTGGACTCCTCGGAATGCCCACCCACTTATTCCACCGCCCCCGGACAAGTGCAGTACATCATGGCGGGCGGACCCAAGGCGCTCGCTTCTGCCGTCGAGGTCAATGAGGATTCAGAAGAGCTGGGCCAGCGCGACATTGCGCGGCGACGCCCGACTCGTAAAGATGTGGTGATTGGGGTTTCCGCGTCAGGCCGGACTCCCTACGTAGTTGCCGCAGTTGCGTATGCCCGCGCCCGCGGCGCGCGCACAGCAGCCGTGACCTGCAACCAGGGAACACCGCTGGCCGAGGCAGCCGACATCACGATGGTGGCCGAAGTAGGCGCTGAGGTGGTTTCGGGATCCACGCGTATGAAAGCCGGCAGTGCTCAGAAGATGATCCTGAACATGATTACCACCGGCGCCATGACGAGGCTAGGCTATGTGTACGAGAACCTGATGGTCAACGTGCACATGCAGAACTCCAAGCTGGTTGAGCGTGGGATTCGCATCCTGATGTGCGCGTGTAACATTGACCGCGCAACAGCCGTGGAGACGATCAAGAGCGCCGGGCGCAGCGTGCCAGTGGCCCTGGTGATGCTGAAAGCCAGAGTGGACAAGCCGGAGGCGGTGCGGCGATTGGCCAAATCCGATGGCAACGTCCGCCTGGCAATTGAGGACACTGTTCTGGAGTTATAGAGCAAATTTCCGGTTAAGTTACGCTCGGCTCACTTCCCTGCCCCTTATTTACAGATCTGACTACGATCGCGCCTTCCGGCACATGCAGGAACACCTCGCCGCGCGCGAAGGAACTCACTTTAGCGGAATCGTCGGCGAATCAGACCGTCGTTTCAGGGCAGGACGCGTTGAATGTGGAGAAATAGGATCAGGTTCAGCAGGAAACCGACCGCCAGCAGACCGATTCCAACGACAGCGACCACCTTGACCTTGTTGCTGAAGAGTTTGAGGTCCTCAAGCAGTTCCTGCTGTTCCAGAGTATTTCGATCGGTAGCCTCGCGAACCATCTGCAACTGATCTTCGACGCGCTTGAGCGAGGTGTTTTGCTCCATCACCTGTTCGCGCAAATCGCGATGCTGGGCCTGGAGCTCGGTCAAGCTGTTCTCGAGAGGCGCCAAATCAACTTTAGGTGGCGGCGCTTGAAGGTGCTGTCGAGGTGCAAGGAGATTCGCAACCGCCGTGGCGATGTTGCCGTCAAGCAGAGGCAGAATCCGCTGCACTAGCGGGATCGCCATGCGAACGGCGTTCATCGCGCGCTGCATGCCGGAGGACTCCTCTGAACCGGCCGGAGCGGGCAGAGAGCGGCCGGGCGGGCTAACAGGAATCCTGTTGCCGTTGCCTTCTGCGAGGTTGACCGGCGAACGCCTGGCGCCGCCTGTTGGCAGCGGCGATCCGATGGCGCGCGAGTGAGGCGCAGAGGTTCTTGGCTCGAACGGATTGCGATCGATGGATTCAATACCCCGGGGTTCGCTCATTGACTTCCTCTTCATTCACTAATATAAGAGGCAATCCCTCATATATAGCCGATTCGGCTTCCGATGGGAAATTTTTGTTCTGCCTTGTCTTTTCCGCGCCGTGCATGGGCGGGGTATGCTCGATGCTATGCACGTAGCTATGCTCGAAATCATGTTCAGAAAGATGTACAGAGCTATGTTCGGAATCAGGAGAGGCGCGTGAAAGCACAGGTGAATCGCACGTTGCGGAGCATCCAGCGAAGTATTCTGGCGGGCATCATCACCGTCGGCCCGCTGTTTGTCACCTACCTGATCTTCAGCTTTTTGCTGGAAGAGTTGGCCAAAGCGGGACTGCCGGCGGTTCGCTTGCTCGCGAACTTTTTTCCACAGGGTTGGTTCGGCGAACCGTGGCTGCAGCCGTTGCTGGCGATCCTGCTCACGCTGGTGGTGCTCTATGTTGTGGGCCGCGTGACGTCACTCGTGGTAGGGCGCCAGGCTTTTGGACTGTTCGAGTCGCTGCTGGAGCGGCTGCCGTTCGTGGCCAAAGTCTATACATCGGTTCGACAACTGCTGGACTCCATGATGGCCAAGAAAGGGGCGAACCAACGAGTGGTGCTGGTTGATTTTCCCATTGCCGGCCAGAAGAGCATCGGCTTCTTGACGCGCACAATGAGCGATGCCGGCAGTGGACGGCCGCTGGCAGCGGTCCTTGTGCCGAACGCGATCAACCCCACATCGGCCTTCCTGCAGATTCTTCCCTTGGAACGCGTGATTGAAACGGATCTAACCATGGAGCAGGCGATGAGCATGGTGATGACGGGAGGAGCAGTGGGGCCGCAAACGATCCAGTACTCGGCGCCGGGAAGTGAGCGCGAACTTGCGAGGCCGCCTGCGCCGCAGGATTAATCCCGGCAAGGAATCATGGCGTGATGGCCGGCTCGGTCGCGGCCAGTTCTTCTTCGGCGTGCTCGCTCTCAAGCGTGACCTTGCGGAGACTGACGTGTTCAAAGCGAGCCCACACCAGCCCGACGGGAACGATGCTCAAGAATGAGACGACCAGGAGCGTGGCAGCGCAGGCAGTTGCAGCCTCGGGCGTGGTGCCGATGATGCCCGTAATGGCCACGGCGACAGCGCCGATTTGCGAGAACCAGCCAATAACCGGCAGTTGAAAAACGCTGGCGGCGCCGCTGGCAACCATCAGCAAAACACACTTTGAAGGGGAAACATCCGCAAGCTGTGGGCTGGCAACGAAGGCCCTGCAGGTTACAAAGTAGGCGCAAGAAATCAAGAGCCACATGCTGAGGGAAAGACCCGCCACGACGGCAAACTCGGACCACGAGCGCATGGCGTCTAACCCGGAGTGAAACATGCGGATCTTGTGCCCAATCGATTGTCCGAGATTCTTTGAAAGCAGACCAAAGCTACGCTCGAAGAACGCGGCGACCGCGCCTCCAGCCAATCGCACGGCGAAGAGAAAAATGGCGCCGAGCAGGGTAAGGATCAAGGCTCCCCATCGTGCGACAAACAACGCCAGAGAGCGATGATGCGGGGCGATATGCGCCACCGGCCAGATATGCGCCATCGCGTTGAGGATCTGGTCCCCCGGTACCCAGGTCATGGCAATAGAAAAAATCAGCGCCATGGAGCCCGCGTCCAGCAAGCGCTCCACGATGTAGACGGCGACCTGCGAACTCAAATCGAGATTGGTCTTCCTGGAGACCAGGTAAGGCCGAACCGGATCTGCGACGCGCCCGATGAGCGCCACAGCGGTGAACCCGATCACTTGTATTCCCAAAAGCGAGAACGGCGGAAGTTTCTTCATGTGCCGGACCAGGCAGTTCCAGCGAATGGCGCGAAAGAGAAAATTCGAGTAGATGCAGGCGGCGCCAAAGCCGATTTTCCTCCAATCGGCTTGTGCCACCTGCGCGCCAAAGACGTGGAAATCGAAGTGAACTCTTGTCCGTGCCCACACGGCAAGGGCGATGAGCGCCACCAGCACAACGAGTCCCAGAATCCATTGGCTTTTCTTCAAGCGTTCTCCAATTCGCGATAAGTGATACAGGTCTATAAATATGTTCTCACGCACACATGAAGGGAACGCGCACGGAACAGCAAAGCAAGTCTATCGAAGTCACTGGTTGCATTGAGCGCTGACAGTTTGGCAGACGCCTCTGGGGTTCGGTGGGGAGGATTTCGCTACTTCGCTGGAGCAGCGGAGTTTGCGTCAGCGCGCCGAGCCGCCATTTCCCGCGCCAGGACCCGGCGATTGAATTCGTGAATCACGCGAGCTACGTAGGCGCGCGTTTCGCTGTAGGGCGGAATGCCGTGGTATTTGTCGACGGCCTCCGGCCCAGCGTTATACGCGGCCAGCGCCAGGGCCAGGTTGTCGTGATACCGCGAATGAGCAGCGCGTCAAGATAGGCTGATCCGCCGCGCACGTTCTGCTCGGGCTGGAAACTGTCCTTCACGCCGAGGTCCGCAGCGGTCCCCGGCATCAGTTGCATCAGGCCCTTGCGCGCCGGCGCGGCTCACGGCCCGCGCATTGCCGTCGCTCTCCGCCTTCACGACGCTGGCCAGCAAATCCACATCCAGATTGTGCGCCGTTCCTGCGCGCGCCAACATCTCGTGCAGGTCGGCCGGTGTCAGTCTTACTTGCGCGTTCGGTTTGAAGTCTGCGGAGCGGCGGCGCCGCGGCGCGGGCGGATCGGGAATCATTTCGAATGTGGCGATCTCGATCCGGAGCAAATTCAATGTAGTTATCTTCGCCCGCGCTCAGATAGAGGCGCATGCGGCCGTCCACCAGCGCATGATGATCGCAGCGCATGCGCGAAGCCATTGCGCAGCGTCGCCTGTTCGGCAGCGTGCGCGTGCAGCGCAAGGCGCGAGAGCAGGCGACGGCCGCCATCAGCGATGAAAACGGCTGCGCGCGGTCTTGCATCCGATTGCGCTCCATTTCGCTTGCTCATGCTTTTGCCGCCGCCATCTTCTTGAGCAGCGGCTTCCAGAACCACGGCGACACCATCGTTATCACTCGACGGCGCCTGCTTCCAGCCGCGCATCTTCGCCAGCGTGCGCAGCTCCAGGGCCGCATTTGCCATCACGATTCCCTGCCCCGCCCACTCCAGCATCCCCACGTCGTTCCAATTGTCGCCGATGGCCATGGTCTCTTTGCGATCCACACCCAGCCGCGCCGCAAGCCGCTCGAGCGCCCATCCCTTCGAGACACCCGGCGGCAGAAGATCGAGGATCGACAAATCACGCGCCGGATACTCGGTGCGCACGCTTGTCGCACTCTGCGCTCCACTCGCTCGCCTTCAGCGCTTTTTCAGCCGCTCTCATTCGTTCCATGCTCCCGGCCGCCATGCCCTGAATCGGATCTTCGCCATCGACGAATGCCAATTCCAGAGGTTTGACGACCTCGATCGCGTTGCGATTGGCCTCGATCCACAGGGCGATGCGGCCCATGCGCCTGCTCGAGGTCTTCGAGAACCAGTTCGCCGCGACCCGGCCGGTCGAAGGTGAAGACGACAGTCCCAAACGGGCGGAGCAGCCCGCACAGACCCCGCGCAACGCGCGCATTGCATGTGGCAGCGGTCGATCGATCTCGCCGCCCAGCGTACAGGTCACTGCACCATTGGACGTGATCAGAGGCGTATCCGCTCGCAGATCCCAGGCCTTCGAGCAACGGCAGTGGCGTACGCCGGGCGCCGGCCGGTGGCGATGGCCACCGTGATTCCCGCTTCCTGCGCAGCCCGAGCGCCCGCGCATTGCGTTCGCTTATTGTTTGCGTCAGGGTCGGCAGCAGCGTGCCATCCATATCGATGGCCACCAGGCGAACGGGAGGGTGCATGACCTCAGTGTACCGGAGCGGGACCAGAGAGCGAGGCGCCAAGGGAGCGGCAGGCGTGCATGTGAGGAGCTCTGTCCGGTAAGCTTTGAATGATGGAACGAATGTGCAGTCAATGCCATGCGGTGATGGGCGAAGAAACGATAGGGGACTGGTGCCCGGCGTGCGGCGGGGCGATTGTTGAGCGTGCGAGCTTGCCTGGAGCGAAAAGCCGGCCGGCAGCAGAGGTGGATCATCGCGGCATTGTGCTGCCGCGGCGCCATGCGCTGGGCGGGATCATTACACCGCAATAGGTTTTACTCGTACCGCAGCGCCTCAGCTGGTAGGATGCGTGCTGCCGACGACGATGGATAAAGCGTCGCCAGCAGCGAGATTCCGATCGACACTGCGGAAACAACTACACCGTGGAGAATGCGTGGCGCGAAGGGCAGCGTGTCGATGGAGTAGACCTCGGCGGAGAGATGGATGAAGTGATAGTGGCCACCGGCCCAGGAGGCGAGGTAGCCAATCACCAGTCCCAGTGCTGTTCCGACCACGCTGATGAGAAAGCCCTGCAACAGGAAGATGCGCCGTACCTGCCTCGGATCGACACCGAAGCTCATCATGACGGCGATGTCGCGGGTCTTTTCCATCACCATCATGGTGAGCGCGATGAGGATATTGAGCGCAGCCACCAACACGATGAGCGCGATGATGATGAAGGTGACAATCTGTTCGAGCATGAGCGCGCGGAAAAGCTCGCGATTCTGCTCCATCCAGTTCGTGGTCATAAAGCCCTTGCCTGCGGCCTGCTCAATGGATTGGGCAATCTCTGGCGCGCGATTGAGATTGTCGACTTTGAAGCTGATGACGGACAGCACATCTGGCTCATCGAAGAGGCGTTGCGCGTCAGCAAGACTGATGAAGGCCATTGCCGAATCGTATTGATAAAAGCCGGAATGGAAGATGCCCGCCACGAGGAAGGTTTGATATTTGGGAATAAGGCCTATCACCGGATTAAGCTCGCCTTGTGGGCTGGTGACCAGAACCTGATCGCCCACGTGGACGCCAAGCTGCTCGGCAAGGTCCCCACCGAGCACCAGCGGAGGCACTGCGGCGCCCGTGGCGGAATTGTCGCTGGGGCTGGGGTCGAGACCGCTGGCTGAACCGGAGACGAGGGAGTCAAGAAGGTTGCTGACTGTGCGCTCTTCGCTCGGAATGACGCCTTTGATCAGCGCAAACCCTGCGCGCGGGCCGTGCGAGACCATCACTTCCTCAAACATGCCTGGCGCGGCAGCGGTCACATGGGGCAAATGGCGCAATCGCTCCAGCAGCGGACGCCAGTCGCGGATTCCATCCGCCTCGACGCGCATTAATTGAACATGCTCCGTGGAGCCGAGCAACTTGTCTTGAAGGTCGCGGCTCATTCCGTTCGTGATGGCGAGGGCGATGATGAGAGCAGCCACGCCCGCGGCGACACCGGCAACAGAGATGGCGGTGACCACCCCCACGACGGCCTGCCGTCGCTTGGCCCTCAGGTACCTTGCCGCAACGTAAAGTTCAAAACGCATCGCTCTTCGCTTTCCACCAGATCCGCTTTCAGTGGGACTCAATTTTCTTCGGCCTACTGTGCCTGAGCGGGGATTACGGTTTTGGCTACTCCAACATTGTCGTAGCGATCATAGGCGCGCACGGTGATCAGATGCTCGCTGATCTTGCCATCGGTCTCAACACTCAGGTTGATGCGGAACTCGTAATGCTCGTGACTCGAATCGGAGAGCTGACCGACTGGATCGACAAACTGCCACGGCCCGGCATCGAGTGAGTATTCGGCATGCGCGATGGGCGAAGTGGCATCGACGGCATCGAAGCCGACGAGAAACGGCCTCGCACAGTTGAGGCCCGCGCAGCTTTCCTGCGTGCGAACCGCCTTCAGGTTTGTAATATTGGGCGGCGTGGTGTCGATTACAAAGCGGCCGCTGACCTTTTCGCCAGTCAGCGCATCGCCGGGGGTGTGAGATGGCGCGTCGGAGGCCTCGACTTTGATGCGGTAGCCACCGTCGGGGATGAGCGTGGAGTCGAAGCTATAGGCCTTGTCAGTAATCTTGTCCTTCAGCAGACGCCAAACGGTCTCGTTGTCGCCGCGCAGATAGAGCGCATAGATGAGGTCGTCGCCATCGTCATCATGTGCAGCCCAGCGAACGGTGACGGCAGCGCGGTCCTTCGTGGCCTGGATGGAGCCGCTCGATCCGGAGTCAAAAGTGATCGCGGACTGGCCGGCGGACGGAAAGTTGATATTGACAGTCTGGCTCTGAGAAATGGACGACTGCGCATTGAGACGGGCGCCGGGCACGACGACCAGGTCGTCGACGACGGGCGCGGAGTTCACCGGCAGATAGTTGACGCCCACGCTACCCAGCACGCCGTCAGCATGCAGCACAGCTTTCCACTGCAAAAACCGACCGGCGGCGAGGCGACAGAGCCATCCTGCAAGGTCTGCCAGTCACTCCAGCCGCGCACAGGCTGCTCAATGTTCCCTGTACGGGTGAGGATCTCGTATCCTGACGAACCGGGCTCGATCTCAATGCGGCCGAAACGGGCGAAGGCGCCGGCATCGAGCACATCGCTGGCGTATTCGTGCGTTTCTGTCGTGCCAAGAAGGTAGACCTTGCCGGTGTTTCCCGTGCCAATGAGCGAACCGGCCGAACCCTGCGCGGCAGCGAGACTAAGACCCTGCTGCGCCTGCAGATGGCCGATGTCAGCGTAACTGCCATCGTCGTGGATGCGGAAGATGTGGCCGCGATTGCCGGTGATCGCGAGAAGGCCGTCAGAGCGGGCCGCCAGTGCGTAGACGATATCGTCTTTGCTGGACCACAGTTTGCGTGGCGCCTGTCCCTGAGCCAGTGCGTAGATTTCGGTTCCTTCGGGCACGGACGCGCTGGCGTTGGCTGCCTGAAGCGACTGCGGTTGAACAACGGTAATGGTGATTGAGGCGATTCCCTGCACCGGCAGTGGAGGCAAAGGATTACGACTCTTGTCACCGACGCATGCGGCGTAGATGGTCCCTTTCGCACCAATGGCAATTGACGTAACTTCGCGACGTGGTGCTTCGAAGAGAACATAGCCTTTGCCGCCGGGGTCAATGCGGTACACCAGTCCCGAACCGTCCGAGCCCGCGATCAAATTGCCCTTCCCGTCCCAGGCGAGCGTTCGGATATGCGCCTCGTCACTTTTGAAAAACAGCTCGGGCGTAGAGCCGGGCTTGGTGGGATCAACACGATAGACGGCGCCAGGATTGCCGGTGGCGATGTAAAGCCGACCTGCCGCATCGAAGGTCAGATCCCAGATGTAATGGGTTTGCGCGCTCGAACTTGCCGCACCAGGCCTGGGCTGTCCGGCAGCCGCAGCGTCCAGTCTGGCACCATCGAACACAACCGTCGCGCTGGCTTCGTCCACCATGGTGGCAGCATCGGGGTTGAGTTTATAGACTCTGCCATCGGGTACCGTCGCCGCATACAGTGCGCCATCGGGGCCGAGTCGCAGCGCCTGGACACTCAAGTCTCTGCTGTCAAAGAGCGTGAATGGTTTCTCATCCGGCCGCTGGCCCAGGCGAAGCACGGAGGCGGGCGAGCCGGTGCCGGCGAAAATCCGGCCGTCTTTGCCGGCAGCCAGCGACCATACAAAAGAGGATGGGGTGGTGAGCCACTTCGGTCAGGCCGGAACTTTGACGCAGAAAGCCGTCGCTCTCAATCGCGACACCTTCGGGAGTGCCTTTTTCGAAGTCCTCCATCTGCGATTGAAGCCACAGGTGAGTGCCCTGAGCGGCGGCGCGTGGTAAGCCGGGCAACGGAGCCATCACAAGCGCGGCGAGTACCGTGGTGTGGGCAAGGACTGACGGGAAGCGGTGAAAGAAACGGCAGGAACGAGACATTCTTCCGTTGAGTCTACTAGAGTTTGGCCGTCTCCGACTGATTACGCAGAAGCCTGCAAAACAGAGAGGTGCGAGAGGCACAAGCCTCGGTTTCTCCAAATGTGGAAAACCGTGACCGGAATTCCGGGCGGGAATGAGGTGAGTTTGGGGCAGAGTGGGGATAGGACCGAAAACGATGGAGTCACTTGATTTCCGTTAGATTCAGGTGAGGAGGCTCACAAACTTCATGTTATGAACAGGCGCTCCACTTTTATCAATATGACTTTTGCACAACCGCCGCAGTCTCGCTCACTTTCTCCACTCAGGTGTTGCCAGTCGTATTTTTGGGGGACTAGTATTCCGGTTAGTTTATGAGGCCGAGACCGCATTTTACAGTCCTGCCTTCGATCCACTATGCATGCAGTTGTTCCCTCGTTCACAGAGCTTCATCAACCGGCGGCGCTTGACGGATTAGGCGCACGCGGACGGAGTGTCTCGCCATGGCATGGTATGCCTACTGCATCGGTGAAAAACAGGCTTTTCCGGAATTAGCGCGGCATCGTAAACCGGTTCCCATGGAATCGGTCTTTGGAGTCAGTGGCAATCAGGTTTTTCTTTACCCCGCCAGCGATCTCGCCGTGATCGTGAGCGAGCACAACCCTCAGGAAACCCTCAATCAACGCTCAGGCGTGGATCACGCACGGGTAATTTCCGACTGCTTTCAGCAGTCCACGGTCCTTCCTTTCCGCTTCGGCACCATCTTTAATGATGATGACTCGCTGCGCAAGTCCATCCGCTCCAATCAGCGCCAATTTCTTGGCAATATTGACAAGCTACGCGGCAAAACCGAGATGCATTTGAAGATCTTTGTCGACGATTGCTGCGCCCGCGAGATCGAAAGGCACCTTGGCAGCGAGGGCGTAGGCCGCGAATATCTGAGCAATCTCAGGGAGAACGCCTCGCGTGCTAGGGAACGCCAGACGCGGGCCCGGGCCGTGAGCTTCCAGATGCACCGGCTGTTCCTGCCCCTTGACGAGGAAGTGAGCTGCAGGCTAACCGAACATGGCAAGATGATGCTGGATATCGCTCATTTAATCGACCGCAAGTGCGTGGAGCGCTACCAAAACAAGTTTGTCTCCACGAGCGCCATGATGCGCGATTGCCAGATGCAGCTCTCGGGCCCATGGCCGCCCTACCATTTTGTCCACCGGCTCACTCGCAATGGTCACGCGCAGTCACAAAGTGTCGCCGTGCCCTCTGCTGCCACGGTCCCGGCAGTAGGAACCGCAGTCGCGACATTGGAGACTGCCGCGGTTCTCGCGTAGAAAATTCCAGGGTACACAGCCGCTTGAAATGGCGGATGTGGCTTAGCTGTCTCATGAATTGTCGAGTGGCAATAGCTGCCCATTCCCTAGAACCCATCTCGCCAATGTAGCGAATGAATAAATGCTTGCGCGGAGTGTGGATTGGTTGCAAATAAGAAGTATGGCCGATCTGAGTGAAGCGCAATGGGAGTACGTGAGGCCTTTTGTGGAGCGGGATCAGGAGCTTAGGCAAAGGCCGGATGGTCGTGGCGGGCGCTGGGGCGATGCTCGCCGGATGTTGAACGGAGTGCTGTGGATTCTGCGCACCGGAGCTCGGTGGCAGGATCTTCCGTCGCGCTATGGAGCTTATCAAAGCTGCCATCGACGTTTTCAGCAGTGGCAGCAGTCGGGAGTGTTGGACGGGATCTTGTGGGCATTGTGCGAGGATCTGATGGCGCGCGGCAAGCTGGACCTTTCAGAAGGCTTCGTCGATGCCTCGTTCAGCGGGGCAAAAAGGGGGGCGATCACATTGGTCCAACGCGCTGCGGCAAAGGGAGCAAGATCGTGGCAATCGCGGACCGCCACGGTCTTCCTGTCGCCGTCCGGATTACAAGTGCTTCACCGAATGAGTCAACGCTGGTCGAAGACACGCTCGCACAACGACATATCGCCGCCTTGCCGCAGCGTCTGATCGGCGACAAGGCCTACGACAGCGACCCCTTGGATGAGCGGCTCCGTGAACGGCACGGTATCGAAATGATCGCTCCCAACCGGCGCAAACGAAAGAGGACCCAGGATGGAAGACCGTTACGACGCTACATCCGCCGCTGGAGGATCGAACGGCTGTTCGCCTGGTTGAAGAATTTCCGCCGACTCACCTGCCGATGGGAGCGTTACGCAACCAACTTCCTCGCCATGGTGCAACTCGGATGCATGTTAATCCTGTTGAGGCATCTGTGAGACTGCTTCTAGTGCCTACCGCCGATTTGACCCGACACAATCGATGGTCAAGGCCGGATTCCTGTCCGATTGGCATCCTCATGGCAAACTCCAAGCAGGTGTAATTCACGTGAGCGAATTTCCGCCGCTGCCTTCAAATCTGCCCGTACCTGTGGATGATGGCGCAGCGGCGCACTTGGCCGGAATGCGCGTTCCCAGCATTGCGCTCCCAGCAACCTCAGGCGCGTTGGTTGACCTCGCCTCTCTCCGCGGTCGTTCTGTCATTTTTGCCTATCCACGTACGAGCCGTCCGGGCCAGCCGCAGCTTGTCCCTGATTGGGACATGATTCCTGGGGCGCGAGGCTGCAACCGCCAGGCCTGTTCGTTCCGCGACCTGAGCGCTTCGTTTGCGGAGCTTGGCGCACGCATCTTCGGATTGAGCACGCAGTCGAAGGACGATCAACGCGAAACAGCGGAGCAGATGCACCTGCCATTCCCTTTACTCAGCGAGATCGATCTCCGCCTGGCAACCGCGATGCGCCTGCCCACATTTGAGGTGGCCGGCCTTATCCTGCTCAAGCGGCTGACGATGATCCTGCACGACGGCATCGTCGAGCGCGTCTTCTATCCCGTTTTTCCAACCTGACCGCGCCACCGGCGACGTACTCGCCGCCCTGCGCACGCTCCCCGGCATAGCCTAATCTAGATGCATGGACGACCAAGCATTGGATGCGGCGCGAGATCCCGTTTTCGATCTCCTGGTAATTGGTGCGGGACCAACTGGATTGGCTTGCGCCATTGAGGCGCAAAAGGCAGGCTTTCGCGTGGCGCTTGTGGAGAAGGGTTGCATTTGCAATTCAATCTTTCACTATCCCGCGCACATGACGTTCTTCACCACCTCGGAACGCCTCGAGATCGGCGGCATCCCTTTTCCGAGCCCGAATGCCAAGCCCACGCGTGGCGAAGCACTCGAGTACTACCGCCAAGTGGCGGCGTACTACAGGCTGGACGTGCGCCAGTATCATCGCGTGGAGACCGTGACGGGGGCCGATGGCGCTTTCACCGTGCACACAGTGGACCGCTTCGGCCGGCCGGGAACAATCGAAGCCCGCAAACTTGCCATCTCCACCGGCTACTACGACCTACCCAACTGGATGGGAATTCCCGGCGAAACCCTGAGCAAGGTGCATCACTACTATCACGATCCGCACCCGTTTTACGGCATGGACGTAGTGGTCATTGGCGGCAAGAACTCGGCTGCAATCGCCGCCCTTGAACTGTGGCGGAGCGGTGCGCGCGTCACGCTCATCTATCGCGGACCCGGGATCCAGCCGCACGTGAAGTACTGGATCAAGCCGGACATCGAAAACCGCATCAAGGACGGCGAAATCAAGGCATACTTTGCGACGGAGGTTATTGAGATCACGCCCGACGTGGTTGTCGTTGACACTCCAACGGGTCGCGAGGCGCTGCGCAACGATTTTGTCTTCGCCATGACCGGCTACCATCCGGATTTCACTTTCCTGGAGCGGCTGGGCGTGCGTTTTGAGGGCCAGGACCGGCTGCCGGTGTGCAATCCGGAGACTCTGGAAAGCAACGTACCCGGTATCTATCTGGCCGGGGTGATCGTTGCCGGCTCGCGCACCAGCGAAATCTTTATTGAGAACGGGCGTTTTCACGGCCGGCAGATTGCCGCGTCACTCGCAGCTAAAGTGAAACCGCAGGACGCGATGCGCGATGCAGTTGGCGCGGGCAATCCGATAAACTAACGCTACTGTTTTCCGCGGGGGGGAGATCGTTGCGCATGCGTTGGTGGCCGCGATCCATTCGCTGGCAGATGCTGGCGGGCCTTTTGCTGGTGGAAGCGCTCTCCGCCGCCCTGTTTGCGCTTTTACTGGTGGAGCAGCAACGAACCGAAACCGCAGCTCGCGCACACAGGCGACTCCAATACGAGGCCACATCGCTGGCTGTGCAGGCGAGCGAAGCGTTACAGAAACAGGAGCCTGGATGGGTGGGCCTCTCTGTAAGGATGATGGGCGAGTCACCCACCGTTTCCCAAGCCAAGGTGACAGACCCGGCGGGAAACGTGCTCTTCATCAGTAAAGGCGATGCGGATGAAAGCCTGCTTGAGTCGGGGGAACTGGCGCAGATCCCGCGGATGCATCGCGATACAGCGGACTGTTTCACGCTGCCGCAAGATCGCTGGGAATGCGCCAATCCAATCTACACCGGGAACGATCTGCGCGGCTTTGTCTGGGTCGCCTTCAATAGACAACCAATGCGGGAGCAGATCGATTCACTGTTTCGCGACACTGCCATCTTCAGCGTGATCTGGATGGTGGCCTCAGCGCTGCTGGTGCTGCTGATGGCGCGGTCGATTGTGCGGCCGCTGGCGCTGCTGCACGCGGGCGCCGCGGCGCTGATGACTGAGCAGGAAGGCGCCCGTTTCCCGTTGCCTGTGGTTGTTCACAATGAGATTGGTGACCTGATTGAAACATTCAATCGAATGGTCGCCTCGCTGGCAGAGCAACGCGCGGGACTGAATGACACGTTATCACTTCTCGATTCGATGCTGGCGAATGCTCCCATCGGTTTGGCGTTTGTCGATCGCAGCGGCCGCTTTGTGCGCGTCAACCAGGTCTTCGCCGACCTGACAGGAGTTGCCGTCAGCCGCCACCTTGGCCGAACGTTGCGGGATCTGTTGCCATCATCCGTGGCCAACAACATGGAAGCCGCGGTG
This sequence comes from uncultured Acidobacteriaceae bacterium, assembly GCA_963841365.1. GTDB lineage: Bacteria > Acidobacteriota > Terriglobia > Terriglobales > Acidobacteriaceae > Telmatobacter. Next base: position 16,859 of record CAWJDG010000030.1, read on the forward strand.
CGTCGCGTATTTGCAAGCGAGGAGCCGGTACGCAACGTGGAGTTGAATGGTGACGGCGGCAAACTTCACCGGCAGTGGACCTGGCTCATGAGCGCCTATCCGGTTCGGACTACGCCAAACCAGGTGCGCTGGGTGGGAATCATTGCGCTCGATGCAAGCGACCGCAAACGCAGCGAAGAGGCGCTCCGCCGCAGCGAAAAGTTGGCGGTAACCGGGCGCCTGGCCGCTTCCATTGCTCACGAGATCAACAATCCGCTGGAAGCCATCACGAACCTGCTCTTCCTGTTGCGCAACTTCAGTGCCCTTCCTGAGACGGCGC
>CAWJDG010000031.1:0-100655 GCA_963841365.1 uncultured Acidobacteriaceae bacterium
CGCGCAGCACGGGCTGGACCTGTCGGGTTTGCCGACGCTGGGCTCGCGGGTGGTCACTTACCGGTGGAACCGGTGGGAAAAGCTGGGGATGTTGCAGCGGATGCGGATGGCGGGGGTGATTGAGGAATTCACGGCGCGGCCGCCCGACGTGCTGCTGCTGTGGGGCTCGACGGGGACCTCGGGGGGCGAGCGATGCGACGGCGATCGGGATCGTGCAGCAAGCCGCGGAGATCCCGGCGGTGGTGTGGTGCTGGGATGGGGTGGAGTTGTTCACGCCGCTGGCGGCGTCGCCGCATGTGAAGCATGTGATCGCCAGTTCGCAGCCGATCGCGGATCGGGCGAAGAATTTCCGGGTGCCGGTGGCGCTGATTCATCCGGGGGTGTACTGTGATGAGGTGCAGGCGTGCTACGACGTGGAGGGGCAGTTGCCGTGCTTGGTGTCGTTGGATCCGCTGTCGGACATGGGGGCGTATGAAGCGTTGATCCGAGCGTGCCGGAAAATCGCGGACGAGGGGGAGGAGTTTCTGCTGTTTGCGTATGACCAGGGTCGGGAGGAGCACCCGATCTGGAAGCTGGCGGAGCGGCTGGATCTGCTGGACAAGGTGAGCTTCGTGCCGTTTCAGCAGGATGCGGCCGATTAGTCTATATTTTTCCAATCGCCCACAATGATTCCATTTCTCTTCCAATTCGGTCCCGCCTGCCTGTACGAATCTGATCTTCCGAAAGCATGCTTCCTTGCTTTCAAAGCGCGCCTTCTTCGCCGTTCCCTCGTAATTAAAGATGCGCGTATTCCTATAAACGAGCGCTTCCCCCGCATGAAAGCCGGAATGCAGAGAACGTGAGCGGTTTTGCACGGCGCTGCCACGGCGATCCAATTTCGCAACAGTCTCTGTTGCGAAATCGATTAAGGCCCCACAGTAGCCGGCTACAAAAATCCCTCTCATCATTCCAACTTGTTGCCAATATCTGCTCAATGACACTTCGGCATCATTGCATGGCACTTCAGCATCATTAATTTGTCCTGCCCCGGGCTTTGCGCTTCAACAGTCTCGAAAAGCCTTTTGTCCTGCAAGGAATCGTGCTTCTTGCGAAGCTCTCGGACTATCAAAACCAACATCCGAAGAAGGTGTATTGATTAGCAACGCTTTGAGATATAGGGTGTTCGGTGCAAAAACTCTTCAAACGCCGCAATCTATCGCAGCAAAAGTGTTGCCGCGCCTTGGATCATTGATTTCAAGGATACGCTCGAAGCAGCCTGATGCACCGTTCCAACGGCGTCTTTTCTTTCGCCGCCAGGGTGGAGAGGAGGCTAAACGGGTGACTGGACGCGATGAAAGCGGCAAGTCAGGGATCAGTTTCGTGCGCTCCCGCCCTCGGCAAAAGCAAAATCGCACCGAGGGCGGGAACTCGCATGCGCTGTTACGGCGTCATCAGGCTCACGGCTGCATCGGCCAGGATGTTATGGCCGCGAGTTGTCGGGTGAAGGTCATCCCAAAAGAGGTATTTATCGGGGTTGACCGATATCTCGCCCTGCGCCGCCGCGGTGACGTTCATCAGCGAGTAGGCTGACGGAGCGGCAACCACGTGGCGAAGCAGGCTGGCAACATCGAGCTGGTAGAAAGCCAGCTTTTTGAGCGGATGCAGGTCTTTCAGAATATCGAGGCCCACCGCGAGATAGCTGTTGAAGAGCGCCGACGCCAAGCTTGCCGGCAGCGCCGTAGCGGGCGAGCCGTTGAAACGCGGCACCAGTCCGAGAGGCGGCAGGTTGGGGATGAGGAACTGCGTGCCCCCCGCGTCGATAAGCCGCTGAATATTGAGGGTCTGCCGTGCGGCCGCGGCGACAACGTCCCTTGGCGATGTGGCGTCGAGCAGGTCGATGGCGCCGCCCCAGACGACGAACAGTGTGTGGTTGTCGATTTTGGGATGGGTGGAGAGATAGTCGGTGATCTGCTGCCCAATGTTCTCCACCGGGACGCAGTCGGCCCCGAAGCAGAGCGGGCTGGTGCCGTTGGCTGTGGTGGCGTATCCGTAGGCGTAGTTGGTGCCGCCGTCGAGCGAGTCAAAAACCTCCGGATGGCTGGGCAGCGAGGCGGCGAACTGCTCAATCCACACGCCGAAGTAATTGGTAGCGTGCGGAACCGTGTCCGGCCCGTCCGTGAACCGGCCCAGCGTGTAGTTGAGATACGGCCCGGGAGCGGGGATTCGATACATTTCATAGGCCAGATGCGTGACATTCCCCGTGTCAGAAAGCGAATCGCCGAAGACGACGATGGTGGAGTAATCCTTGACTTGTGCCAGTGCCGCAGTGCAGTTGAAGGCGGCGAGCGCGGCGACGCAGAGCCATGTGCTGAGGCGGAACAGGCCCGTGCGTCGCTGATGGCTGTGCACAAGCGGCTTCCGCGGAAAGAGCGGCGAAACGAAGCGTAACGATTCGATGCGCATGCGAGACCTCACTTGGGAAATGTGGGGAAGACGGGCCGACAGACAGCAGCTATGGTACTCAGGTTTCGCAGCAAAAGAAAAGCAAAATCGACGCCTTTTGCCCCACCCGCTGACCCCTATTCCCACCTTCCCTGTTCCCTGTTCCCTCGCTCCCTTGCTCCCTCGCTCCCTTGTCCCCTCGTTCCCTCGTTCCCTCGTTCCTACGCCGCGTGCCCCATTCTAGCGGCGCCTTTTGCCGCCGGGGTCGGGAAGGAAGCTGACACGCCGATTCGCTGACTTGCTAACTTGCTGACTCGCCGCCTGGTCCATACTTGAAGTCAGCCCCGTGAATCAGCACAGTTTCGATGTCCTCATCCTCGGCGCCGGCGCCGCGGGCCTTATGGCTGCCATCGAGGCGGGCCGCCGCGGACGCAGTGTCGCGGTTTTGGAGCGCGCGGAGCGGCCGGGCAAGAAGATCCTCATCTCCGGCGGAGGCCGATGCAACTTCACCAACCTGCACACGCGGCCCGACAATTTCCTCTCCGCCAATCCCCACTTCGCGAAGTCGGCGCTGGCGCGCTACACGCCCGCGGATTTCATCCGGCTCGTGGAGCGCCACGGCATCGCCTATCACGAAAAGACATTGGGTCAGCTTTTCTGCGATGGCTCGGCGCAGCAAATTGTCGACCTGCTGATGAACGAATGCACCGACGCCGGCGTGCGGGTGCTTCTATCGACGGCGGTGAATGAGGTACGCCGCGACGATTCTTCAGGAGCGTTTACCATCGTGGCCGGCAAAGATTCGCTCACGGCGCCTGCGCTCATCGTTGCCACCGGCGGGCTTTCCATTCCGAAAATGGGTGCCACGGGATTCGGATACGACATTGCGCGGCAGTTCTTCATTCCTATCGAGCCGTGCCGTCCGGCGTTGGTTCCCCTCACGCTTTCGGGCGCAGAGCATGAATATTTCGCCGGCCTCGCCGGCGTTTCCGCACCGGTGATTGCGGCCTGCGGCAAGCTGAGCTTTCGCGAAAAAATGCTATTCACGCATCGCGGGCTCAGCGGACCGGCCATCCTGCAAATCTCGTCGTATTGGGGCAAGCCCGACGCAATCCAAATCGACTGGTCTCCAGGCCAGCAAGTGCTCGCACCGTTGCGAGCTGTGAACGCGCGACGCGATACAGCCGCAGCAAGGGCGGCGCTGCGCGCACATCTGCCCGTTCGGTTGGCCGATCGGCTACTCGAGCGGCTGTTTACCGGGCCTGCGCCCGTCGGCTGGACCAATCACGGGCTCGATGAGTTGGAGCGCCGCCTGCATGGCTTTGCGTTCACGCCCAGCGGCACGGAGGGTTATGACAAGGCGGAAGTCACGGCGGGCGGGGTGAGCACAAGCGCGCTTTCCGCGCAAACCATGGAGTGCCGCAGCGTGCGCGGTCTCTACTTCATCGGAGAGGTAGTGGATGTGACGGGCCACCTCGGCGGATTCAACTTCCAGTGGGCCTGGGCCTCGGGCGCAGCCGCAGGCCGCGCGGTCTAAGGGTGGAGCACCGGACCGATCCCTGCCCCACGTCCCCTTCCCTGTCATCCTGAGCATAGATTCCCCTCGCCCGCCGGGGGGATCTGCGTCGAAGGATCTGCGGTTGCTTTTCGGGAGTTCTGCGTCCATACGGTGGGCCGTGTCTAAGATAATCTCCGGATAGAAGACCACACGCCCAGAACTGACCTTCAGTACGTCGCTAGGACAAGCATCGTTTAGTTGTAGGGGTGTTCCAGCGGGGGCGGCATGGTGCGCCGTTCGACAGGAACAGCCAACTTGAAAACGCCGTGTTGCCATTTGTACCGGTAAGTCAGAACACCGGAAGAACAGCACTCCCCGGATGCTTTCGCTGGATCAAATAGTTCAAAGACGAGCAGGCCATTTCTTGCGGACGCATGGTAGAGTCCTGAATCTGATCTGTCTCCCGTGTGGCAGTAAGCGAGGAGCTTTGGCCGGTGCTCCTCAAGCGTATAGACATAGACGTAGTTCGTCGTCTGTGTTCCGCCGGTGTGGTACGTGAGGATGATGATCGCCTCGTCGTTACCGTCTCCAGTGAGATCGGCGTAGCTCACCGACTCGAACGTGAACCCTTCGTATTGGCCGTATTCTTTGCCGTCCACCACTATACTAGAGGTCTTCGTGAGTTCGGAACCGTCAACAAGGTGGATCGTCCTTCTGGTGGTAGCTGGGTGCGCAGGAGTGTCGAGCCATTCTAGGCTGTCGTGACCGAGTAGATGTCCGCTCAGGGGATAGGAGAAGTTTTTGAAGTCGACCTGCCGGATGTTCTCCTGCGCGGCGAGGCGGGAGCACAGCACGAGAGCCAACACAAAAATAAAACGGGGCATACCTCGATTTTAATGCTGTTCCATATTCCGAGTGTGTAACCGGCTATCCGGAGATAGCCGCTTGATTAACCTCCGGAGTCCCTAACCCGCCGAATCGCAAATTCGCCGAATCGCCAACCCCGCTAACACCTCGAACTCCGCTAGCCTCTTTCCCTTGTTCTCTAAGTCCCTCAGTCCCTGTCTTCCGCTACACTCAACCAAAGGCCACATTTCACCCCCAAGGATCCGATCTCGTGAAAAAAATCCCCCTCGCCACCCTGGCTGCCGCCTCTCTGCTCTTTACGATCGCGCCCGCTTTGCGCGCCCAGGCTCTGCCCGGCGCTGCTGCGTCCCAGTCACTTGATGACAGGCGCAAAGCGCTGAACGATCTCTTCCACGATTATTGGGAGGACAACCTCAAGCACCATCCCGAGATGGCATCCCTGATTGGCGACAAGCGTTACAACGACCAGGTGACCGACTACAGTGTCCAGGCGGTGAACGAAGAACTGGCGCGGGAGCAGAACTTCCTGTTCCGGCTGGCGGCGATCGATCCCACCGGATTCACTGACCAGGAGAAGACCAGCCAGGAACTGCTGATTCGCAAATTCGAGACCGACGAGGAGGCGGCGGAGTTCAAGGAGTGGGAGATGCCGGTGAACCAGATGGGCGGCATCTACGCGACCTATCCGCAGCTGGTGGCGGGGCTGAGTTTCACCACGGTGAAGGACTACGACGACTGGATCGCGCGGCTGCACGCGCTGCCCGCGGCGTTTGATCAGGTAACGCAGAACATGGAAATCGGCATGGATGACCACCGCGTCCCGCCTCGGTACCTGCTCCAAAAAGCGCTCGACCAGGTGAAGCAACTGGCCAGCGAGAAGCCGGAAGACTCGCCGCTGGCTTTGCCGCTCAAAAAGTTTCCCGCATCGATTTCGGCGCCGGAACAGGAGCGCATCAAGGGAGAGATGCTTGACACCATCAGCAAGGAAGTGCTGCCGGCTTACCTGCGCTTTGCGCGTTTCCTTGAGGTGAGCTACATTCCGGCCGGGCGCGACAAGCCGGGCATCGATTCACTGGCGGATGGAGCGAAGTATTACCAGTTCCTGATCAAACGCACCACCACCACGGATTTGACGGCGGCGCGGATTCACCAGATCGGGCTGGACGAGGTGGCGAAGGACGAGGCCGCCATGCTGGCCATCGCGCAGAAACTTGGGTTCAAGGACCTGGCCAGCTTCCGCGCCAACCTGAAGAACAATCCCAAGCTGCACCCGGCCTCGGCGCAGGCGCTGCTCGATGCGTACCAGGGCTATTTGAACCCGATGCAGGCCAAGCTGCCGGAACTTTTTGGGCGCTTGCCGAAGGCGCCATTTGAGGTGGTGCCGGTGCCCGATTATCTTGAGAAGACCTCGGCGCCGGCTTACTACGAGGCAGGCACGCCCGACGGCAGCCGCCCCGGACGCCTGTTCATCGACACCTACGACGCCAGGGACCGGAACCTCTACGGCGTGGAGGACATCGCGTATCACGAAGGAATTCCGGGGCATCATCTGCAGATTTCGATCGCGCAGGAGATGACGGGCGTGCCGGAATTCCGAAAATACCAGCACTACACGGCCTTCAGCGAGGGCTGGGGGCTGTACGCCGAGCAATTGGGCAAGGATGTGGGCTTCTACCAGGACCCCTACTCCGATTACGGCCGCCTCGAAGGCGACATCTGGCGCGCCATCCGCCTAGTTGTCGACACCGGCGTGCACTCCCAGGGCTGGACCCGCCAACAGATGGTCGACTACTTCCACCAGCACTCCAATGTCGACGAAGTGAGCATTCAGTCCGAAGTCGACCGCTACATCGCGTGGCCGAGCCAGGCGCTGGCTTACAAGGTTGGGCAACTCAAAATTTTGGAACTGCGAGCGCGCGCGCAAAAGGCGCTGGGCGACAAGTTCGATATTCGCGCCTTTCACGACCAGGTGATCGACTCGGGTGCCTTGCCGCTGGACGTGCTGGAGCAGCGCATCGACAACTGGATCAAAGCCTCGGCCGCGGCACAAAAGGGCAGCGCGGCGTCGCTGGGCAACTAAGCTTCGCGCATCTGGGAGAGCCAGCGGCTTGCATGGTGAAGTGTGGGCAGCATTTTGTCCGCTTATCGGCATACAAAAAAGCGAAAATATGTAGTTCTATAAGGCGACAAATTGCCGCAAAAATCCTCTTTCTCGCAAAATGGCTGCGTATACCCCTACAAAATCCCCCAATCGATCCGGCTATGACCCCACGTACATTGAAGAAATGTTGGCCTGTAGCACGACACCGCTTTTGCAATTCAACCCCTTCGCGCCCTCCCGCGGGCATTCCCAAAAAACGTACTTTTTAGCGAGTGGCGCGGCAACTTTATATTCGAAAAACGACGATGCAATCTGGCACCTTCCAGGGGCGCGGGCGGCACGGAAATAACGGGCCCGGCATGATATTCTTGGCAGTTCCCAATTACTGCGGAATTACCGCCGCATTCAATTTATTGCCGTCGCGGATAGCAGCGGCTGGAGAGGGTTGCAATGAAGCGTTGTCTTGTTGTGGTTTGCTTGATTTTCGGATTTGGACTGGAGCTGCATGCGCAGGTTGTGGATGTGAAGGTATGCGATGTGGTGAAGAATCCGGCAGCGTTCAACGGAAAGATGGTGCGCATCAAGGGCACGGTAGAGACCGGATTCGATCAGTTTATTGTGAGGGACTCGACGGATCCGAATTGCGGATTCCAGGTTGACGGCATCTGGCTGTCGTATCCGGAGGGGACAAAGGGCAAGGCGGGCGCGGCAGCAGTGGTCGTGGCGCAGCCGGCGCGGAACTTTACGGGCAAGTACGCGGCGCCCACGCGCACGCCAGTGACGGTCCAGAAGGATAAGGACTTCAAGCAGTTTGATTCGCTGCTTTCGCAGACGCATCAGAAGGGCGCAGACATGTGCCTGGGCTGCGCGCGCTATGAAGTGACGGCAACACTTGTGGGCCGCCTGGACGGCGTGGCCGATGCAACACTGCAACGCGACGCCGCGGGCAAGATTGTGGGCTTCGGTGGTTTTGGGAACATGAATGCGTATCCCGCGCGGCTGGTGCTGCAGTCGGTTACGGATGTGACGCCGAAGGAGATTGATTTCACAAAGAACGACGAGGAAACCAAAGGCGACCAAATCCAATCCCCGGGCAGCAGCAACGATCTTTCCAGCGCGATCACTACGGCACAAAAAATGGCCGCCGCGCTGGGAGCGAGCCCGGCCAAGGACCAGGAAGTCAAAGCTACGGATGTCTACGGTAAGGCGGGGGATCACACCGGCGTGTTCGCCGGCTATGGAACGACCAGCGATGCAGATGTAAAGGGCGACGAGATGGGGACCAAGGACTCTCCTGACGGAGTGCTCTTCAACTGCGTGTTTAACGCCGACCATCTGCAGGGGGATGCGCTCACGAGAGCTGTAGTTCACATGGGGCAGCATGTCGCCGATCTGCGCACACCGCAGGCTGGAAGCGAGAACGCTCCGCCCTACATCCTCGAGTACAACGCCTGGGTGATAACGACGATCACGGCCATTGCGGGCAGACAGAAGTACCTGTCTCTACCGGGCGGGTACCTGTTGTGGGACGGGACATGGCCGGAAGCTGACCGCAATGACAAGATGGAGTCGACACTCAAGGATTATCTGGCCAATCAAGCGCAGTTGAGCAGGTAAGCGGCGCCCAAGGTACGTGGGGACCGGGGACGTGGGTTTCTAATTGCGCTGCGCCTGCTCGCGCCGGCGGCAAGGACGCCGTGGTCCGGAGCAGTCCGGATGATCGCGCGGAAGGGTCCCTTGCGGTTGCGGATCGCATGGCGCGCGTATTCTGAATATGGTGCGTCGCGACACGGCGCCAATCGATTGTCAACTAAAGGAAAAGAAAATGGCAGAGATCGCCGTAGAGGCAACGCAGGTCCCCGCGCAGTTGCCGCAGGTTCGTGTGGCAGTATTGGGCGCCGGCAAGATGGGCGGCATCCTGGTGCAAGCATTCTTGAAGGAAAACCTGTTTGCCGCTGACCGGATTCGGGCTACGGTGGGCCACGCCGAACGGGCATTGGCGCTGAGTACGCAGTGGGGCGTCGACGTAAGCACCAACAACCTGGAAGCGGTGCGGCAATCGGACCTGATCCTGATCGGCGTGAAGCCGTTCCAGGTAAACGACCTGATTGCGGAGATAAAGCCCGCGCTCACGCCTGCCAAAACGCTGGTTTCATTCGCAGCGTCAGTGAAAACGCGCGCCATTGAGGAGGCAGCGGGAATCGAGATCGCGGTTATCCGCGCCATGCCCAACACGCCTTCGGCGCTCGGCGCTGGCGTGGCGGCGCTCTGTCGCGGGCGCTTTGTGAAGGATCCGCAGATGGAGTTGGCCCAACGGCTGTTTGAAACAGTGGGCCGCACCGTGCTGGTAGACGAGAAGCACATGGACGCGGTGACAGGACTTTCGGGCTCCGGACCGGCGTATCTCTACATCATTATTGAAGCGCTGGCCGAGGCCGGCGTGAAGGTGGGCCTGCCGCGCGACATCGCTACACAACTGGCGGCGCAAACAGCCTACGGGGCGGCAAAGATGGTGCTGGAAACGGGCTACCATCCGGCGCTGCTGAAGGATGCGGTGACGACTCCAGCGGGATGCACGATCGACGGCATTCTGGAGCTGGAGGAAGGCGGGCTGCGCGTGACGCTAATCAAGGCAGTGATGCGGGCGACGGAACGCGCGCGGCAGTTGGCATCGGGGTAAGAAAAACAGGGGCCGGGGGCCAGGGACCAGGGAATAGGGAATAGGGGACCGAGAGTGATTCGCTTAGCAAGGAGGAGCGATGATGAACGTTGAAGAGGGCGCGAGGAGAATGCAGCATGCGGGACGGTGGCTGTTCGTGGTTCCGTCGACGGTCGTCATACTGTTTTGGGTGATCGGGCTAACAGCGGGGCAGCTGTACCGGGGGTTCGGCATCCTGATCCCTGGCGCAATGATCCTTGCCGGACTTGCGATCTATCTGGCAATCGCGGGAGGCGTGCTTTGGCTGGCCGGGTGGATCGTGGAAGGATTTGCAAGAAAGGAATCGTAAGGCAGCGTTCTCCGAATTCCACGTCAAGATTTGCCCATGCAACGCCCAACCTGGCTTCCCAATTACCTTCCCGAACTCGACGGATTGCGCGGACTGGCGATTCTGTGGGTGGTACTGTATCACTGCCATCCGCGGCTCGTTGGCACATGGATTTACTATGCGTCGCTATGGGGATGGGCGGGCGTCGTCCTCTTCTTTGCGCTCTCTGGATTCCTGATCACGTCGATCCTGCTGACGACGCGGGACAAGCCACACTACTTCCACAACTTTCACGCGCGCCGGGCACTACGCATCTGGCCGGTATATTTTTTGCTGCTGGTGGTGGTGTACCTGAACGCTCCGTGGTTCATCGGCCCAAGCGTGATGGATGCGATCAAGACCGCGCCGTGGCTCGCCTACATCTTTTTCGTTCAGAATCTTTTTCACTTGACGCTGCCGCCGGCATTGCAACCGACGTGGGCGCTGGCGATTGAAGAGCAGTACTACTTCGTCTGGGCGCCGGTGGCGCGCTTTTTACGGCGGCCGTGGATGCTGGCGACAGTGTTGGCGGGAGCGCTGGTGGCGTCACCCGCGCTGCGGCTTGGGCATCACCCGTGGCTCACGCCGACGCATACGCTGATTCACCTGGATGCGCTCGCGTGGGGAAGTTTGCTGGCGCTCGGAATGCACACGCTGCCCCTGAGCCGGCGCGCGTGGCTGGGCTTGGGGCTCGGCGGGATTGTGGTCGGCTTTGCGGCTGCGGCGACAGTGGCCGGCGGCACGGCATTCCTTGATTCCGCGCTGGCAGTCGGCTTCACGGGCTTGGTGCTCACTGCGATCGCCTCAACCGGCGCGCGCAATCCTCTGAGCGCAGCGCTGCGCAGCGGGCCGTTGGCTTTCTACGGGCGCATCAGCTACGGGCTCTATATGATCCATATCTCGGTGTTCATTTACTTCGGCTGGTTCGATCTGCGGATGGACCGCTATGGGATCGCCGGCAACCTGGCGGTCGTGGCCTTTCGCCTGGCTGCGTCAACCCTGGCAGCCGCCGCGCTTTGGTATGGATTCGAGTCGCAGATTCTTAAATTGAAGCGCTATTTTTGACGGCGGCGACGCCTATCGCAATTCCTGAGTCACTGTGTCCCGAAACCGGTCCATTCAGGTCGATGCGACCCCCAGGGAACGGCGACCTGCGCAAAAGCCAGAAAGGCCATAGTAAGTCAGGAATTGCCGTGAGCGTATGATGGAGCCGATACTCAGACGTTAGTAATTGACATCGAGTTCTCACATACAGCGCGATTTCTTCATGCGTCCAAAAGGGGGAGATGGGGCCATGATTCGAATCATCATTCGCCTTTTTCTTTGCGCATCTATTTTTGTTCCCGTCTACGCCGCCGCGCAAGCGACGCCGCAGCAACCGGAGACGACGATACGAACGAGTTCCGATCTTGTGGTCGTGGATGTCGTAGCCAGCGACACCCAGCAGAACCCCGTGCATCAACTCTCGGCGACCAATTTCATCGTGATGGAAGACGGAAAACCGCAGACGTTGAAGGTTCTTGAGGAGCATGTGGCTGCCCCGCCGGCGAAGATGCCGCCCATGCCAAGATTCGCTCCCGGCAACTTCACCAATTATTCACCGGCGCCACCGAACGGCGCTCTGAACATCTTGTTATTCGACAAGCTGAACACGCCGATGGATGCGCAGAGCGTGGTGAGGCAGCAAGTGCTGAAGTATTTGAAGGACGCTGCGCCGGGCACGCGGATGGCGATCTTCACACTGACAACAGAGCTCAGGCTGTTGCAGGGGTTCACGTCGAACCCTGAACTACTGCGCGCGTTGGTCGAAGGCAAGAAGGGGAATCAGGGCGCCTCTCCATTGATGAACAATGCCATGGAGGGAGACCAACCCGGCGCGGATGACCCGATGATGGACATGGCCACTGACGTGCTAGGGAACGATCCCGATGCCGAGATGATTCTTGAGAACCTGCAACAATTCGAGGCGGAGACGCAATCGTATCAGCTGCAGCTGCGGCAGCGTTACACATTGGATGCGCTGAACCAGCTTGCCCGTTATATGAGCATGCTGCCGGGCCGGAAGAACCTGATCTGGTTTTCCGGCTCATTTCCGATCAATATCCTGCCTGATCCAGATCTGCAGGGTAAATATCAGGACCCGTTTGCTGTCGTGGCTTCTGCCGGGGATGAGTTCAGGGAGACAGTGGATCTGCTGGCCCGCAGCCAGGTTGCCGTTTATCCCATCGACGCACGCGGACTTATGGTGGCGCCCATGACGAGCGCGACGCAGAGCGGCTCGACCATGAACAGGAAACCGAATGGATTCGGCAATGCCTATTCAAAATGGTCCGAGAATACCGCCGGCGAGCAAGGCACGATGCTCCAGATGGCGCAGGCGACGGGCGGCAAGGCGTTTGTAAACACCAACGGGCTGAAAGCAGCTGTGGAGAAGGCGATCGATGCGGGATCAAATTACTACACGATTGCGTACACGCCCACAAACCACAATTGGAACGGCGACTACCGGAAGATCCAGGTGAAGCTCAATCGGCCAGGAGTGACGCTTGCCTATCGTCGCGGATATTTTGCCGACGATCCCAATAAGCCTGCGCATCATGGCGATGAAGCGCAGAATGCGAAATCCGATGCCCCGCAATACAGTGCGATCCGCACCGCGATGCTGCGAGGCGGCCCGGAGCCGACGCAGCTCGTCTTTGTCGCAAATGTGCGGCCGAGTGTGGCAGATACAGAGCCTGCAGTCGCGCCGGGGAACCAAACCGCTAAGAAAGTCGAAGGACCGTTCCGGCGCTATACGGTGAACTTTCTGACCAATCCAAGAGAGGTAAATTGCGCCGCGACGCCTGACGGCGTGCATCACTGTATGCTGGAGTTCCTGACCTTTGTTTATGACGCCGGCGGCAAGCTGATCAATATGCAAACCAACGGCATCAGCGCCGGAATTCCCGCGGATCGCTTCGCCGCGCTGGCAAGCCACAATTTGACCTACCAACAGCAAATCAGCGTACCGGCAAAGGGAGAGTATTCTCTGCGCATCGGCATGCGCGACATCACTTCTGATCATGTAGGCGCAGTGGAACTGCCCGTTGATGCGGTAGCCAAGCTGCCGCCGGCCAACACCCAGGAAGCGGCGCCGGCCACAAACGCACCGCAGAAGTAAGTCCAGATGGAGCGCCGGGGCTTAAGCTCCCAGGACGCAAGCCATTGAGGGCACAGCCCTGATCGCGCTGCAGTCTATTTGCTGCTTCGAGTGCGATGCGGTCCCGGAATTACGCGTGGTCCCGGACGGTCTTTCTCGAAAAAATAATCATGGACGCGCGAGTTTGTGACGTTAATCACCCCATGCCTTGCGAAGCGGCTGCTAGGCTTGAAGCAGCACGCAAATTCCCCTTTTGCGAGGTGCGCCATGATCGAAACTGCGATGAGTGAAACAGCGAGCCAAGGCCCCCTGAGCATGGAAATGCTTGCGAAGATGGATGCCTACTGGCGCGCGGCCAATTATCTTTCCGTCGGGCAGATTTATCTGAAAGACAATCCCCTCCTGAAGCGGCCGCTGACAATCGATGACGTGAAGCCACGGCTGCTGGGGCACTGGGGCACGACACCCGGCCTGAATTTTCTCTACCTGCACTGGAACCGGATCATTCGCGAGCGCAGGTTGAATATGATTTACGTCATCGGCCCGGGGCACGGCGGCCCGGGGCTGGTGGCGAACACGTACCTCGAAGGATCTTATTCTGAGATTTATCCCTACATTGGGCAGGATCGGGACGGCATCAAGCGGCTGTTCCGGCAATTCAGCTGGCCCTACGGCGTGCCCAGCCACGTAGCGCCGGAGACGCCGGGATCGATCCACGAGGGCGGCGAGTTGGGCTACTCACTGGTGCACGCTTATGGCGCAGCCTTCGACAATCCGAGTTTGATTGTGGGGTGCGTGGTGGGCGACGGCGAAGCAGAGACCGGTCCGCTGGCCACAAGCTGGCACTCAAACAAATTCCTGAATCCTGCGACGGACGGCGCGGTGCTGCCGGTCTTGCACCTGAACGGCTACAAGATTGCTAATCCGACAGTTCTGGCGCGCATTCCGCACGCGGAGCTGGAAGATTTGATGCGCGGCTACGGATACGAACCCTTCACGTTGGAGGGAGACGATCCAGCAGTGATGCACCAGCAGGCCGCCGCGATGTTCGACACGATCTTCGATCGCATTGCGGCGATTCAGAAAGCTGCGCGCGTGGATGGTTCGACGGAACGGCCGGCGTGGCCGATGCTGATTATGCGCACACCCAAGGGCTGGACGGGACCAAAATTTGTCGACGGCAAGCCCGTGGAAAATACATGGCGGGCCCACCAGGTGCCGTTGGCGGAACTTCGCGAGAAACCTGAACACTTGAAGATGCTGGAAGAGTGGATGCGCAGTTACAAGCCCGAGGAATTGTTTGATGCGAAGGGCAGGTTGCGCGCCGATCTGGCGGAGATTGCGCCCAAGGGCCAGCTGCGCATGGGCATGAACGCGCATGCCAACGGCGGATTGCTATTGCAGCCGCTGAGGCTGCCGAACTTCCGCGATTTCGCAGTGAAGATCGAGGGGCGCGGGCAGGCCGATGCAGAATCGACGCGCATTCTGGGCTGCTACCTGCACGGCGTGATGCAAGACAACATGGACCAGAAGAATTTCCGCGTCTTCGGTCCCGATGAGACGGCTTCGAATCGGCTGCAGGACGTGATTACGGGGACGGGCAAGAGATGGCTGGCCGCCACGCTGCCCGTTGACGAGCAGCTATCGCCCACGGGACGTGTGATGGAAGTGCTGAGCGAGCATCTATGCCAGGGCTGGCTGGAGGGTTACCTGCTCACGGGCCGCCACGGGTTCTTCAACTGCTATGAAGCCTTCATCCATATTGTGGATTCGATGGTGAACCAGCATGCGAAGTGGCTGAAGACGACGCGCGAACTTCCCTGGCGCAAACCGATTGCTTCACTGAATTATCTGCTCAGCTCGCTGGTGTGGCGGCAGGATCACAACGGCTTTTCGCATCAGGACCCCGGTTTCATCGACCACTTGGTGAACAAGAAGGCCGACGTGGTGCGCATTTATTTGCCGCCGGACGCCAACACGCTTCTATCGGTGACCGATCACTGCCTGCGCAGCCGTCACTATATCAACTTGATCGTGGCGGGCAAACAGCCGGCTCCGCAATGGTTGACGATTGACGAGGCAATTGAGCATTGCACGACCGGTTTGGGCGTGTGGGAGTGGGCATCGAACGATGCAGGCAAACCCGACGTGGTGATGGCCTGTTGCGGAGATGTGCCGACGATGGAAGCTCTGGCGGCAGTGGGTTTGCTGCGTGAGCGGATTCCCGATCTGCGCCTGCGTGTGGTGAACGTAGTGGACCTGATGGCGCTGGAACCGCAGTCGGAGCATCCGCATGGATTGGCGGACGCGGATTATGACCGGATCTTTCCTCCGGGCGTGCCCACGATCTTTGCTTTCCACGGGTACCCGTGGGGGATTCACCGCCTCACCTACCGGCGGCACAACCACGACAACCTGCACGTGCGCGGGTACAAGGAAGAAGGAACGACCACAACTCCATTTGACATGTGCGTGCTCAACAACATCGACCGCTTTCAGCTTACGCTGGATGCGATTCACCGCGTACCCCGGCTAGCCGGCCAGGTTGATGCGGCAGAGCAGTGGTACTCAGAGCAGATTCAGCGTCACAAGCTGTATGTGGCGGAAAACGGCGACGATTTGCCCGAAATAAAGAATTGGCGCTGGCCGGGAAAGTAGCTCTTGGCTATTAGCTTTTGGCTTGTTGGATTTCAGGTTTTGATTCTTGTCGTTTGTTCTTTGAGGCGAATCAGTTTAATTGTTGATGCATTTAGCTCCAACTTTGAAAGGCTCTTTTAATGTCATCTTTGCCGGTTCTGGTTTTGAATAGTGGTTCTTCATCGATCAAATTTTCAGTGTATGAGGCCGGAAACGGCGAAAGGAAAAGGCTCTTCGAGGGCGCAGTTGACGGCATCGGCACCGACCTGGGCAAATTCTGGATCAAGGACGCCGACGGAAAGAAGCTGGTCGATCAGACGCCGGCGCTGCCCAACCGTGCCGTTGCCTTCAAACTTGTAGCTGACGTGCTGAACTCGGGAGAGTTCCCTGCTCCGGCGGCGATCGGCCATCGCACCGTTTGCGGAGGACCAGATATCAGAGAGAACCAGCGCATCACGCCGCAACTGATTGACGAGATCGAGAGCTACGCTGCCCTTGCGCCACTGCACACCCCGATCGCCGTCTACATCATGCGCGAGGCGCTGCGTCTGTTCCCCACCACTCCGAATTTTGCCATCCTCGACACTTACTTTCATCGCACGATGCCGGAAGTAGCGACGCGCATGCCTATTCCCGCGGAGTACGCCGCAATGGGTGTGCGGCGCTACGGCTATCACGGCATCTCGTACGAGTCGATCGTGTACCAATTGCAGCCCAATGTGCCGGAGAAGCTGATTGTGGCGCATCTCGGAAACGGCGCGTCGATCAGCGCAATACTGCAAGGGCAGTGTCTGGATACATCAATGGGCCTGACGCCCACGGGAGGCATCATCAGCGGTTCGCGCACCGGCGATATCGATCCGGGGGTTCTGATTTTCATCTTGAAGAAACTGGCCGAAACAACGCCAAACACCGCCGAGGCCGCGGAGAAACTGGAAACGGTGGTGAGCAAAAAGTCGGGGCTGCTCGGCGTAAGCGAACTCTCCAATGACATGCGCGATTTGCGCGAGGCGATCGAAGCGGGCAATGCGAAGGCGCGGCTGGCGGTGGACAAGTTCTGCTGGACCATCGCGCGGTGGGTCGGCAGTTATGTGGCCGAGTTGAACGGGCTTGACATGCTGGTGTTTACCGGCGGCATCGGCGAGAACGACATTGCCTCGCGCGCGGAGATTTGCGCGGGGCTGGGAGCGCTGGGCATCGTGCTGGATGCAAAGCGCAATAATGTGCGCGGCGCAGCAGTGATCTCCGCGGAGAACTCGCCGGTTACGGTACGCGTGATTCCGCCGCTCGAAGACTTGATGATCGTGAATCATGTGGTGAGGCTGCTGAGCCAGTAAATCACATCCCGACACACCCGTCGAAGGAGGCGCACCGGCCGCCGATCGCCGCGAAGCCAGCGTGTTCTACACTGGTGGGTTACGGAGTCATATTTATGGCTGTCGCTTCTGCTCCGGTCCGCACTCATCGACTTCCTTCCTTGGCCTTGCGGCGCTTTTCGTGGGACGTCCTGGCGTACTTCATCGCCGTGATTCTTTGGGGCGCCGTTACGCGAGCTACCGGCGCGGGCAACGGATGCGGAAACCACTGGCCGCTATGCAACGGGACCGTGATGCAGCACTCGGTCAGCGTTGACACGATCATCGAGTTTACGCATCGCATCACCAGCGGGATTTCGTTCTTCGCGCTGGTTGCGCTGCTGGCCTGGACGTTTGCCCGGACCGCACGTGGCCACATGGCGCGGCCGGCGGCGGTCGCGGCGTTGATTTTCACGGTGATTGAGGCGATTCTGGGTGCGCTGCTAGTGAAACTGGGACTGACGGCGCAGAGTCAATCGCCGCTGCGCGCGCCGTATCTGGCGCTGCACTTCACAAACACGCTTTTGCTAATGGCCGCGCTAACCCTGACGGCGCACATGCTGGGCCGCCGCGTAGGTTACATGCGCCCCAGCATCCGGCTGGTGGCGCCATTCGGTACCCTTGTTTGCATTTGCGCGGTGCTGGTAGTTGGTGTGACCGGCTCACTGGCCGCGCTGGGCGATACGCTCTTTCCGGCGCACTCGCTGAGCGCGGCGATGGCGCAGGACTTCTCCGCAAAGAGCGCGTGGCTGGTGCAATGGCGCTGGATGCATCCCACGGCGGCGGTGCTGGCCAGCGTGTTTTTCTTCTGGCTGGTGGTGCGCGCCTGGCAGCGCTCGCCGCATTGGAACAACCGCAACCTTGCGGCGCTGATTCTGATTCTGCTGGCGCTGCAGTATTCACTGGGCGCGTTGAACGTGCTGCTGCTGGCGCCGGTGTGGCTGCAGATTACGCACCTGCTGGGCGCTGACGTGTTGTGGGTGGCGCTCGTAGTGCTGGCCGCGAGGTTGACGCTCGAGCCGATTGAAGCAGAAAAGCTCAGTTAGCGGCGCTCGCGGAGTTAGGGAAAAGGCCCCGCATGCGGGGCCTTTTCTGCGTGTAAATTAGCACGAGCGCAAATTGTGTAGTTCTCTTATTCCTCGATAGAGGGATGATAATGGCTTTCCCAGCCGAGGTAGCGCGCGGACTCGTGCACGGCTTTTGACACTTCACTGAAGTTCGCAGCGACGTGGTGCTCGAAACCTTCGCGGCAGATGTACTTCAAGAGTTTCTGTAACTGCGGAATTTCGGCCACGCCCGCGCCGCCGAATGTCTCCAGCGGATCGTCGGTGAAGCGGCCGGCGCCGGTGTAGCCGCGAATGACGCCGCGCCGATCGTCGGTGGAGTAACGGGCAAAGCTCATGGCGCCAGACTTGACGCGGCCCACGCAGGTGCCGAAGGTATTTTCCTTGCCCACCGTGCCGGCGATGATCTCCTGGTAGTCCATGCGGACATCTTTGAAGAAGTGCTTGGGCAGGTTGGAGCAGTGGAAGCAGACGCACTTGTTGGGATCGGCGCCGTAGTTGTTGTTCCAATCGAGCAGCGCGGAGGGTGTCTGGCTGGCCAGGGCCAGCATGTACATGCTGAGAATGCCGGGAACGTCGACCTCGCAGGCCGAGGGAATGAGGTCATTCGACATCATGCTCATGATGGTGCAAGGCACGACGCCGAAGAACTCTTCCATCGAGGTCCAGCACTGCACGGCGCTGATGGTGACGTGGGACTGCTTCATCCAGCCGTCGATGACCGCGCCGAGCTTGGCCATCTTGAGCAGGGCGGCGTCGGAGATGCCGGCGGTGGTGACGTATTTCTTGATGGCCGCGAGCTTGGCCTGCGCTGCGTCGTCCGTGTCTTTCATGCGGTTGATGCGGCCGAAGATTTCAGAGAGGTCGATGGTCTCGATGGTGATGCCGCTGGTTTCGAGGATGCGCTCGGAGTAGCGAACGGTATTGAAGGCCGTGGGGCGCGCGCCGATGGCGCCGATGCGCAGATTCTTGAGGCCCTTGACGATGCGGCAGACCTGCGAAAACCATTCGAGGTCGGCCTTGAACTCGGCCGAGTCGAGCGCTTCGGTGTGCAGCGTGGTGAGCGAGTACGGAATGCCGTACTGCATCATGTTGTTGCAGGCGCTCATCTTGCCGCAGAAACTATCGCGGCGCGTCGCGATGGTCATGGCGTCGGAGCGGTCGGGCGTGGCCTGCACCAGCACCGGAACCTTGAGGCCGGAGAGGCGGATGGCGTCCACGATGCCGCGCTCCTCGCCGAAGTTGGGCAGCGTGACGATGATGCCGTCGATCTCTTCGGCGTGCTTCTTGAACAGCTCAGCGCAGCGCTGCGACTCAGCGTAGGTTTCCACTGCGCCATGCTTCGATTCCTCGGGGCTGAGGACCATGGCGTGTGCGCCCGCAGCCTCGAGAACGGCGATGATCTCTTCGCGGCCCGTCTTGGCCAGATGATCCGGGAAGAAGCCGCGATTGCCTACTACGACTCCAAAGGTCATTGTCCGTTGCGCTGCCATTTCTCTGCTCCTTTACTGTGATGCTTTCGCGAGCGCCCTTCCGCGCTGCTCCATGCGATAGTCTACTTGCGCTGCGCGGCCGGGACGAAACTTGATGGTGTAGAACAAGGCCCAGAGCAAGTCAGCAATCCGCCCCACCAGACCGGCGTGTGCAGATTGGTCAACTGCACCACGGGCGGATAGCTGCCGGTCGTGCCACTCAAAGACGCCGTAGCCGAAGATCATGGCGCCATAGATCACCAGCAGCACTCCAATGAAAAACCAGATTGGAATTCCGGAACCATGCATAAGTCTTCAATTCCTTCCCTGTCCGCGTTTGCGTCAACTCATCCGTGCGCGACGAAATCTCTCTCGCTACCAGAAGATGATGTTGAGCGCGGCAAAGATGACGACCACCAGGATCGCCCACATCCATTCGTTCTTGTAGAACGGGACCGGCTCTTCCTTGGGCAGAATAGTGGCGCCGTAGACCAGGCCATCGAGTTCGGCTACCGGCTGGGGCTTGGTGAACAGGCTCACCACGATGATCACGATGGCGGCGAAGACAAATGCCCACAGTGCGCGAAAGACATTCTCGGCCATCGGCTTGGCGTCGGGCGAAAGCGCCACGTTGGCCAGCGCGGAGGGAACGAGCTTGACCCACATGAACAGGCTGGCGGAAAAGACGATGCCGAGCAGCAGGCCCAGGAAGCCGGCCAACTTGGTGGCGCGCTTCCAGAACATGCCAAAGAGAATGGTGGCCAGCAGCGGCGCGACAAAGATGCTGAACAGCGCCTGCACGTAGTCCATGATGCCGTGCGCGTGCATCACCAGGTAGGCCGCGCCGATGGAGACTGCCACGCCAATCACGATCGAGAGGCGGCCCACCAGCACATAGTGGCTGTCGGAGCCCTTCTTGTTGATGAGCGGCTTGTAGATGTCGTAGGTCCAAACGGTGGAGAAGGCGCTGACGTTGCCGGCCATGCCGCTCATGAATCCTGCGATGAGCGCGGTGATGCCGAGGCCGAGAAGGCCGGGGCCCAGGTAGCGGACCATCATCAGGGGCAGAGCCTGGTTGTAGCTGTGCAGCTCCGCGTCGGGCGCGGCGCTCAGCACCTTCTGCTGGTAGGCAGCGGTAGGGTGGTTTTGGCCATGGCGGCCGAGCAGGCCGCGGCATTGTCGACGTGCGCCTGCCGAGGAGACGGCGCAGGCGGCGACCACGTCTTCGCCTACAAGCTGGCGGCGGCTGCCGTCAGGATTCTGCAGCAGCACCAGGCCCAGCAGGCCGGGCAGAATGACGATGAAGGGCACGGCCATCTTGAAGAACGAGCCAATGATGGGCGCCATGCGCGCGGCGCGCAGGTTGTGCGCGGCCAGCACGCGCTGGACGACGAGAAAGTCCGTGGTCCAGTAACCGAAGCTGATCACGAAACCGAGGCCGAACACGATTCCGGTCCAGTGGACGCCCATGGGGTTGGCGGCAAAGCTGCCGGTGTCGCGCCAGAGGTGGAAGTAGCTGTCGGAGACTGCATGTTGGTGATGATCTTGGCTTTTCAGGCCAGCCGACGCCGCCGGCCTGAACAAGGCCCAGGATGGGCACCAGCAGCGCCCCGCCCCAGATGAGGACGAATTGCAGCACCTCGTTGAAGATGGCCGAGCGCAGACCGCCCAGGCCCACATAAAGCGCGACCGCGATCGACGAGACGAAGATGCTGAAGCTGATATCCCAGCCCAGCACAACCTTCATGACCACGGCCATGGCGAACATGTTGACGCCGCTCATGAGGATCATCTCTGTGGCGAAGGAGAAGGCAGCCACGCTGCGGGCGTGCTCGCCATAGCGCAGGTCGAGATAGCCCGGGCACCGAGTGCGTCTTCCAGACGTAGTAGAAGGGCATCATCATCAGGCCGAGGAAGAGCATGGCGGGGATGGCGCCGATCCAATACCAGTGCGTGGCCAGGATGCCGTATTGGTAGGCCGAACCGGCCCAGCCCATCAGCTCCAGCGAGCCCAGGTTGGCGCAGACGAAGCTCAGGCCCGCGATCCAGGCGGTCATCTCGCGGCCGGCCATGAAGAACTCTTCGCTGGTGTTGGAGCGGCCCTTGAGATAGAAGCCGATCCAGATCACCATCGCGAAGTAGAGGGCGATGACGATGATGTCGAGAGTGCGCAGATGCGCGAGCGGCTCCGTGGCGAAGGCGAGCAGGGCCGGCAGCGAGCCCGGCAAGCCGGCGGCGAGGGTGGCTGGGAACAAACCGAACATTCAAGTCACCTGAAGAAAGCTTGAGATCGTCCCTGGGTGCTCTGGACAGTCGCCCTCAAGTAAATTGCTTTACTCGCATATTTGTCAAGAGGCACAGCAAGTCGGCGCGAGGAATAACTCATTTCCCAGCACGTCGTTACCCCGAATGACACAAATTAGGAAGAACTGTAGCGGCCGGACGATAGTAAGCGTTTGCCGGGCGAAGTTTAGCACACGATGACCTGAGCTTGGCTCTGAAGGTCTTTCAGGGCAAAGCAAGCTCGTGATCTGAAGAGCAATCGAAGTTGAGATGAACCACGCCGGCACTATTCGTTGACGGCGGAAATTTCATGCAGCCAGCCGGGGGCTTTGAGAAGCTCGCGGGGACGCGGGCCGTCGGCCGCGCCGACCAGGCCGTCGCGCTCCATCATGTCAATCAAATGCGCGGCGCGGCCATAACCGATACGCAGGCGGCGTTGCAGCAGCGACGTTGACGCCTTGCCGAACTCGAAGACGAGGCGGACGGCATCATCGAACATGGGATCGCCATCTTCTTCATTGCCGCTTGCGCCTTCCATGGAGGTATGTTCGTCCTTGGGAGATTCGAGGAAGCCCTCGACGTACTCGGCCTGACCTTGATCCTTCCAGAACTCGACCACGGCCGCGGTTTCTTTCTCGCTGACGTAGGGCGCGTGCAGGCGCATGAGACGGCTCGTTCCCGGCGGCAGAAAGAGCATGTCGCCGCGGCCCAGCAGAGCTTCAGCTCCATTGGTGTCGAGGATGGTGCGCGAGTCAACCTTTGTGGCGAGACGGAAACTGATGCGAGTGGGAATATTGGCTTTGATGAGGCCGGTGATGACGTCGACGCTGGGCCGCTGCGTGGCAAGGATGAGGTGAATGCCCACTGCGCGCGCCATTTGCGCGAGGCGCGTGACGGATTCTTCAACGTTGGCGCGGTCGAGCATCATGAGATCGGCGAGCTCGTCAATGATGATGATGATGTAGGGCAGCGGCTCTTCTTGCTCGCCTTCGTCGAAGAGCGAAGGCATGGAGCCCTCGAAGAGTTTGTTGTACTGGTCGATGTTGCGCACGCTGCGGCTGGCTAGCAGTTTGAGGCGCCGCTCCATTTCGCGAACGGCATTGCGCAGGGCGTTGGCGGCCAGCTTGGGCTCGGTGATGATGGGCGTGAAGAGGTGCGGGATGCCTTCGTACATTCCCAGCTCGACGCGCTTGGGATCAACCAGGATGAGCCGCACCTGATTGGGCGTGGTGCGATAGAGCAGGCTCATGATCATCGCATTGATGGCGACGGATTTGCCTGAGCCCGTGGATCCGGCGATGAGGATGTGCGGCATGGAGGAAAGGTCGGCGGTGACGATGCGGCCGTTGATGTCTTTACCCATGGAGATGGTGAGGCGCGAGCGAGCCTTGATAAAGGTTTCACTCTCGATCACGTCGCGCAGGTGAATGGTTTCGCGCTCGTGGTTCGGCACCTGAATGCCCACCGTGCTCTTGCCGGGCATGCGTTCGATGAGGATGCTCTCGGCGCGCATAGCAAGGCACAGGTCGTCGGCCAGACCGGTAACGCGCGAGTATTTCACGCCGGCCTCGGGCTTGAACTCGAATGTCGTCACCATGGGTCCGGGGTTGATCTGCACAACCTGGCCGCGCACGTCGAACTCGGCGCATTTTTCTACCAGGACTTTGGCTTCTTCGCGGAGTTCGTCTTCGCGCACGGTCTGCGGACCTTCGCCGGCACTGAGCAGCGTGCTCGCGGGCAGCTTGAAGCCGCTCACATTCTTGGGCGCCACGGTGACTGGATGCACGTCAGCGTCAGCGCGACCGTGAATGGCGATCTCGCCCGAAGGAGTCGCCGCTCCCGGAGCGGGCTCGGGCTTGGCGGCGAGCCACTGCTCGACGGGATGAACGGGGGGATGAGCGGCGGCGAGATGCGACGCGACCGGCTGCGCAGCAAGCGGCCGGAGCTGCGCGGCGAGGGCAGAGGACGCAGAGACGGGCGGCGCCGATTCCGCTTCGCCGCGCTCCCAGATGCTGGTGCGGCGCGGCGGCGTGATGGGAATGGCGGCTTCAGCCTGTTGCAGAGGCTCGCGCTGGAAAGCGGGAATCTCATCGAGCGGGTCCTGCTGCGGCGCGCGCTTGCGCGTGAAGAAGGCCAGGAAGCGGCTGAAGCGGCTTGGTGGAGGATCCTCGTCGAGCTGTGGGCCGGATTCAACAGCAAATTTTGGAAACGGGACGGGCCGCTTCCCTTCTACGCGAACAGCCTCTTCCTCCGCACGCATTTCCTCGCGCTCTTCGCGACGGCTGCGCCAGCGATCACGCCAGGCAACGAAGGCCATCCAGCGCTCTGCAAGGCTCTCGCGGATGACGGAGTAGCTGACGGCAGAAGCAAGGTAGAGTCCGCCCGCGGCGAATGCCACAGCCACCAGCCAGGCACCCTGAATATTGAGGTAAACCACGAGCAGGCCGGCCATGAGGCGGCCCACTACGCCTTCCGCCGGAACCACGTGCAGCCAGCGCCAGTGCCACGGCAACAGACCGAAGATGGCCGGCAGAAATACCAATGTGAGCAGAGTTCCGACCCCGCGCAGCAGGGGCGAACCGCCGGGGCGCGAGCGCATCCAGGTCCAGCCGACGCCACCCAGCCAAACGGGGAGCAAGAAGGCGGTTAAACCGATGGACTGGAGAAGGAGATCGCCGATGTAGGCGCCGAAAAGGCCGACCCAGTTGCGTGGCGCGGTTAAATCTGTCGAGGTGTTGAGCGAAGGGTCGGTTGCGCGATAGCTGGCCAGGGCGAGGAAAAGAAGCAGCGAAACCAGCAGAAGCATCATCCCGAGAAACACGTTCACGGGACGGCTGCGCGTGGGCGACAAAACAATCCGGATGGGCTTCATGACGAGGGCGGTTCGGTCCCCGGGCTGCCAGAAATGAATTTCGAGGCCAGCCGGCGGGAGCAGGCAAAACGTCCCAGAGCACTTTTATTATCGGCGGTGAGAGGGGCAGATCCGGCCAAAAGAGGCGCGGGGGAACCATGCTGTGGACCCCCGGCGGCATATGCGATCCAAATGGTTTAGCTGCCGATGTACTTCGCGCCCCAGAACAGCAGCCATCCCCCGAGCAGAATCCGGTAGACGGCGAAGGGGACAAAACCGTGCTTGCGCACCCAGTGAAGAAACCATTCCACCACGCCGAGCGCCACGATGAAAGAAACGGCGGTACCGATGAGGAGAACGATCCAGCGCTCCTGATTCATGACCACGTGTGCGGCGGCCACTCCGGCGACACTCGCGGCCTTGCTCTTGTGAATCTCCTTCAACAGATCCCAGCCTGTTGCGGCAATCATGGTGGGGATGGAGAGCAGGAAGCTGAATTCGAGCGCCGAGGGCCGGTCAAGCCCAACGATCTGGCCGGCAGCGATGGTAGACATGGAGCGCGAAGTGCCGGGAAAGATAGCCGAAAGCGTCTGGCAGATGCCGATCCAGACGGCCTGGGGCAGCGTCATCTCCTCCACATGGGTGGTGCTCGCGTCGTAGCGGGTGCTCCAGACATCAACGATCCACATCACGATGCCGCCCACGAGCAGAGCGATTGCCATGGCGTTCAGGCTGCCCAGGTTTCTTTCGCTCCATTTACGCAGCAGGAGAGCCGGAACTGAAGTGCATGCGAAGGCGATGAGCGTGAGAGAGATGGGATGGTTGAACCAGGTGCGGTCGCCCTTGTCTCCTTCAGGAAAGGTGCGCAGGAAGTTGAGGATCCGTTCCAGAAACAACAGACAGAGCGCAAAAATCGCACCCACTTGGATGACGATGGTGTACATCATCCAGTACGGATCATTGAGCGGAATCTTCATGATCGCTTCAGCGATGCGAAGATGTGCAGTGGAACTGACCGGCAAAAACTCGGTCAAACCCTCCACAATTCCCAAAAGGATGGACAGAACGTAAGGGCTCAAGAAGCCTCCCGGTTGATTTTGTATCAGTCAGGCATTGCGTTCGGGAGAGGCGATGATGGTCACTCCCGGTCGATACCGTATACAGGAACGCCTTGATCCAATTTGTACACCAGGGCGCCGGCGCGCCAGGCATAGTCGGAATCGGCAAAATGTGCTTTCAGTTGTGCGAACACGGTATGCGCCTGGTTGACCGCGTCGCTGCTCTTGCGGTCGTTGCCGTCGGCGTCGTACATGTCTTTGAGCACGGCAAAGCGATAAACGGCCTCGTAAAGCGCTCGCGCGGTGCGCGGGCCGTCAGGATACTCATTGGCGTATTTGAGATAGATATCGGCTTCTTTCGCCGGGCATTGCTCTGAGCCCTGCCAGTCACCACAGAGCTTGTTGTCAATGAGATCGAAGGCCGCGAGCGCCGCCCAGCGGGTGCGGGGATAGTACTTGATTACTTTTTTCAGCGCGTCTTCGTCCATCTGCTCACGCATATACGGAGCCTTTTCGTGAGCCGAAGGCAAGGTTGAGGCGTCGGCTTTCTCCACCTGCCACTGAATGTCGGCCGCTCGCCAGGCGGCTTCAGGCGCCAGGGGCGAGTTGGGGAACATTTCCAACACACGGGTGTAGAGTAGGCGCGCGCTCTTCGCGGCATTGGCAGGGCCGCGCGGATTTGAGGCAAGCGCTTCCTGGTTGGCCGCCTCGCCCATCATAATCTGGTCGCCGTTGGGCGTGGTTTCTTCCACGACATTCTTCGCCTGCATCCATCCGGAAATCGGCGGCGGTGTTTCGTCGCTGCCAACCATCGGGGTATCGCGATCGTTTTCCGCCTCCTCCTGTACATCGGTGTTGGCGTAGACGCGCATCCAGGGGCCGCTCTTCTCGGCAACGACCATCTCGCGGCCAATCTGCACCCTGTCGACCCGCTGCGAGCCAGTGTCAGGCGAGATATAGAGCGGCGTAATGCGGAGAACGGTGGCGCGCGGGCCGGCCATCGGCTTGACTAATTCCGGCGGCCTTTTTTGCCCGGCAGCCGAGAACGCGGCAAACGCAAGCGCTGCGGCGAACGCGAGAGCGCGGACAGTCAAGATGCGCGATTTCATCACAGAGAGAATCATAGTTGAACGACGTCAGGGAGTGGTTTCGGTAAGCACCTCAGCGAGCAGTGCGGGGTCCACATTTCCGCCGCTCACTACCGCAACAGCCTTGCGGTATGCGGGCAACTGGTGCGCGTGGAAGAGCAGCGCGGCGGTTGAAACGGCTCCGCTGGGCTCCGGAACCAGCCGGGTAGCGGCCACAATGGCGCGCATGGCGGCGCGAATCTCCGCCTCTGTCACCGTGATGATGCCGTCAACAAAGGCCTGAATGTGAGCGAAGTTGCGCACGCCTACACTCTGGGTCCGCAGGCCGTCGGCTAGTGTGCGGCTGGTCATCTCTGCGGGCCAGGTGACGATTTTGCCAGTGCGAAAACTTTCTGCAGTGTCGCCGGCCAGCTCCGGCTCAATGCCAAAGACCTTGGTTTGAGGGTGCATTTGTTTCACGGCCGCGGCGATCCCGCTGAGCAGGCCACCGCCTGAAACCGGCGAGAGCACGAGATCCACGTCAGGCAACTCGTCCAGAATTTCGAGCCCGCAGGTTCCCTGCCCTGCAATGATCTGCTCGTCGTCGTAAGGAGGAATCACGACATAGCCGTGTTCGCGCACCAGTTGCTCGGCCATGGCGAGACGTTCGCTCGATGCCAAGCCTACGTCGACGACTTCAGCGCCCAGCGCCAGCGTTGCCGCGCGCTTGACGGCCGGCGCGTTCGAGGGCATGACGATGACCGCCTTGGCACCGACTTCGCGAGCAGCATAGGCCACGCCCTGGGCGTGGTTACCGCTTGAATAAGTGATGACTCCGCGGGAGATTTCGGCGGGCGTCAGTTGCAGAATCTTGTTGGCCGCGCCGCGGATTTTGAAAGCGCCGATGGGCTGCAGACTCTCCGCCTTGAGCCAGATCTCCCTGCCGGTTCCATGACCAGAGATACCCGGAAATGCAGCGCGCACCAGCGGCGTCTTCATGGCCACCGGCGCAATGCGCACCGCGGCGGCGCGGATGGCTATGAGATCGACCAGATCCGATGCCTTCATCATTGTGGAGCAATCCCTGGTTCAGGGTACTATAGCGGCCGATTCTGCAGGGCCGGATGGAAGCGCTGCGGTCCATAGTTGGCTCTTTCACAGAAACAGTTCCGTGCAGTCTCAGCCAGTAAAAATCGGGAGCAGCAATTGAAAAAACCGGTTGAAAAAGTAGACCAGAATTGCTCGGGAATTGATATACTCGCCGCGTCCGCCGTTTCAGGAAAAAGCGAAGTCACAAACGCGCGGGTTCCCCTGGATGTCAATCAACAAATAGGGATTCTTGAGGCCTGTTCATACCGGCATCAAACTTCAATTTGCAAGGGAGAATCCTATGTCTGCACAATCTCTGGATCAGTTGAAGAGTTCCTTCCGTGGGGAACTTATCGGGCCCGAGGATGCAGCTTACGAGTCTGCACGAAAAGTCTACAACGGGATGATCAACAAACGGCCGCGTCTCATTGCGCGCTGTGTGGACGTTGCCGACGTGATTGCGGCTGTGAACTTCGGAAGAGAGAACAACCTGCTCACTGCAGTTCGTGGCGGCGGCCACAATGGAGCGGGTCTCGGAACCTGCGATGACGGGCTGGTGATCGACTTATCGCGGATGAAGGGCGTTCGCGTAAACCCCGCAGCCAAGACAGTTCGCGTTGAAGGCGGATGCGTGTGGGGCGACGTGGATCATGCGACGCACGCGTTCGGCCTGGCCACAACCTCCGGATTTATCTCTACCACAGGAGTGGGAGGTCTCACTCTGGGTGGAGGGATTGGCTATCTGGCGCGCAGATATGGCCTCACCATCGATAACTTACTCGAGGTAGACATGGTTTTGGCAGATGGAAGCTTTGTGACTGCGAGCGCAAAAGAGAATGCCGATCTGTTCTGGGCAGTGCGCGGAGGCGGCGGAAACTTCGGTGTCGTCACTTCGTTCGAATTCAAACTCCATCCGGTCAACATGGTTTATTTTGGTCCAACCTTCTGGCCTGTCGAAGAGACAGCAACTGTACTGCGCGCCTATCAGGACTTTATCAAGACCGCTCCGGAAGAGGTGGGTGGCTTCTTCGGCATTCTGGTGGTGCCGCCCGGTCCGCCGTTTCCCGAGCACCTCCACTTGAAGAAGGTATGTGCTGTGGTTTGGTGCTGCACGGGGGCTCCAGAGAAGATGGAGGCCGTTCTCAAGCCGGTGCGGCAAGTGGGTAAGCCGGTCTTTGACCACGTGGGTCCAGTACCGTTTCCGGCAGCACAGAGCGCCTTTGACGCTCTATTTGTTCCCGGAATGCAGTGGTACTGGCGGGCCGACTACTTCACGGAATTGAGTGACGCGGCGATCGCCAGGCACGGCGAGCTTGCCGCGAGTCTCCCCACCATGCTCTCAACCATGCATCTTTACCCGGTAAATGGTGCAGTACAACGCGTGGGCAGGAACGACACTGCGTACAGCTTCCGCGAGGCGCTGTTCGCCGAAGTGATCGTGGGGGTAGATCCTGACCCAGCGAACGGCGAAAAGATCACCTGGTGGTGCAAGGATTACTTTGATGCACTGCATCCCTATTCATCGGGCGGCGCGTACGTCAACTTCATGATGGATGAGGGCCAGGGCAGAGTTCAGGCCACCTATCGCGACAACTACGACCGTTTGGTAACCGTTAAGAAGAAGTACGATCCTAATAATTTCTTCCGGGTCAATCAAAACATCCGGCCTGCCGGCTGACTTATCCCAATCATGGGATCGTGGCGATCGATCACGGTCCCGTGGCAGCTTCAAATTGAATCCAAGGCACCTGAACTGTCGATAGGTGCGCTACGATTCGGTCCGAGGTGGAGGACATGAGCGGCAAAGAAAAAGGGCGGCAGCCGAAGCCGCCGCCCTTCCGATCCAAGCCGCTGTTTAGAAGAACAACTTCCCGGATAACTGCAGTTGCCGCGATGTGTACAGCGTGCTGCTGCTGGTGCTCGACGTTGCGTCGAATGCCGAGAGGCCGGTGCCCGTATACGGCACAAAGCATCCGGAGTCCCGGGACCCTGTTGGCGGAGTAATCGAGGCACATGTGTACGTCAACGCTCCTGCGGTTGCCTTTGCTGCCGGCGCCAGGAACGTGGTGTAAGTACCATTCACACCGGTGATGATTTTGTGGTTGAGCAGGTTGAAGGCTTCCGCGTTGAGCTGCAGTGAGATGTTCTCGTGGATCTTGAAGTTACGCGTCAGGCGCATGTCAAAGTCGTTAAACCCTGGCATGGGAATGCTGTTGCGCCCAATCTGAGGAGGACGGCCGCTGGTAGCTCCGCCAGTGCTGGAACTCATCGCGCCGCCGAAGATTCCGCTTTCGTCCGCGTAACTCGATGAACTAGTGTTACCCGAATAAATGGTGCCGCTGACGCCGAGGAAAATCGGCTCGCCGGCCGACGCAATCTCTGCACCTGAAAATTGCCATCCGTTCGCAAGTTGGCTCGCCAGCATATTACTGACCTTAAAGGTTGGCTGATAAACAAACGTGATCGACCCACGGTTGCGGATATCGATGTCCGACGGTCCATTGTCGAAGCGGATATTATTCGGGTCGGACGGGACGTCGCCGCCATAAAAGGTACCATTGGCGCCCTGTACTTGGCCGTCGTCACTCGCGTGGGCCCACGTGAAATTGCCGAGGATCTCAAGACCATTGGCGAACGGACGCCGCGCTGTCACGGCAAGCGAGTTATACCAGGTATTGGCGATGCTGTAACCCGTGTTGAAGCTCGATAGCTGCTGACCGGCGCTATTGAGGGCCGGTCGCCGATCAGTTGGCAGATATACCGGGGCCGTAATGGTCTTTGTAATGTTGTTGTTCGCATCCTGAACGAGGTAGGTCGCCAGCCCATGTGGACTCTGGCCAACCAGCTCCGCATCCAGAAAGACCGGCAGCCGCATTCCGCGCGTGCCAACATACCCCACCTGGAGTGAGAGCTTGCCGGGCAGCGACTGTTCGAGGCTCAGGTTCATCTCGTGCGCGAAAGGTGGCACGAAGTTCGGATCCAGCCCGTGAAAGCTGTAGCTCGGCGATACGTTTACCGGGGTAACACCGGGGGCGGAACCACCTGAGGGGTAAACTGCATTCGACAGCGCCGGACCTGAAGGCTGGACCGGCAGATTCGGATAGCGAACTTTGCAGCAGTCGTCCCAGTCCCCGGAACTGAGGGGCAGGGAGTGTTCGGAGGTTGCGCAGAACCGGAACTCGAGAAGCATCCTGAATAGGTGTAGTTCAACTGCACCACGCCATTCTCCACGCGCATCGCATAGTAGGTGCTGCCCTGGTTGAGCGCAGAGAACAACCCGTACCCGCCGCGAACCACGGTGCCGTTATAGGGCGACCACGAAAAGGCCACGCGCGGCTGAACGCGGTCCGTCACGTTCTTGATTGAGCTGGTGTATTCCGAAGAGATCGGATCGAATAAGATGGTTGACCAGACCTGGGATTCGGCGTCAGTTGGATGTCGTACCGCACGCCTGCTGTCACTGTAAAGCTTCGGCTGAGAGCTTCCAGGTATCCTCGGCAAAGCCGTCGTACATCTTCATCCAGAAGTCGTCCTTGCCCTGCGTTCCCGGCGTTGTGTTCACCTGGTCGACGGTCTGAATCAACGTTGTTGTAGTGGTAGCCGGCATAGGGATCGGTATCGCCTGCCTGGCCTGCAAACGCGTCCTGAATCCAGTCCTGGAATTTCAGCAGGTTGGTGGATTCGCCATAGCTGTAAAGCCCGCCGCCCTGGTAGAGGTTGATCATGACCTCGTGCACGAGGTTGACATCGCCGCCGAACTTGAATGTATGCCGGCCGTGCATGGTCGAAAACACGTCGCTCAACTGGATGCGATGTTCGTCCGGCTCGGCTATGCGCGGCAGCGCGTTCGGCATGCCGAATGTGTCCACGCCCATGCCACACTGACGGGCCGGAAGCATTCGCGCCGGCGGTCTCCAGATCGCGGCCCCATTGCCCGTGAACCTCGTTCACGCTGGAGCTGCCGATTTGGGTGGTCCATCCGCCCACCAGGAACCGCTCGTGGTAGTAGGTGGGGGCGTTGGTCGAAGGTGAGCTGTTGCTGAATGTCGCCGCCGCGACTGTATCCGTAGGCGGACTGAAAGTCGGCGAAGTTGAAGTCGACAAACGCATCGTTCTTGCTGTTGATGTGATAGTCCAGGCGCGGGAAGAAGAGATCTTCCTTCGCAAACGCGCGACGGCGCAGCAGTGGACTCGTTGACCAGGAAGTGGATGCCGGCGGTGCACTGCGTCGAGCAGTAATCGTCGGCTGGGCACGGCGCCGTGTAGATGGTATTGCTGCCGGCGCGTGCACTGTCGGGCGTGGTAGTTGTCGGCTCGATGTACCCCGAAGGTGCGAAATATAGTTCGAGTCTGTGTACAAAGCCTTGCCCACCTTGCGGAAGCCGTCATAGGTGAAGAAGTAGAACAGCCTGTCCTTGATGATCGGACCGCCCACCGAGCCGCCGAACTGCTGTTGCTGGTGCGTCGGCTGCGTCAGCAGAAATGCCTTGCATCGCGGCAGTGTCGCGCTGGTTGTACAGCGCGTTGTACTTGGTAGCGGATCCAGCGCATTGAGCGTCGGATAGCGCAGGAAGTAGAACAGGTCGCCATGCATGGTGTTGGTGCCGCTCTTGGTGATGGCGTTTACCTGCCCGCCGGCCGCCTGGCCGAATTCGACTGAGTAATTCGAGGTCTCGGCCTGGAACTCCTTGATCGAATCGACTGAATACACATAAGGAGCGCCGCTGGCTCGCCCGCGCGCCTCAGAGAACAGCATCTGATTGTTGTTGGCGCCGTCGACGTAGTTCTGGTTGTAGAGGCCGCTGATGCCGTGGAAGCTGACCAGGCCAGTGCCGCCATCCTGCGTGACGTTGGGCGTGAGCAGCACAAAGTCGCTCCAGTTGCGCGCGTTCACCGGCAGGTTTGCACCAGGTTGCGTGATCAACGACCTGCGAGACCTCGGTCTTCTGCGACGTCCAGAATCTGGTTGGTGGCGGAAACCTCAACCGTCGTGGTCGCCGCGCTCACTTTCAGCGTCAGGTTGATGGTGAGCTGTCTGTCCCACCAGGAGCGTGACGCCCTTTTCTTCCACCTTGCCGAAGTTGGGAGCTGTGGCATCGATCTCGTAGTGCCCGGGGATGAGAAACGGCGCCGTGTAGAAGCCGGCCGAATTGGTTGAATAGACGTGGGTCACGCCGGTATCGACATTGATCACGGTGACTGTTGCGGTGGGAACGACCGCCTGATTGGCATCGGTCACGGCTCCGTTGATTGTGCCTGCGCCCGTGGTTTGCGACCTGGCAGACAAGCCGGCAAAAGCCACAAAAAACGCCGTCAATACGAACGCGGCGAGCATTCGCTGGGGACAGAAGTTCCAAATCTTGGTCATAGGCTCTCCTTGTAGGGTTGCTTTACCGCTCATGCACATTCGGAAGAAAGGAAAAGCATTGCCGCGATTGAGGGAAATGCGGCAAAGAGAGCCTCGGGACCCCAGGGCCGGTTCTTCATCATCGAATGAAGGACCCGGCGTTATGGCAATTCCTGCTGCTATCCCCGTTTACGATCAACCTCGGATCGGGGGCCTTGGGGTACAGCTACATTGGAATTGCTAAGGCTCTGCACAAACCAAAAAATTGGTTCAATTTCCGAAGTGCCTAGGATATGGCAAGGGTAACACACAGCGTGTGTGGAAAATGCGTCAAAATCGTGTAAAGAAATGCCTTGCTTTACTCATAGGCCAGGGCATCGATGGGGTCTTTGCGGGCAGCCATCCAGGCCGGATAGAGCGCCCCACAAAGGGATCCCACGAAGGCGATCGCAGCCGCGTAACCAATCCATTGCGGGGTGATCTCGAAGGACTGCGTGGGAAAGAAGTGAAGCATCGCAAAGCGCACGCCGTAGGTGCCCGCGATTCCCAATACCACGCCGGCGATGGCAAGCAGGGCGCACTCGCGCAGCACGACGCCGACAATGGTTGTTTTGGACGCGCCCATCGACTTGAGGATGCCGATCTCGCGGGTGCGTTCCAGCACGGCGGTATACATGGACTGGAAAATCACCAGAAATCCGATGACAACAGCGATGCCGGTTACCGCATCGAGGGCGACATTGAAGCCGGGAATCTTATTGGGCGTCATCTGGTCCAGCAAATTGGCAACTGTCGTTAAGGTGTTCTTTCCGAAGCCGCGGGTGGAGCGAATCTCCTGCATCACCAGGTCATCGTTGGCCGGGTTGTCGCATTTGATGTAGAAGAGCGAAGCCATGCCTTGCGCGCCAATGAGTTGCTGCATCGTATCCAGAGGGATCAGCTTGCGCCCTCCCTTGCCCTCTTCCACGATCCCCGAGATGCGAAACGGATGGTCCGAAATCACAATCGTATCGCCCACCTTATACGGCTTTCCCGTTGCCGGATTGGGGCTGCCGGCAAATCTGTTGTCAACGATGGCGTCGTTGGGCCCCTGGAAAGGTCCGCCGGCAAGAAACTCGAAAGGCTTGAGCGCGTCGAAGCTTGGGTAATCGATGCCGTAAAGGATCTCCACGCTGCTGCTGGTCGAGATTTTCTGGATGGCTGGCGAGACCACGGTCACATGCGGCAATTTGAGCAGCGCTTCCTGGTCTTTTACCGGCATCGATGCCCCCCTACTCCATTGAAATAGCTGGCGTTGGAGGGCAGGAGCATGAGGTCGGCGCCGATGCCGTTGGTGCGCTCCTTGGTGGAGTTCAGGATCCCCATGAAGATGCCCACAATTGACAGAATCATAATGACTTCAATGGCGACGGCCAGCACGCTGATGACAGAGCGCAAGGGGCGGTGCAGCAGGTTGGCGAAGATGAGCTTATTCATGTGCGAAGGCGGCTTCATGACGCGAAAGAGCGCCGAACCCGTTGACTTAAGGGTAACAGCCGGAAGTTAAAGACTGCTATGAGCTTTCCGGCCGGCGGGGCCCCAGATTGCCCACGTGATGGCCGAAACGACCGTTACGTTAGTGATTCCACAGGGGCCTGGAAGGTCCAATCTAGCTTTGACCCAGGGTGAAACGGGGTTTATCGTGAAGTTAAATTTTCTGTGGGCTCTTTGCCCATTTTCGGTCGCTGATGGCAAATTTTGGAGAAGAACTGCGCAAGGAACGCGTGTCGCGCGGCGTTGCGCTGGAAGACATTTCGACGGTGACAAAGATCAGCCAGCGTCACCTGCTTGCGCTGGAACAGGAGAAGTTCCGCCTGCTGCCCGGCGGCATTCTGAGCAAGGGAATTGTGCGCGGCTATGTTGGAGCTCTTGGCCTCGACCAGCAGAACTGGACCAATCGTTTTCTGGAGGCGTATAGCGCATCCGGCCAGATGCTGGACGACGATCGAAACTGGACCGCCTTCGCCTCAAACGTGGGCAAGGCGCGGATTCTGCGTCGCGAAGCCGCCCAGATGCGACTGCGCTGGATTGGCGCCATCGTGCTGATGTTGGCGGTTGGAGCGGCCGCATTCTTCACAGTGCGCTATCTCGGAGTGCGCGAAGGCTGGTGGCAAACGACCGTCCAGGGCCACAAAGCCAACGCCATGCTTCACGGCGCGCGGACCGCTGTCCGCGGCATGGCCGCGTACATTACTGCCAGGATTTGAGGCTGTGATGGGGCGCCAGCCGATCGGCTCAAGGCGCTGAATCCGCCATTGAACACCGAATGATTGCCGTACGCTGCATGCCTTTGCTACCAACCCACCGGGGACATTACCATAGAGTGATGCAACATGAGGCTTGAGCGAGCGCGTGCGGATACACTGAATTGATTCGCCCGTGCAGCCGGTTTTGAGGAGCGCGTTTGCTGCCAATTGGGCAGTCCCAGACGCCAGGCGAATCACCTTTGCTGCAAGTACTGGGTTGAATCCCTACGAGGGAAGGAGTTTGAAGTTGAGCGACCGTTTCTTATTTACCTCTGAGTCAGTTACCGAAGGCCATCCGGACAAGATTGCCGACCAGGTTTCCGATGCCATTCTTGATGCCTGCCTGGAGCAGGATCCCTACAGTCGCGTGGCGGCGGAGACGCTCACTGCGACGGGACTGGTGGTGATCGCCGGAGAGATCACGACCAAGGCCTACGTCGATTTCCAATCGCTGGTTCGCGGAGTGGTGGCATCCATCGGCTACGACAACGCGCTCTACGGCTTCGATTCCAATACCTGCGCTGTGATCTCGAGCATCAACAAGCAGTCGGGGGATATCGCCCAGGGTGTTGACACCGGAGGCGCCGGCGACCAGGGCATGATGTTCGGATATGCTTCCGACGACACGCCCGAGCTGATGCCTGCGCCTATTTCGTTGGCGCACAAGCTGTGCCGGCAATTGACCACGGTGCGCAAGAACGGCAGGCTGCCATACCTTCGCCCCGACGGCAAGAGCCAGGTGACGGTGGAATATGGCGAAGACGGCAAGCCGGCGCGCATCGATGCTGTGGTCATCAGCAGCCAGCACTCCGAGGCAGTGAGCAATGAGGATCTGCACGCCGACATATTGAAGCACGTGATCCAGGCTGTCCTGCCGGCCAAGTGGCTGGACGAGCACACCAAATACCACATCAATCCGACGGGCCGCTTTGTGATCGGCGGGCCGATGGGCGACACCGGGCTAACCGGCCGCAAGATCATCGTGGACACCTACGGCGGCATGGGCCGGCATGGCGGTGGCGCGTTCTCCGGCAAGGATCCGACCAAAGTTGACCGCTCGGCCGCCTACATGGCCCGGCACATCGCCAAGAACATTGTGGCTGCAGGGTTGGCCAGCCGTGCGGAAGTCCAGCTTGCCTACGCCATCGGCGTAGCGGAGCCGGTCAGCGTGCTGGTGGAGACATTCGGAACGGGAAAGCTGAGCGAAGCACAGCTCACCGAGCTGATTCGCAAGAACTTTTCGCTGACGCCGAAAGGCATTATCGAGTACCTGAATCTGCGCCGTCCCATCTATCAAAAGACCGCCGCGTACGGGCATTTTGGCCGCACCGAGCCAGAGTTTACGTGGGAGGCTACGGACAAGGCCACGAAGCTTGCTGCACAGGCCGGCCTGGCTGCGGCAGCGAAATAGCGAGAAGCGGGTCTCCGAGTCAGCGAGCCAACGAGCAACCAACATACTTGCATCGTTAAGAACATCGTGGGATCTGCCGTGAGCGGCAGGTCCCATTGTTTTTTGCCTTGGGGATCGATGACTTAGAATGCTCTCGTGATGCTATCGCAATTCCTGAGTCACTGTGTCCCGAAGCCGGTCCATTCAAGTCGACGCGACCCCCAGGGAGCGTGGGCCGTGCGCAAAAGCCAGAAAGGCCACAGCAACTCAGGAATTGCTGTAAAGCGTCTTTTTTCATAGCGGAGAAACTCATGCGTTGTTCTGCCATCGCTGCACTTCTGCTTGGCTTTACCACGGTCTGCGCCGCGCAAAGCGGAGCCAATTGGAACTACGAAGGCCACACCGGGCCGCTGGTGTGGGGCGAGCTCGATCCGGCGTACCGGGCTTGCTCCAAAGGCCACGAGCAATCGCCACTGGACATCCGAGGGGCGCATTTAAACAGGACCCTGGGGCCGATTCAGTTCCACTACATCGGCGGGGTCATGATGCTGGAAAATACGGGGCGCGGCATTGTTGCGCGCGTGGATCCCGGTAGCTACATGGTGGCAGACGGCGTGCGCTACAACCTGGTCGAGCTCGACTTTCACCACCCCAGCGAGCACCCGATAAAGGGCAAGCTGAGCGACATGGAAGTGGACCTGGTGCATCACAGCGAGAATGGCAAAATGGCGATTGTCGCGGTGCGCCTGAACCAGGACCGGGGCTTCCCGGACGCCCTGCTTGCCACGCTCTTTGAGCACCTGCCTGCCAAACCAGGCACAACCACAAGGATCACCGAAATGGTCAACGCCGGCGCCCTGTTGCCGGCTGACCGCGGGTATTGGACCTATGTCGGCTCCGAATTGACGCCACCCTGCACCGAGGGCGTTCGCTGGTTCGTGTTCGAGGAAGACCTGAGCATGAGCCGCGAGCAGATGCGCGCATTCACCAGCCTTTTCAGGATGAATACGCGCCCCGTCCAGGATCCGCATGGACGACGGATTGAGGCGAACGAGTAAAGGCAAGGGGCAAGGATCAGAGGTCAGTAGGTTTCCAGCGGCGTGAGCCTCAGGACCAGCGCCTCGCCGTCTCTCTCGGCGCAGACGGCGGTCAGGTCGCGGACCAGGTAATGGGCGGCGTCGAGCGATTCGGCGGGGAGCGAGAAGGTTGTTGCCACGACGGTGCAGCCGGCGGCGCGGCCAGCCTTGGCTCCTGAATACGAGTCCTCAAAGACGACACAATCGTCGGGTGCGATACCGAGCAGGCCGGTTCCGGCGAGGAACGGTTCGGGGTGAGGCTTACCGCGGGTGACGTGCTCTGCGGTGACGAGGCGCCGCGGGATCGGAATGGCTCCGGCAGCAAGGCGGATGCGCGCCAATCGCTCGGTGGCGCTGGTAACGACCGTCCAGCGATCGGCAGGCAAGGCCGCGAGCAACTCCCGCACGCCGGGAAGCACCGTGAGCCCTTCGTTGTTCTCGACTTCGATGTCTTCAATGACCTTGAGCTCCGCCTCGCTGTCGAGGTCGGGGCGGAGTTTGGCAATGGTTTCCACGGCGCGGCGGCCATGGGCTGTTTTGCGCGTGAGTGCGGGATCGACGCCGCGGAGTTCAGCCCACTTCGTCCAACTGCGACGGACCGAAGCGATTGAAGAGATGAGAATTCCATCCATGTCGAAGAGGATGCCTTTGCAGTGGATCAGGACGGGGGAGGACATGGGTTGATTGTAGTAAGTGGGTAGGTCAGCAAGTCACGGAGTCAGCAACAACCCCGCCCTGGCCGAGCGAGGACGGAGTACCCGTCCTCGTGACTACGAGCGAATCAGTGGCGCTTCGCGGGGGATTCCGTCGGCGGGGTGAAGGTGATTCTTGGCGGGTCGCCGAAGGTGATGGTGGCTTGGACAGCGTGCTTGCGAGCGCCGGACGCGACCTGGTTCTGGCCGAGCTGAATGGCGCCATTGGCGATGACGGCGTCAGCGGTCAAGTGGTCAAAGCGGGCAAGCGCGACGGGGATCGCCTCAGATTTGGGCGCGTCGCCATTGGCTGCTGTTTTGAGCGCGGCGATGGCTCCGCGGCGCGCTTCAAACTGGAGCGCGCCTTTGGCCGAAGCGCCAAGATCCTCGGCCGTGTAGCCGGAGAGCTCGACCTTGCCGTTGCCACTGAGTGTGTCGCCAGTCCAGCGCAGGCCAAGCAGGCGGCCCAAGTCTGCGGAATTCAAATTCTGGAAATCGCCCTCAAAAGTGTAGTCGGGCTTGTCCTTATCGTTGGCGGGCTTGTCGATCGATCCGGTGGCGTGCAGGTTGCCGCCGAGAAGGCCGGCATCGAGGCTTGTGATCTGGGCGCCGGTGGGAAGAACGCGCACGGCAACTGTGAATCCTTGAAGGGTTACCGCGCCGAGGACGAGTGAATCCGCAGTCACCGTGCCCTCGAGGCGCGGCCAGGGAGGGGCTGTGGAGGGATGAAAGCGTTCAATGAGTCCGGAAAGCAGCGTGCTTTTTTCGCGCGCGCCCAGCAAAGCGGTTTGGAAAGCAGCGGCATCGAGATCGCCGAAGCGCACCTGGAACTGTGGCGGGCACGGCTGAAGCGCAGCCTCGTCGGCAGGGCAGTTGAGCGGCACTGTGAGGCTCGCTGTTCCCTTAAGCGGCCCATAAGAGAATGCGACCGGGTCCCAGCGGAGTTCGCCATCGCCGAGGTGCAGCGTAGCTTCGGCGATTGTGAGGTGACTGGCGAGATAATCGGCTTTCCAGTTGGCGTCGCGCACAGTCACGGTCCCGCTAAGGGTGTCCTGCATGGAACTGGCGGCGGGAGCGGCAAGCACGGTTGCCGCGCCACCAGGTGCGGCCAAAGCTTGCGAGGCCGGTATCGCGGCAGTTGCAGGCTGGGGCGCGGAAGCGCTGGGCAGCGGAAGCTGCTCCGTTGGCATCCATGGCCCTTCGGCGGTGAGGTCGACGGCGATGGGGTCGCCGGCGAGCGCAGCGAGCAGCCCGGTTCGCGGGATGCCAGCCGCATTGGCGATTTCTCTGGCTCGCGCAAAACTTGCCTGTCCGCGCACCCCGGCCCGATAGCCGGAGAGCGAGAGGCGCACATTCAACGTGAGTGGAACGGCGCCGCCGGCAGGAATGGTAAAGGAGCCGGCGATAGCCTGCGAAGAGCTTGAAGCTCCTGGCTGGCCGTGAGCGACGGGCTCGAAGGGTATGGGCTCCAGCGTGACTTTGGGTGATTGAATGGGCCGCGTGAGGCCGCCGCCTCGCAGAACAAAGCCCGAAACGGACAAACTGCCGGTGAGCGGGCCCGTCCGTTCAGCCGCCGCCTTGGCAAGATGATTTCTGGCCGGCTTGGCTGGCTTTTCGGTCTGAGGGGTCTTCACCGTTGCGACCTCGTAGATGATCTTTCCGCTTACGGTACCGCTGGCCTCAAGGTCGGGATTGATGCCGCTGCGGAAGGTGCGCAACGCATCGAGGCCGGCAGCGACCGGGATGCGATCCAGTGCAACCGAGAAACTCGGTGGCGCCTCTTCGCCCAGTTTTTCGCCGGTGACGTGGATGCGGCCGTCGCCAAGGGGAGAATCGCAAGCCAGGTTCTGCAGGCTGCGCTGCGCGTAGTGGTAGGCAAACGCGCAATTCGCATCGAAGTCGAGTGGCGAGGTAGGTGTAAATTCGGCGCGGTGAACGCCGGCAGCACGCAGCCTTATGGTGATTTGCGCGGTATCGGGGCTGCCATCGAGGTGAAGCTCGCCGGTGAGGTTGCCGCGCCAGCCAGGGTCAGAGCCGGTGACAATGCGGGCAAGTTGGCCCAACTGCGCCTCGCGCCAATCGAGGTCGAGGTGCAGGGGCATGAGGCGGAGCGCGGGAGCGCGGCGCACGCTGGCCTCGATGCGCACGATGCCGGTTTCTTCCTGGTAGATGCTGACGTCGGTGCGGGCCGGCTGGCCGCGCAGGCGGAGGCGCCACTCGCCGGGATTTTCTTGCCAGAAGGAGAGATCGGCATTGACGAGGGAAAACGGGAGTTTCTCCGTTCCGTTTTTGAAGTCGATGCGGGAATTGGTGGCTTCAAGGTAGGGCAATGGAGCGACATTATGCGCGCCCGTCGCCGATCCAGTCTGTGCGGCCGCGGTGCGGAAGAGCGGGTCGAGATTCCAACGGCCCGGCCCGGCGCGAACGAGGTTAAGGCTGGCGTCGTCGACACTGATTTTTCCAATCTCAACGCGGCCGCCAAGCAGTGCGAGCAGCCGGATGGAAGCAATGACCTGGTTGGCGTAGAGAACCGGCTCAGCTCCGTAGGCAGGATCTTCAGCAACGCTCAGATTGGAAAGCTCGAATCCGGGCCAGGGCAAGAGCCGCACTTGCACCGACGAGAGGCGCACCGGCCTGCCCAGCGATTGGGAGATGAGCTGGACGATGCGGCCCTTGTAGTGATTGACATTGATGAGCGGAGGGACGACAAGCGCAAGCACAAGGACGGCGATGACCGCGAGGGCAACTCGCAGCCGCCTCCGCACTTTCTCTCTGGTCTTTACCCCGGTGGTCATTGTATTCATTCTAGCTTTCAGCTCTTAGTTTCTAGCGCTGCGCGGCAGCCGAACGGGGCAACGCTGACGTCGGCGTGCACTTTGAAACGACCGCGATGCTGCGATGCGGAGGATTGGAGCGAAAGGCGGATGGCCGCGACTCAGCGCGTGACGTGGAAGGTGCGGCTCCAGCGAGTATCCGAGAAAAAGTGCAGCGCCACATGCGCCATCCAGGCGAGTTTGTTCCCGAATCCCGTCTGTTCCAGCTGCTCGTCAGTCGCTTTAAACGACCAATAGTTGAAGAGCGGCCTGCCCATCACATTCTGCCGCGGCACAAAGCCCCAGAAGCGAGAGTCGGCGCTATCGTGCCGGTTGTCGCCCATCATGAAGTATTCGCCGGGTGGAACTACCAGGTCACCGTTCTGAACATAGCTGGGAAAACTCGCCGCCCACGAGTCGGGGATGAGATTGCCGGGTTCGGGAACCGGCGTTACCGACGGGAATTCGTCAACAAATTCATCATGATTTTCGAGCGTGGTGGATTGCGCGTACGGCTCGCTCTGGGCCACGCCATTGACGAAGACAACCCCGTTTCGCAATTGGATGTGGTCACCGGGAACGCCGATCAATCGCTTCACGAGGGTCAGGTAAGTCGGTGAGCCGTCGACTGGATCGGGATCCGTGACAGGCTTTTTGAAGACCACGATGTCGCGGCGCCGTGGCTCACGGTAGTGAACCAGCGGCATCCACTTGGCTGGCGGCGCGAGCGTGATGTGATCGACGATAAGGTGATCGCCGACGAGAAGCGTTTTCTCCATGGAGCCGGAGGGAATGACGAAGTTCTGCGCAAGAAAAGTGAGGATGAACAGCCCCACCACCAGCACCGAGCAGATGCCGGCGAGAGACTCAAATGGCGTCTCATCATTAGCGGGCTTCACAGGTGCGGTCTTCGCAGATACTGGCGCGAGCCGTTGCCCTGGCGATTTTTTCTTCTTCGTCATCGAGAGTCAGTGTCCTCCGCATGAGCCGGCATTCGCGCGGGGCCAAAGCAGCGAGTTCAGCGCGTACTGTGGAAGGTGCGGCTCCAACGAGTCTCCGTGAAGAAGTGCAGGGCTACATGAGCCATCCAGGCGACCCGCGGGGCGAGCCCGGGTTCTTCGTACACCGACTCTGGAGTTTTGAACGACCAGTAGTTGAAGAGCGGACGGCCGATGATGTTCTGCCGGGGCACAAAGCCCCAGAAGCGTGAGTCGAGGCTGTCGTGCCGGTTGTCGCCCATCATGAAATACATCCCCGCCGGAACGACGATCTCGCCGTTGACGACATGGTTGGGGAAATCGACGGCCCAGCTTTCAGTTGCGCCGCCCGGTTGCGGGTAGGGCGGGACGGAGGGAAACTCGTCGAGAAATTCCTGGTAATTTTCCGGCGTGGTGGGTTGGGCGTGCGGTTGGGACTGCGCGACTCCATTGAGGATGACGATGCCATCACGCAGGTGGATGTGGTCGCCGGGCACGCCGATGAGCCGCTTGACGAGAAAAAAGTACTGCGGCTTGCCGTCGGCGTCAAGTTCCGGTTCCGCAACGGGCTTGATGAAGACCACGATGTCGCCGCGCCGCGGCTCGCGATAGTGAACCAGCGGCATCCACTTGGCGGGCGGAGCGAGCGAGATTCGGTCGACAACAAGGTGATCACCGACTAGCAGGGTATTCTCCATCGATCCGGATGGAATGACAAAATTCTGCGCGAGAAAAGTGAGAATGAACAACCCCACCACCAGCACCGAGCAGATGCTGGCCGCCGCTTCAAATGGCGTTTCCTCTACCTTGTCGGGAACCGTTTCAGGACGTGGACCGGAGGATTCTTTGATTGATCGCGGCTTTTTCTCTGTCATTCTGTCGCTCTATGTCAGTGAACAGTGATCAGTGGTCACTTGCTCGTCGAGCCAACTGCGCCTTCCAGTACGAGTCAAGGAGTCCTACGAATGCCCAACGGAACCAAGACAGCGTGCCAAGCCGACGAACGATCACTGCTTCCTAATGCACCACGCTGAAGATGCGCCCCCAGCGCGCAAATCCCGTGAGACGTTCAGTGAGATCACTTTCGTGTCCGAGTCTATCATCTGTGGCCTCTTGGGCGGCCTGCTGCGCAGGTGGTTGCGCTGATTGCTGGACATCAGTGGAAGAGGGGCGGGTGAGCGAGAAATAGATGACGAGCGGACGCGCCACGATGGCCTGGCGCGGGACAAATCCCCAGTAGCGCGAATCCTTGCTGTGATTACGATTGTCGCCAAGGACGAAATAATCGCCGGCGGGCACCTGCAGCTCACCGTTTTGGGTGAGGCTCTGCATCAGGCGCCACCAGTCTGGATCGACTTCGGGATCAGTGTCGATTTTTGCGGGAAAGTCGTCGCTCTCGGGATTGGGCGGAACGGGCTCGAAGGTCGCGTAGGACTCGTGGAGAGCGACACCGTTCACGATGACCTGTCCGTCCACTATGCGCAGCCGGTCGCCAGGCAGGCCCACCACTCTCTTGATGAGCATGGGCGGCTGCGGGTGATGAAAGACGATGATGTCGCCCCGCTGAACCGGACGATAGGGCAGGAGCCACTTCCCGAGCCGGCCCTGGGGCGCGTAGACCTGCTTATTGAAGAGCAGGAAATCACCGACCAGCAGAGTGCGCTCCATGCTTTCAGAAGGGATGAGGAGCGGTTGCATCAAAAACGTGAGAACAAAGAGCGCCACCACGATGGTTTGGAGGAGCGACGCCAGTGCATGCGGAAGCGTGGGCAAATGCGCGCGGAGCAGCGCCATCCGGTGATGGATGGGAAGCGGCGCTGGAGCCGTTGTGCTCATGCGCGTTACTCCTCATCTTTCGCGCCGGCCACGGCGTCAGACTCAGCGGCTGCAGCGAGCTGGTCAAGATTCGCAGCGTCGTCAAGATTCACCAGGCGGTCGAGCGCGCGGCGCGCTGCATCCTGCTCGGCGAGTTTTTTGGTGCGGCCCATGCCGCGGGCCAGCGGCTTTCCAGGCTTCGCAGCTTCACTTTTGAGCCGCACCTCGATGAGAAATCGTTTGTGGTGGTCGGGACCACTTTCA
Organism: uncultured Acidobacteriaceae bacterium; assembly: GCA_963841365.1. Lineage (GTDB taxonomy): Bacteria > Acidobacteriota > Terriglobia > Terriglobales > Acidobacteriaceae > Telmatobacter. The sequence continues at coordinate 44,588 of CAWJDG010000031.1, forward strand.
CTTTTGACGCGGTAGACGGGCGCACCGGCACGGATCGCCTGCAGCCGCTCCTGCAGCGCGGATTTGTAGTTGCCCAGCGCCGCACCAGAGCGCAACTCGAGGGCGAGCCGGTCGGCGGCTTCACCCATGACCTCGCTGCGGACGAAGGCCCGCACGGGCACGAGGCCGCCATCTAGAAAGAGCGCGCCCATCACTGCTTCCATCGTATTCGAAAGCACGGTGCTTCTGCGGCGGAGGCCGCTGCGCTCTTCGCCACGGCTGAGGCGAAGATGCTTGCCGAGGCCAATGGCCTCGGCGACTTGCGCCATGTGCTGGCGGCTAACCAGTCCGGAACGCACGCGCGTCAACTCGCCCTCACGCCACTCCGGGTGCAGCACGAATAGCGACTCGGCTACGACCAGCCCAAGCACTGCGTCGCCAAGAAACTCCAGACGCTCATTGTCGCTTACGGCGGACTGATTGTGGTCTGCCTGAGCAAGCTCGTGAGCCAGCGAGCGGTGAGTGAGCGCGCAAACCAGCAGCTCCGGGTTCGAGAACTCATGCCCAAGCGCGGATTCAAGCTCTTTGAGGTCTACATTCATGCGTGCCGAGTGACCAAATCCTTCTTCACCCATTCTGACTGATTGCACGTCCGCGCTGCCTGATGCGAATCTCATCCATCACGGAGATTGGACGCGTTCGTTCCTCGCCAAGTAACAGATTTGGGGATTAATGCGGATTGGGCGCGCCGTCCTTGGCTTGCGGCCCCGGTTGGGCAGCAGTTGCGCCGGACGGACTGTCACCAGTTTCGTCATCGCAGTCGTGTTCGTGGCCCGGAGCGGCGTAAGCAGATTTCACGCCCCGATCGGCTGCGAGCCGGGTATCGAGTTGGCCATCGCGAACCGCCAAAGCAGCTTGGTATTCAGACAGGGCCTGGTCGCGCTTGCACTCCAGATCGAGCATGCGGCCGAGGTAGATATGCGACCAGGCCAGCAAGCGCAACTCCTTGCTGCTGGCAAGGGTCTTCTGGAAGTCGTCGATAGCCTGATCGGGATGGCCGGTCATGAGATCGACGCGCGCCAGGATGAAATGGGCGCGGGCCGCATCGGCGGCAGATGCAATTGTGTCGGCCTGAGTGGCGAGCACTTTATTCGCCATGGCAGCCGCGTCAGTTACATCTCCCGCAGCCAGCTTTGCCTCCGCCAACTCCAGCCCTGTCAACTGGCGCGGCTTGCTGCGCTGCAAGACGTCTTCGTCGGCCACCTGGTCAAACTGGACCTGGCGCGCGCGGTGCACCTGCTGGTCCACGTCCATGCCGTAAACCATTTCTCCGATCGTGTCTTTGAGGCTGGCGGGATCTTTCTCAAACTGAAGCAACTGCTCATAGAAATATTGCGCGAGTACGTACCCTTGCCGCATGTCGTGCCCGACTGTGGCCCACTTTACGGCGTCAACTTTCTGCTGGTAAAGCTCAAGCTCATGTTCGTAGCGCGGCAACTGGGAGCGGTCAACCCCGGGCGGAATCTTGTACACGGGAACGCCCGTATCCATGGTTCGTGCTTCGATGGCCTTGATAAGGCACTCAATGGTCAGCGCCACCGTATCGGAGCGGAAGCGGAAGTTGAGCGGCGCGTCGTGAACTTCCTTAAGGATCGGCTGCTCGCGGCTGAGCGCGTTGGAGCGCTCATAAAGCAAGGGATCGATAACATAGTGCAGGTAGGTGTGGCGCACATCGTTCATGGGTACCTTGCCGTTGACCGGAGAAACCACCACCACGTAGTCAGTACCGTAGATGCGGGCGTTGACAAGGCTGGGCGAAAGCTGAGGCTCGATGACCACGATGAACCTGCGGCCATCGTAGGTAGAAGCCGGCATCTTGAGATAGAGGTTGGTGCCAACGATCATCTGCGAGAGCGGATCGTGCAGCTTGTCGATCTCTTCGTCGTATGCGTGGTGCGTCGTAAGCCATATGCCATTCAAATCAACGGCGGCCGTAAACTCGCGGAGCACGGGCAGTATCTCAACCACCTGGGTGGAGTCAGGGGGCATCTCGGTGAGGTCTGCAGTGAGGTCAAGTTCAGGGGGCGGCGTGAGGTAGAGGGCAAGCGAAATGTACTGCGAGACGTCGAGCACAGTGCCGGTCATGCGGTGCTGGGCGATGTAGAGGCAAAGTGCGTCGCGCTTGGCGCGGGCGGTTTCGTTGTTGGCGAAAACCTGGTTCATCTCGTCGCGAACGTGCTTGCGCACCGGGTCGCTATCGTCGATGCCTTCGTTGTAGCCGCAGGCATTCAATGCCGCCGCCATGATGAATACCTGCTCCGAGGGGATGAGCGAGATGGTGGGCCCCGCCGGATCAATCAAAGATGGCGCTTTTTCCTGCACATACATCTGCGCTGCGGATGGACTCTGACTGGAAGATGAGCTGCTGGATGATTGGCCGTAAACCAAGCCAGGATCTAAGCCAGTGAGAAAAAGAATGAAGGCGGTTAAGAAAAACCAACTATTAGGTGGACGCGGCGTCATGATCAATCCCTGTCTGCAAGTCTAGTTAGACGCAGAGGTGGGGTCAAACGGGAGAAGGCAGGGCATTGAGAATAGGAATGACGGCTTGGTGAGCGTATCGGGGCAACCGGGCCCCGCTGTCGAATGCCACCTCAGTTGCTTTCTGGTGATCTAGGTTTCTATTCCCTGCCCCCTGTTCCCTTTCCTTGTCTTTTCACCCACGTACGGAGACGCCGGAGAAGGAGAGCACCGCCAGGCCGCGAACGGGCTGCCCAAAGAAGCGGGCCGGCTCAAACCGGCTGAAGAGTAGCAGGTTTTCGACCTGCGAGCGGGTTGTCGCATCGGAGGGGCCGGAGAGGATGCGGAAATCGTAGACCTCACCTTCGTCGTTGACGTAGGCCTCAACCACCACGGCGCCGGAGATGGTGTCTGACGCGTCGCTTCCCGGAGCGCTGGAGAAATAGAGCAGACGAGGCGCGGTGGCGTTTCCCAACGGCTCGTCGGGTGTGGCCTGCGCCGTCTCTGGCTGGGCAAACATAGTCACCAGCACAACGATGGATCCCAACAGCAGCACTGCGCTGGCAAAGCCCGCGCCCGCCTGAAGCAGAAACGGACCCACGGTGTTTTTCCAGGCAAGGCCCCAGGTGGTAAAGACCTTGCGGTGGCTGCGGGCGCGCTCCTGGCTGACGGCAACACGAATGCGCAGCGGAAGGTCAACCGGCTCCGGCACCGGGCCGAGCGCGGCCAACGAGGCCTTCAAATCGATGAGCGCTTGCCACTCCTGCGCGCACTCTCCGCAATCCTGGAGATGCGCATCGATCTCCTGCATTTCGCGTCCGCTCAACCGGCCATCCAAGTATTCAGTAAAGCCAGCCTGCATTTGATTGCAGCCGTTCATCGCGCCTCCTCTCCCAGGGAAAAATCGATCCCTGTTAGCGCTGTCGGCCGCGGACCTGGCATCGGCTCCGCGAGCAACGTCCTTAAACAGGCGCGCCCACGCACCAGCCGCGACTTGACCGTTCCCAAATTGACGCCCTGCATGGCCGCTACGTCCTCGTAAAGAAATCCCTCGATGTCGCGCAGGACGACTGTGCTGCGATAGGGTTCGGGCACCTGGCTCAAAGCCTTTTCAACCCTCACCCGGTTTTCCTCGTGCAGGGCTAAATCATATGGCGACTCGGCTGGGTCCACAAGCATGTCTTTCAACCGTACCGGCGTGCTGCCTTCTGCAACCGTCATCTCCTGCTCGATGGGGAATTCCTGCTGCTGATGCCGCATCCACCAGCGCCGCTGGTTTGACGCTTCGCGCAAGGCGATCCGGTAAATCCACGTGCGCAACGACGACTCGCCGTGAAAACCGCGTATCCCGCGAAAGACTTTGACGAAGACTTCCTGGGTGAGATCGGCCGCGTCAGCGCGGTTGTGCACAGTGCGCGCGAGCAAAGAGAAAATAGGTTGATGGTAGTGAGTGATCAGCCACGCGAACGCCTCTTCAGAGCCGGCCCGCAATTCTTCAACAAGAGCCGCCTCATCCGATTGGAGCGTCAGCGCACCGGCAAGATTGCCCATGGTGAGGTCCGCCTGCAATTCCGTATCCTCCCACGTTACCGCAATTCGGTCATCGCTTGCATGTTCGCGGATCACATCCCGCCGCGGGATGGGAGGCCCGAACAGACGATTGGATGCCGTTTGCGGCTGCTTCCGCAAGCTGGTTTGCCTTCGGAAGCGCGTTGCTGACCCGGGAGTGTGAAGGCATTGGCATGCCGCCAGTCGGCCCGCACACCCACTCAGTAAATTAGACACCGACAGCCGCTAAAGTGTTCCCGGTCACTCCGAGCCGGCTTTTTGGCATCACCGGAAGATCTTTCGATGGGATAAAAAATCCAGCCAAGCCTGCTGGGGCATTTTTCGCGAATACTATGAAGTCGGGAGGCACTGCCAGCCATGTTTACTGCGAATCCAATTGGCTTTATCCATAGCCCCTATCGTGAAACCTCAGCCATTCCCAAGGGCCCTGGCGCCAAGCACGAGGCTGAGGGCGTGATTGAACTCATGCGCGAATACGAGCCGGGGTTAGCGGACATCGACGGCTTTTCGCATCTGTTTGTGCTGTGGGTGTTCGATCGCGCAGATGGATACGATCTGATCGCGCGTCCGCCGACGGACGAGAAGCGGCCCCATGGCGTGTTTTCGACACGCTCGCCACGGCGGCCCAATCCGATCGGCCTGACCGTGGTGGAGTTGCTGCGGCGCGACGGCTCGGCGCTGCACGTACGCGGCGTGGATATGCTGGACGGAACGCCAGTTCTGGATATCAAACCGTATCTGTCGAGCATTCCCGCAGAGAAGCTGCGGCGCGGATGGCTGGCAGAAGCGGAAGCCAGGACTCAGGGACCAGAATTCAAGGGCCAGTAACGGCACATTACCTGTTCTCTGTTCTCTGCTTCTACGGAATTCCGAGAAACTTGTGGGTTTGCAGGCTCAGGCGCCAGCGCGGATGCTCAAGACAATAAGTAAGCGCGAGCGACGTGTTCTGGTCGCGGCTGGGGCCGTCCATCGGCTGCAGGAAGAAATGGCGGAAGGGGAGGGCTTCATAATCAGCCGGCTCGGCGCCCGGCTGCGGATAAACAAGTTTCAACTCGTTTCCGCAGCGCTGCCTGAACCCGGCGCCCGCCTTGGGGCTCACGCAGATCCAGTCCAAACCTGCCGGCGCCGGAATGGTTCCATTAGTCTCGACGGCAATCTCGAAGCCGAGCGCATGCAAGGCATCAATCAGCGCGGCGTCGATCTGTAGCAAAGGCTCGCCTCCGGTGCAAACCACAAATCGCTTGCTGGGCTCGGCGCTCGCGGGCCATTTGTGCTCAATGGCCGCCGCGAGGGCCACGGCAGAGACGAAGTTTCCTCCGCCCAGACCGCCAGTACCCAGAAAATCGGTATCGCAGAATTTGCAGATGGCCGACGTGCGATCCTGCTCGCGCCCCGACCAGAGATTACATCCGGCAAAGCGGCAGAAGACCGCGGCCCGCCCGGTTTGCGCGCCTTCCCCCTGCAACGTGTAGAAGATCTCTTTGACGGCGTATGTCATAAAAGCACGCTCTCAGCTATTTGCATCAGCTATTGGCCTTTCACTTTCAACCCCGGCTTCCACCCGATGTTGCGATGAACCCGGCCGGCATCTAACCGCGGAAAGATCAAAAAGCCGCGAGCCAGGGGCTGATATCTATTCCTCTCAGTGACGCAGTGGATCTTCGATCCCGATCTCGTGGAAGCCTTTTTGCCGAAGGAGGCAAGAGTCGCATTGGCCGCAAGGCACACCCGAGGGAGATGGATCGTAGCAACTGCTGGTCAAACTGTAATCGACACCCAGATTGCACCCCAGGCGAATAATTTCCGCCTTGGTGAGCGTGATGAGCGGCGTGTGAATTTTTAGCGCCAGACAGCCTTCCACTCCGGCCTTGGTCGCCAGGTTGGCCATCTTCTCGAAGGCAGTAATGTATTCAGGACGGCAGTCAGGATAGCCCGAGTAATCGAGGGCGTTTACACCGAGAAAGATATTGCTCGCGCCCAACACCTCAGCCCATGCCAGCGCAAAGGCGAGAAAAATCGTATTACGCGCAGGGACATATGTAATTGGGATGCCGTGAGCCATCTCCTGGGTTGCGCGGCCCTTGGGAACAGCGATGTCGGCGGTGAGGGCGGAGCCGCCGAAGGCACGCAGATCGATGGTCGCGATGCGATGTTCGGCCACACCGATAGCCGCGGCAACACGCTTGGCGGCTTCGAGCTCCCAGGCATGGCGCTGGCCGTAGGAAAACGAGAGCGCAAAGAGTTCGTAACCCTCGCTCTTGGCGACGGCAAGAACGGTGGCGGAGTCAAGGCCGCCGCTGAGTAGTACCACCGCGCGTTTGGGGTTGGTTGCCAATTCAATCACCACTAAAGGATTCGTGCCGGCGTTCACGCCGACGGACCTATTTCAAGTCGTCGCCGCCGCGGCCAATGTCCATCGAAGGCGAGATTGGATTGTGCTCGTCGATGTAGGCTGCGATGCATTTGTCAAGAACGCCTTTGGCTTCAAGGATGAACTCGACTGCGTCGCGCCCGGCGCCGTATCCACCGGAGTTGGGCGTGACGTAGTGCGCCTCGGCCTTGACGCGATCGCGTGCATTGGCCACTGCGACCGCAAAGCCCACCTCGCGCATCACCGGCAGGTCGATGACGTCGTCACCCACGTAACAGATCTCATCAAGCGCCACGCCTTCCTTCTCCATGATTTCGCGAATCGGCTGCATCTTGAAGGCGCATCCCTGGTACACAAATTCAAGCTTCAGGTCGCGAGCTCGCGTGGCCACTGTTTCGCTCACGCGCTTGGTGATGACGCCACACTTGAGCCCGCCGAGTCGAGCCAGCGAGATGGACGTGCCATCGTGGGCGCTGTAGCCTTTTGCCTCGGCCATGGTTGTCGAGTTCACGCCGAAGCCGATGCTCTCTTTCCCACGAATCTCGTCCAAAAGTCTGCCGTGCGAAGCACCTGGAACGAGCCAGATAGTGCCGTCGGTGAGAACACCATCGACGTCGAAGAGGATAATTTTGATTTTGCGGGCTCGGTCTTGCGGGGTGAGGGCCATAGTTCAATTTTATCTGCGGATGCTGGACCGGGCCGTTAAAGCGAGGTTGACGCTCACCCCTTTTACCAAGAAAACGGCGAAGGGATGGAGCAATGCGCTGATTACGCGAGAATATGCGTATGGACGATCACCCTTCCAGTGCCGCACCGCAGCCGCCCCGGCTCGACTCCGAGGACTATTACTTTGAAGGGCCGCTGATGGTGTTTACCGCCGCCTACCATCTCAAGCGCGGAAGCTGTTGCGGGTCGGGTTGCAGGCACTGCCCCTACGAAAAGAGCCCTGCCGAGGGCGAAAAAGTGCCGAAATCTGAGTAACTTAAGGGAATTTTTGTGGCCCAAAGTGCAGGGAAGGTGCTATAAATCCACGTCTGCGGCCGACAGCTCCCTGGCACGTTCTAAACAAGAGCTCCCCCTTGGGCCCGCCGGCGCAGAAGATGAAAAACCAAAGGAGGGGATTATGGGAATTCTCATGTGGATTCTTGTCGGCCTGGTCGCGGGCTGGCTCACCGGCAAGATTATGAAGGGCGGGGGCTACGGGTTCTTCGTGGATATTCTGCTTGGTATCGCGGGAGCTCTCCTCGGCGGGTTTATCGCACGTCACCTTGGTATGGATCCGCATGGTGGATTCATCTACAGCACGTTGATCGCCCTGGGCGGCGCGATCATTCTGGTGGTCATCCTCCGACTGCTCAAACGCGCGTGACGGCTACCCGGCTCTTCCCGCGGCAAGTGCCCACCGCAAGACGAGGACCAATTCGTGGACACTCTGCGCACAGCAGTAAGGGCCGGGCGCGCTGCAATCTTATTCAGAGGCACCGCTCGGCGACGATTGCACCACCGGCGGCGCGGCCGCAGGCGCGGCGGGAGGCTGGCGCACCAGTACCGCGAAGCGCGGAAACGCGAAGCTGCCCGCGGCATCGTCAATCACATTCAACTGGCAGACGTAGGAGCCCGGCTTGAGCCCTTTGAGCGGCACGTCGAGCTCGACCGATACCGCGTCGCGCCCTGCCACGTTGACGGACTTGGCCTGCACGGTCGGAGTCTCGTAGACCTTGGTTGAGCCTTGAATCAGTTCCAGACTGCTAAGCAGGTTCACGCCGGCCTTGCCTCCTTTGGCGTCGTTTGCGGCCGGTTTTTCGTGCGCAGGGTTGTAAATCTCATAGAGCAGGTACATATCCTGATCCTGGCGAAAAACATGGCTGATGTTGGGCACATATTCCTGGCCATTGCGGACCAGCGGATCGTCCTTTTTGCTCGGCTCTCGCTGCGAGGCCAGCACGATGGAGCTCATTTTGAGCGGAGCTTTCTTAAGATCGGGCAGCGTAACGTCGGCGATGAATGAACCCATCTGGCCGGTCTGGTTCTCGCGGACCACAAATTTGATTTGATACTTACCCGGCGGCAGATTGAAGCTCGTGGTGTACTGAATATTCTTTTGCCGCGCCTGCAGCGATGGGTCGAGGTTGAGCTTGACGGTATCGCGCACCCGGCCCACTGGACGCTTGGTCTCGTCAAGGACAGCGCCGATGATGTCGAGCGTGGCCTTGTCCTTGTCGCCGCCTTTGACAAAAGGAATCTGCGAGCCGGGCACAACCAGCGAAACTGGCATATAGAAGCGGTTGGCGTCGAGCATGAAGTACATCGCGTCCATGTAAACCGCGATGTCGGTGGCGGGCAGATCGCTGGCCAGTTCGTCCTGCAATTCCTGCTCCCGGTCTTGCTTGCCGGAGTGCTTGAAGTCGGCGGGCGCATAGTATCCGGGCCGGTAATCGAGCTTGATGCCGGGCCGATCGATCTTCACCGATAGCTTGCGGTACTTGCCATCGCGCGCCGGGTTGGTCGAATGGAAACCTATGGCGTAGTAGGCCGAGGTATCTTTTTGTACTTGCGCAAAGGCTGGCGCAAAGTCGTTGGAATCGAAGAACGCCTTGCCGCCGGTGTCGCTGCTGAGCGTGGCCATCACTTCCTGGGTGGCGAAGTTTTGGTTCATATTGTTCATGAGCGCGCCGCCGTTGAACGCTCCCTGCCCGCGCAAACTGCCGGTGGAGGCATCGCCCAGCGGGCCGATAGCCTGCAGCCCGCGTACGTCGACGCTGTAGATAGCCAGATCGGACCGCACCGCGGCATTGATGGCCGAGCGCAGTGAAGCCTCGTTCTCAATGCCATCGCGCGAGATGCCGCCCGAGAAATAAAGCAGAGATTTCTTCTCGTTGATTTTCGCAAGCGACTGCGAGATGGCGCGCAGCGCAAAAAGCTCGCGGTCGGTATTGAGGTCGTTGTATTCACCCTCGTCGGGCGTGTAGGCGGTGGTGTCTTCCGCCTGGTTCGAGTTGCCGTTTGCGCCCGGGGCAAAGCCCTGGCCCTCGGTGCCGTTGTATGCGCCCACTTCGTTGATGAGTGCATTCTTGTCGGCAGTGAAGTCCTGGTCGACGCTGAGTGTGTCTCCGAGAGAGACGAGAGCTACTAGGTCGGCGGGCTGCATCTTGGTCTTGAGGAAGAGCTGGGCCGCATCCACGCTCCGCTCCAGGTCTTCGGGCTGCATGGATGTGAGGTCGAAGAACATGACGATGAGGCGATGATTGCGCAGTTCCTCCGGCTTGGCCACGACGACGGCTTTGCTTCCGGTGGGGCCTGCGGCGAGCCCGCTAACCGTGGCTTCTTTGAGGGGCGTGGCCATTTCAACGCTCTCAAAGTCGAAGGTGTCGATCTGCTGCTCCTTGCCGTTCTCGTAGATTTTGAAGTCGCTCTGCTTGAGACCCGTGACTAGCTCGCCTGTCTTGGCGTCGCGCGCGACCACGTTGGTCAGGACAAGATCGGCATTGGTCTTGAGCACAAATCCGCCTTGCGGCGTAGAGGAAACCTGCGCGGAGTTTTGCGCGGAGACCGGCGGCACACCGGGAGCCGCAAGCGCGAACAGCGCAAGCATTGCACCCACCCGTTGCACCAGACCGTTCATTGCTCTCCTTTCGCTCATTCACTCGCCAATCTTCTATTTCCGCTAGCTCCGCTAACCCCGCCAACTCCGCTGCTCTTCAGAATCTGAAGCGAGCCATGAACTGGAACGCGCGCATCTGGCCCACCGAGCTGACCTGGCCGAACTGTGGCGCACCATAGGTTGTGTTCACGCCCGAGTACTGCACCGTATTAAAGACGTTGCTGATGGAGGCGCGCATCTCCATGCTGCGCGTTTCGCCCAACTGCAACGTCTTAGAGAGTGCCATATCGTTCGAGACCGTTCCTGGCCCTTCAATTGAATCGCGTGGAGCGTTGCCGAAGTAGTTGCAAAAGCCGTTGGTTGCCGAGGGAGGCGCATACGCTGCCGTGTTGAACCACTGGCGCAGGTGGCCGCCCCCTGCGGTGACGGTCGCTCCTGTGAGATTGGGACGCAGGCCGCTTGCGTTACCGCACTCCACACTTTGCGAGGTTGGCTCGAATCCCGGCGAGACCCAGCCGCCTGTGGTGAATTTGAAACTTCCGGAGACCGAAAATCCCTCCAGAATATGCGAGCCCACGCCGGCGGTGGCCCAGGAGCGATCGGGGCCGAAGGGCAGCTCATAAAGATATGTGCCGCTGACCTGGTGGCGATAATCGAGAACCGAGTGCCCTTCCTGTGCAGCGAGATCCTGCCAATCCTGCACAACAGAGCCCCCACTTCCGTTGACTGAACTAGCGTCGTCGATGGCGTGGCCGTACTGGTAGTTGGCGCCGACGGCAAATCCTTTTTGGAGCCGCTTGTTCACGCGCACCGTAGCCTGGTTGTTCTTGTAATAGGCCTCGGCCGTGTCGTAACTGAAGGGCACAGGCTGCGGAGTCAGTGGATTCGGGTTTGCGATCGCCGGATCTGTAGCAGGGCTCGTTGGCAGTGCCCGCGGCGCGAGCTTCACATCGAGGTGGTTCGATCGCGCGCCGTTGTACCCGAGATTCATCACGATGCCCCAGGGCAGCGTCTTCTGGATGTCGAGGTTCCATGCCATCACGTAGGGCAACCCGTAGTGCGGGTTGAGCGCGTAGTTGCCCACCGTGGCCGGCGCAGGAAAACCGCTGGCCAGTGTGAAGCAGGAGATCGGGACTGACTTCGCACACGCCGAGGAAGCGCTGTTGCCGGCGGCTTCCTGGTTGGTTTGCTCGTTGGTGAAGGGCGGCTGGTGCGCCATGGTGGTGGCAAAGCCGGCATACTCGCCGACCGTGTAGTTTGTGCCAAAGCCCGCGCGGAGGACGGTCTGTTTGATCTTGGGCACGCGCCACGCGAGAGATACACGAGGTTGAAAGGCCTTGTGCCATGGAAACACGAGTGAGCCGGGCAGTCCGGCAGCGCCCGACTCGACTTCAGTCTCGCTGGTGAATCCTCCACTCGGGTTGGTGGCTACGTCGGCGAGACGGCCATATTTCTCGGTGTAGGGCGCAAAAAACTCCCAGCGGACTCCGTAATTAAGAGTGAGCGAAGGCAGCACGCGCCAGTCGTCCATGGCGTATGCATCGTAAACGTTGTCCCGCAAGTAGCTTTTGTTGAGCGACGAATTCAGCGAAGTGGACTGCGGCAAACCGAGCAGAAAGTCCGCGATCGAGGAGCCGGTATTCAGGACCGGCTGGCCGCTTACAGTTTCCTGGGTGAACAAGCCGGTGAATGCAAAGTTTCCCGTCGCGTTGGATCCGGCGAGAAAATCGCGATGCACGCGGCGGTAGTCGCCGCCATAGCGCATGTTGTGCTTGCCGTGAATCCAGCTCAGGACCTCGGTGAACGAGATGGTCTGCGAGATGGAGAAACTCGGCTGCGATTCAGTGAGACCTTGTATGCCATTGCTGAGTGAAATATCGGGCACGCCAAAGTTGAGCGGAACGTCGTTGGGAACATTAACGCCGGTGGTCGCGCCGGGATTGATGGACGTGTTGGTGAAAAAGTTGGTGGTGTGGCTGTTGCTGCGATTCCAGTTCAGGTTGGAAATGCTGGTGAAGCGGTGATAGCCAACGGTGTAGCCGGTTTGCAGAGAATAGGAATTTGAAGCGCTCTTGCCGCCCAACTGCGGAATGAGATTCACGAGGTCGGAAGCATTGTGGCCCTCGTTGTAGTTGACGTTGATGCTCTGGCGAAGGCCTTGATTCGCCGATCCGCCGCGCCTTCCGCCGCCGAGTCCTCCGCGGCCGCGAGCCTGCGTGGCATTTGCACCCAGGCTTCGGTTGTACCGGACGCCGCCGTTCGTCGAATTAGATTGCCCGGTGGTAAGCAGGTGGTAGTTATATCCGTTGATGGTGCTTCCGGCGGGCAGGTTCGGCTCAGGGAAATATTTGAGCAGCGCCGCAGCTTGCGGAGAGATCGATTGGCCTGCGGCTCCCGTGCCCGGAATCACGTTGGCAGTGCCGTTGTAGGTGAATTGCTTGCCGGTCACGGGGTTGTAAATCACCGGCAACCCCGCAGCCGAGAAGTCGCCTGCGCGCTCCGCGTCGGTGGGAACCGTGGCGTAATAGTCATCCGGCGTTGAAGAGCGCGAGCCGTTCAGCGTCAAGAAGACTGTGTCTTTTCCGCTTGGCTTAGTGAGATGTGGAATGTAGGGCGCGCTCATGAACGACAACGTGAAGCGATTCGTCCCGTTGGCCGGCTGATTCTGAGCCTGGCCAAGCAGCGCAAACGGCTGCGCATTAATCGCCGAGTTGCTACCATTCCAGGCAATCGCGCCGTGCGGCTGGCCTGGGTCGAAGCCGCGGAAGTTTCCGCGACCGCCACCGCCGCCGCCTCTTCCACCAAACCCGCCGCCTCCACCTCTGCGAGCCCGCCGCCAAAACCGCCACCGCCGAAGGCTCCGCCAAAACCTCCGCCGCCGCCGTATCCGCCAAATAGCCCGCCCTGGCCGGCTTCAGCGCCAGGAGCACCTTGTTGGACGCCTTGCCCTCCCGGACCGCCCTGCCCGTTCAATCCGCCTTGCGCCTGGATCGACTGAGCCGCATCGCGCAACCGATCCATATCGAGCCCCGCATACGAACTTACTTGCCCCGCCTGCCCGGTAATCGCCACCGACTCTTCGCTGAAGTCGGAGTTTTCTGCAATCGATGGCAGAGCAGCGCCGCTGGCCCCGGCCGTTCCCGCCCCGGTGTCAGTGTCATCGGTGAGTGAGGTCATCAGGCTCACACTTTCGGGCGCGTTGCCGGCCAACTGGCGCAGATCCTGTCCACCCGCTCTGCTTTGGCGAGTGGCAGCCTGCGCTGCCTGCTGTTCCTGCTCTGCCTCGCGCGAAGCCAAAATGAGTTGGAAGTTTACCAACTGGTCGTGGCTGGTCGCGTTGAAAACGGTCTCCTGATCTCCCGGCGCGAAGGCCGCAAATTGAGTGCGGATCACGTAACGGCCGTTTTGCGGAATATTCATCTGCCATGCGCCGGTGATGTCAGTGGTGGTGGAGTATTTCTTGCCCGTGAGGGAGTTTTGCGCGGTGATCGTGACGCCCGGCAATGGGATGTTGCCGCTTTTCACAAATCCATGCAGTTTGCCGCCAGCCGCAATTGGAGTGGATGACGGCGCGGCGGTTACAGCGCCAGCCGCGGCGCCCGTTGGAGATTGCCCGGGCGTGATTGGAGCAGTGCCGTTTTGCGGGGCGGCGGCTGGGGCCGAAGAATCTGTGGCCGGTGTGCCGGGTGGCGCCGGAGCTTGACCGGGCGCGGATGGTGCTGCAACTAACGGAGCGGCGGTCGGTATGGATGGAGTTGTGGGCGGAGCGTCGGATTGCAGCGGGGCCTGGGCAAAACCCACCAGGCATCCGGCCAAAACGATCCCCATTGCACCCGCGTGCATCATTGCTGCCTGCCGCATTCGCGCTATCCGACCTCTCGAGCCTGTATTCAGTCTGACGATTGATTTACCGCGAAGGTTTACGAAGGCGCTCGCCGGGGATGATGCGGCGCGGGAGATTCATGTCGTCGATGAGTTTACCGCGAAGGTAACCCATCGCTTGCAATCCCGGCCGCCGCATGTTAACTCTCAAGCTAATAGTTCTTTAATTGCTACCAAGACGGTAAACTTTCGCACGCATCGGATAGGAAGAAAATGAGCATGAAGATCGGCACCACCATTCGCGCATACCGGCTGCAAAAGGGTTTGTCGCAAGGCGACATCGAAAAGAAGACTGGGCTGCTGCGCTGCTATCTCTCGCGAGTAGAGAATGGACACACCGTTCCCTCGCTCGACACGCTGGCCAAAATCGCCCACGCTCTCGATTTGCCGATCGCACAATTCTTCGCCAGCGACACGCTCTCCCGCCAGATGAACACCCAGAATCTCACTGACGATGAGTTGCGGTTCCTGACTCAGCTTCGCCGCTACTCCTCGAATTTGAATGAGAGCGACCGCAAGCTGCTGCTGGCCATGGTGAAGAAGTTCGCCGCGACGGCAGTGCGGTGACACCGCCGGTGTCCTGTCTCTAAAGTCCGCGTCAAAAACAAGCTGTCATCCTGAGCGAAGATTGGCGCGCGTTTCGCGCCAAACGTAGTCGAAGGACCTGCATTTGTTTTTCAGCGAACTTCGGATTCACCACACTAACTCCGCTGCCCCTACACGTCATTTCCCAGGTGGAAAAACGGCTCGACTCCTTTTCCACCTGCGAGCAGCGTCTGCTCTTCGTGCGGCTCCAGCGGCTTGTAGTTCTGCGCCACGTCCATCGCGAGACGGAAGTAGCGTTCGTCGCCGGGCGGGAGGGCAGCAGTGATGGGGTGGCCGAGTGTCCAGCGCAGGCCCAGTGACGCTTCATCGGGAAATCCCGCTGGCTGGTACCAGCACTTGGGCTCGGGATGATTCCTCTGCTCGCCCGCCGGCCACACCGTCTTGGCCATGCTCTTGAGGCACAGAATACCCATCTGCTTTTCCTGCGCGCGCTTCAGGATTTGTAATCCGAAATCAGCCTGGCTCACTAAAAGCCAATTCAGCGGGAAAAGAACAGTGTCAAAGTTGTAGCGGTCCAGTGCGGCCAGCGCCGTCTCCACAGAATGGACCGAGAAGCCGATGTAGCGAATCTTCCCTTCCCTCTTTGCCGCCTCCATGGTTTCGATTGCCCCGCCTGGCCCGAGGGCATTGTCGAGGTCAGTCATTTTGGTGAGCGCGTGGAACTGATAGAGATCGAGGTGGTCGGTCTCAAGCAGTTTGAGTGAGTTCTCAAGGTCGGCGCGGGAGTCATCTTTCAAACGGTAGTCGGTCTTGCAGGCCAGAAAGCTTTTGTTGCGATACGGCTTGAGCGCCGGACCGAGACGCTGCTGCGCGTTACCGTAGCTCGGCGCCACGTCAAAGTAGTTGATGCCGCGATCAACAGCCTCGGCGACGATGTTGACGGCGGCGTTGGAATCCTCGTTCATCACCACGATGCCGCCGAAACCAATGATGGAAAGATGCTCGCCGGTCTTACCCAGGGGACGGCGCGCGATGGGTTTTGTCGCCGTAGAAGTTTTTGCATCTGCGGCGCGCATGCGGGGAGCCGATGCGACGGCAGCGGCGGTAATGGCAGCTTGTTTCAGGAAATCACGGCGTTCCATGGTTCACCTCCCTGGCATGGAGTAAGAGAGCGGCGTACGCAGGTATTTTCGCACCCGGGGCGGCAGTGCGGTGAAGTCAGTTTGCCGGCGGCAGCAGGTGGGCCACGTAAAAACCGAATAGGACCAGCACAAACACGATGACGGCAATAGCCAGCCTCAGGCGGGTTTGAAAATCGGTTCGGAGTGAACCGATGCGCGGCACCATTGGAGCGGCAAATGCCAGCCCGCACAGGAAGCCGCCCACGTGAGCCGAGTTATCGATTTCCACTCCCGTAAAGCCGCTGCCAAAGTTAACGGAGAAACCGATGATGAGATTGATGGCGGCAAAATAAATGACGGACTTTCGTAGCCGTTTGAGCTCAAACAGTGGCACTGGAAGCCGCTTGGACTTGAGCAGCACAATCAGCGCCGCGGCGATGCCGAAGACGGCCCCGGATGCCCCCGCGCCTGCCTGAAAAAATACCGCCCCGGAAGGATCGCGAGCCGGAAATACCCAGTTGTAAAAAGTTGACAGAAGATTACCCGCGGCGCCGGTGAGAATGTAGACCGCCAGCAGTCCTGCCGATCCCATCAGCGGCTCTGCCAGCAATCCCAGGTTCCACAGGCACCACATATTCGTGGCCAGGTGAAGAATACCAACGTGCACAAACATGGCGGTCACAATCCGCCACCACTCGCCGTAGACAAGCACATTGTTGGGCCGGTCAGCGCCCCAGGCCATTATCTGGTCGAGAGTGGGCATCCAAATGCTTGCCCCGCGAGCCACCATACCTAGAAAGACCGCGCAGTTGATGCCGACGAGCAGATATGTGGCAGGCGCGGAGGCCCATCCGCGGCGCGGCCGCGGACGGGGCGGCGGCACGGATCCGCTCTCAGGAGGAAGAACCTCCGGCTGCGGGGGCGTGGGATAAGTTCCCATATCTTCACTCTAAAGCATTTCCGGTTACGCCGCGGGCTGACCTTGTGGATGTAGCCGGGAGCGCAATGCCGCGGCATTTTCCGTTTACAATGCGGCCCGGTCACGCGATGTAGTCTGGTGTTTGGTCTCCGGATCACGGCGGCACGGACGACGCCGAATTTTCAAATGGGGAGTGGAATGGTGAGCGAGAAATTGAATGCGGGCGCGACCGGCGTGAAGCCGATCCGGCGCGCACTGCTGAGCGTGACTGACAAGACCGGCCTGGTGGAATTCGCGCGAGCGCTCAAGGGTTTTGGGGTCGAGTTGGTCTCAACTGGAGGAACGGCAAAGGCGCTGCGCGATGCCGGACTCGTAGTGAAAGATATCAGTGACCTGACTGGATTTCCTGAGATGCTCGATGGCCGCGTGAAGACGTTGCACCCGCGCGTGCACGGTGGCCTGCTCTATATTCGCGGCAATGCGGCGCACGAAGCCGCTGTGGCCGAGCACGGTATCGAGCCCATCGACATGGTCGTCGTGAATCTCTACGCGTTTGAGAAAACGGCGGCCCAGCCCGGCGTAGCCTTTGGCCATCTGATTGAAAACATCGACATCGGAGGGCCGTCGATGGTGCGATCCGCGGCGAAGAACTTTGAAGATGTGGCAATCGTGACGCGGGCCTCGGATTACCCCGATCTGCTCCAAGAGATGAAAAGCGCCCAGGGCGCTGCGCTGAGCCGTGCCACGCGCTGGCGCCTGGCAAAGCAGGCCTTCGCGCTGACGGCAGCGTACGATGCGGCGATCGCGAACACGCTGGAACGGATCGCCGAAGCTCCTGCGCCAGAAGCTGTTGCAACTATGGACGAATCGGCGCTGCCCACCACGCTGCGTATCAATCTTCCGCTGGCTCACTCCCTGCGTTACGGAGAGAATCCGCACCAGCGCGCCGCGCTCTACGCAGACGGAACCGGCCTGGGGGTCGCGGGCGCAACCCAGTTGCAGGGCAAGGAGCTAAGCTTTAACAACCTCGTCGATCTTGAAGCCTGCTGGGAGCTGGCGCAGGAGTTTGAAGAGCCAGCCGTCATCATCGTGAAACATACCAACCCCTGCGGCGCGGCTACGGGAGCGAATCTGCTCGTCGCCTATCAAAAAGCCCTGGCATGCGATCCGGTCTCAGCCTTCGGCAGCGTGATTGGCATCAACCGAGAGGTGGATGGAGCAGCCGCCGCGGAGATCGCCAAGTTGTTTGTGGAAGCCATTGCCGCACCAGCTTTTTCGCCCGAGGCGCGCGAGCGCTTTGCCGCGAAAAAGAATCTGCGCCTCGTGGAAGTGAAGTCCGCGCGCGTGCGACCCGTGGCGAAGCATGTGTCAGGAGGACTGCTGCTGCAGGATGCCGATACGGGGCGCGTGACCGAGTCGGAGCTGAAAGTTGTGACGTGGCGGCCGCCGACGGCAGATGAGTTGCGCAGCCTGCTGTTCGCGTGGCGTGTGTGCAAGCACGTGAAGTCGAATGCCATAGTGTATGCGCGCGACGGGCAGACGCTTGGCATCGGCGCGGGGCAAATGAGCCGGGTCGACGCTGCGCGAATCGGCGCGATGAAGGCCGTGCTGCCGCTGAAAGACTGCGTGGCGGCATCGGATGCATTCTTTCCGTTCCCCGATGGCCTCGAGGCCGTTGCGCAGGCCGGGGCGAAGGCGGTGATCCAGCCCGGCGGATCGGTGCGCGACGACGAAGTGATTGTGGCCGCAGACAAGCTGGGTTTGGCCATGGTCTTCACGGGGATAAGACACTTCAGGCATTGAGACGGTCGCGACGCGGGCAAAACGATTCATGCACAGGAATCGCCGGAGACCCGTTACGACGGTGCTCCCTTTAGCGAAAATCCCGCAATCTGCCGAGCATTTGCGACGAATGACGGGTAAAATCGTCTTTAACAGTAGGCAGAGTTGCTTAGGACGGCTGCCTGCGCCGCGTTTCAGGTTCGCAGAGCGTTTCGACGGTTTGCTGGCTGAGGGCGTGGGGAATTCCCTGCATGATGACAAAAAAGAATTTAGTGCCCGCCTTCGGGGCCAAGTTTGCTGCGGCCATCGTTTTCTTGCTTCCTGTAGCGCAGCTCTGCGCCCAAAACGCTCCCGCGAGCTCGCCGCCAGCCAGCCAGCCGCCGCCGAGTCCCACGCAAGCCACTCTAGCGAAGCCCGATACCACGCTGAACCAGAACGGCCAGGCGCCGAATGCGCTGACGGAGCCGAAACGAGCGCTGGCGTACTATCACTTGGCATTGGCCAGCGTGTATGAGGATGACGCGACCTCAGAGGGCCGGTCTGACGAGATCAATAAAGCCATCGAAGAGTACAAGATGGCGCTCAATTCCGATCCGGATTCCACGGAGTTGAACGACGGGCTTGCCGATCTCTATTTCCGCGTCGGCCGCGTTCACGACGCGGAGATGACAGCGCGCGCGCAACTGAAGAACTCTCCCGACGACATCGATGCGCACAGACTGCTGGGACGCATCTATCTGCGGCAGCTAGGCGAAGGGTCAAGCGGTGCTTCTTCAACCCCGCCCCCCGCCAACGTTCTTGACCAGGCGATTGCCGAATTTCAAAAGATCGTGGCCTTGCAGCCGAGCAGCGTGGAAGATCACATGGTGCTGGGGCAGCTCTACACCGTCAAGCACCAGCCAGACAAGGCTGAAGCCGAGTTCAAAACCGCGCAGGCGATTGAGCCCGAGTCAGAAGAAGTGGTGCTGAACTTGGCGCGGCTCTACGCCGAAAGCGGGAATGTGTCGCAAGCAGTGAAGGCGATTGAGGCCGTTCCGATAGATGGGCGCACACCCAAGATGGAGTTCACGCTGGGCGCGCTGTATGAACAGCAGAAACAGCCGAAAGACGCCATCGCCGCCTACCAGCGCGCCGAAGATATGGAGCCGGGCGATCTGCAGACCATGGACGCGCTGGCGGAGGCGCTTCAGAATAACAACCAGCTCGATGAAGCCCTCAAGGAATACAAGGCGCTTGCCGATGCCGATCCCGAGAACTCGCTGGAGGCACTGGTCCACATCGGCGAGATCCAGCGGCGCCAAGGTAAGTACGAGGATGCGTTGGTAACAATCCGCAAGGCGCGGAAAATGGATCCAAACTCGCTTGAAGCGGGTTTTAACGAAGGGCTGCTGCTCGACATCCTGGGCCGGCTCGACGAAGCTGTCCAGACTTACCAGGAGATGGTAGACGCGACTTCGCACGCCAACGGCGCTTACACCGACGAGGAAAAGAACAACCGCGCTCTCTTCCTGGAACGGCTGGCGACGCTCTACAACGAGGAGAACAAGACCGATCTGGCCATCGCGACGTACCAGAAGATGGTCGACATGGGGGGCAGTTCCGCCGTGCGCGGCTATCAGGGGCAGGTGGATGCCTATCGCGACGCTCACGAGTTTGACAAAGCGCTGGCCGTGGCGCGGAAAGCGGCAGACTCCGATCCCAAGGACCGCGACCTGAAGCTGATGCTGGCGGGAGAACTCGCCGACCAGGGGCATCCCGATGATGCCGTAGCCATGGCGAAGAGTCTGTTAGACGGAGCCACACCGGACCAGCAGCGGGGTATCTGGTTCGCCATCGGCCAAATGAACGTTCGCTTGCACCGCTGGAAGGATGCCGAGGACGCATTCGACAAGGGCGAACCGCTGGCGACCAAGAAGGACGACCGCACCTACTTGTTCTTCCTGAGAGGCGAGCTGGCGGACCGCCAGAAACACATGGAGCAGGCCGAGCAGTATTTCCAGCAAGCTCTGGGCCTGGATCCAGAGAACGCCATGACCCTCAACTATCTAGGGTATATGTGGGCCGACAAGGGGATTAAGCTGCCCGACGCTCTGAAGTTGATTCGCAAGGCCGTGGATATTGAACCGATGAACGGTGCCTACCTGGATTCACTTGGCTGGGTGTACTTCAAGATGGGCGAGTACGAACTGGCCGAGGATAATCTTCGTCAGGCCGTCAACCGCGACCAGGCGGATCCCACCGTCCACATGCACTTGGGCGATCTCTACGAAAAGACAGGCCGCATCCGGTTAGCTGCGGCGCAGTGGGAGCTTTCCCTTGCCGAGTTTGCCAAGTCGGCCCCCGCTGACGTGGAACCCGGAGATGTTGCCAAGGTGCAGAAAAAGCTGGAGACCGCGCGCGTACGGCTCGCGAAAGAAGAAAACTCCGTCGGCGACGTCAAACCGGAATGATGCGTGGCGAGCTCCGCTCGAGATTTTCTCTTCGAATCAGGAGGCCTTCCGGGATAGACTTCCGGCCATGGCCTCCGATTTTGAGAATGCGTTTACCCAATTGAAGGGTGTCTTCTCGAAGCATTTGCGCCGCCTGGCCGTGAGCGAGGACACCGCCGTCGTTTACTCCATTACATGCCGCCTCCCGTCGCCGTTCCCGCAACACAAGGGCCATCCTATGTGGTTTGGGGCAGTGCGCAAGGGCAAGGCGTACGTGAGCTTCCATCTGATGCCGCTCTATATGAATCCGCCGCTGATGAATGCGGTTTCGCCGCCTTTGAAAAAGCGGATGCAGGGCAAAACATGCTTCAACTTCAAAGCCGCCCCTGATCCCGAGTTGCTGAAGGACATCCAGCAACTGGTGGAGGCGGCCGTGAAAGACTGGACCCTGAAAAAGTACGTTTAATTGGCGCAACGCTGGCGATCCGATGCTTATTGCGCGTGTGCCGCGGCAGCAGCCAGGTAGCCGTCTACATTACTCTTGTCAACCAGGGCTGTGCCCGTGTCCACAAACACCGGGTAGGGCGAGAATGCATCCGCGCTCAGATCCTTGTTGAGCTGCGCGGGCGGATTGTGAAAGACCTCGTCCAGCGCCTTTAGCCCTACGTAGCCCATCGTGAAGGGCTTTTGAGCAATCGTCGAGTCGATGACCCCGTCTTTGATTTCCTGCAGCGTATCCGGATTTACGTCCCACGCCACCAATACCCGGTTGGTGTCCCCGGTGCGCTTGATGGCATCGGCCACCATCTTCCCCGATACCGAGTCCAGGCACACAAACGCGTCAATTTTCTTGGGTCCTGTGAGTGCCATGAACTGCTGGGTTTTATCAAAGGCAGTGGTTGGTGCGCCCTTGATATCGACCACCTCGGTCACCTTGATGCCGGGTTCGGTTGAAAAGACGTCTTTGAAGCCTTTGAGCCGTTCTTCTGTGTTGGGCTGACCGGCAATGGTAAAGAAGACCACGTTGCCCTTGCCGCCCAGCTTCTGGGCCACCCTATGACCGCCCAGGCGGCCTGCTTCAAGGTTGTTGGTGCCGATGAAGTAAAGCCTGCGGCTTCCCGCGGCGTCGGAGTCGATGGTGATCACTGGAACTCCGGCGTTCATCGCTGTGTCAATCTCCGGCTGCAACACGGCCGCGTCCGAAACTGAAACCAGGATGCCGGCCGGCTTTGCCGCAACCGCCTTCTGGAATTCCGTCAATTCACTTTGCGGGTCGTAGTTGTCCGGCCCGGCCACTTCTGCCGTCACGCCGTATACCGCGGCAGCCTTCTTGAACCCGGCGACTGCCGTCTGCCAATAAGACGACGACATGTTGGATGCAACCAGGTAATAAACCTCTTTGAGCGAGTGCCGTGCTCCGCACCCCGAAATCAACATCGTCGCCAGCGCCGTGAGCGCCAGCGCTATTCCCTTGACCGATTTCATTGCATCCTCCGCTTGAGGTCTGAAGAGGCTGTCACCTGCGCGCACCGTTCAGCGCATTCGCCGGCCCCTCAAAAAATCCGGCAGGATGGTACTCCCACGATGTTAGCGTTGTCCATCCACCGGTACATCTGTGCTTTTATATCAGCCATGGCCCGCGACGAATGGTGATACGCGGCACACAGAAGCCTTCTCCGCTGAGCAGGCCCCCTTTTGCGGTATAACCAGACATGAGCCGCTGATGGCCGCATTGATGATTTCAGGAAATCAAGAACTTGCCGTCCAGTTACCTGCGGGAATTGCCGTAAGCGGAAGAGCGGGCAGCACACTGGCGAGGCGGGTCCACGCCGAACCGCCGCATGCCTATCGCACTCCGTTTGCGCGGGACGCCGCACGCGTCCTGCATGCGCGGGCCTTTCGACGGCTGGCCGGCAAAACACAGGTGTTTACCCGGCTCCCAGCCGAGGGGCTCTCAGATCACTTTCGCAGCCGGTTGACGCACACGCTGGAAGTGACTCAAATCTCGCGCACCGTGGCCGCGGCGCTGGGGCTGAATGCGGAGCTTGCGGAAGCGCTGGCACTGGCGCACGACATCGGGCATCCGCCCTTTGGCCACGCCGGCGAAAAAGCGCTCGACCGCGCCCTTCGAGCTCACGGGCTCGGATTCGACCACAACCTCCACGCGCTGCGCATCGTCACGTGGTTCGAGGAGCGCTATCCGGCCTTTCGCGGACTCAATCTGACCCTCGCTGTTCGCGAAGGCATCGTGAAGCACTCCCGCGATTACTCGGCCGCGGAGCACCCTGAGCTGGTGGAATATTTTCTTGATGAACTTCCGCCGCTTGAAGCACAACTGATCGATCTGGCAGATGAGATTGCCTACCTGACCGCCGATCTTGACGATGGGCTGGACTCCGGTATTCTCGCGCTCGACCAGGCGCGCGAAGCGTCCCCTCTCTTTCGCGATTTCCACGACGCTGCGATGGCCGGCTACCCCGCCGCTGCACACAAGGTCGTGGTGTACGAAACGTTGCGCCGAGTTTTGAATGCATTTGTCACCGATCTGATCGGGGAAGTGCGCACCCGCGTGAATGAGGTGGGCGCCACAACACTCGAAGAGATTCGGCGCGCGCCGCAGAGGCTTGCCGCACTCAGCCAGCGAATGGAGGCCGAGCGCCTTGCGATCAAAGGATTTCTTTATTCAAGTCTTTACAACTCGACAGGCCAGGAGCAGGAGCACGCGCGCGCAGAAGAGGTGATCGTCGAGCTGTTCGCCTATTTGATGAACGATCCGAAGTTGATGCCTGAAGATCACCAGGCACAGATTCCCACCGAAGGACTGGCCCGCACCGTGGCCGATTACATCGCCGGCATGACCGACAGGTACATCGTGCAGTTGTGGGAAAAGTGCTCAACGCGCTGAGCGATCTCCCGGTCCGCTGCGCCCATATACGCGACTCGATTGCCTATCCCGCTGATTTCACCAGCCGGTTGTAGAGCCAGCCGAAGAACGCGCCGCCAATGAGACCATCGAAGAACGCGTAGACGGTCACGATCAAGACTTCGACGATATTGCGTGTGGCGTGATAACCCGGGTAAAAGGTCAACATGTCAAGAAAATGCTGGCCATAGTAACCGCAGATCAGGTTCACCAGGGCCACAAAGAGTACAGCGCCTCCCCAGACGATTGCCCAAGCCAAAGCCAACGCTTTGATGTCGAATTTCATCATTTCCTCCCCGGTGTCGAATTTTAGCTCTTTGCGCTGCAGGCAGAGTGCGGCCCGCGAGAACAGGTTTCCACCCCGTGAAAAATGGGCGACGGCGTGTCACGCCCGAAACTACCGCACCACTCCCTTCGAGCGCATGCTCGGAAAGATGAGAGTTCGCATTCGGCTCAATTATTTTGCGGGAAGGAATTCAATCTGCGCCAGGCTGCCCGCGGACTTGAAGCCATAATCGGCGGTCACCAGGACGTGTTCGGGAGAATCCATCGCCAACTCCAGGGCGAAGGCATCGGCATACGCGATTTTGTGGTCGACACGAAGCTCCGCGGCGCGCACTGCGCGCCTGCCGCTTGCCGAAACAATTTCAGCTTCGCTTGGCAAAACGCTGCTCAGGACGCGTTCTTCTTCCGATGCGCCGAATCGCTTGCGCAAGTTCCCGGCAACTTCACCCCACTGCACAGCAGAGATCTTTAACTCAGCCTGTCCTGAAACGCATGCTTTGAGGATGACTTTCACGCGCTCTCCTCCGCCCTCTTTGTCGAGGTAACGAATCAATGCCGAAGAGTCCAGAACGTACGCCGTCATAAAATGGTCTTACCAGCCCTCTTCTCTCAACTCCCGCTCGCGCTCCAAACGACGGTCCTCAAGGAGCATATCCGTCCCGGAAGGGCCTCCTGCCGTACATCCATGCATTTGTTCGACGAGGCGCAGCTTGGCCGCCAGCGTCTCCGGCTTCAAGATAAGCTCTGACCCTGAGCGGCGGATCGCAACGCGGGTTCCAGGCTCAATTCCAAGTTCTTCCCGAATGGACACTGGAATTACCAGTTGGCCTTTGCTGCTGACGGTCACATAAATGGGCTTCATCATCTCGACCATGGCTTACATTCTAGCATAAGTAAGCTGGAAGAGATAGTAAGCCCACATGGACACAAATCTTACTTGTCTTCCTTCGTCTTACTGCACCGTTCCCTGCGGCCGCAGCCGACGCAGGTCGAGCGCGCACTGCACGGCATTTTGCGCCCTCAAGCGGAGATTGTCGGCGGCAGCCCATAACCACACCCGCGATGCCACATTCGAATTGCGCCCAACCGCCTCGGGCCGCAACCGCACCAGGACGTCATTCTGTCCCGTAGCCGCCAGATTCGAAGGCGAATCGGTATCTTCGAGCACCACGTCAACGTGTTCGCCGCTGAGAGCCTCCTCGAGCGCCGCGAATTCAAGGGGCCGCTCCATCTCCACGGCGATCGAAAACGTGTGTCCGTGGAAGACCGGTGCGTGGATAACCTGGACGGCAAGCGCCGCGCCACGCCCCGCGGTGAGCGCCTCGTACTGGCGGCGAATCCGCGCCTCGGTTGCGTCCAGGCTGACCGTTGCGGCTTCTCCCAAACCGGCAAGCAGGTTATAGGCCACCTGCGCATCGTAAACGGCGCGCGGCATGGACTGGAAACTGAGCAGACTGACTGTTTGCTGGTGCAGCTCGTCCATGGCGGCGCGGCCAAACTCACTGGCCGGCTCCAGCACTGTGGCCGCGGCAAAGCGAATAGGTGCGGCATGGCTTAGCCGCTCGAGCAGCAGTGCAATGGCGATGACGGCGGGGTGGGCAGGTACTACTGCCGGTGTAAAAAGATCGACAGCTGCCGCCGCGGTCCCGAGCCACGGAGCCCGCACCAGGACGCCGCTCTCCTGGTCGAGTGCGCCGGTGAGATCGAGGACCGTGGAGCCGGAACGGAGGGCTTGCCGCCAGTAACGGCGCGTCAGGTTCTCAGAGCCGCAGAAGAACGTAAAGTCGGCCTGGTCGAAGGCGTCGGCACTGATGGCCTGAATGAACGTCACCTCATCGCCCACCTGGTCCAACTGGCCCTGCGCCACTTCCTCGTCGAGCAAGGCGAAGCTGGCCGATGCGAGCGGCGACTCGGAAAGGACGTCTTTTAATTCCCGGCCCACCAGGCTCGAGGCTCCGGCGATAGCAATCTTGTACACAGGCATCCTCTGATCTTGACTAGAAAGTCGACTACGGTCTCCAGGGATCGGGTTGGGCCGCTACATCAGGTGAGTTCACAGGCTTTCTGCGGCGGCGCCTCGACCATCCATACGCAGCGCGCGCCCATATGCCCGAGAACATGTAGATAAGCGCCCCCAGAAACATGGTCACGTTTGAGTAGCGGAGCATGATATAGGCGATTACAGCCAGCAGCACGAGCAACTGGAAGGGATGGCGGCGCGAGAAGTTAATCTCCTTTGCCGACCAGAAGCGCCACGTGCTCACCATCAAAAAAGAGGTAAAGCCGACGAAGATGAGCCAGGCAACGGCGATCCACCAGTACTGATTGGGGATTCCGTAGCAGAGATGTACGCAGGCAGCCAGCACCCCGGCCGCCGCCGGAATCGGCATGCCCACGAAATACTTCCTGTCGGGCCGGCCCGGGTTGCGCGGTTGGGCATCGGGACTGATGTTGAAACGCGCCAGTCGCGATGCTCCGCCAAGGAGAAACAGAAAGCAGATAAAGACTCCAGCCTGCATCAGATGCATTCGCAGTTGCGCATTCATTGAGTCGGGGAGGAAATGGAATCCCCACACGAAAGCCAGCAAGCTGGGCGCCATGCCGAAGGTGACGACGTCGGCCAGTGAATCCAGCTCCTTGCCGAAATCGCTGGTGGTGTTGGTCATGCGGGCGATGCGCCCGTCCAGCGCGTCGAAGGGAATGGCAAACAGAATCGCGATGGCGGCCCAATCGAGGTGCCATTGCGCGTCGCGGCTGACGGCGTCGATGGTCTGGGTAATGGAAAAGTAGCCGGCCCCGATGTTGCCGGCGGTAAACAGCGAGGGCAGCAGATACATGCCACGCCTGAGGCGAGCTTGCTTTCTGGCTTTGGCCTGGGCTGGATCCAAGTGGTTCATACGTGCTCTCCATCGAGCGGATCCGGCTCCGCAGATGCGCTCGTTACCCTGCGGCCTGACGGTGCCTGCACTGCGGTTTCGGACTCCGGCATCATCGCCAGCACGCTGGCGCCACCGCGCACCCGCTGGCCCACCTTGACGCGTAACTCTGCCGCGGCTGGCAAAAGCACATCCACGCGGGAGCCGAATTTGATAAGACCCACACGCTGCCCTCGCTCTACCACCTGGCCCTGCTCGCAGCGGAAGACGATGCGCCGCGCCAGCAGCCCGGCAATCTGCTTGAAGGTGACTTCAAAACCCGCGTCTGCGCCCTGGCCGCGCACGGTCACAAGGTTCTGCTCGTTGCGGTCGGCCGATGCGGGATTCATCGCGTTGAGGAACTTGCCCTTCTGATAGCGCACACGGCTCAATACTCCGCCGATCGGCGAACGGTTTACATGAACATCAAACACGCTGAGAAAGATGCTGATCCGCTGACGTTGGCCTTCGGGCGTTGAGATGGAAGCCGTTTCAGTCACGTGGCCGTCACCCGGCGAGACGATTACGCCCTCGCCGGCGGGAATTGTGCGTTGGGGGTCGCGAAAAAACCACAGGAAAAATGCGGCCAGCAGGACGGGTACGATGCTCCAGAGCCATCCGCCAGTAAGCCATCCAAGCACCGCCGCGACCGCTAGCAGGCTTAACCCGTAGATGTAACCGTCGCGAACCATCGTCCCCAACGATTATACGGTGATTGAAGGTCTGGGCTGAGAGGGGCACGGGTTCCGGAGGGGACACACCTAACGGCTTCACGCCGCCTGGGCGTTC
Organism: uncultured Acidobacteriaceae bacterium; assembly: GCA_963841365.1. GTDB lineage: Bacteria > Acidobacteriota > Terriglobia > Terriglobales > Acidobacteriaceae > Telmatobacter. The sequence goes on from CAWJDG010000031.1 coordinate 72,219, forward strand.
TCCGTGGCAAGTTGCCCCAAGAAACCGGGCGTCTTTCGATCTAAGCGACGGCCGGCGCCATGCGGCGCTCCAGCGCGAAGATCAGGTCCTTGGCATGCAGCTTGAGCTTCTTCAAGCGTACTTCCTCAAGCTGTTCGTCTTCGGTGAGGTAGGGCTTTTGAAGCAACTCTTCCAAACGCTGGGCGTAGCGGCGATGTTCGGCGTGCAAACGATCGATCTCATCGCCCAGCATGGAACCCTGTACTTCGTCCATCAAGCACCCCCGGTGCGGCGGTTCGATTTTGGAATTATGAAGCCGCCGATTTTCTTAGAACATTTACATATATCGCCGTTGCAGCGCAATGGGCAAGTCGGAAATTCGCGAAAAGTAATTTGAGCTTGTGAATTTTGGGGGGTGGAGAGCAAAGGCGGGGCTGGTCTCCGCTGCTGACACTCCAGCGGGAAGCAGCCCGGCCTGGATTGCGAGCGCCGGGCCACTGCGGAGATCAGTCCGACCCGAGACGAAGCCTCATGAGGACCGCATCTTCAACAGGATCAGTATAATAGACCCTCCTGATGCCGGTTTTGCCGAAGCCAATGGACCGGTAAAAACCGAGGGCTATGTGGTTCGAAGCACGCACTTCCAGATCCACCTCCAGCGCGCCCGCTAATCGCAGCTCGGCGGCAAGCGCGTCGAAAAGACGGCGCCCCAGGCCGCGCATTTGGCTGGCGGATTCGACGGCAATCGACTCCAGTTCGGCGGTTGGCGGTAATAAGCTGGCCATCGCAAAACCGAGCAGATTGCCGGAATGCGGGTCGGTGCCGGAGGGCGGCACAGCTAAGACCAAGCCGATGCGGCGAGGCATGGATGCGGGGTCCAGGGCTGTCAGATAGGCCCCGTGCTGCCAGTGCGGAGCATCCGGAAGGTTCGCGGCCAGCGCCATTACGTGATCGAGGTCAGCGGCGGTCATGCGCCGAATCTGCCCCAGTTCCGTGGGAGAATTCACACACCCTTCGATTCTGCCGCCGCGGGCACGCCTGCCGCCTCGGGTCCAAAGATCTCTGCATCGGAGCGGCGCAGGTAATGGCCGTCCAGTAGCGCCAGGTCGGCAGTTGCGCCGGCGACCAGGCGGGCCTCTCCCAGGCGGAGCGCATCGGCCGCTAGCGGCGGATCTGTCTTGACCAGCTGCACACCCGGCCATGCGGCCGCCAACACTGCCTCGGCTTCGTCGCACACGGCCACGCGCAGCGGCGGCGCGATGGCGGCAAGTTCGCGTCGACCGCCAAGAAGCTCGACCGGATCGGCGCCCTTGCGTTCCAGCCGCAAGTACACTTCGTCGCGATGCGCATCGAGCGCCGCCGACGGCACGCCCGCCTTGCGGGCCAGCACTTCGAGCCGCGAAAGCGCAACTACGGGAATTGCGCTGCTCTCGGCCAGGCCTTTGACGGCGCTCAGGCCAACGCGCACGCCGGTAAAGCTGCCGGGGCCGTTCACCACCACGATGCCGCCCAGTTGGCGGAGTTCGGCGCCGGCAGATTCCAACAAATCAAGCACAGCTGCGACCAGTGTGGCCGAGTAAGTGCGTCCAGCGAGCTCGATCTGGCCGAGAATTTCCAGGTCCCGGCCTGCCAGCCGGCCCAGCGCGACCGAGCCGGATGGCCCGCAGGTGTCGATCGCAAGAATCAGCGCGGCTTCAGCCATGGCACTTCATCAAACCGCGGCCAGCGCCTGATCAAGGTCGGCGATCAGGTCTTCCTTGTCTTCGATCCCGATCGAGAGTCGGATGCGGCCCTCGTTAATCCCCATCGACCGGCGGACTTCTTCGCTTACAGACCCGTGCGTAGTGGTGGCCGAGTGCGACGCCAGCGATTCCACACCGCCCAGCGACTCGGCGTTGATGAAGATCTTGATTGCTGTGAGGAACCGCGCCGCTTCTTCGCGCGACTTGAGCTCAAAGCTCATCATCGACCCAAAGCCCTTTTGCTGTTTGACCGCGAGGTCGTATTGCGGGTGAGTCTTGAGGCCAGGGTAAGCCAGCTTGCTCACCTTCCGATGCGTCGACAGGAATTCGGCCACCGCGCGGCCATTCTCTTCATGCTGCTTGATGCGAAGAGGCAGCGTCTTGATGCCGCGCAGCACCAGGAAGCACTCGAACGGCGACATGACGCCGCCAGCCGCCTTCTGTACAAACAGGAAACGCTCTTTGTGTTCGGGTTTTGACCCAATCAGCACCCCGCCGAGGCCGTCAGAGTGGCCGTTCAGGTATTTCGTCGTGGAATGCATCACAATGTCGGCGCCCAGCTCCAGCGGACGCTGCAGCGCAGGCGACAAAAAGGTATTGTCGACGCTCACTTCGGAGCCGTGTGCGTGGGCAATCTTCGCCACGCTCGCAATGTCAGTGAGCACCATAAGCGGATTGCTCGGCGTCTCGATGTGTACGAGCTTGGTATTCGGCTTCATGGCCGATTCAACAGCCGCCAGGTTGCTTGTATCCACATACTCAATTTGGATTCCGTAGCCGCTCACGATCTGGTCGAAGAGCCGCACCGTGCCGGCATAGACGTCGCGCGAGCAGAGCAGGTGGTCGCCGGCCCGCAGCATCGCCACCAGCGCCGCAATCGCGGCCATGCCGGTGGTGAACGCGTGGCCGCTCGAGCCGCCTTCCAGTGCGGCAACCGCGGCTTCTAATCTGTCGCGCGTGGGGTTGCCGGCGCGGGAATAGTCCCAGCCGCGGTCGCTGCCGATGCCGGTGAGCTCAAAGGTCGAGGAAAGATAAACGGGCACATTCACCGCGCCTGTCTGCGGGTCGGGATGCTGCCCAGCATGCACGGCAAGGGTCGAGTACTTGTACTGAGGCATGATGAGGTTTTAGCTGCGATCTCCTGTTTCTAGCTTATCGCGTGGAGGCGAGATCGCCTCCAGCGTAACCGCTCTTCTCTTCGTTTTGGCCTTGACATCTCTCGCATTTTAAATGTTACATTGAGTAACATTATGTCGAGCAACACCGGGCCTGGCAAGGAAGCGGCGAACGGGCGTCAACATCGCCACTCGATCGCACAAGGAGGCGTGTGAGCGAAGAGGATCTTTCCACTCGATTAGTCCAGGCAGAGCGAAGCCTTCGCACCGCCCGGGCAGCCATTCTTCTACTCGCGTTGTCTGTTGTGGGCCTATGTGCGTGGCAAGCGTGGGCGTTTCATCGCTTGGCGCACCCGGACTCCCTGACTCTTCGACGCCTGGATATCGTGGATCAGCATGGAGTGGCGCGAGTGATCCTGGCCGCCCCCGCGCCCGAACCCATGATCTTAGGCAAGCAACACCACAGAGATGGCCCTGTCTCCGGCGTAATCCTCGCGGACGCCACAGGCACCGAACGCGGCGGTTATGTAACCGCCGATGGCTATGCCAATGCAATGTTGACTCTGGACGGCCAGGAAAAACAGGCGGTCCTGCTGCTCGCGGAGCCCACCGGGAATACGCTCTTTCGAATATGGAAAAGGAACAACGAAGCCGTCGCAGCGTCGATCACGATGGGAGTTTCAGGTAATCCGTTCTTCAACGAGAAACAGAACGGGAGCCTGGTCTTCGCCGCCCCCGCTAACAACCCTCAGAGCAAGGATGAAAGGCCGCTTTTCAAATAAGCTCTTCAGGTGCCGCGCTCCCATTCGCCTGCCAAAGCTGGCACCCTACTTTTGTACCTCGGCCGTTTGCTTCGCCGTGCGCACCACCGGGAAGTAGCCAGTTCGCGTCCGGACCGTCAATTTACCCAATCCCTTCTCCTCGGCCGTCACTTGAATCTTGCGAAAGCCCGGCACAGTAGAAGGTTTAGTCGAGTGGTAGCCCAGCGTGTACTGGGTGCGAATATCGCGCGCCACTTCAGCGGCAATCTGATCCACCTGGTCGATGGATTTCGGGAAGAAGGCCATGCCGCCAGTTTCGGCAGAGAGCATCTCTAACGCATTCCGCGCATGGCGCACCTCGGCGCGGCTCATTTCATCGCCAAAGAGCAGTCCGATGGAGTAGATGACCGGCCCGGAAAGCTGCTGCACGCGGCGGATGGTCTGCTCCAGGCTCAGGCTCGATGCGTTGTCTTCGCCGTCGGTGATGAGGATCAGAACCTGCTTGGGACGCTTCGCGTCTGCCGCCAGCTTGTCCGCGGATGCCACCACTGCGTCATAGAGCGCCGTGCCACCCCTCGAATCAATGTGAGTCAAACCTTCGCGCAGCTTGCTGATGTTCGATGTGAATTCGGAATCGATAAACGCCTCGTCAGAGAAGTTCACTACAAAAGCCTCGTCATCCCGGTTTGAAGCCAGAACCAGGTCGAGCGCGCTCTTGTTCACCGAAGGCCGTTTCCGGTACATCGATCCGGAGTTATCCACGACCAGTCCCATGGAGACGGGAAGGTCAGTGTGCTGGAAGCTGATGATGTTCTGCTTGACGCCGTCTTCGAAGACCTCAAAATCGCCCCTCGTAAGGTTCTGCACCAGGTCTGTGCCATTGAGGACGGTGGCATTCAGCACCACCTCTTCCACGTCGGTGCGTAGCAGGTAGCCCTCGCCCTTCTTTTGTAGCGGGCCGTTGGTAGGAGCGGGCGGCACGATGTCAGGCGAGCGAACAGGGTCGGTATCCACCGTGAGCGATGGCGCAGGTGCTGCCTGCCCTGCCGCAGCCGGCGCAGGAGACGATTGCGCCTGGACCATAAGCCCGGACGCAGCCAGAATTGCGGCGAGAACCGCGTTATTGCAAGGGTGCATAGTACCCGGTGCGTGCATAAACCGTAAGCGGAGGCAGCCCCGGAGGTGGACTGACCTTCACCCTCACTTTACGCCATTTGCCGTCTCGGGACAGATCCTTCGGCTTGTAGCCGATCACATATTGGTTGCGTAGCTCGGTGGAGATCTTTTCGGCAATGTCGCTCATTTCGTCTACGTCGTCTACGCGGAACAGACGCCCGCCCGTGGAGGAGCTGATGTCGTCGAGAAGCTGCGGGCCAGTGCGCTCTTCAGGAGTCGGCGCGTAGGGATCGAAGATGCCGATTGAATAAATCTCCACGTCAGCCTCCCGAACCTTGGCTCGCACTTCGCCCTCCGTGTAGCGGGAGCGGTTGTCGCCTCCGTCGGAGACTACCAGCAGCGCCTTGCGCTGGTGATGCGCGTCGGCCATCTTGGCGACGCCGTAATAAATTGCGTCAAGCAGCGCGGTGCGATGGCCTGCGTGGACGGTCGCCAGGCGCGCCTGTATGTCTTCGACCGAGCTGGTGAAGTCCTCAATCAGTTCCGGACGGTCGTTGAAACCGATCACAAAGAATTCGTCCTGCGGATTGGCTGTCTTGATGAACTGCAGGATGGCCTCCCGGGCGCGAATCAGCTTTGACGTCATCGATCCAGAGAGATCGAAGATGATTCCGATGGAGACCGGAGCATCTTCAGAAGCAAAACTTGAGATTTGCTCCTGGTTGCTGTTTTCAAAGATCTGGAAGTCCTCTTTTTCGAGGCCAGTGACGAGGCGGTTCAGCGGGTCAGTCACCGTGACTGGCACCAGCACCATGTCCACGTTCATGCGGATGAAAGAACCGGGATGGATCTTCAGCGACTCCGCGCCGGTTGCGGGAGCCGCTTCATCCCCCTTGGGTTCGGTTGTCGGGGCAGACGAGCTGCCGGGCGGCTCGACGTGAACTTTATTGAGCGGATCTTCCTGCGCATGAGCGCGAGCCAGGCAAAAGATCGCGGCCAGCGCACAAATCCACATCCGGCGGCGAAGCAATACACCCTTGCCGTCCCCTTTTCTTCTCCTACGCTGATGGGGAAGCGTCGTCATGCGGCACCATGGACAGTTGAAGGCGATATTACCACTACCGGCGCGCCTCTGCTGTCAGCAGATTGTCATTCTGGCATCCCGCATTTCAACATTCGCGAACGCTCGCCGCTCGCGGCGCTGCGATACAATCGAGCCTGAGCATACCCGCAATTCCCAACGGGCACTACGGCATGACGGGGACTCAAATCCCAGCCTCTTCCACAGCGGAGTACGACCTTCCTCATGGCTCGCATTTATCCTTTTCGCGCTTGGCGCTACAATCCCTCCGCGGTCCGCTTGCAAGACGTTGTCACACAGCCCTATGACAAGATCTCTCCGTCTATGCAACAGGCTTATTACCAGCGCAGTCCCTTCAGCCTGGTCCGCATCATTTTGGGACTGCCTGAGTTGTTTGACGCCGATAAAGGCGAAAACGTCTATACGCGCGCGGCGCGCGATTTTCGCGCTTGGCGAAAGCAGGGCGTGCTGACGCAGGAAAACGAGCCCTGCGTGTTTGCCTATGCACAGCGGTTCAAGGTTCCCGGTACCGAGATCGTAAAGGAACGGCGCGGTTTTATTGCGTTAGGCAAGCTCCACGAGTACGCCGACGAGGTGGTCTTTCGCCATGAGCAAACACTTTCAAAACCGAAAAGCGACCGGCTGAACCTTCTAAAGGCAACGCGCGCGCACTTCGGCCAGATTTTCATGCTCTACTCCGACCCCGCGGGCAGCGTGGAAAAGATTCTTTACGAGGGCAACGGCACGGCCGATGCCGAGGTGACCGACGAGTACGGCGTGCTGCACCGGCTGTGGCGCGTTGACCAGCCCCGCGGCCATCCGCCTGCTGGCCACGGCCATGGCCGACAAGAAGCTGATCATCGCCGACGGCCACCATCGTTACGAAACTGCGCTGAACTACGCGAAAGAGCACGCGGCAGCAGCGCCCGGCGAAGGCCGAGTCAAGCGCCACGGGCCTGCCGCAGCCGTCGTACCCCGAGGCCGCCGTGATGATGACCTTCGTCAACATGGATTCGGACGGTCTGGTGATTTTGCCAACGCATCGCGTGGTGCACAGCCTTGAGGGATTCGATCCGGCGGCCTTTGCACGCGCCGCGGCAGCATTTTTTGCGGTGGAACCGCTGCTGCGGCAGACGCGCAAAGCTATCTCGGCAAACTCGAGCGGCGCAGAAGGGGACGGCATTTGTCGCCGTCACCCGCGCGGAGCGACTTTTTGCTGCGCGCCAAGCCGGAGGCAATGGCTGCGGCTTTGGCCGGCCTGCCCGAGCGCCAGCGCCAGCTCGACCTGACTCAATTGCACTCCATCGTTCTCGACCGGCTGCTGGGCCTGGACGCCGAAAAGGTGCGCGAGCAGACCAATCTGCGCTATCTGCGCGACGCCCAGGAAGCAGTGGAGCAGGTGCGCAAGGGCGAAGCCGATGTCGCCTTTCTCACCAATCCCGTGACCATGGAGCAGCTAAAGGAGGTGGCCTTTGCCGGCGAGGTGATGCCGCAAAAGTCCACCGACTTTTTATCCCAAGCTGCTCAGCGGCCTGGCCATCTATGCGCTGGAGTGAGCGGATGCACAGGACGGATGCGCAAGCCGCGAGCTCTCTGTTTGCGCAATTCCGCAGCGGCAATTGAGACGGCGCAGGTAGAGCCTGCAGTCGGCGCGCGTGTCGTTCTTGTTTTGCTAGCCGCCTGCGACGACTTTCGCTGGCGCAGGCGCACGACCTGCCGCCGGCGCAGCGCTTCGTGGTGGTGCTGGACGCGGCCCACGGCGGCGACGACGCCGGCGCACGACTGAGCAGCGACAGCGGAGAAGGCCTACACGCTGGCGCTCAGCGTGCGGCTGCGCTCGCTGCTGATGGCGCGCGGCATTCGCGGTGGTGACCACGCGCGAATCCGACGCGACGATGGATGCTGATCGCCGCGCCGAGATCGCCAACCACGCCAATGCCCAGGCCTGCCTGAGCCTGCATGCCTCGCAGAGCGGCTCGGGCGTGCATCTCTTTGTTTCTTCGCTGGCGCCTGCCCAGGGCACGCGCTTTCTGCCTGGAAGACCGCGCAGGCAGCGTGGGTCACGCGCAGCCTGGCGCTGGCCGGCGTGCTGAACTCGGCGCTGGCCACGCCGGCATGACCGTGACCCTGGGCCGCACCGCGCTGCCCGCGATCGACAGCATGGCTTGCCCTGCCGTGGCCGTTGAAATTGCGCCGGAACGGGAGCGCTGCGCGAGGGGATCCGCATCGGCTGGCCTCGACGATCCCGGACTACCAGGCGCGCGTGGCCGAGGCGCTGGCCGCGGCGCTGGTGGAGTGGCGACACGAAGCGATGGGGGAGCCGGCAGCCGTGATTCCCCGCCACCAGACCATCCTGTTCATCGTTTTGCTTGCGGCCTCGGTCATCATGGGCGTCGTGCTGTGGAACTATGCGCGAGCGCGCCCACCAGCGCCTGCTCGCAGGGCGAAAACTCGGCGCCTACGCAGGCGCCGCAGGTGGCTCCGGCCGAGCAGGCCACGCTGATGGTGGCCAATGACGCCGACAACTCCGTGACAGCGCGGATTCTGTCGCTGCCGTTGCCGCAGAATCCCGAGGCCCGCGCGCGCGCCGTGCTGGGCAAGCTGCTCGACCTGTATGCCGCCCCCGATGCCACGCATCCGGTGCCCGGCGGCGCCAGCTCCATCGCGCAGGTATTTCTTGTTGCCCATCGCGGATGCGGGCGGAAAAGCGACTTCGGAACGGCGCCCGAGCTTGCGGTGGTGAATCTGACCGGCGCGTTTGCCTCCAGTCATCCGTCGGGACTGGAAACCGAAACGCTGACCATTCTCTCCATCTGCGCCACGCTGCACGCCAACCTGCCTCGCGTGACCGAGGTGCGCTTTCTGGTGGACGGCCAGCCGCGCGCTACGCTTGCCGGGCACGCCGACCTGACGCGCACTTATCTGACCGCCGAAACCGTTCCAACCGAGGGAGCACGCCCGTGACAGACCAGTCAAAACCGCAGCTCCCACCATCGGCGTCTTCGATTCCGGCTTTGGCGGATTGACGGTGCTGCGCGCGCTCATCGAGCGGCTTCCGCGCGCGCGCTTCGCCTTTCTGGGCGACACGGCGCGGCTGCCCTACGGCTCGAAATCGCGGCGCACCATCGCGCGCTACGCCGCGCAGAGCGCGCAGTTCCTGGTTCGCGAGCAGGGCGCGGAGTTCCTGGTGATCGCCTGCAACACGGCCAGCGCCCTGGCGCTCGATGCGATTCAGGACGCCGTGCCGGTTCCGGTGCTGGGCGTGATCGAGCCCGGCGCGGCTGCGGCTGCGCGCCGCGTCGCGCACCGGCGACGTGCTGGTGGTCGCCACCGAAGCCACGGTGCAGAGCCACGCCTACGCGGCCGCCTGCCAGGCGCAGGGGCTTGCGCGCGCTCGAGAAAGCCTGCCCGCTGCTGGTGCCGCTGGTCGAGGAGGGATGGACCGACCATCCGGTGACCGCCGAGGTGATCGACATTTATTTGAACGAGCTGCGCGCCGAGGCCGCGGCGCAGCGGCATGAATCCCGACACGCTGGTGCTCGGCTGCACGCATTACCCGCTGCTGCGGCCGCTCTTCGAAGGCGCGGTGCGGCCGGGAGCGAAGGTGATCGATTCGGCCGAAGTCTGCGGCGCAGGCCGCGGTGGGGCTATTTCAACGGACGCGCCGCAGCTACGGCGCCGGCGCTGGCACGCGAGACTGAGGTGCGCTGCTTTGCCACCGATTCGGTGGAGAAATTCGAGCGGCTGGGTTCGCGGTTCCTGGGGCGGCCCGTGGGGCAGGTGGAGTTGATCGACCTGGGCGGCTGAGTTGAACCGCCGTTTTCCAGGCTCGCAATCCAGCGACTTCTCACCACCCCGGATTCCCACGCAAAATCGCTCTGGTATGCTGAAAAATGGCGGCGCGACTCCGTCGTCTTCCCTTTTGGACTGGATTCTCGGAGGAACTCTCATCGCATGATCAATCTGGCGGGCAAAACGGCCGTGGTCTTCGGGCTGGCCAACAAGCGGTCGATCGCCTGGGGCATCGCCCAGAAACTCCACGAGGCCGGCGCCACCCTGGCCATCTGCTACCAGAACGAGCGCATGAAGGCCGAGGCCGAGGACCTGATCAACGAGCTCTCCGGCGCCACCGGCTTCCAGTGCGACGTCTCCAACGACCACGAGATCGAAGCGCTCTTCGCCGCGCTCAAGGAGAAATACGGCAAGCTCGACATCCTGGTGCACGCCATCGCCTACGCGCCCGCCGAGGACCTGAAGGGCGAGTTCATCAACACCAGCCGCGAGGGCTTCCGCATCGCGCACGACGTGAGCGTCTACTCGCTCATCGCCGTGAGCCGCGGCGCCGTGCCGTTGATGACCGAGGGCGGCAGCATCATCACGCTGACCTACTACGCCGCCGAAAAAGTGGTGCCCCACTACAACGTGATGGCGCTGGCCAAGGCTTCGCTGGAGTCCGCGGTGCGCTACCTGGCCTTCGAGCTCGGCCCCAAGAACATCCGCGTCAACGCCATCTCCGCCGGGCCCATCAAGACGCTGGCCGCGCGCGGCGTGGGCGCGCTGGGCGACATGCTGAAGTCGCACGCCGAGCGCGCTCCGCTGCACCGCAACGTGGATCAGCTCGAAGTGGGCGGCACGGCGCTTTATCTGGCCAGCGATCTCTCCAGCGCCGTCACCGGCGAAATCTTCTACGTGGATTGCGGCTACAACATCATGGGTTTCTAGTGTCTTGAGTCCGAACTTCGCATTAAAAATGCGCTGTGATCCTGAGGGAGTTTTGGTGCATTTCGCACCAAAACGAGTCGAAGGACCTGCATTTGGGATGCCGATTTTTTGAGCGTACCTCAGATTCACTGCGCTAAGGCGATTCTGGAAATACTTGCGGAGGTCGCGTCGCTCCCCTGGGGATCGCGTCGACCTGACGCGTTCACGTTGCGTTGCAGACGGTTTGCGCCAAGTGGCCGTTCTTTGCATCACAGCCGCTTTTCATTTCTCCGTCAACGGCCGCGGGCGCGTGCCTCGCCGAGACCATGTTCCGTCCCTGCCTCTTGGCCTCGTACATGGCCGCATCCGCCTGCTTCAGCATCTGCTCCCACCCACTGGCAGCCTCTAGCTGCGCCACGCCCCCGCAGATGGTCAACTTGATCGGCCCACACTCAAACGGCACTTCGAGATCCGCCACAGCCTGCCGCACCCGCTCTGCGATTACAAGGGCTGACACTTCGGTTGTGTCCGGCAGCAGGACTGCGAACTCCTCGCCTCCCATGCGGGCAAGCAAGTCCTGTTGGCGCAGCGCGGCTTTCACTCGGCACACAAGCGCCTGCAGCGCGCGATCGCCGGCGACGTGTCCGCGAGTATCGTTCAAGTTTTTGAAGGTGTCGATATCGATCATGATCATGCTCAGTGCATGCCCATAACGCACGCTTCGCGCGGTCTCGCGCAGCGCCGCTTCCTCCATCGACCTGCGATTCAGCGCGCCAGTCAACGGATCGGTGCGCGCCTGCACCGCGAGTTCTCTCTGCAATTCCGTCACCAGAAGCCAGAGCTCGCACATCACCATCACTGTGGCAAAGAATGCCGACGCGGCAAGGGAATAGACCCAGGCTGGATCGGTGTGGGCAAAGACCGTCTCTCGCGGATGCATGTAGCGCAGGTTGGTGAGGACGGCGCGGTACGCCGCCACCGCCATTTGCGAAGCGACAACACCCGCAGAAACGCGCGCCACCACTGTAAATGGAGCCTTGCCATGCTTCCATAACATCAACGCAGAAGCGCCGCAGACCACGACAAAAGGAATGTTGGCGACATTGGCGGAGTATTGGATTTTGAAAGCAAACATGACCATGTAAGTCATCAGCACAACTGCGATGGCAATCCACGGCCAACGGCTTCGCATTGGCTTGCGCACGACGAACCAGCGCAGGCCCATCCACTGCATCATGATGGAAACCAGGTAGAGTTCGCTGACAGTCAGGCTACCGAACACCGCGGGCACTCTGCCTTCGAGTCCTTGCAGGATAAGCTTGGCCAATCCGACTACCTGTGCCGCGGCGAACCAGCGCATTCCCGTCACGCGGCGGTTGTACCAGGCAAGAATGCCCATACACACCGTGAACACGGTGACCGACGCGATGTTCGTAAAGAAAAAAGTCCCGTAGTCCATGGCGCAGCCCGGCCTGGCAGGAGTTCCTTTCTCCCCGGACTTATCGGCAGGAAATCGTTTTCGATCTGCCGGAACCACGGCTCGCGCCAGGAAGAAAGCTGCCTGGTATCAATTTGGAGTTGAAATTGGGGCAATGAAACGTCGGCCCGATTAACGACGCAACCCCCTGGTCTTCAGAGTTCCGTCACATCGCCAGAATCTGGTCCCAGACCGCCGGCTCCACAGGAAGGCCGAGGCGAACGTTCTCCTCGCGCAGCTGCAGCGTTTGCTCGCCGGGATAACGTACCTTGGCATGGTGCGCGGCAGCCGGGCAGTTTTCGAGAGAAGCAACTACTTCATCGGCAATCTGCGCCGCTCGCGGCGACGGCCCGAAGGCTTCAGTGTTCATGGTGACAAACATCTGCGAGACGCCGGCCTCGAGCAGCGGGTCATTCGCAATCTGGTTCGTAGCCTGGCCGAGCGCCATCATCGCCGCCATCATGTCGAGCACGACAGAGAGCCCCGATCCCTTCCAATAGCCGATAGGCAGCGGTCTCCATGACTTTTCGATGGCTTCCGGATCGCGCGTCAGATTCCCCTCAGTGTCGAAGCCGCCATCCACCGGCAGCATCTCGCCGCGCTTGCGGTAGCTTTCGAGCTGGCCGTACGAAAACTGCGACATGGCCATATCGAGCACTACAGGTCCTCCGGCGCGCGGCACGGCAATCACCAGCGGATTGTTGCCAATCACCCGCTCTGCTCCACCCCATGGCGGCAAATTGGGCATGGTATTCGTCCAGCAGATCCCGATCAGGCCGGCCTCGGCAGCCTGCCAGCCGTAGGTTCCTGCGCGCATCCAGTGGTTGGTATTGCCCAGCGCAACGCAGCCGATGCCATGTTCGCGGCCAAGCACAATGGCGCGCTCCATGGCGGCAAGCGCATTCAGATTCCCAGGGCCCCTGCGACCATCCCAGCGTTCCAGCGCACCAAATTGCCCCAGCACCACAGGCTCAGCCGAGACATTCACGCGACCGTTGCGGATGGTGTCAACGAATCGCGGAAAGCGGTTGATGCCATGCGTGTACACACCGTCGCGCGTGGTCTCCGCGAAGAGGCGCGCACAGGTTTCCGCGCGATCGGGCGCGAAGCCCAGCTTGCGCAGAACGCTTGCGAGGGTTTGTTGCACTTCGGTGAGTGGAATTCGAATCATCGCGGCATGAAGTTTGAAATGGATTCAGACAGCTCGAGGCTTGAGCAATCCTGAGTTAACGCTGCTAAGCTCCCGCGCTCAAACTTGCGATTGTCTGCTGCAACCTATGGTACACTCGCGCTCATCTCTCCCCTCCACCGCAGGAGCGTCCGCGGCGGCCCTCGTTACCCAGTTTCGAGAAATTTGATTCGGACTCCATTTCGAGGATGATCGATGGCGACAGAACTACGGGCGACGGTAGGCGGCTGGTCGCGTGCAACGCTCATCGCCTTCCGCTTCTGTTTTGTTTATTTCATCCTGTACTCGCTCTTGAGTCAGATCGTCAGCTCGATCTTCGTTGCCCAAATGATCGACGTGCCCGATTTTGCGACATTGTGGCCGATTCGGCTGGGCATTTTCTGGGTCGCCGCGCACATTTTTCGAGCCAGAACCGAGCTTGTCTACGCAGACACCGGAAGCGGCGACAAAACCTTTGATTGGGTAGTGGTCTTCTGCGTTCTTGTGATTGCGCTCCTGGCTGCTGCCGCCTGGTCCGTGATCGATCGAAAGCACATGAGTCACCCCGTTCTTTCGAAATGGTTCCAGCTTTTCCTTCGCGTCGCTCTCGTCAGCCAGATGTTCATCTACGGTTTTGCAAAAGTCGTTCCCCTGCAAATCTATTTTCCATTCCCTTTCAAATTCCTCGAGCCGCTGAGAAACTTTTCTCCGATGGGCCTCCTCTGGGCCTCGATTGGCATTTCTCCTGCCTACGAAATATTTACCGGTTGCGCCGAACTCGTGGGCGGGGCTTTGCTGATTTTTCCGCGCACGGTTACACTCGGTGCTCTCTTCTGCCTGGCAGACATGATTCAGGTCTTTGTGCTGAACATGACCTACGATGTCTGCGTCAAGCTGCTCTCTTTCCAGCTCATCGTCATGTCGTTGCTTTTGCTTGCGCCCAATCTGCGCCAGCTGTTCAATCTCTTCGTTCGCAACAAGCCTGCTGTTTTTGCGCTGCCAACGCCGCTCTTTCGCTCGGTACGCACAAACCAAACCGCTCGCGTTGTTCTGGCAGTTTTGTGGTGCTGGATGATCGCCGCCAATCTTTGGGATGTGCGGAGGGGTTGGCATGAAGTTGGCGGCGGGCGCCCCAATTCGGCGCTGGCAGGAATCTGGTACATCGAGCAACTCGCCGTGGACGGCCGGCCACAGCCGCTACTTGCCACTGACGCTGACCGCTGGCGTCGCATGACCTTTGATTATCCCAACTGGGTCCACATTCAGCGCATGGATGACACGCTTAGCGGATTTGCGGCGGCGCTCAATGCACAAAAGAAGAACCTGGCGCTCACCACCGCAAGCGACAGGGATTGGCACGCTGATTTCACTTACACTCGTCCGACCGCGGACGAGCTGATTCTGGACGGGTCAGTGAACGGCCACAGACAGCATATCCAGCTGCGGCTCATGGATTATGCGAAATTCCCAGTCATCAGCCGCGGATTTCACTGGATTCAGGAATATCCATTCAATCACTGACGCTATTCCTTCAGCGTGACCGTAATCTTGCGCGCGTCGCCGCCCTCTGACGCAATCACGATCTCGCCCGTGGCCCGCTTGCGGATGCTCTTGAACTTTTCGCCCCACTCCACAACAACCAGCGCGTCGGGTGTGAGCAGATCGTCGAGGCCCAGCGTCTCCAGTTGCCGCTCGCTTTCCAGGCGATACACATCCAGGTGGTAAAGCTTCACCGGTTTGCCCTTGCGGGTGCCGTCAAACTCGTGAATCAGCGTGAACGTAGGACTGGTGACCTCGTCGGGCTCCGCTGCGTCCAGCGCCTGCGCAATTCCCTTCACCAGCGTGGTCTTGCCCGTGCCCAGCTCGCCACCCAGCAGCAGGAACTGCGGAGGCTTCAGCAAATCGACCAGCTTGCGGCCTACCGCGACCGTGTCGGCGCCGCTATGCGTGATGAATTCGTGGATCTTGCCTTCCGCAACAGTCGTGGCGTCGGTCATTGCTCAGCCCTCATCAAAATTTGACGCATTTAGTGCGAGTTTACCGCATGCCGTTTGAAACCACTTCATGCAATCTGAGCACGCTGCCCGCGGAACTCAGACCCTCGCACGTGCTTTGAAGCTCCTTCACGCAACTTTTCGCCCACTGCTTGCGCCTTAAGGCTGCTGCACGCGGCTCTTTCTCTGCTGCACGCAATGCCCTCCTTGCAACCAAACATAACCTTTCCGGCCGCCGCCGGGAAAGACGTGCGCGCGCGAAGCAAACGCCCGCGCAAGCCGTCCCAGACAATCCGTAGCCAGCAAAGTATGCTCATCGCCTTCGCTTACGGCGAAATCCGCAGCCAGCCCGTGCAGATATACTGCCGCTTCAACAGCCCGCGGCACATCGTGGGGATACTGCGCCAGCATGCCGGCGATGAGGCCCGTGAGCAGGTCGCCGCTGCCGCCCTTGGCCATGCCGGGATTTCCCGTGGTGTTCACAGCGACGCGGCCATCAGAATGCGCGATGAGCGTCCGCGCGCCCTTGAGCACCAGAGTCGCGCCCGTGCGCTGAGCAAAGCTGCGAGCCGTCTCAAGCCGGTTCGCCTGCACTTCGGCAACAGTTGCCCCCAGCAGCCGCGCCATTTCGCCGGGATGCGGAGTGAGCACCAGCGTGCGCTCGCCTTTGCGCGCCAGTTTTTTGATCAACGCGAGTTTGCCGGCGAGAATATTCAGTGCATCGGCGTCGACAACGGCGGGAATCTGTGTTGACGAAAGCAGTCCCGTGGCGAATTTTGCGCTGTCGGCGCTTTGACCGATGCCTGGGCCAATGGCGAGGACGGTCTTTCCCGAAGTGATCGCGGCAAGCTGCTTGGGCGCAAGATTTCTTGCGGCGATCTCGCCTTTCGCTGTCGCCAGCAGAGGCCACGTCATCAACTCCGGCGTGAACGACGCGACCACCGGCAGCGCCGGCGCGGGAACCGCCGCCGTCACCAGTCCTGCCCCGGCACGCAGCGCAGCCAGCGCCGTCATCGCTGGCGCGCCAGCCTTGCCTCCGGCCGCTCCAAACGATCCGCCCACGACAAGCACGTGGCCGAAGTTCCCCTTGTTGGCCGCAGGCGCTCGCGCTGCTTGAGCAAGCTCGAGCGAGGCGCCGGACCAATCAATGCCGAGCGTAGACACGATCGCCGCTTCGGGCGAGCCGATCGGCGCAACCACAATCGGCTGATCCCATCGCCGCGTCAGTTGCCCAAATACATGCGCCGGCTTGGGCGCCGTGAAGGTAATGACAGCATCGGCGGGAAACACGGGCCCAGCCGTCATCCCGCCAGTCTCATCGGCCGGCCAGCCCGACGGCAGATCGACCGCCAGAATAGGCGCGTGACTCGCGCGCAACCACTCCAGTGCAGCCAGCGCCAGGCCCTTCATCGGCGGCTTGAAACCCGTGCCCAGCACGGCATCCACCATCAGATCGGTGTCGAGCGCATCTTTGTACCGGACCAGATCGGCAGCCGAGGCGATGACGTGCGCGCGGCCTTGCATGGGGCTGGTGAGCTCGCGCCAGGCATGTGCCGCATCGCCCTTCAGTTCTTCCGGCGTGCCGAGAAGAAGGGTGGTCACGTCGAGACCGGCTTGGACGAGCAGATGTGCAGTCATCATGCCGTCGCCGCCGTTGTTGCCGCGGCCACAGAGCACCGTCACACGCCGTGCGTTCGGCAAAAACTGCTGCGCGAAAGTTGCCACCGCGGAAGAGGCCGCGCGCATTAGCAGAAGGGACGGAACACCGAACCGCTCGGTGGTGGCGCGGTCGCAAGCCTGCATCTCGGCTGCGGACAGAACGTGCATCGCCTACATGGTACTAGAGTCTGTTCTAAAATTTCGCGCGCGACGAAAAGTTGATGACAGGAATAGGGCGAGTTTCAAAGATCTGTTTTGTAACAAGGGCAGGACTTTAATCGGGCCGAAAATCGCAGGGAAAGAAAGGGTTCTAACCCCTGCGGCATGACCGCCGAAATCCACACAACCATCCTTGAAACTCGCGCTTGAAAAAGCGGCATGCGTGGATCAGGAGCGAAGTATTCAACGCGTGACGCCGCGGACCTGTCTACCGCACCAAGCGCGCCTGCAAGGTGGTGCGCGAAGTCACATGGGTCAGCGTGCAGACTCCAGTTCTCTCGCAGCGGAAATGAATGGCAGCCGGAAAAATCTGCCATTCCGCCGTGCGTGCCCGCCATCCGGTTGCTCCCACCGCAAAGACGCGCCCCCCACCAGTATCCACAACCCCCGTTGCGGGATTGTCGCCAACAATTACGTCATCGCCCTCAATGGGAGCGGTCAGGCGCTGAAACTGTACGGGAGCCATGTGCCAGCCGACGGATGACCGGCGCCTTTCGGGGCTCGGTGCCAGGCTCTGGCTATTGCTCTGCTTGAGCGCCCCCTTCTGATCGGCATCAGTTGGATAGTTGGAGACGAATTCCCAACTGGAAAGGCGCTGATACTGCTGCAACGAGCACGGGAGCGGGCCCGACGCGGTAATCTCTGCAATCTGTCCGTCCGGTCCAGCCATATCCTGCACTTTGTCGCCACTTGAGGTTGTTTCCGGCAACAGAGCCTGCGTGGGGTCGATCGCCTTACCTGGCCTTGCCGCAGACGGGAAGACAATCTCCTTTTGGCAAGCGACCATACCCGCAGGGTCGAGGAGGCGGATCAAGACTGAAAGCGGTTGCGGCGGATTTACCGCCAGAGTCTGGAAGGCCGCCGCATCTTGCTGGTCAACCGGATCGAGGTAGAGCTGGTAGGAGGGGCTTCCCTCCCATCGCGCGATAAGCCGTCCGCTCAGCCCAGCCGGGTCGAACCTGCGGTTCCCCATATCGATGTAGAGCGCCGGGGCCTTCCCCTGGGCAATCTTGGGGAACGCGAGGTAAGCGAGGACGACCACAAGCAGCGCTGCCACGGCAACAGCGGCGAAGGTGACGATCCTTATCGCGGAGGATTTTGGGGTTTCATGCTCGGTGGTGGCTTGCGGTTCAGACGCAGCAATCGCGGCGCGGAAGGCAAAAAGCTCCTCCGCCCTGGCCTTGTCGGCGGCTGCATTGTTTACCACGGTATATCCGCTCAACGGCGGTGCTGCGTATGACTGCGTGCCGCTGGCTGCGGCCGCCCCATTCGAGTCGACTTGTAATGTATCGCTCGCCAAGCAACTCCCCAATTCCGCGGTTCAGGAGAGCAAAGCCCGAGGAAATCGCCGAGAAATCATAGATATTGGATCACGAGCAGGACAGTACTGCAATAACCACTCTGTGTGATTTGGTAACCACGTTACCCGCCCTGGAAAGAGGTATGTGCGTGGCTCAGAAGTGCATCAAACGATGCTTTATCAGTAACTTACGTCATGAAAATTGATCCTGTTCGCCCTATACGCCCCTGGCCGTTTGCACCAGCAGCCACACGTTCAATACTGCGATGAGCGCGGCCGTGACCCACGCCAGAGCTTGCAATCCACGGCCGTTGACGAATTCGCCCATCTTCTTGCGGTCTCCGGTAAACATGACCAGAGGAACAACGGCGAAGCTCAACTGGAACGAGAGAATCACCTGGCTGAGGATAAGCAGCTTCTCGGTTCCCTGCTCGCCCATCAAGGCGACCACGATGATAGTGGGAATGATGGCCAGCGATCGCGTAATCAATCGCCGCAGCCACGGCGAGAGGCGAATATGAATGAATCCTTCCATCACCACCTGGCCCGCCAGCGTGCCGGTGATCGATGAGTTCTGTCCGCTGGCCAGCAGGGCGATGGCAAAGAGCGTGCTCGCGCCGGCTGCGCCCAGCATCGGGCTCAGCAGTTTGTATGCGTCCTGAATAGCGGCAACTTCAAAATGCCCGCTGCGATAGAAGACTGCCGCGGCGACGATGAGAATTGCTGCGTTGACGAACAGGGCGATCGTAAGCGCCAGCGCCGAGTCGATGTTGGCCATGTGAATGGCCTCGCGCTTGCCTTCGGGCGTCCGCTTGTAGCGGCGGCTCTGCACGATCGATGAATGCAGGTAGAGATTATGCGGCATCACCGTGGCGCCCAGAATGCCGATGGCGATGTAAAGCATGGCGCCGTTGGTCACGATCGACGGCGAAGGCACGACCAGGTTGCGTAATATCGGCAGATACTCCGGCCGCGAAAGAAACATCTGCACGCCAAAGAGCACGATGATGGTGCCGATGAGCGTGATGACCAGCGCCTCAACGTAGCGGAATCCAAAACGCTGCAGGAATAGAATCAGCAGAACGTCGAGGCCCGTAATGAGCACGCCATAAAAAAGTGGGATGTGGAAGAGCAGTTCGAGCGCGATAGCCGATCCGATCACTTCGGCCAGGTCGCAGGCCGCGATGCCGATCTCTGCCAGCACCCACAACGCAAAGCTTGCCTTGCGCCCGTAGCTCTCGTTGCAAAGCTGTGCCAGGTCGCGTTCCGTAGCCACGCCCAGCTTCAGCGAAAGGCTCTGCAGCAAAATCGCCATCAGGTTTGACAGCATGATGACGAAAAGCAGCGTATAGCCAAAACGCGAGCCGCCCGCGATGTCGGTGGCCCAGTTGCCGGGATCCATGTAGCCCACTGAGATCAAGAAGCCCGGCCCGACGAAACCGAGCAGCCGCCGCCAGTAAATCGGCGAGCGCGAGATGCGCACGCTTGCATGCACCTCAGGCAGAGAGGGCTCAGTGAGCACAGTACGCGATACGACCTCTGTAGCCATAGATTTCTGGGAGGGAGAAACCGTAAACATCTCTCAACCTCAGTATGCCACAGATTGTTAATCATGGTTAATGATTTTATTTATTTTTACTTAGCATTCATCGTTGGCGCAGACTAAGGATCCTTCGGCGATGCCGATCAGTCCCACAAATTATTGAACCTAAAAACCTTATGCGGAAAGCCTAGGTTGCCGTGAAGCTGACCCTCTGTTCTCTGTTCTCTGTTCTCTGTTCTCTGTTCTCTGTTCTCTGTTCTCTGTTCTCTGTTCTCTGCTTCTCTGTTCTCTGTTCCCTGTTCTCTGTTCCCTGTTCCCTGTTCCCTGTTCTCTGTTCTCTGTTCTCTGTTCCTATTCCCTGTCTCTCTTCAGCCAAACCGCCTCCGCCGCTGGCCGACCCAGGATTGAATTCCCCGTAGGCAGCTCAATCAAAACAGTTTGATCGTAGTTCTGGCTTACGACGCGCAGGCTCTTCCCTGGCCCGATGCCGACGCCGTGCAAGAACCGCAGCAGCTTGGGATCCCGTTCCTGCAGGCTGGAAACCGTGTATCGTTTGCCTTCTGCGGCCTGCGAGAGCTGCGTTTCGCCTCGACGTTTGCGCTCAGATGGATTGAGCGGAAGCACTGCGTTGCCATGCGGGCAGGCGCCACCCTCGCCGAGCTTCTCGCGCAGTTTGGCCTCGAAGGCCGGCGAAACCGCGTGCTCCAGCCGTTCCGCCTCTTCGTGGATCTCGTGCCACTCCATCCCGAAGACCTCGCTCAACATCCGCTCGATAAGGTGATGGCGCAGCGCAGTGTTGTATGCTGTCTCGCGACCCGCTGCCGTCAGGCGGACAATACCGTCCTCGCCCACAGTCACAAAGCCGTCGCGTTTGAGTCGCTTGACGGCCATCGTCACCGCCGGCGCAGACACCTCAAGCCAGTGCGCCAGCATGGCGGGAATCACCTGGCGCCCCTCTGCCTCAGCCTCAAGGATGGCCTTGAGGTAATTCTCTTTCGAGACGTTGATGGAGTCTTTCATGGCTGTGCTGGAATCCAGTGTAAACGGGAAGAACAGCCTTCAGATCTGAGAGCGGAGCCGAAAGGCGAGCCGAAGCTCCCAGCGTCTGAACTTGGGCACAGAGTTTGCGAGCCGAAGGCTACTTTAGTTCTTCACCCGTACCTTGGGTTCAACGGAAAGCCCCGGCCGAAGCTGGTGGTTCGGATCTTCCTTTGCCAGATCGGTTAAGTCGATGCGTACGGGAACGCGCTGCACTACCTTGACGTAGTTACCGGTCGCATTCTCAGGCGGGAACAGCGAGAGCACTGAACCAGTCGCGCCGCCGATCTGCGTCACGCGGCCGCTGTAATCCTTGCCGGTCGCATCCACATGAATGTCAACCGACTGGCCGGCTTGCATGTGCCTCAACTGCGTCTCTTTGAAGTTCGCCGTGATCCACAAATCCTCGAGCGATACCAGCGTGAGCAGGTTCTGGCCCGCGGAAACATTTTGATCCATCTCCACGCTCTTGCGGGTAATGATTCCGTCTGCGGGAGCAACAATTTTGGTATAGCTCAGGTTGAGCTTGGCCTGATCGAGCTGCGCCTGCGCCTGCTGCACCTGGGCCTCGGCCTGCTTGGCGTGCGCGTTCTGGACGGCCACCTGTTGCGGAGCAGTTTGAGCATATTTCAGAAGAGCCTCCGCCTGCGTCTGCCGCTCGTGCGCCACACGCACACCGTCCTGGGCCGCCGACATGCTCGCTTGCGCCCCCGCCAGGTCGGCCTGCGCTGCTTCAGCCGCGGCCACGGCTGCGTCAAACTGCTGCTTGCTGATCACGTCTTTTTCCACCAGCGGCTTGTAGCGCGCCAGATCGGCTTGCGCCTTCGTATTGTTAGCTTCCGACTGCACCACCTTCGCCCGCGCTGCATCCAGTTGCTGTTGCGCTTGCTCCACGCTGGCACGCGCGCCAGATAAATCAGCGCCCGCCGAGCTCAGGTTGCTGCCCGTGTTGATGGTCGTGATGGGCACATTCACGCTGGCCGCTGCGGCATTGGCCTTGGCGCTCGCCAGCGCAGCTTCAGCATTCTCCACCGCGACCTGGTAGTCGCTCGGATCGAGCTCGGCGATCAGGGCGCCTGCCTTCACCACCTGGTTCTCTTCCACATCCACCTTGATAACCTGGCCGGCAATCCGCGAACTCACCTGGATCAAATGGCCATTCACCTGCGCATCGTCAGTATCCTCGCTGAAAGTCGAGCGCCACCAGAGGCCCAGGGCAATGAGTATGACCACGACGATAGCCGCCACAAGAATGCCCCTGCGGCGGGACTTCGGCGCCTCAATCTCGGTCTCGGGTGCCGATTCGTTTGGTTCTGGTCTTGGAGTTGGATCCGCCACGTTCACTTCCCTCCTAGGTATTTCTTGTAGTCCTGGCCGTCTCCCAGTGCGCGCGCCAGGCTCAGCTTGGCAATATTGTCTCGATAGAGGCTGGCCACGTATTGGCTATCGGCCTGCGCCACGGATTGTTGCGCCTGGCTCACTGCAAGGTTATCGCTGACGCCATTGGCATAGCGCTCCTGCGCTTCTTTCAGTGCTTCGCCGGCAAGATCCTTGCTCGATTGCGCCACTTCAACCAGCTTCTGCGCCGAGGCGATGTCGAGCAGCGCGTCGCGCACATCGGCTTCAACTTGCGCGTTCTTGTCGCTCAGTTGCGCCTGCGTGGTATCGAGCTGCGCCTGCGCCGTTTGCGCCAGGCCGCGCAAAGCAAACTCCGCAAAAATCGGTACCGTCACCGAACCTGTCGCATCCACGGTGCCGTGCGAATGGGCCAGCGTCGTGCCAATGTCGCCGTAGTCTGCATTCGCTTGCACCGCGGGAAAACGCGCAGCCGTAGCCGCTTTGCGCTGCTCGGCCGCAGCCGCCGTTTGCTCCACCAGCGCCGCCAGATCTTTGCGATTCGCTTTGGCCTGCTTGATCAGCGCATCCGCGTCTAACTGGTCAAACGGCGCGTAGGGCGCATTGTCGGTCACATTGAAGCTCTGCGCCAGCGGCAGCCCGATGGTGCGCGCCAGCGCCAGCTTGTCCTTTTCAAGATCGTTCTGCGTCACGATCAATTGCTGCTCCAGCGACTGGTAATCCACGCGCGCACGCAACTCATCGAGTAATGGCGCGGTTCCTGCTTCATGGTTGTCAACGGCTTGATCCAGCGAAACCTTTGCTGTTGCCACCTGCGCTTCTACGCTGCTCACCTGCGTCTGATCGGCCAGCACAAGCAGATACGCATTGCCCACCGTCAACACCACCAGGTCGCGCGCGTCCTCCGCTGACAGTTGCGCGGCGGCAAAGTTGTGACGCGCCGCCAGATAATTGCGCAGCGATTGCACGTCCACCAGCGACCAGGTGAGCGACGCGCGAATATCGGTGTATCCAAACGGCCCGATGATCACCGGGAAGCCGGGAATGCGCAGCCCTTGCGCGGGCAGATCGGTCTGCGCAACCGCTTCCTTGGCGTTGAAATCTACCGAAGGCAACAGCGACTGCAACTGGCTCAACCGCTCGGCGCGCGCGCCCGCCGTTTGCGTGCCGCTCAAAATAATTCCCAGATTCGCCTGCAAGCCCCGCTGAATGGCGTCGTCGAGCGAAAGATCGATGGCCTGCGCCGACGCCTCACCCTTCGTCACGCTGCCTTGAAAGCTGGAGGCCGACGGAGCCGACGGCATGGGCGGCGCCGGAATCACCGCCGTTTGCGCGGCCAGCGCCGGCACATGCCAAGAGCGCAAAACCCAGCAAAAGGCCAGCGGCACAGAAACGGATTGTGCTATTGGATGGATTGGTTTGGCAATTTGATCCTTGCTCAAGAACGGCGATCGCAATCGCCCAAAATTGGCTGTACCAGAAATGGATGCGCAAAATGCGCGGCGCGGTTCTTAAATCTAGTGTATCGAATCGCAGCCACCGCTGCGTTGTGGAAGGAACGCCTCCGATTTGGATGAGCGGCTAGCAGCCAGAGGTTCAAAAATTGGCCGCCAAAGACCACCCATGCAACAAAGAACCCTGATGTCCCGAGTCCGAACCTCGCATCAAAAATGCGCTGTCATCCTGAGCGAGTTTTGGTGCGTTTTCGCACCAAAACGAGTCGAAAGCCTGCCCTGAGCGAAGATCGTCCGCCTCGGCGGATGATCGGAGTCGAACGGGGACCTGCATTTGGGGCGCCGATTTCTGCGGCGACTCTCAGATTCACCACACTAGTACGTTCCCGGTTGCCGATACGGCGAGCCGGCCGCATAACGTCGCTCTTCGCCTCGCGGGTCCTTTTCAACCTGCGGCGGATTATCCCAGATCATCGTGTTGCGTGCTTTCAAATCGTATGCAGGCCACGAGGGCAGACCGGGATGATTGGGATTTCCGGTAGCCGCGTAGTGAATCAGCATTCCAGACATGGCATCGGCCAGCGGTTGCGCTGCGGCCAATTCTTCCGGTGTCGTCCCGATCTGCCCCGGCGATGCGGCAAGATTGTCAAACATGAAAGGAATGTCGATGGTGTGCATCGCGCGTGCGCCTGGCACGTCCGGTGCCAGTTCATTTGATAGACCCATGTGTGCGGCTGGCTTTTGGGATTACCGGCGCGGCGCTCTGCTTCCATCACCTGCCCAGGCCACGCGCGAAACGCCGTCGCCGCGGCAATCACAATGTCAATCGGCGATTTGTCGGGGTAGATGGTGCGATACTTCGCCACCACTTCTTCGGCCGTGTAAGGGCCGAGGTAGATCGCTACGGCATTGCGCAGCGCAGCCGGTGCATCCTCCCATGTCAGCGTGCCGCGCACGGGCACGGCAGTTTCATCGTGGACATTGCCGAGAATCATGGGCACATTTCGCAGAAAGCGGCGGCGCGTCGGGCGTGAATGGATCGCGCGAAAGACCACATCATCGACCACAGGCAGCCAGTCGGAGCTGGTTGCGACGGCCGCGGCCTGGATCTTCTCCCACGGCATCGTCTTCAGGTCCGCAAGATTCGCCTTCGTGATGCCGAGTTTGCCGAGCATCGACTCGGTGCGTTTTGACGCGATCTCAATCGACGCGCCTTTCACCTGCTGGCCGCTCATGGTCATCACGCGGTGAAAGAGCCCGTGACCGGCCGGCATGGCCATCAGCGTGGCGCACTTCGCTCCCCCACCCGACTGACCAAAAATTAAAACCCTCGAAGGGTCGCCGCCGAACTCGGCAATGTTGTTCGCGTACCCATTTGAGTGCCAGCACCAGGTCCAACATGCCCACGTTGCCCGAGTCAGGATACTGTTTGGGGTCGATTGCGGCCGAGATAGAGAAAACCAAAGGCATTGAGCCGGTGATTGACAGTAACCACCACAACGTCGCCGCGATGGCACAGCCGTTTGCCGTCGTAGAGAGGGCTGTTCACCGAGCCGTTGTTGTAAGCGCCGCCATGAAAGTAGACCAGCACCGGGCGCTTGCGATGGTCGCGCAGGGCGGGCGTAAAGACATTCAGATGCAGGCAATCCTCGCTCTGCTACGCCGGCTTCGGGCGCAACGCGCGTGCGAGCTCCCGTCGGCGGCATGCCTATCGCTCCCAGGCTGGGCGCAGAGTTGGCGCCCTGCGGCCCGCGCAGCACGTGAGTTGCGGGGCGCGCGTTGTAAATGCGTCGCACACCTTCACGCCGGTCCACGGCGTGGGAGGCAGCGGGGCCTGGAATCGCAGCGGGGCAGTATCAGCGCCATAGGGAACGCCCCGGAAAACGTTGATCCCGTCCTCGAGAGTGCCGCTGATCGATCCGTAGTGGTTTTGGCTTGACGGGAGCCGCATGCCAGCGCCTGGACGGTGCGTCAGCGAGCGCCCACAAGACTGCCGGGAAACGCAGAGATGCAGCGGAGACCGGCAAACGCAAAACTGTGGCGGCGGCTCCGAGTGGCTGCAAAACGGCCGCCGATTCTCAAAACGAATAGAATTTCCTACGGTCCATGACTATCAGGTTCCGACTCCCAGCACTGCGTTTTTCTTCTTCGTTTAACACGCTTAGGCCGCCGGCTTGCTGTAGGAGCCCATGGGCTTTTGCGCGGTCAAAGTGCTTATCCTTGGCGAGCGCAGGGCGGACCCATAGCAGAATTGTTGTAGGTTTGGCATCCCATCTCGGACTACCTGAGCCCGCCAAAACGGCGATAGACTGCCAACACAGCGAATTGGACCGGCAAATGGCCAGAAAACCACAAAAAACCAAACTTTTCAACGGCCGGGACTACTCCTGGATGCAGTTCAACCGGCGTGTGCTCGAAGAGGCCGAAGACCCCACCAACCCGCTGCTGGAGCGCGTTAAGTTCCTCGCCATTACCGGCTCCAACCTCGACGAATACGTTGAAATCCGCCAGGCCGGCCTGATGCAGCGCATTGAGGACGGCTACCGCGAGCCCGGCTACGACGGCCTGCGCCCCGACGAGTCCCTTGCCATCTCTCACCGCCGAGATTCACAGCTTTGTGGCCGCGCAGTACCACTGCTGGAACAAGCAACTGGCTGCCGGAGCTGCGCAAGCAGGGCATTCGGCTGCTTGAGTGGGACGAGCTGAGCGAGGATGCCCGCGACTTTGCCCACGGCTACTTCCAGCGCGAGGTCGATCCGCTGCTGACGCCCATCTCCATCGATCCCGCGCATCCCTTTCCGCGCGTGCTCAACAAGGCGCTCTGCCTGGCGCTGCTGCTCCGCGCCAAGCGCCGCAGCTCCGGCCCGCAGGTGCTGGGCGTGGTCACGGTGCCGCGCGCCCTGCCCCGCTTTGTCCGCCTGCCCGCCAACCACGGCCACTACGACTACCTGCTGCTGCAGGACCTGATCGAGCAGCATCTCGCCGGCATGTACCGCGGCTACGAGGTGCTGGCCTCACGCCTCGTTCCGCGTGACGCGCAACTCCAACCTCTACTTCGAGGAGGAAGAAGCGCGCTCGCTGCTGGAGACCATCCGCGTGGAGCTGCACAACCGCCGCAAGGGCGACGCGGTGCGCCTGGAGATCGAAACCGGCGCCGACCCTGAGATTGTGGAGCGGCTGCGGGTGAACTTCGAGCTCGACGAGGACCAGGTCTTCCGCGGCGAGGGGCCCGTGAATCTCTCGCGCCTGATGTTTTTCTACGGCGACGTGCAGCGGCCCGACCTGAAGTTCCAGCCCTTCACGCCCAAGCCGCTGCTGCTCAGCCGCAAATCCACCGGCATCTTCGACGAGCTGCGCCATCGCGACATTCTGCTCCACCACCCCTACGACTCCTACGATCCGGTGGTCGAGTTCATCCAGCAGGGCGCGCAGGATCCAGCCGTCGTGACCATGAAGCAGACGCTCTACCGCACCAGCCACGACTCGCCGATGTTCCAGGCGCTGACCGAGGCCGGAGCCAGCAAGGAAGCCACGGTGGTGGTGGAGCTGATGGCGCGCTTCGACGAGGCCTCGAACATCCGCTGGGCGCGCAGCATGGAAGACGCGGGCGTGCAGGTCTTCCACGGCGTGGTGGGCCTGAAGACCCACTGCAAGCTGGCCATGCTGGTGCGCCACGACGAGGACGGCGTGACGCGCCGCTACTGCCATCTCGGCACCGGCAACTACAATCCCGACACCGCGCGCTTCTACACCGACCTGAGCCTGCTCACCAGCGATCCGCAGATTGCCGAGCGCGTGCACATGGTGTTCAACTACCTGACCGCGCACGCCGAGCTCGACGACTACAGCCCCTTGCTCGTGGCGCCGCTGACCATGGCCGAGAGCTTTCTGCGCCTCATCCGCCGCGAACAGGAACACGCGCAGGCCGGACGCCCCGCGCACATCGTGGCCAAGATGAACGCGCTGCTCGAGCCCTCGATCATCCAGGCGCTCTACCAGGCCTCGCAGGCGGGCGTCGAAATCGACCTCATCATTCGCGGCCTGTGCGATCCTGCGGCCCGGCGTGAAAGGCCTGTCGGAACGCATCCGCGTGCGCTCCATCGTGGGCCGGTTCCTGGAGCACTCGCGCATCTTCCACTTCGCCAACGGCGGCAACGACGAAATCTATCTCGGCTCGGCCGACTGGATGCCGCGCAACCTCTTCGAGCGCTGCGAGGTCGTCTTCCCGGTGCGCGACCCGGCGGCCATCGCCCGCATCCACGACGAAATTCTGCCCGCCTACATGGCCGACACGGTCAAAGCCCGCATCCAGCAGCCCGACGGCAGCTACCTGCGCGCCAGCAAACTGATGAAGGACGCGCCGCCGTTTTCAACCCAGGATTTTCTCATTCGCCTGGCCGAAGGCAAAACGGATCTGGACGCGATTCCCGCACTCGAAGCAAAGCGCCTGGCCAAAGCCGCTCAGCGGACGGCAACGGCCGCTGACTGAACTCCGGAATCTGGAGCTGAGCTGGCTCGCCTCACCCCTCGAAGGCAGCTTGTGAACGTTCGCGATGGATACAACGGCGTTTACCGGGACTGATCGTGGTCTGCTTCGGTGGGGGTTTTGCGTCCGATGGTCTCCGGTTCCCAAATGCGAGGCACCTGGGGCACCCATTTCAAGTGGAAGAACACACTTCCACGGCACCTGGGGCCTGTTAACGCTAGTAGGCCCCGCCGCCAAAGTCAGAATCC